>NZ_CP079869.1:620467-1240934 GCF_025263265.1 Mycobacterium sp. SMC-4 | reverse complement strand
GCGTTGATGTCCCGGCACTGGCGGTAGGCCTCGCGTAACGACGGTTCCCGGACCCCTGCGGCGTCGAGCTCTGAGCTGATCATCAGCGGTGGACCTCCGTGGTGGAACGGACAGCGGTGATCCCGGTGATCCGGTCGGCGGCCAGCCGGCCGGACAGGATCGCGGTCGGAACTCCGACACCGGGAACAGTCGAGGACCCCGCCAGCACGACGTTGTCGACACCGCGCACGGTGTTGGCGGGACGGAACGGACCGGTCTGAGAAAAGGTGTGCGCCAACGCAAACGGACTGCCGGCTGCCATCCCCTGACGCCCCCAGTCCGACGGCGTCACCACCTGCAGGATCTCGGCATCGTCGCCGACACCGGGCATGCGGGTGCGCACCGCGTGCAGCATCTGCTCGGTGTACTCCGGGCCCGACGAATCCCAGTCCACGGTGCCGACCTCGGTGTTGGGCGCCGGGGCCAGCACATAGAGCAGGTCGCGGCCGGCCGGCGCCAGCGACTGGTCCCCGGCGGTGGGACGGGTGACCAGCAGCGACGGATCACGCATCACCCGACCGTCGTCGATGATGTCGCGGAAGGTGTCGCGCCACGCATCGCCGAACAGGATGGTGTGGTGACCGGCCTGCTCCCCCACCGCAGCACAGCCCACGTGGGCCACGACCGCCGACGGGGCGGCGCGCAGCTTGAGCGGACGTCGCGGCGTGCGGCGCAGCAGCCGGTAGGTGTCGGGCAGTTCGGTGGTCAGCAGCACCGCGTCCGCGGCGTAGCGTCGGCCGTCGGCGGTCCGTACCGCGGTGGCCCGCGGTCCACTGAATTCGAGTTCGGAAACCTTTGCGTCGTAGACGAATTCGACTCCTGCGCGCGTGGCCGCGGCGGCCATCGCGTCGGGCAGCGCCCGCATGCCACCATCGGGGAAGTACACCCCGGCCACTGTGTCCATGTAGGCGATCACCGCATACACCGCCAGCGCGCTCTGCGGCGGCACCCCGGCATAGAGCGCCTGAAAAGTGAACACCCGCAGTAACCGCTCGTCGTGCAGGAACCGCCGCACCACCGGCTCCCACCGGCGGAACGCACCCAACGCCACCAGCCGGGCCAGCTGCGGGGTCAGCAGCGACAGCGGCGAGTCGAAGTTGTTGGCGATGAAGCCGTCGAACTCGGTGCGGTACAGCTTGGTCAGCCAATCGCGCAGCTTCAGGTAGCCGTCGGCCTCGCCGCGACCGGCGAACCGCTCGATCTCCGAAGCCATCGCGGCGGCTTCGGTGTGAACCGCCAACTCGCTGCCGTCGGCGAACTTGGCCCGATAGGCGGGGTGAACCTGTTGCAGTGCAAGGAAATCTGCGAGCGAGGCACCGACGGCGGCAAACGCGTCGTCGATGATGTCGGGCATGGTCAGCACGGTGGGGCCGGTGTCGATGCGGTAACCGTTGATGTCGGCGCGGCCCACCCGCCCGCCAGGATGACTGCCGCGTTCGAGCACCGTGACCGCGCGACCGCGCCCGGCCAGCTGCATGGCCGCCGACAGCCCGGACAGTCCGGCTCCCACGACGACGATGCGGTCGGTCTTTCCAGCGACGGTGCGCATCATGCCGCCCGCTGGGTGCAGGCGACGGCCATCTCGGCCAGTGCGAGGCGGGGAAGATCGGGGATGTCGGCCCGGTCGAGGTAGTCCATGGCCAGCCGATGCCGTTCGCCGATGCGTTCCTCGATCCACTGCACGGCGCCGCTGGCCACGATCAGCGAACGCCACCGTTCGATGGCGGCGGCGTCGAGTTCCGAGGCGCTCATCAGGTCGGCGAGTTGACCGCGCAGACCGGGACCGGCCAGTTCGTAGGCGGCGACGATGACGCTGGTCGCCTTCCCGGCCTCCATATCGGTACCTGCCGACTTACCGGTCAACGACGGGCTGCCGAACACCCCGAGCACGTCGTCGCGCAGCTGGAACGCTTCACCGATGGCAGCGCCGTACCCGGACAGCGCCAGGATCACCTCGGGGTCGCAGTCGGCCATCGCCGCGCCGATCTCCAGCGGGCGGCGCACGGTGTAGTTGCCCGACTTGCGCCGCAGCACGTCGAGGACCTCGTCGAGGGTCGGGAACGCGTGCGAGCTGTTGACCAGGTCGGAGAACTGTCCGACGGCCAGTTCGACACGCATGTCGTCGTAGCGCGGCCAGACCCGGGTCAGTGCGTCGCGGTCGACCCCGCTGTCACGCAGCATCTGCTCAGCCCACACCAGGCACAGGTCACCGAGCAGGATGGCCGCGGACTCGCCGAAGCGCTCGGCAGAGCCGCCGAGCGCGTGCTCGCGGTGCCAGCGCGCGAACACCACGTGCGCGGCAGGCCGCGCCCGCCGCAGGGTCGACGCATCCATCACGTCGTCCTGGATCAACGCGAACGCGTGCAACAGTTCCAAGCTCGCCGCGGCGCGCAGCGCGGCGTCGTCCTCGGCGGCGCCGCACAGCCATCCCAGATACATATAGGTCGACCGCACATACTTGCCGCCTTCGACAAAGTCACGCAGCAGCGCCGGAGATACGTCGACATGCGCATCGCCGAGCCGTTCGAGACATTCACGGTGGACGAAATCGACCAGATGGGCACGCACCGCGGCACGCACGTCGTCACGCCAGACCGCCAGTTCGGCGGCGCCGGCCCGCCACCGGTTCGGGGCCGCCACGGTCGCCCGGGATCGCTCACCGCTGTTCAAGGGCATGCTCCTTCTGGTCGCGCCGCTCGTAGGCAGAACCTGTTCCTGCGGAGCATTCGGAGCGGTCGGCACCCCGGATGGGTCGGAATTCAGACAGCTTCTGCGAGAACTTCCCCGACCGTCTCCGAGACAGCGCCGCTCTGCCGAGCGCGCCATAGGACGCTTGTACCCACTTCTGACGATTTTGCACGACGAAGTCACCCGGTGCGGGCAGAACCGGAGACAGCAAAGTTCGTAGTGCGCAAGTATTTTCCGTCGACCAGGAGCGCTACCCGCAACCGAGCCGTATATTGCGCTGATGGCAATTACCGAACCGACACTGCCACAGGTTGGCGGCAAGGGTTTGCAGGCCGGCGCGCTGGGGCTGGTCGGAAACGTCGTCATCGGCCTGGCGGCGGTCGCACCCGCCTACAGCCTGGCGGCGACGTTGGGTTACGTCGTACTCGCTGTGGGCGACAAGGCCCCGGCCATGTTCGTGCTGGCGTTCATCCCGATGCTGCTCGTCGCGTTCGCCTACAAGGAGCTCTCCCAGGACACCCCGGACTGCGGGACCACGTTCACCTGGGCCACCAAGGCGTTCGGGCCGTGGATCGGCTGGATCGGCGGCTGGGGCCTGGCGGTGTCGGCGATCATCGTGCTGGCCAATGTCGCCGAGATCGCCGCGATCTATCTGCTGAACTTCCTCGGGTTGACCGGACTGGCCGAGAACGTGTTCGCCAAGGTCGGGCTCGGCTGCTTCTTCATCCTGGCGATGATGATCGTCTCGGCCCGCGGCATCGTGATCAGCGAGCGCATGCAGAACGTGCTGATCGCCATCCAGTTCGGCGTGCTGATCGTGGTCAGCGTCATCGCGCTGGTGCGGGTCTACTCGGGAACCGCAGGCGCACAAGCGATCATGCCGCAGCTGTCGTGGCTGTGGCCCGGCGGGTTGGATGCCTCGTCGATCGCCGCGGCGATCATCCTGTGCATCTTCATCTACTGGGGCTGGGACGCGTGTCTGGCCGTAGGCGAAGAAACCAAGGACCCCGGCCGCACACCCGGAATCGCGGCGCTGGTCACCACCGTCATCCTGGTGTGCACCTACGTGTTGGTGGCTTTCGCGATCCAGTCCTTCGCCGGATTCAGCTATGTCGGCATCGGCCTGAACAACCCGAACAACACCGACGACGTGCTGACCGTGCTCGGCGGCCCGGTGGGCGGGTCGATCGCCGCGTCGGCCCTGCTGCTGACCGTATCGGTGTCGGCGTTGTCCTCGACGCAGACCACCATCCTGCCCACCGCCCGCGGCACCCTGTCGATGGCGGTGTACGAGGCGCTACCGAAACGTTTCGCCTCCGTGCACCCGCGCTACATGACACCGGCTTTCGGCACCATCGTGATGGGGCTCTCGGCGTTGTTCTTCTATCTGCTGCTGACCCTGCTGTCGGAGAACGCGCTGGCCGACTCGGTGGCCTCGCTGGGTCTGGCGGTCGCGTTCTACTACGGCATCACCGCGTATGCCTGCGTGTGGTACTTCCGCAAGTCGTTGCGGCAGTCGGCGCGCAACCTGTTCTTCCGCGGCATCCTGCCGCTGCTGGGCGCGCTGGCCATGACATGGGCGTTCTTCCAGAGCGCCTACGACATGATCAAGCCCGACTACGGGTTCACCGCCTTCGGCCCGGTGGGCGGAGTGTTCGTACTCGGGGTCGGGATGCTGGTGCTGGGCATCCCGCTGATGCTGGCGTGCTTCGCGTTCGGTACCAAGAGGTTCTTCCGCGGCGAGACCTTGAACGCCGACACCGAAGTCAAGGTTCCCGACACCTACTGAGAGTGAGAAGTCCATGCATCTGACCGTGGGCTACCTGGCGACTCCGACCGGCGACGACGGTGTCGCCCTGGCCACCGCACTGGCGCAAACCTTCGACGCGTCGGTCGATGTGCTGCTGGTGGTGCGGGAGGAATTGCCCGACGGCCACCCCGGGCGGCTGAAGTACCAGCAGATACTCGTCGAACACGGCGAACAATGGGTGGCACAAGCGATTTCGGCGCTGAAGGCCGGTGGCGTCGACGCCCGGTCGACGGTCACGGTCGCCGAATCGTCGGCGCAGGCGCTGATCGACTTCGCTGTGGAGCACTCGTCGGACCTGATCGTCGTGGGCGGGGCGCGCGACGGCTTCTTCGGCCGGCACACCATTGGGCCGGTGACCAGCGCGCTGCTGCACACCTCGCCGATCCCGGTCGCGCTGGCGCCGCGCGGCTACGCCGAGGACCCCGACGACCGATTCCTGGAAGTGACCGCCGCGGTGCCCACCCGGCCCGGCGACGACAACCCACTGCCTTTTGCGATCACACTGGCCTCGGCCGGCGAGTTGCGGATCCGAATGCTGTCGCTGGTGTCGGCGGAGAATCTGGCCGAGGCCGACAGCGCGCGCGAGGTGCGCGCAATGCAGCGCGAGGCCGCGCTGGAGAACCTGGCGCTGGCTGCCCGCGCGGTACCCGAGTCGCCGGACATCAGCTCGCTGGTGGCCGACGGTATGACGCTGGAATCGGCGCTGAAGAAGCTGAACTGGGAGGACGGCGATCTGCTGGTCGTGGGATCCAGCCGGTTCGCCGCGCCGCGCCGGGTCTTCCTCGGCTCGACCGCGGCGCGCATCCTGGCCGGGGTGGACGTGCCGGTGATCGTGGTGCCGCGCGCGGAGTGACGCGCTGCGTTGCGCGTCCGCGGTCGCGAAAGTGCCTGTGCGGTAGCGCCGCGGGCGCCTCAGCTACGCTGAGTGCACTTTCGCGGCCGTCAGCGCTTGGCGAATACTGTTCGGTGCCAGTCTTTCTCAGCTACGCCGGTGATGTCGCTCATCACATGCTTGATCGACAGGTACTCCTCAAGCGAGTACTGGCTCATATCCTTGCCGAACCCGGAGGCGCCGAAACCACCGTGCGGCATCTCGGAGATGATCGGGATGTGGTCGTTGATCCACACACACCCGGCGTGGATCTCGCGCGAGGCCCGTTGCGCGCGATAGACATCGCGGGTCCAGGCTGAGGCCGCCAGCCCGTACGCGGTGTCGTTGGCTTGCCGCAGCGCATCGTCGTCGTCGGTGAACGAACGCACCGTCAGCACCGGGCCGAAGATCTCGTCGCGCCATACCTCCGAGGATTCCGCCACATCAGCGATCAACGTCGGCCGGTAGAACGATCCCGGCCCGTCCGGTGCGACGCCGCCGGTCACGATGCGTCCACCCTCGCCGGGCGCCCGCGACACCATGGCGGCCACCTTCGACCGGTGCGCTGAGGTGATCAGCGGACCCAGGTCGGTGTCCGGATCCTGCGGATCGCCGACGACGATTTTCGAGAACAGCTCGGCCACGCCCGCCACGAAGTCGTCGTACAGATCAGCAGCGACGATCGCGCGCGTCGCCGCGGTGCAGTCCTGCCCGGTGTTGATCAGCGCACCGGCGACCGCGCCCTGGATGGCAGCGTCGAGGTCGGCGTCGTCGAACACCACGAACGGCGCCTTGCCGCCGAGTTCGAGCTGGGTGCGGTGCCCGTGCGCGGCCGCGGCGGTCATCACCTTGCGCCCCACCGGCGTCGACCCGGTGAACGTCACCATGTCGACCTCGGCATGACCGGCCAGCGCGGTGCCGACGTCGGCTCCGGCTCCGGTCACCACGTTGAGCACCCCGGCCGGCAACCCCGCCTCGGTGGCCAGCCGTGCCAGCGTCAACGTCGTCAGCGGGGTGATCTCCGCCGGCTTGATCACCACGGCGCACCCGGCAGCCAACGCAGGCAACACTTTCCACACCGCCATTTGCAGCGGATAGTTCCACGGGGTGATGGTCGCGACGACCCCGACAGCCTCGCGGCGGATCGACGAGGTGTGATCGGGTGAGTACTCACCGGACGCCTTGCCCTCCAGATGGCGTGCCGCCCCGGCGAAGAAGTCGATGTTGTCGACGCTGCCCGGCACGTCGAACTCGGTCGCCAGCCGCACCGGCTTGCCGGTCTGGCTGACCTCCTCGGCCACCAGCGTCTCGGTGGCCTCGTCGGCCAGCCGGGCCAGCTTCGCCAGCACGGCTGAGCGCTGCGCCGGCGTCGCCCCGGCCCAGTCCGGCAGCGCAGCCCGCGCCGAGGCCACTGCCCGGTCCACGTCGGCGGGTTGAGCCAGCGCGAACTCCGCCACGGCCTGTCCATCGGCCGGGTTGATCACCGTGTGCGTTGCGCCGGCGGTCGTCACCGGCTCGCCGTCGATCCAGCTTCCTGCCATGCCCATGGCCCCACGCTATAACGGCAGTGGGCGGCAATGCTACGCATTACGGCAGCCTCAGCGTCGCGGTACAAGCGATTTCATGGTGACAGTTGCCCTATACGACGGATTCCGTGCACAATCTCTGGCATGGCCAACCCCGGGGTCCCGCACGCCGTCGGCCCGGTGTCGTTCCGTGTGAACACCTCCCGACCCGGTGCCGCGTTCCCCCTCGACGAGCTGTCCAAAGCGATCATCGAGAAACTGCAGCAGGACGGCCGGCGCTCCTACGCCGGTATCGGTAAGGCCGTCGGCCTGTCCGAGGCCGCTGTGCGCCAGCGGGTGCAGCGCATGGTCGACGCCGGGGTGATGCAGATCGTCGCCGTCACCGATCCCATGCAGCTCGGCTTCGCCCGCCAGGCCATGATCGGCATCAAGTGCACCGGTGACACCACCAGAATCGCCGAACAACTGGCCGGGATCGACGCCGTCGACTACGTCGTGCTGACGGCCGGATCCTTCGATGCCATCGCCGAAGTGGTCTGCGAGGACGACGACCACCTCCTGCAACTGTTGAACACCCAGATCCGTGCCCTACCGGGAGTGATATCCACCGAAACCCTGGTTTACCTGAAACTTGTCAAGCAGCAATACAATTGGGGCACTAGATGACCATCATTTCCGAAACCTCCGAGACCGCGATGTCGGGCTTGTCGGCCAAAGCCAACCGCCACCTGTGGGGACACTTCGCCCGCCACGGCGCCGGCATCACCCCGCCGATCATCACCCGCGGCGAGGGCGTGCACATCTATGACGACAAAGGGCGTCAGTACATCGACGGCCTGTCCGGGTTGTTCGTCGTCCAGGTCGGCCACGGCCGCGGCGAACTCGCCGAAGCGGCCGCCAAGCAGGCTGAACAGCTGGCGTTCTTCCCGCTGTGGTCCTACGCCACCCCGACGGCGGTCGAACTGGCCGAGCGGCTGGCCGGCTACGCGCCCGGCGACCTCAACCGGGTCTTCTTCACCACCGGCGGCGGTGAAGCCGTCGAAAGTGCGTGGAAGCTGGCCAAGCAGTACTTCAAGCTGACCGGCAAGCCCGGCAAGCACAAGGTGGTCTCCCGCTCGATCGCCTATCACGGGACCCCGCAGGGCGCCCTGTCGATCACCGGCATCCCGGCGTTCAAGGCGCCGTTCGAGCCGCTGGTTCCCGGCGGCTTCCGGGCCCCGAACACCAACTTCTACCGGGCGCCCGACGCCTACGCCCACGACGAAAAGGTGTTCGGACGATACTGCGCCGACCGCATCGCCGAGGCCATCGAGTTCGAGGGTCCCGACACTGTCGCCGCAGTCTTCCTCGAGCCGGTGCAGAACGCCGGCGGCTGTTTCCCGCCGCCGCCGGGCTACTTCGAGCGGGTCCGCGAGATCTGCGACGAGTACGACGTGCTGATGGTCTCCGACGAGGTCATCTGCGCCTACGGCCGGATCGGGTCGATGTTCGCGTGTCAGGATTTCAACTACGTGCCCGACATCATCACCTGCGCCAAGGGCATGACCTCGGGCTACTCCCCGATCGGCGCGATGATCGCCAGTGACCGGCTCTTCGAGCCGTTCAACGACGGACACACGGTGTTCGGCCACGGCTACACCTTCGGCGGACACCCGGTGTCGGCGGCGGTGGCGCTGGCCAACCTCGACATCTTCGAACGCGAAGGGCTCAACGACCACGTCAAGGCGAACGCGCCGGCGTTCCGGGCGACCCTGGAGAAGCTCTACGACCTGCCGATCGTCGGCGATGTGCGCGGGGAGGGCTTCTTCTACGGCATCGAGCTGGTCAAGGACAAGGCCACCAAGGAGACGTTCAACGACGAGGAGTCCGAGCGGCTGCTGCGGGGCTTCCTGACCCCGGCGCTGTGGGAGGCCGGGCTGTATTGCCGCGCCGACGACCGCGGTGATCCGGTGGTGCAGCTGGCCCCGCCGCTGATCAGCGGGCAGGCGGAGTTCGACGCGATCTACGACGTGCTGCGCGCCGTGCTCACCGAGGCCTCCGCGCGGATGTAGGTGTCAGCCGGCGTCGACGGAATCGTCGCCGGAGGTGGCCACCCGGGCCAGGTAGGACGGGTGGCGCCGCATCGCTTCCTCGAACCGGGAGCGGCGCTGCGATGCCCGCCGGGCCGCGTGCGCCTGCAAGTCGATGACGGCTGCGCCGAGGTGCTTCGTTGTCATCTCGTCGACCTTCCGAAGGAACCGGCGGATGCCGGCTGCTGTCCTTTGAGCATGCGGTGAAACCCTGTGCAACGACGCCGGAACTGCCGTGATGTTGCTGAGAAGTGCCCAAGTTCACACCCTCTCCGCAGGAGTGCCCCGGGTCACATCGCGGCAAACGTCAGGGGCTCTGCAGGGTCAGCACACTGATGTCCGGCGGAGCACCCACCCGCAGCGGCGGCCCCCAGAACCCGGCGCCGCGGGTCACATAGAGCTGGGTGTCGCGCACCGTCGACAGCCCGGCCAGGGCCGGTTGGGCCAGGCCCACGGCGTAGTGGAACGGCCACATCTGCCCGCCGTGGGTGTGCCCGGAGAGCTGCAGATCCACCCCGCGCTCGGCAGCCTCGCCGACCTGGACGGGCTGGTGGGCCAGCAGGACGGTCGCGCTGTCGGGTACCACGCCGCGCAGGGCGCGCTCGAGATCGGGGGGATCTGAGCGCGACGCACCGGCCAGGTCGTTGATCCCGGCCAAATCGAAGCCGGCGCCACCGCGGCGGATCCTGGTGTGTTCGTTGCGCAGCGGCTGCAGACCGAGGCGTTCGAGCTCGCGCAGCCAGTCCTCGGTGTCCTCGACGAAGTACTCGTGATTGCCGGTGATGAAGAACGCACCCTCGCCCGACACCAGATCCTGCAGCGGAGCCGCCGCCGGGCCGAGTTCGGCGACCGTGCCGTCCACCACGTCGCCGACCACCGCGATCAGGTCGGGTTCGGTCTCGTTGACCATCCGCACGATGCGCTCGGTGTGCGCGCGCCCGAGCAGTGGTCCGAGGTGGATGTCGGCGACCACCGCGATGCGGAACCCGTTGAACGCCGGGTCCAGCCGCGGCAGCCGGACCGGGACCCGCAATATCTGCGGCGGGCCGAGCGCGTTCGCCAGCCCGGTACCTACCAGACCCACGGTCGCCGTGCCGGCCGCGACCGCCGCGACGCGGGACAAGAAGATCCGGCGATCCAACGTGACCGATTCGTCGGGCGGTTCTGCAACCGGACGGCGCCGACGCAGCCACAACGCACGCACCCACCGGATCGGCTCCAGCGCGAGCAGCGTCAGGAACAGGTAGGCCACCACGCCGAACCACAGGTAGCCGGGCCAGGCCAGCCAGCGCGATTCGGCGACGTCGAAGACCCGCGGCACGAACAGCGCCGCGACCAGCAGCACCAGCAGCCCGGCCAGCACCAGCGAGCACCACCAACGCGCCCGGCCCGGCCGCGTCGTGTCCTTGACCATGCGTTTCCACACGTAGACGTGCATGAGGCCGAGGATCGAGCCGAGAATCAGAATGAACATGCACGCCCTTGCGGATCGACAGTGGTCCCACAGCCTATGCGGCATCGAGATCTCGGTACGGACGCCGACGCCGCGTGGCTCCCCGGGTTGGCCCCCGAAATCGCCTAATCTGCGCACACCATGGGCACTTTCCGGACGTTCGCGACCCGCGCGGCGGCGCTGCTGACCGCACCGATGATCGTCGCGCTGCTCACCCTCGCGCCGGTCGCGGGTGCGGACCCCGACGCCTGTCTGTACCGGGAGACCACCCCACCGGCCGTCGACGCGTCCGAGGTCCCCAAGCCCGGCGACCCGACACCGGGGCCCCTGCCGGTGCCGGCCCAGCCGATGGGCGGCGACGCGCTGGCCGGCTGCGGAGTGATCACCGCACCGGACACCCCGCCGGTCCCCGGTGACGTCTCCGCCGAAGCCTGGCTGGTCGCCGACATCGACAGCGGTGAGGTCATCGCCGCCCGCGACCCGCACGGCAGACACCGGCCGGCCAGCGTCATCAAAGTCCTCACCGCGATGCAGGCCATCCGTGATCTGCCGCTGCACAAGGTGGTGCCCGGCACCGCCGAGGACGCCGCGCAGGAAGGCACCAAGGTCGGCGTCGGCGAAGGCGGCTTCTACTCGATCAACGACCTGCTGCACGGCCTGCTGATGTACTCCGGCAACGATGCGGCCTTCGCGCTGGCCCGCCAGATGGGCGGCATGGAGGCCGCGCTGAACAAGCTCAACGGACTGGCCAACAAGCTGGGCGCGCGCGACACTCGGGTCGCGACGCCGTCGGGCCTGGACGGACCGGGCATGAGCACCTCGGCCTACGACGTCGGCCTGTTCTACCGGTACGCGTGGCAAGACCCGGTGTTCAGCGACATCGTCGCCACCCAGTCGTTCACCTTCCCGGGCCGCGGCGAGGGCACCTATCCGATCGAGAACGACAATCGGCTGCTCAAGCATTACCCCGGGGCGTTGGGCGGCAAGACCGGTTTCACCGACGACGCAGGTCAGACCTTTGTCGGCGCCGCCGAACGCGACGGTCGCCGACTGGTCGCGGTGCTGCTGCGCGGCAGTCGTCAGCCCATTGCCCCGTGGGAGCAGGCCGCACGACTGCTCGACTACGGCTTCGCGACACCTCCGGGCACCTCGGTGGGCACGCTCGTCGACCCCGATCCATCGCTGGGCGGCCTCCGGCAAGACCCGGCCGCAGCCACCACCACCAAAGCCAACGCCGTACTCACCGATGTGGACGCGATGCCGGTACGAGTGGGCGTCGGGGTCATCGGCACGGTGGTGGTGTTCAGTCTGATCATGGGTGCCCGGGCGCTCAACCGCCGTCCTCAGCGCGGCTGACAGCGCCGCGCCGGCGAAGACGCGACCAACTCAACGCGCCCACCGCGCCGGCCAACGCAGCCGCGGCCGCCTGCCACGGCGCCAGACCGGGACGGGTGATGATGCGATTGCGGATCACCGCCGGGCCCGGCGCGGGGACCGGTGCCTCCTGCACGTTCTCGGGCATCGTCGCCGCCCAGGCGGTGGCGAAGAGTACCAACCGCGCGGTGATGTAGGCGAACACCATCAGACCCAGGACCGGGCCGAACGTCGCCCCCGCCGGGCCGGTGACCACCGAGCGCAGGTAGATCGCGGCCACCAGTTTGAAGATCTCGAACCCGACAGCGGCGATCAGACCCGCACGCACGCTGCTGCGAAAGCTCACCGATTCCCGCGGCAGGCGGGCGATCAGGAAGGTGAACAACAGCCATGACACCAGCACCGACACCCCGATGGACGCGATGCGCAGCCCCAGCGATAGCCCTGGCGCGTCGGTAAGACCGAACCAGCCCAACACGTTTCGCATCACCGACATGTTGCCCAGCGCGGTCAGCGACACCGTCACCACGAGTGCAGCGAACACCGACAGCAGCGCCAACAGGTCGGAGACCTTGGTACGCAGGAACCCGGGGAGCTCGTTGCGATACAGGCCCCACATCTGGCTGAGCGCCTCGCGCAGGTTGGCCATCCACCCCAGCCCGGCCCACGCTGCGGCGGCCAGACCGATGATGCCGACCGAGGTGCGCGAGTCGATCGCCGACTCCATCAGTTCGGCCAGCTGCTGACCCATGTCACCGCCGACCGCCGAGCGGATGCGGTCCTGCAGGCTCATCAGCAGCTCGGGCTGGCTGGCCAACACGAAACCGCCGATCGCGAACCCGACCATCAACAGCGGGAACAGCGCGAAGATGGTGAAGTAGGTGATACCGGCGGCGTAGAAGTCGCCCTTGGCCTCGTTGTACCGGCCCTGCGCCCGCATCACGTGATCGAACCAGGGCATCCGTGCGCGCAGGCGGTCCATCAGGCCCGGGTTCTCGACGGTCTCGGACGGACGCTCCGATTCAGTCATCCGTCCCCTTCGCTCCTGGTCAGTCGGCCACGCGCGACCGCGGCGCTAATAAACCTAGCCGGTCATATACCCTCTGCAGCGTCTGTCCAGACACCTCACGCGCCCGCTGCGCGCCGCTGGCCAGCACGCTCTGCAGTTCGGCCGGGTCGCTGAGCAACTCGTCGACGCGGGTCTTGATCGGAGTGACGAACTCGACCACCGCCTCGGCGGTCTCCTTCTTCAGGTCTCCGTAGCCGCGGCCGGCGTAGCCCTCGACCAGGGTCCCGACATCGACTCCGGTCACCGCGGACTGAATGGTCAACAGGTTCGACACGCCGGGTTTGGCGTCGGGGTCGAACCGGATCTCGCGCTCGCTGTCGGTGACCGCCGAGCGAATCTTCTTGGCTGTCTTGGCCGGGTCGTCGAGCAGGCTGATCAGCCCGGCGTCGGTGGCCGCCGATTTGCTCATCTTGGCCGTCGGATCGGCCAGGTCGTAGATCTTGGCGGTCGCCTTCGGGATCATCGCCTCCGGCACGACAAACGTATCGGGGAATCGCGCGTTGACGCGCTGGGCCACGTCACGGGCCAACTCCAGATGCTGACGCTGATCCTCACCGACCGGCACCAGCTCGGTGTCGTAGAGCAGCACGTCGGCGGCCATCAGCACCGGGTAGGTGAACAACCCGACGGTCGTCGACTCGGCGCCCTGCTTCTGTGACTTGTCCTTGAACTGCGTCATCCGAGACGCCTGTCCGAAACCGGTGAAACAGCCGAGCACCCAGGCCAATTCGGCATGAGCGGGTACATGGCTCTGCACGAAGATGGTGGCGCGTGCCGGGTCCACCCCCAGCGCAAGGTACTGCGCGGCGGTGGCCAGGGTGCGGCGCCGCAAGGTCTCGGGGTCCTGGGCGATGGTGATCGCGTGCAGGTCGACGACGCAGAAGTAGGCGTCATTGTCAGCCTGCAGTTGCACCCACTGGGCCACTGCGCCCAGTGCGTTGCCCAGATGCAGGGAGTCGGAGGTGGGCTGGGCGCCGGAGAACACGACGGGCTTGGCTGTGCTGCTCATGGTGCCGCCCATCTTCTCAGAACCCCCGCTTCCGGGTGATTTCGGCGCGGTCGACGCCGCTGAGCGTCGTAAAGCGCGCCGAAATCACGCGTAGTGGACGGTCACCGGGCAGTGATCCGACCAGCGCAGCGCATAGGCCTTCGGTCGCTCGGTTCGCGCGGTGATCATCCGCTGCGCCAGACCCGGAGTGGCCAGCTGGTAGTCGATGCGCCAGCCGGCGTCGTTGTCGAACGCCTTGCCGCGCCACGACCACCACGCATAGGGGCCGGGCACGTCGGGGTGGGCCCGGCGCACCACGTCGACCCAGCCGCCGGCCAGGAGGTCGGTCACCCACTGGCGCTCCTGGGGCAGAAAGCCGGACTTCTTGACGTTGCCGCGCCAGTTCTTGATGTCGTTCTCGGTGTGGGCGATGTTCCAGTCCCCGCACAGCACAGCCTCGCGTCCCGACCCCATCAGCTCGGCCATCCGGGCGCCCAGCGCAGCCATGAACCGCTGCTTTTCAACCTGCCGGTCGGTGTCAGCCTCCCCGGTGGGGACATAGACGCTGCCCACCGTGACACCGGCGGTGTCCACCTCCAGATAACGGCCGTGCAGTGCGAATTCCTCGTCACCACAACCGATTCGGATCGCATCGAACGAGGTGCGCGACAGCACCGCAACGCCGTTGCGGCCCTTGATGTGCGGCGGCGCCGAAGCCACGTGCCATCCGTCGGCCAGCGCCGGGGCCAACGCGTCGGCCAGCTGCTCGTCGTCGGCGCGGGTTTCCTGCAGGCACACCACGTCGGCCACCGTCTCGGCCAGCCAGGCCAGTAGACCGAGGTTGTCCTGTGAGCGCTGCTTGACCGCAGCGCGGACCCCGTTGACGTTGATGGTGCTCACCGTGATGGGACGTGTCACGGGCCCGACCCTAGAACACCGGATTCTTGCGGTACCGCCGGTATCACCTTAATGTCGGGCGCATGGCACAACGCGAGCCGATCCACCTGGGTTCCGGCGAACCGATCCTGCTGCTGCATCCGTTTCTGTGCTCCCAGAACGTCTGGCGCACCGTGGCCGGGCAACTGGCCGAGACGGGCCGGTTCGAGGTCTACGCACCCACCATGGTCGGACACCACGGCGGCAGAAAGTCGCACACCTGGCTGCTCGACACCCACGCTCTGGTCGACGATGTCGAGCAGCGGATGGACGAGCTGGGCTGGAAGACCGCCCACATCGTGGGTAACTCGCTGGGCGGCTGGGTCGGCTTCGAGTTGGAGCGGCGCGGCCGGGCCCGCACCGTCACCGCGATCGGTCCGGCCGGCGGCTGGTCGCAGCATTCGGTGACCAAGTACGAGACCGTGCTGAAGTTCATCCTGGGCGGTCCCGCGCTGATCGCCGCGCGTCTGCTCGGCCCGCGCATCCTGAAGCTGCCCGGCGCGCGCCGGCTGGCGACACTGGCAGTCAGCGGACCCGCCGACGGGCCCGATGACGCCGACCTGCGCGATCTCATCCTCGACGCCACGCACTGCAGCGCCTACCTGCAATTGCTGGTCAAGACGCTGCGCCTGCCCGGCCTGCTGGAGCTGGCCAGCCTCGGCGCGCCCACCCAGTTGGTGACGTGCGAGAAGGATCGAGTGTTCCCGGCGCCGCGCGGGCACCGCTACTTCCTGCAGCACATGCCCGAGGACACCAAGATGGTCAAACTCGACGGCGTCGGCCACATCCCGATGCTCGAAGCCCCCCGCGTGATCACCGATCTGATCGCGTCATTCGTCGACGAGCACACCGCGCCGAGCACCGCCACCGGTAGCTGAGCGCGCGCCTCCCACCTGCGGCGACGACAACCCGCTGGCAGTTTTCGCGGGTCGTGCGATAACCTTCGTTTCGGTCATGAGCGCCAGCGTCAAGCCCCGGCTCGCTGGCCGGCAACCCTCCAACCGCGGTGGGGTGCCCCGGGTGATGACCAGGTTGAGTAGCCGCACCTGGCTATAAGGCAAGCGCGGGTCCGCCGTGAAACGGGCCCCAGTTTCATGGAGGAGCGACAGCGATGACCCAACCCGAAGCGCAGTGGGCGTTCGAGACCAAGCAGGTCCACGCCGGCCAGACCCCCGACGCCGCCACCAACGCGCGGGCACTGCCGATCTACCAGACCACCAGCTACGTCTTCCGCGACACCGACCATGCGGCGGCACTGTTCGGCCTGGCCGAGCCGGGCAACATCTACACCCGGATCATGAACCCCACCACCGACGTGGTCGAGCAGCGCATCGCGGCGCTGGAGGGTGGAGTGGCCGCACTGTTCCTGGCCTCCGGGCAGGCCGCCGAGACGTTCGCGATCCTGAACCTGGCCCAAGCCGGTGATCACATCGTGTCCTCCCCGAGGTTGTACGGCGGCACCTACAACCTGTTCCACTACTCGCTGCCCAAACTCGGCATCGAGGTCAGCTTCGTCGACAACCCCGATGACCCCGATTCCTGGCGGGCTGCAGTGCAACCCAACACCAAGGCGTTCTTCGCCGAGACCATCTCCAACCCGCAGATAGACGTGCTCGACATTCCCTCGGTCGCGGGAGTGGCTCACGACGTCGGTGTCCCGCTGATCGTCGACAACACCATCGCCACGCCGTATCTGATCCAGCCCCTGAGCCACGGCGCCGACATCGTCGTGCACTCGGCCACCAAGTACCTGGGTGGCCACGGTTCGGCGATCGCCGGGGTGATCGTCGACGGCGGCACCTTCGACTGGACCAACGGCCGTTTCCCTGGGTTCACCGAACCCGATCCCAGCTACCACGGCGTGGTGTTCGCCGAACTCGGGCCGCCGGCGTTCGCGCTCAAGGCGCGCGTGCAATTGTTACGGGATCTCGGATCGGCCGCCTCACCGTTCAACGCGTTCCTGATCGCCCAGGGCCTGGAGACGCTGAGCCTGCGCATGGAACGCCATGTGGCCAACGCCGAACGGGTGGCCGGCTACCTCGAAGACCACCCCGACGTGCTGTCGGTGAACTATGCCGGGTTGCCGTCCTCGCCGTGGCATGACCTGGGAAAGAAGTTGGCGCCCAAGGGAACCGGAGCGGTGCTGGCGTTCGAGCTGGCCGGCGGCGTGGAGGCGGGCAAGGCGTTTGTCAACGCGCTGACCCTGCACAGTCACGTGGCCAACATCGGTGACGTCCGGTCGCTGGTGATCCACCCAGCATCCACCACCCACGCCCAACTGTCGCCGGAGGAGCAACTGTCCACCGGGGTCACGCCGGGACTGGTTCGCCTGGCGGTCGGCATCGAGGGGATCGAGGACATCATCACCGACCTCGAGCAGGGCTTCGCCGCGGCCAAACCTTTCAGCAGCGGCGCCGCCACCGACCCGAACACCGTGGCGTCCTTCTGAGGTCAGTGACGTGACTATCGTGGATGTGGCTACCGACGACCGCGCGACCCTTCCCCCCGAGGGCGAGATCGGCGTCGTCGACATCGGCAGACTGACCCTGGAGAACGGCGCCGTCCTCGAAGACGTGTCGATCGCGGTGCAGCGTTGGGGCAAGCTTTCGGCCAACCGGGACAACGTCGTGATGGTGCTGCACGCGCTGACCGGCGACTCGCACATCACCGGACCCGCCGGACCGGACCATCCGACCCCCGGCTGGTGGGATGGAGTTGCCGGCCCCGGCGCGCCGATCGACACCGACCGCTGGTGTGCGATCTCGACCAATGTGCTCGGCGGCTGCCGCGGGTCGACCGGTCCGAGCTCGCCGGCGCCCGACGGAAAGCCCTGGGGGTCAAGGTTTCCCGTGACGTCGATCCGCGACCAGGTCGCCGCCGATGTGGCCACCCTGCAGCGGCTGGGAATCACCGAGGTGGCCGCGGTGATCGGCGGGTCGATGGGGGGCGCCCGTGCGCTGGAGTGGATCGTCAGCCATCCGCAAGACGTACGCGCGGCACTGGTACTCGCAGTCGGTGCCCGCGCCACCGCCGACCAGATCGGTACGCAGAGCACGCAGATCGCCGCGATCACTGCCGATCCGAACTGGCTGGGCGGGGACTACCACGGCACCGGGCGCGCACCCGAACTCGGGCTGCAGATCGCCCGGCGGTTCGCCCACCTGACCTATCGGGGTGAGGCCGAGCTCGACGAACGCTTCGCCAACGACGCCCAGACCGGTGAGGACCCCGGCGCGGGCGGTCGCTACGCGGTGCAGAGCTACTTGGAGCATCAGGGGCGAAAGTTGTTGCAGCGCTTCGATGCCGGAACCTATGTCGCGCTGACCGATGCACTGTCGAGTCACGACGTGGGCCGGGGTCGCGGTGGTGTGGCCAAGGCTTTGGGCGGCTGCCCGGTCCCGACCGTCGTCGGCGGCATCACCTCCGACCGGCTCTACCCGCTGCGGTTGCAGGCCGAACTGGCCGAACTGCTGCCCGGGTGCGACGGCCTGGACGTGGTCGACTCGGAGTTCGGCCATGACGGGTTTCTGCTCGAGACCGACGCCGTGGGCAAGCTGATCCGTCGCACGCTGGAGCTGGCAGACCGGTGACCGAGCAGCGGTCGTTGTCGTTCGGCGCCCAGGCCGCGGCTTACGAGCGGGGCCGGCCGTCCTACCCTCCGGAGGCGATCGACTGGCTGTTGTCCGAGGGTGCGCGCGACGTGCTCGACCTCGGCGCCGGGACCGGCAAGCTGACCACCCGGCTGGTCGAGCGCGGCCTCGACGTGGTGGCTGTCGACCCCATCCCGGAAATGCTGGAGGTGCTGAGCTCGTCGCTGCCCGACACCCCGGCACTACTGGGCACGGCCGAGGAGATCCCGCTGCCCGACGCCAGCGTTGACGCGGTGCTGGTCGCCCAGGCCTGGCACTGGTTCGACCCGCAGCGCGCCGCCAAGGAGGTCATGCGGGTCCTGCGGCCTGGGGGTCGGCTCGGTCTGGTGTGGAACAACCGTGACGAACGGCTGGGCTGGGTCAAGGAGCTGGGACGCATCATCGGCCACGAGGTCGACCCGTTCAGCCAGAGCGCCGATCTCCCCGCCCCGTTTGCCGACATCGCGCGCCACCAGGTGGAGTGGACGAACTACCTGACCCCGCAAGCGCTGATCGACCTGGTCGCGTCGCGCAGTTACTGCATCACCTCGCCCGAACAGGTGCGCACCCGCACGCTGGAACAGGTGCGCGAGCTGCTGGCGACCCATCCGGCGCTGGCCAACGGCACCGGACTGGCGCTGCCCTACGTCACGGTGTGTATCCGCGCGACGCTGGGCTGAGCCCGCCGCGAGAGTGCTCTGGCGGTCGTGATCGCGCGAGTTTCACGACGCTGGTGTCACTTTCGCGAGGGGCCCGCCAACTCGAAGAGTTGCGTCCACTGCGCGGCAGTGAGATCTCTCGGCCGTGCGCCCTGCAGCCCATGCCGGTGCACCCAGCCCGTGACCGCGCGACGGGTCCGGCGATCACACACACCCGACAGCACCGCGGCCAGATCACGCCCCCTGCCGGTGAAGACCGCGTGCACGAAAGCCTGATAGCGGCCGCGGTCCGGGCGCGCCACCAGCGGCTCGACACGGCGTGTCATCACCATGAGCCCGCCGTCGACGGTGGGGCGCGGCCGGAACGCATCGGCGGGAACCCGGCATTCGAGACCGAACTCGATCCACGGCCACCACTGGGCAGTCATCATCGTGGCCCCACCGACTGCGGCTCGCCGGCGTGCCACCTCCCACTGCACCAGCAGCATCGACTGCGTCCACTGCGACGCATGCAGCAGCCGACGCAGCACCGCGGTCGTCAGGTGGAAGGGCAGGTTGCCGACCACGACGTGAGGATGGGCCGGTAGCCGCCAACGCAGGAAGTCGGCCTCGACGATCGCCGTCGAAGGCTTGGCCCGCGAGCGCAACCAGCGGGCATGCCGGGCATCGATCTCGACCGCGGTCAACGGACGGCCGAGGTGCTGCAGTTCGAAGGTGAGCGCACCGCGACCGGGACCGATCTCGACGATGGGACCGGACGTGGCGGCGACCAGGCCGACGATACGGTCCCTGATCGCGGGGTCGATGAGGAAGTTCTGGCCGTGCTCATGACGGCCGCCACTGTAGGTGGGCATGAACAAGCTCCGCGGGATCGGCTGGAATGGACGATCGGCGCGGCGGAGCGCTGACGAAGGAGACGGTCCGCCGCTAGCTGCGACGGATCCGGATCACTGCGATATTGGTGTCCTCCACGCGGCCAGCGTGTCAGATGGTCGGCCGCGAGTCGACCGAGTTTTGCGCGAGAGTGCTCTGGTGGTCGTGATCGCGCGAGTTTCACGACGCTGGTGTCACTTTCGCGAGGGGGTGACCTCAGCTGGTGCCGAGCGGGTCGATCGTCCACGCGATGTAGAGCATCGCCGCGCTGACCAACGCTGTGGTGAGGAAGTCGATGGTCTTGGTGCGCACCGCCAGCAGCCCGGCCCGCTCGTCGGACAGCGTCAGCCGCAGCCCTGCGGCCACCGCGACCCCGACCGCCATGACCAACGCACCGCGCCGCCAGAAGCCCGCCGCCACCAGCACGAACGCGGCCACCAGGAACAGCGCGACGACCAGGATCGGCCATTGCCCGGCGAACACCTTGCGAACGAACTCCCTGGCGGTCACAACCCGGCCAGCACCTCGGCGCGCTCGACCACGTTGGTCAGCAGGAAGGCCCTCGTCAGCGGACCGACCCCGCCCGGGTTGGGCGACACATGGCCGGCGACCTCCCACACCTCGGGTGCCACGTCACCGACGAGCTTGCCCGCCTCGTCGCGGCTGACCCCGACGTCGACGACGGCCGCCCCTGGACGCACCATCTCGGCGGTCACCATGTGCGGCACCCCCGCCGCGGCGATGATGATGTCGGCCTCCCGGGTGATCTGTGGCAGATGGCGAGTCGCTGTGTGGCACAGGGTCACCGTGGCGTTCTCCGAGCGACGGGTCAGCAACAGCCCGAGCGGCCGGCCTACCGTGACGCCACGACCGATGACCACCACGTGCGCGCCGGCGATCTCCACCTGAAAGCGGCGCAGCAGGTGCACGATCCCGCGCGGCGTGCAGGGCAGCGGCGCGGGCTCATTGAGCACCAGCCGGCCCAGATTGGTCGGGTGCAGACCGTCGGCGTCCTTGCCCGGATCGACCCGCTCCAGCGCGGCGTTCTCATCCAGCTGCTTGGGCAACGGCAGCTGCACGATGTATCCGGTGCACTCCGGGTTGGCGTTGAGCTCGTCGAGGGTGGCCTCGAGCTCGGCCTGGCTGATGTCGGCGGGCAGGTCACGGCGGATCGAGTTGATGCCGACCTTGGCGCAGTCGGAGTGCTTACCCCGCACGTAGGCCTGCGACCCCGGGTCATCACCGACCAGCACCGTGCCCAGGCCGGGCGTGTACCCAGCCTCGGCGAGTCGCGCGACGCGCTGCTTGAGGTCGACAAAGATTTCGTCCCGCGTGGCCTTACCGTCCAAAGTGATTGCACCCACGGCGTTCATTCTGACAGGGCGCATGGCAAGCTCCTGTTATGGCAGCCCCGCACGACGTGTTCGCACCGGCCAAGCTCGGGCCGTTGACGCTGCGCAACAGAATCATCAAAGCGGCGACGTTCGAGGCTTCCAGCCCCGACGCGCTGGTCACCGAGGACCTGATCACCTACCACCGGCTACCCGCCGCGGGCGGGGTCGGGATGACGACGGTGGCCTACTGCGCGGTCGCCCCCGGGGGGCGCACCGACGGCTGGCAGATCTGGATGCGCCCCGAGGCGGTGCCGGGATTGCGTCGGCTCACCGAGGCGATCCACAACGAGGGCGCGGCGATCAGCGCTCAGATCGGGCATGCCGGCCCGGTGGCCAATGCCCGCACCAACAAGGCTCCCGCGCTGGCGCCGGTCCGGTTCTTCAATCCGCTGTCGATGCGTTTCGCCCGCAAGGCCACCCGCGCCGACATCGACGAGGTGACCGAGCAACACGCCAATGCCGCCCGGCTGGCCATCGAATCGGGCTTCGACGCCGTCGAGATCCACCTCGGCCACAATTATCTGGCCAGCTCGTTTCTGTCGCCGCTGATCAATCGGCGCACCGACGAGTTCGGTGGCTCGCTGGAGAACCGCGCCAAGGTGGCCCGCGGCGTTGTGCGCGCGGTGCGCCGCGCCGTCGGCGATCGGATCGCGGTCACCGCCAAGATGAACATGTCCGACGGGGTGCGCGGTGGCATCTCGGTCGAGGAGTCCCTGCAGACCGCCAAATGGCTGGAGGACGACGGTGGGCTCGACGCCCTGGAACTGACCGCCGGTAGCTCGCTGCTCAACCCGATGTTCCTGTTCCGCGGCGGAGCGCCGGTCCGGGAGTTCTCCAAGGCCTTCAAGCCGCCGCTGTCCTGGGGAATCCGGATGACCGGCAAGAAGTTCATGCGCGAGTACCCGTATCACGAGGCATACCTGATGCGCGACGCCAAGAAATTCCGTGACGAGCTGACGATGCCGCTGATCCTGCTCGGCGGCATCACCAACCGTCAGACCATGGACAAAGCGATGGCCGAGGGATTCGATTTCGTCGCGATGGGTCGCGCACTGCTCGCCGAGCCCGACCTGCTCAACCGGATCAAGGCCGACAGCGCCGTGCAGTCGATCTGCGATCACTGCAACCTGTGCATGCCGACCATCTACAGCCACACCTACTGCGTGCGCACCGGCTCGCCGTCTCCGGTCAGCTCGGGGCGATGAGCGCCCGGGCGCAGTCCTCCACGATCTCCTCGGCACCGGCCGGCACGGTCTGACGGCTGCGCTGCTGACGACGCACCATCGCCAACGGCACGTCGATCAGCGCGGCGCCGACCCGGGTGACGTCGTCGGACAGTTCGGCGAAGGCTTTACGCTGCCTGCGCTGCAAGCGTTTCCGCCGGTTGCTCAGCGGATCGGGCCACTCGCTGAGCCCGAGCGGACCCGGACCTGTCAGAAGCACCTGGGCCTCGGCCGGGTGCCGCCGACACCACGCAAGCACCTGGTGCGCGCCGGCCACGCAGCGCTGCTGCGGATCCCCGGGTTCGGCCAGCACAGCGGCCAGTGCGGCGTGAAAGCGCTCCTCGGTGCGCAGCCACAATTCACCGCACAGCGCCGCACGCGACGGGAACCGGTGATACACCGAACCACTGGGCGCTCCACACAGCCGGGCCACCGCCGACATCGTCACCGCCGCGGCACCATCGGCGGCCAGCAGTTCAGCGGCGGCATCGAGGAGATCGTCGACGGTGTATCGGGGAGGCCTCGGCATTGCTCCACCCTAAATTAGAGGCCACTATCTAAAATGAGCGTTGACGCGGAACAGGCCCTGGCAGACCGCCCGCCGCGTCCCCGATCACCCTTCATCACAGCGACTTTGACTATTTCGACTTGATCAGGTCGGTTACCGGCGTGTTGCGGGTTCGGCGACAACTCGATAACGGTGCGGCCACAGATCAACGCGAGCGCAGGCAGCGGAGCCCGACCGGCGGGCCTACCGATAGAGTTGCCAGCGATGAGCCGACCAGCCGCCCCGACGCTGACGGTTCGGTACGACGGATCCACCCGCACCTTCGCGGCCGGCAACGACGTCGTCGTCGGCCGCGACCTGCGCGCCGACGTCCGGATCGCCCACCCGTTGATCTCGCGCGCCCACGTGGTGTTGCGCTCCGAACAGGGCCGGTGGGTTGCGATCGACAACGGCAGCCTCAACGGCATGTACCTCAACGGCCGCCGGGTGCCTGCGGCCGATATCACCGACGGCCAGCAGCTCTACCTCGGCAACCCTGACGGACCCCGACTGACCTTCGAGGTCGGACGCCATCAGGGTTCGGTGGGAACTCCCCCGACCAGTGCGATTCCGGCGGCCGGTCGCAGCGGGTCGTGGCCCGGTCAGCCCGGTCCGCCCAGCCAGCCCACCTACACCCGTCCGGCGCCGCCGCGCCCCCCGCAGACCGGAGCCGGCTACCAGCCGACCGGGCCGATCAACCCGCCGCCGAGCGTGCCACCGCGCCAGCCCCGACACAGCGCGCCGGCGCCGATCGACTCGCCGAGCCTGGAATCGGTCACGATGATGGGGCCGGCGGCGGCCCCGCGATCCGGCGACGGCAACCTCGCGACCAGCATGCTCAAGATCCTGCGGCCGGGCCGGCCCGCAGAAGCCCCGCCCGGGTCGGTCAAGATCGGCCGGGCCAGCGACAACGACATCGTCATCCCCGATGTGCTGGCCTCGCGCCACCACGCCACCCTGGTCCCGACCGTCGACGGCACCGAGATCCGGGACAACCGCAGCATCAACGGCACCTTCGTCAACGGCGCCCGGGTGGACTCAGCGATGCTCACCGAAGGCGACATCGTCACCATCGGCAACGTCGACCTGGTCTTCCGCGGCGCCATGCTGGTCCGGCGCACGGAGACCGCAGCCGACACCGCCACCGGCGGCCTGGACGTCCACGGGATCACCTGGACCATCGAGAACAACAAGACGCTGCTGGACAACATCTCGATGTCGGCGCGTCCGGGCACGTTGACGGCCATCATCGGCCCATCCGGCGCCGGCAAGTCCACGTTCGCCCGGCTGGTCGCCGGTTACACCCATCCGACCTCCGGCCAGGTCTCCTTCGAGGGTCACAACGTGCATGCCGAGTACGCATCGCTGCGTTCCCGCATCGGCATGGTGCCCCAGGACGACGTGGTGCACGGCCAGCTGACCGTCCGCCAGGCGCTGATGTACGCCGCCGAGCTGCGGCTCCCGCCCGACACCAACAGGGCCGACCGCGAACAGGTCGTCAACGAGGTGCTCGAAGAGCTCGAGATGACCAAACACCTCGACACCCGGGTCGACAAACTGTCCGGCGGCCAGCGCAAACGCGCCTCGGTGGCGCTGGAACTGCTCACCGGCCCGTCGCTGCTCATCCTCGACGAACCGACCTCCGGCCTGGACCCGGCGCTGGACCGCCAGGTCATGACGATGCTCCGCCAGCTCGCCGACGCCGGGCGAGTCGTGCTCGTCGTCACCCACTCGCTGACCTACCTCGACGTGTGCGATCAGGTGCTGCTGCTGGCCCCCGGCGGCAAAACCGCCTTCTACGGCCCACCCGAGCAGATCGGGCCCTCGATGGGGACCACCAACTGGGCCGACATCTTCAGCTCGGTGGCCGGCGACCCCGATGCGGCCCATCAGCGATACCTGGCCCACAACGGACCGCCACCTCCACAACCGGCCTCGCAGACACCGGCCGATCTGGGCAACCCGACCCGGACCAGCCTGACCCGGCAGCTGTCGACGATCGCGCGACGTCAGATCCGGCTGGTGGTGTCCGACCGCGGTTACTTCGCGTTCCTGATGATGTTGCCGTTCATCATGGGCGTGCTGTCGTTGTCGGTACCCGGCGACGTCGGATTCGGCGTGCCCGTCCCAGCCATCCAGGGCGGCGAGGCGCCCAACGAACCAGGCCAGATCCTGGTGATGCTCAACGTCGGCGCCATCTTCATGGGCACCGCGCTGACCATCCGCGCCCTGATCGGCGAACGCGCGATCTTCCGCCGAGAACAGGCCGTCGGTCTGTCGACGACGGCCTACCTGCTGGCCAAGGTTGCCGTGTTCACGGTGTTCGCGATCATCCAGTCCGCCATCGTGACCAGCATCGCGATCCTCGGCAAAGGTTTCGGCCCCGGCGCGGTGGAACGCGGCGCGGTGCTGGGCAGCCCCGGCTTCGAGCTGTTCGTCGATATCGCAGCGACGTGCGTCGCGTCGGCGATGGTCGGTCTGGCACTGTCGGCACTGGCCCGATCCGCCGAACAGATCATGCCGTTGCTGGTGGTCGCCGTGATGAGCCAGCTGGTGTTCTCCGGCGGGATGATCCCGGTCACCGACCGCATCGTGCTGGATCAGATGTCCTGGGCGACGCCGGCGCGCTGGGGCTTCGCGTCCTCGGCGTCGACGATCGACCTGATCCGGCTGGTGCCCGGACCGCTGACCCCGCAGGACCGGCACTGGGAGCACACCTCGGGGGCATGGCTGTTCGACATGGCGATGCTGGCGCTGATCAGCATCTTCTACCTGACATTCGTGCGCTGGCGAATTCGTCTGAACGCCTCGTGATCGATTCGCGCAAAGTTCTCGACATGATGTGCCATATTTCCTAGATTCGTCGGGCAAAGACTCGATGGGTTGGGGGATCATGGCGGCGGTCGACAGTGTCGATGTACGTGCGTTGGCGCTCGAGGCGGCGTTGGCCGAGCTGCAGCAGTGGGGCGTCGACCGATTCACCATCGAGGGCGTGGCACACCGAAGCCACCTCGACCCCGCGTTCCTGCGAGCGGAGTGGGACAACGAACGGCAGTTGATCCTCGACGCGTTGTCGAGCTACAGCGAGCTGACGATCACCGCACCCGATACCGGGTCGCTGCACGGCGACCTGACCGCGCTCGCGCTGTCACTGGCCGATTATCTCAACGAGCCCGTCGGACGGCGCATCGCGCGGATGCTCGTCATCGACAGCAAGTCGCAAGCCGCCGACGTGCACACCCGGGCCGCGTTCTACGCGATGCGCCGCGAGGTCGTCACGGTGATCTTCCGTCGCGCAGCCGAACGCGGCGAGCTGCGCGAAGACGTCAACCCCGGGGTTGCGCTGCAGATGCTGACCGCGCCGCTGCATAGCTACGCGCTCTACACCGATGCACAGATCGCGCACGAGTACTGCCACGTGTTGGCCGATCTCGTGGCGCGCGCCATCACCGAGGATTAGTCCAGCAGCCAGTCGTTGGGCGAGAACAGCTCGCAGTGGATCCGCTCTGCGGTGATGCCCTTTCCCAGCAGCTGAGCGCGGACCGCGTGCACGAATCCGTTTCCGCCGCACAGATACACCTGCACAGCGTCGGCGAACTGCAGGTCGGCCAGATTCATCAGACCTGCGTGCGCACCCGGGGCGCCGGCGGTGAGGCCGTCTTCGTACCACAGGTCCAGGCTCGCGTTCGGCAGCTGGGCGACCAGCTCGTGCTGGCGCTCGCGCAGCGGGTGACTCTGATCGCTGCGGTCGGCGTGCAGCACCTGCACCCGCGCGTCGGGCCTTTGAACTGCCAGGTGTTCGAGGAAGCCGACCATCGGCGTGATGCCGATACCGGCCGAGATCAGCACCAACGGTGCGGTGCCATCGGGTGCCGGCAGGTCGCCGAACGGCACCGTGACGTCGAGGATGTCACCGACACACAGGTTGGCCGCGATCCAGCTCGACACCTCCCCCGCGGGCTGCCCCCCGATGGCCCCGACCGGTTTGACCGCGAAGGTCAGTTCTGCACCACCCGCAGCGTTGACCAGGCTGTACTGGCGCAGCTGGCGGGCCCCGTCGGGCATCGTCACGCCCACCGAAACGTACTGGCCAGGGAGGAATTCCGAGAACGGTCGGCCGGGCGAGACCACCGTCACCAGCACCGCACCCGAAGGGTCGTCGACGCGCGCCACCACCTGTGCCCGGCGGTAGACGTCGCCATCGGCCACCCCGGCACCGCGATAGAGATCGCGTTCGAAGGCGATCAGCGTGTCGGCCATGATCCAGAACACCCGGTCCCATGCCGCGGCGACCTCGTCGGTGACGGTGTCGGCGCCCAGAACCGCGACGATCGCCGCAAACAGGTGCTCGTGCACGATCGGGTACTGCTCGGCGGTCACACCCAGCGACGCGTGCTTGTGACCGATGCGCGACAGCAGCTCGCCCGGGTACGCCAGGTTCGGGTCGACCAGGTGCGTGGCAAAGGTGGCGATCGATGCGGCCAGCGCCCGCTGTTGGGCCCCTTGGGCCTGGTTGCCGCGGTTGAACAGGTTGCGCAGCAGTTCCGGGTGCGCGCCGAACATCCCGCGGTAGAACTGCGTGGTGATCTCGTCGATGTGCGCCCCGATCAGCGGCAGCGTCGCGGACACCACCTCGGCGTGGGCAGGCTCCAGCTGGGCTCCAGCGGCGAGGACGGTCATCGGGGATTCCTTTCATCGGGTGGGCTGTAACTCGTGGGAAGCAACTGCAGCGCGGGCGCACGGGCCAGGTCGCCGACGGTGTAGCGGTCAAGCTCTCGATAGAAGGCCTCCTTGGCGTCGGCCAGCGCACGACGCAACCGGCAGGCGGCCACCAACGGGCACGGGTTCGCACCGCCGCATTCGATGACCTCGCGGTCACCCTCCAGGTGTCGGACCAGCCAGCCGACCGACGCGTCCCGGCCCGCCTCGGTGAGGGTCAGACCGCCGACGCGACCCCGTCGTGCCGACACCAGCCCCAATTCGACGAGCCGGGACACCGCCTTGGCGATGTGGTTCTCCGATGCATTGGCACCCGCGGCGATCGACCGGGTGGTGACCCGCTGCTCGTCGGCCTCCCCGGCCGCGAGCAGCATCATGGCCCGAAGGCCGAGGTCGGTGAACCGGGTGAGCTGCACAGCATTGACGCTAGTAATTGCGCATCTAGGATGCGACTTTTCGCGCTGTGCGGTCAAACACCTCGCGACGTGCGGTTTTTCGACCAGCCAGTTTGGCGCTCAGGCTCCGAAAATGTCCAGAGCGTGCGCCGCGGCGAACGCCAGCGCCTGATCCACGTCGACCTTGGCGCCGCGCAACTTCGCGGTGGTCCACAGCGACGCGTCGGCCCGCGCACCCCGCAGGTCGGCTCCGTCGAGTCGGGCCCCGGTGATCCGCGCGCCGGTCAGATCCGCGCGCGCCAACACCGCATCGCGCAGGTCGGCGCCGACCAGGTTGGCCTCCCGGAGCCGGCAGTCCGACAGGTCGACCTTGCGCAGATCGGCGCCGCCGAGCCCGGCCAGGGTGAAATCCACCTCGGCCAACGTCAGCGGACGCAGTCGGCATTCGGTGAACGTCGAACCCAGAAACGTGCAGTACCGGAACGCGCTGTGCCACAGCGTCGTCCGCCGGAACGTGCAGTTGCGGAAAGCGGATCCGACATGCTCGGACTCCGACATGTCCACACCGGAGAAGTCGCATTCGGTGAACACCACGCGTTCGGTGCGCAGCCGGCTGAGGTCCTCGTCGCCGAAGTCGTGGCCGGTGTACTCGCGGTCAGTCTCCAGCGGGTCCATAGCCGACCAGCCATCTGGCGGGGACGTAGACCCCGGCGGTCACACCGGCCTCCGGCTTGCCTGCGACGGTGCTGCGCAGACGCACCACGAAGCCGTGCAGGGCGGCCAGCCGGCCCACGACGAAGAAGCCCATATGACGGGCGGTGTAGGGGTTGACTTCACCACCGGCGCGCAGCCGGGTGTTGGTGACCCGCAGATCCGACTCGCTCATCCCGCTGCCGGTGTCGCCGATCTCGATGACCAGGCCGCCGTTGTTGGTGTGCACCGCCGCGACCCGCACCTGCGATCGGGGCGGCGAGTACCGCAGCGCATTGTCGAGCAGCTCGGCCACGATGTGCATGAGATCGCCGGCCACGCGGCCGGCGACCATGGTCTGCGGCAGGCCGGCCACCACCCGCTCGGACTCCTCGACTTCGGCCGCCGCGGCCCGCACCAGCGCGGTCAGCGACACTGGGTCGTCCTGTTCGCGGGGAATCCGGGCGCCCGCGAGTACCAGCAGGTTCGCTGCGTTGCGACGCATTCTTGAGGCCATGTGGTCGACGCGACGCAGGTTCGCCCGCCGGGCCGGATCGGGCTCCTCTCGCTGCAGCTCGTCGATCAACGCCTGCTGCTGGTCGATCAACGCCCGGTTGCGCCGCGACAGCGTTTCGAACATATCGGTCACCTGCAGCTGCAGGCGGGCCTGCTGTCCGGCCAGCGACACGGCCTGTTCGTGTAGTTCACTCACCGCCTCGGCGACCTGACCGACTTCCTCGGTGGTGTAGGGCGGGATCGGTTGCACAGCGCTGGTCTTGCCGGTACTGCGGACCTGCTCCAACTCGCGGGCCAGATCTTCGCGCGCCACCTTCAGCGCGCTGTCCCGCAGCAGGTGCAGCGGGCCGACCAGCGAACGCGCCACCAGCACCACGACCAGCAGCGTGAGCGCGATGGCCGCGCCGACCACCACCGCGTCGCGCAGCGTCTCGGCGTTCTGTTCCTCGGCCGTCACACCGGCATAGATGCGCTCACCGCCCAGGACGCCGGCCAGCGTCAGCGGCACGATGACGATGGCGAACACTTTGACGCGCACCGGCCAGTTGGACAACGTCGCGCGCCGGCTCTGTGATCGAGAAGTCATGACTCTTCCTATGACTGGCGTCGCAGGATCGCGACGAGAAAATCGGACGTGTCGGTGAACGGGCGCAGATCCCACGTCGACAGCAACAATTCGGGGGTCAGACCGGCCTGCGCGACGTCGGCGAAGAAGTCGGCAAAGGGGTAATCGCGGCCGGCCCCGAACCCGATCAACACGCGGCCATCCTCGGGCAGATGAGCGCCCAACCGGCTCAGCACCGCGACGCGGGTGCTCGGCGCCAGGAAGGTCATCACGTTTCCGGCCGAGACGATGACGTCGAACGGTTCGGCGACGCCGCGGGCCGGCAGGTCGAGTTCGGCGAGATCGCCGACAAGCCAGCGCGGGCCGGGATGGTCCTGTTTGGCTGCTGCGATCAACGCGGGATCGACGTCGACGCCGACGACGTCGTGTCCCGCATCCGCCAGGTACCCGCCGACTCGCCCCGGGCCGCACCCGGCGTCGAGGATGCGCGCTCCGCGCGGCACCATCGCGTCCACCATGCGGGCTTCGCCGACGATGTCGGCACCGTCGCGCGCCATCGCGCGGAATCGTTCGATGTACCACTGCGAATGCCCGGGGTCGGCCTCGACCTTGCGCATCCAGTGGCTCTGCTCGGCCATGCGAGCATTGTCCCAACAGTGCGCTGCCGCCCGACGAGAGGTCGTGTTGTGTTCAAGGTGATGTTCGTTTCACCGCGCATCGCACCCAACACCGGCAACGCGATCCGGATGGTCGCCGGCAGCGGATGCGAGCTGCATCTGGTCGAGCCGCTGGGCTTCGACCTGTCCGAACCCAAGCTGCGCCGCGCCGGCCTGGACTACCACGACCTCGCGTCGGTCACCGTGCATCCGGACCTGGACACCGCCTGGGCGGCACTGAACCCGGCGCGGGTGTACGCGTTCACCGCGCATGCCGGTCGATCGTTCGCCGCGGTCGACTATCACCCGGGCGACGTGCTGATGTTCGGACCCGAACCCACGGGCCTGGACGCCGCGACGCTGGCCGACCCGCACATCACCGCGCAGGTGCGGATCCCGATGCTGGCCGGGCGACGGTCACTGAACCTGTCGAACGCGGCGGCGGTCGCGGTCTACGAGGCGTGGCGCCAGCACGGGTTCGCCGGAGCGGTGTGACCGATCACCAACTGTGCCAGTGGCTTACGAGTCCGCCGGTCTAGTTGGTGTGGGTGGGTGGTGGTGGTTGGTAGGGGTCGTACCACCACCAGTGGGCGCGTTCGCCGGTCGGGCCGGGGTAGGGCGGCACGTCGGGTGCGGTGGTGGTGGGTGGGCGGGCCAGTGATCCGGGCTGCAGTGCTTGGCCGGTGGAGTCGGTGACGGTGATGTTGTGTCCTGTGCCGGTGATGGTGATGGCCCCGCGGTGATGGGCGCGGTGATGCCAGGGACACAGCAGCACCAGGTTGTCCAGGTCGGTGGGTCCGCCGTCTTCCCAGTGTCGGAGGTGGTGGGCATGCAGGCCGCGGGTGGCCCCGCACCCGGGTACTGCGCAGCTGGGGTGGCGATACTCCAGGGCGCGGCGCAGTCGGCGGCTGATGGTGCGGGTGGTGCGCCCGGACCCGATCACCTGGCCGTGGCGCTCGAACCAGGTTTCGCAGGTGGCATCACAGCCCAGGTATTGGCGTTCGGCGTCGGAGAGCAGCGGACCCAGATGCAGCGCGGCGATCTTGTCGGTGACATCGACGTGCACGATCACGGTGGTGTGTTGCCCGTGCGGGCGGGCCGCGACCTCGGTATCCCAGCCGGCCTCGACCAACGCCATGAACGCATCCACCCGGGTGGGCATCGGCGCCCGCGCCCCCGGCCCCTCCCCGTCGTCGTCAGCAGGATCGCTGGTGTTGGTGGTGTGGTCGCGTTTCCAGTCAGCGATCAGCCCGTCGTGCTGTGATGCCAGCCCGGCTTCGAGTTTCGCTGATTCGATGGTGGGCAGCCAGATGGTCCAGCAGGTCATGTCGCCGTTGACCCGCGTACTGATCGACGGCCTCGGCTGTGGACGTGGATCGGGGTCGGGTCGGGGTTCGAGTTTGATGGCGGTGCGTAGCTGGGTGACCGTGGCGCTCTGGGCCAGCTCGGCGTAATGCTCATCGGAGCCCGCACCGGCGCGCTGGGCGATCAGCCCGACCTGATCCAGCGACAACCGACCCTCCCGCAACCCGCCCACACAGCGTGGGAACTCGGTGAGCCGGTCGGCGATGGCCACCAGGGTCTCGGCGTTGCGTGGTGAGCAGCCGGTTTTCCAGGCCACCAGTGAGGCCAGCGATCGACACCCGGTGATGCCCCACAACCCGTCACGGTCGATCTCGGCGACGATCTGCACCAGACGGCCATCGATGGCATTACGCTGCCCACACAACTCGGCGACCTCATCGAACAACACCGCCAACCGCTCCGCCGGAGACCCGACGTCAGCACCGCTGTCCGTTGCGACCGAAGACATGAACCCATGATCGCACCGGGGTCTGACAATCTCGGGTGCCTGAATTACCAGCTGTCCCAGTGGGTTACCTGTCCGGCGGGCAGCCGATTGGCCCGGCGGAAGTCGGTGCCTTTGGTGTAGGCGATCGGGAACAGGCCGGCCTGGCTGTAACGCTCGAACGGGATGCCGAGAAGCTCAGCGGCTTGGCGTTCCCCATCGTCGAGCAGATGCAGCGTCGTCCACGCCGAACCCAGCCCGCGGGACCGCAGCGCCAGCATGAAGCTCCACACCGCGGGCAGCAGCGAGCCCCAGAAGCCGGCACTGTGCCCCGACGGCGTATCGGTGGGTTTGCCCTCCAGACACGGAATCAGCATCACCGGCACCTGGTGAAAGTGCTCGCTGAGATAACGCGCGGAGTCCTCGACCCGGGGTCGCTGTTCGTCGCGGATGTCACCGGTGGTCGGCTTCTCCAGATTCAGGTACGGCGTGGCGTTGGCGCGGTAGATGTCGGCGAGCGCCTTCTTCTTGGCCGGGTCCTCGACGAAGACCCACTGCCATCCCTGGTGGTTGGACCCCGTCGGCGCCTGCAGCGCAATGTCCAAACACTCCATCAGCACCTCGCGGGGCACCGGCCTGTCCATATCGAGTCGCTTGCGCACCGAACGGGTGGTGGTCAGGACTTCGTCTGCAGTCAGGTTCAACGTCACCCGACCGAGCCTACCGCCGCGTGAGGAATCGCCGGCGGGGGTAAAAAGGAGTGATGTCGAACATCAAAGAGGTTGTCTCACAAGGCCTGGAGTTTGCTGGATCGGTTGTCGGGCTGCGCTGGGGAACCGAGGAACCGCGCTTCACCGTGCTCGATACCGTCGGCAGCGGCGACACCAAGGTCGAGATCCGGCGCTACGCCGACCGCATCGCCGCCGAGACCACGGTGGCCGCCGACGAGGACGCCGCCCGCAACATCGGGTTCCGTCGGCTTGCCGGTTACATCTTCGGCGGCAACGACGGCGGCGCCGCGATCGCCATGACCGCGCCGGTCACCCAAGGCTCGGGCCGCAAGATCGCAATGACCGCGCCGGTGGCCCAGCAGGGTGGCGACAGATCGACGATCCGGTTCTTCATGCCGTCGAAGTGGACGATGGACACCCTGCCCCGACCGAATGACGAGCGGGTGGCCCTGGTCGAAGTGCCCGGCGAGATCGTGGCGGTGCTGCGATTCAGCGGTGACCGCAGCCCGGCCGAGGTGGCGCGCCGCACCAGCGCGCTGCGCGCGGCGCTGACCGGCAGCGGGTACCAGCCCGTCGGCGAGCCGGTGGCGTGGTTCTACGATCCGCCCTTCACCCTGCCGTTCCGACGCCGCAACGAGGTCGTGCTGCCGGTTAGCGGAAGTCCCGCGACTTCGAGGTGATCCGCAGCTTGAGCGGACCCATCCGGTCGGCGACCACCGTCACCGCGCCGGTGGCGTTCTGCACCACACCGCGTACCACCATCGCCGCCGCGGTCTGCGCCAGCTTGCGGTGCCGCGACCACACCCCCGGTGTGCACAGCACGTTGACCATCCCGGTCTCGTCCTCGAGGTTGACGAACGTCACGCCCTGCGCGGTGGCCGGCCGCTGCCGGTGGGTCACGGCGCCGGCCACCAACACCCGGGTGCCGTCGGGCACCGACAGCAACTGATCGGCGGGCACCACCCCCATCGCCGCCAGATCCTCCCGCAGGAACTGGGTCGGGAAACGGTCCGGTGACACCCCGGTGGCCCACACGTCGGCCGAGGTCAGCTCCAACTCGCTCATCCCGGGCAGTGACGGAATGTGCGACGCGCTCCCCACGCCCGGCAACCGGTCCGGCCGCTCGGTGGCAGCCGCTCCGGCCGCCCACAGCCCCTCGCGGCGGGTGATGCCGAAGCAACCCAACGCCCCCGCGGTGGCCAGCGCCTCGGTCTGCGGCACCGTCAACTGCACCCGGCCGGTCAGGTCGAGCAGAGACCTGAACGGTCCGTGCGCCTTTCGTTCCTCGACCACCCGCTCGGCCAGGTCATCACCGATGTGACGGACACTGCCCAGGCCCAGCCGCACGTCCAGACCCCGGTTCTCCAGCGTGGCGTAGGCCAGGCTGGCGTTCACGTCAGGCCCGTGCACGACGACCCCGTGCCGGCGCGCGTCGGCCACCAGCGACTGCGGCGAGTAGAAACCCATCGGCTGCGCACGCAGCAGTGCAGCGCAGAACGCCGCCGGATGGTGCAGCTTGAACCACGACGAGTAGAACACCAGCGAGGCGAAGCTCAACGAATGACTCTCCGGGAAACCGAAATTCGCGAACGCCTCCAACTTCTCGTAGATGCGCTGCGCCACCTCGCCGGTGATGCCGTGCAGTTCGGCCATCCCGTCGAAAAACCGGCCCCGTAGCCGGCGCATCTTCTCCGTCGACCGTTTCGACCCCATCGCCCGGCGCAGTTGGTCGGCCTCAGCGGCGGAGAAACCGGCGCAGTCGACGGCCAACTGCATGAGCTGCTCCTGAAACAGCGGCACCCCCAGCGTCTTTCGCAGTGCCGATTCCATCGACGGATGCTCGTAGGTAACTTCCTCCTCACCGTTGCGGCGCTTGATGTACGGATGCACCGAACCGCCCTGAATCGGACCGGGCCGGATCAACGCCACCTCGACCACCAGGTCGTAGAACACCCGCGGCTTGAGCCGGGGCAGCGTGGCCATCTGCGCCCGGGACTCCACCTGGAAAACCCCGACCGAATCGGCGCGCTGCAGCATCTCGTACACCGCCGGCTCGGACAGGTCCAGGGTGGCCAGGTCGACCTCGATGCCCTTGTGTTCACCCACCAGGTCGATGGCGTAATGCAGCGCCGACAGCATTCCCAGGCCCAACATGTCGAACTTCACCAAACCGATGGCCGCACAATCGTCTTTGTCCCACTGCAGCACGCTTCGGTTGTCCATCCGGGCCCACTCGACCGGACATACGTCGGCGATCGGGCGATCGCAGATCACCATGCCTCCGGAATGGATTCCCATGTGCCGGGGTAGATTCGAGATCTGGGTGGCCAACTCGATCACCTGCTCGGGAATGCCTTCGACATGAGCCCGGTCGGTCAGACTGCCCCACTGGCTGAACTGTTTGCTCCACGCGTCCTGCTGCCCCTGCGAGTACCCGAGGGCGCGCGCCATGTCGCGCACCGCGCTGCGGCCGCGGTAGGTGATCACGTTGGCGACCTGCGCGGCGTACTCCCGGCCATAACGCTGGTAGACGTACTGGATGGCGTTCTCTCGCAGGTCCGATTCGATGTCGATGTCGATGTCGGGTGGGCCGTCGCGGGCCGGGGACAGAAACCGCTCGAACAACAGCTCGTTGGCCACCGGATCGACATTGGTGACCTTGAGCGCATAGCAGACCGCAGAGTTCGCAGCCGATCCGCGGCCCTGGGACAGGATGTTGTTCTCCCGGCAGAACCGGGTGATGTCGTGGACCACCAGGAAGTAGCCCGGGAAGTTGAGCGCCTCGATGACCCGCAGTTCATGTTCGATCTGGGCGTAGGCGCGGGGCGCGTGCGCGGGTGGTCCGTAGCGTTCCCGCGCCCCCGTCATCACCAGATGCCGCAGCCAACTGTTCTCGGTGTGGCCGTCCGGGACGTCAAACGGCGGCAGCTGCGGAGCGATCAGGGACAGCGCGAACGCACACTGCTCGCCGAGCTCAGCCGCCGCGGTCACCACCTGCGGGCAGTGCGCGAACAGCCGGGCCATCTCGTCCCCGGATCGCAGATGCGAACCCCCCAGCGGGGCAAGGTATCCCGCGGCCTCGTCCAACGAGTGTCGGGCCCGGATCGCCGCCACCGCCATGGCCAGCCTCCCCCGGCTCGGTTCGGCGAAATGCGCCGCGGTGGTGGCCACCACGCCCAGACCGAACCGCGGCGCCAGCGCAGCCAGCGCGGCGTTGCGCTCGCCATCGAGTGGATGGCCATGGCTCGTGAGCTCGACGGTGACGCGGTCGCGACCGAACCGGTCCACCAGATCGGCCAGTTCGGCGGCGGCCGCGTCGGGCCCGCCCGCAGCCAGCGCCTGACGGACGTGGCCTTTGCGGCATCCGGTCAGGATCTGCCAATGCCCGCCGGCGGCCTCGGTCAGCGCGTCATAGTCGTAGCACAGCACCCCCTTCTCGCCTCCGGCCAGATGCGCTGCGGACAACTGCCGCGACAATCGCCGATAGCCTTCCGGTCCGCGAGCCAGCACCAGCAGATGCGGTCCGGCTGGGTCGGCTTCCTCGGTGCGACTGCCCCCACCCAGCGACAACTCGGCACCGAACACCGTGGCCATCTCGAGTTCCCGGGCGGCCTCGGCGAACCGCACCACCCCGTAGAGACCGTCGTGGTCGGTCAGCGCGAGAGCGCGCAGACCCAGCCGCGCGGCCTCTTCGACCAACTCCTCCGGCGTGCTGGCACCGTCGAGGAAGCTGTAGGCCGAGTGAGCGTGCAGCTCGGCGTACGGCACCGCCGATTCCCGACGCGGCCCATCGCCGACCGGTTCATACCGGCCGCGCTTGCGCGACCATGCGGGACTGTCGCCGCCGTCCCCGATCTGCTGGTGATCAATGGGCCAGCCGGCCCGGCGCGGCTTACCCGTGAGCACCCGCTCCATCTCGCCCCAGCTCGGCGGACCCGTGTGCCAACCCACCACGACAGTATATCGAACACATGTTCGACAATGGAATGCTCAGGCGGTGCGATCCTCGTCCGGCTGGTCACCGTTCGGGTCGCCGCCACCGTCCTCCAGCGTCGGCCGCAACACATAACGCACCTGATTGCCGCCGGCCATCCGAGCCTGCTCGATGGCCTGGGTGGCGATGCCGATCAACTTGTCGAGCACGTCGTCGGGCGGCTCGGCAGCCAGCGGCGGCAGCGGGGTGCACACCACGCCGATACTTGCCGTCAACCGCTGCGGGGTCGCCGAAATGGCCCCGCGGATCCGCTCGACCAACGGAGACGCGTCCGCGGTGGTGAAGCTGTCGGCGACGAGGAAGTCGTCGTCGGAAACATGGGCGACGATCGCGTTGTGGCGCACCGTCTCGCGTAACGCCTGACCGACCGCGACCCTTGCCCGGTTACCGCCGCGAGAACCTGACAGACCCAGCAGCAGCGAGAAGCTGTCGATGTTCACCGCCACCACGACGAGGTACTTGTCGTCGCTGCGACTGCGCGACGCCAGCAAAGTCGCCACGTCACGGTAGAACGCGTCCCGATGCAACAATCCGGTGAGCTGTTCGATGTCGGAGTGATGGGCGTCCGGCTCGATGAGTCTGATCACCAGCCGGAACGCCCACGCCACCACGACGTTGAGCATGAACACCAAAGCTGCCGTGGTGACCGCCAGTGCCAACGCAGTCTCGGCCAGTCGGAGGCACAAGATGGCCAGCACCATGACCAGGACCACCCACGCCAACGCCAGCAGACGTGCGGTGTGCAGGCACACGATGTAGATACTGAGCAGCACCGACAGGGTGGCGCCGAGGAGTCCGAATATCGGGTCGGCGGCCATCAACGACGCCGCCACGACGATGACGCAGCCCACTGCGGCAGCCACCAACGACTCGATCCGACTCGGCCAGCGGTCCCGCAGCCACATGCCGGCGATGCCCAGCGCCGCCACAGCGATGGCCGCCGAAGCCACCTGCAGTACCGCGCTCTGCGCTGTCTGACCGCTCAACACCAGCGCCAGCGGCACCAGCCCGAACACCACCGCAGACAGCGCGATCAATCTGCTGGCCGCGGCCTGCAGACCACGGGCGGCCAGCACGGCAGTGAACCAGTAATACTGGTCGGCACGCCATCTTTCTGGCCTGATCACCTCGGCCACCGATTCCCGCAAACGCTCAATCACAACCCCACCCCCGGTCAATGCGTCCCCGGACCAGATCGCCGCCCCCCTGCTCTCAGCGGAAGGCTACCAGCCCAGCAAACCGTTGCCCAGGTTGTTCAGGAGACGAACTCGGCTTCCCCGTCGTCGAGAACCACCCGGGTGCCAGCGGCGTCGGCACCCCGCGGACTCAGCGCTTCGGTGCGGAACACCGCCCGGCCCGGCCCGACCCGCCAGATGGCGGTCCGCAGGGTGTCTCCGGGGAAAACCGGCGAGGTGAACCGTGCCGCCACCGCGGTCACCCTGGTGGCGTCCCCACCCCCGAGCTCGGCGACCAACGCCCGCCCGGCCACCCCGTAGGTGCACAATCCGTGCAGGATCGGCTTGTCGAAACCGGCCAGCTGAGCAAACCATGGGTCGCTGTGCAGCGGATTGCGGTCACCCGAGAGCCGGTAGATCAACGCCTGGTCCTCGCGGGTGCTCAGCTCGATCGCCGCGTCCGGCGCGGTGTCGGGGATCTGCGGGGCGACCGGGCGCTGACCTGGCTGGCCACCGAACCCGCCTTCACCGCGAATCACCAGGGTGGACAGCGTTTCGGCCAACTTGGCGCCGGATTCGGGATCGGTGCCGGTGCCTTTGAGCATCACGACGGCGTTCTTGCCCGGGCCCTTGTCCTGGATGTCGGCGACCTCGGTGACGACGCTGAGCCGGCCGGCGGGTGGCAGCGGCGCGAACACCCGGATGCTCTGCGATCCGTGTAGCAGCCGGCTGAAGTCGAAGCTGCCGATCCGCGCAGCCGCTGCGAACGGCGAACACGCGATCACTGCGTAGGTCGGCAGCACTTGCTGCACGACGTCATGGCTGTTCTCGGTGGTCAGCGCCAGATCGCCGACGCCGGCGCCGACCCCGAGCGCGTAGAGCAGAGTGTCGCGGTCCGACCATTCGAAGAGTTGGGGGTCGGTGGTGGCGCCGATGGCCTGCGCGTCGATGGGCATGCGCGTGAGATTAGCGCGACGCAGGACACGGGGACACTGCGCGGGCGGCAGTTGTGCTGATGTGACGACCACAGCCTGCCGATCCCACCAGATCGCAGGACCGGCGTGGAAACCGATCATTAGGACACCATCTGTTGTTATGTCTGTAGCTCAGCCCTGAAACGGACGCGAATGCAATCTCGGTACCTTCGCCACACGACTGGCTCAAATCTCCTGGAACAGCGGGGCGAACAACACGGATGCAGACGGAGACGGGGACGAGGCCGATCCATCGGGCTCGTCCCAAATGGCATTGTCAATAGAACATATCTTGCTATATTGTTCAGCATGCGTAGTGAGCGGGTCGCGGTCGGCGGCAGTCGTTTCCCCACCCAAGCCATCACGCGTGTCGGTGCCCGCACGCTGGACCCGAAGGGTGGCCATGTCGCTGGATATTTTTTGGGCACAGCATATTTCATCTCTCCATACAGCCGTTCCAGTGGTGTGAGTTCCTTGAGCGGTCTCGGTTCGTGGCGCGGGTGGCGATGATGGCGTTCGAAGTCGACTCCGTCCAGCGACCCGCGCTGCCGGTGTCACAGTCGATCTATGGCTCCAACGACAATCCCCACCGGTCGGGCTGAGAGTCGACTTGAACAGCGACCGCGCCCGCGTTCTCGCAGGACTGGCTTTGGTCACCTCGGTGGTAATCGTAGCTGCGCTCTCCGTGGTGCTGTTTCGCGGCGATCTCACCAGGACCGCCACCGTCACCGTGCTGTCCGAGCGCGCCGGCCTGGTGATGAATCCCGATGCCAAAGTCAAGATGCAGGGCATCACCGTCGGCAGGGTCGGGTCCATAGAGCTCCTGCCAGACGGGCGTTCGGCGTTGCATCTCGAGTTGAACCCTCGACAGATGGCGATGATCCCGTCCGACGTCGAGGTCGACATCACATCCTCGACCGTTTTCGGAGCGAAGTTCGTCGACCTTGTTCCGCCGTCGCGGCCACTGTCGTCTGCGCTCTCGGCCGGGCAAGTGCTTCACGGTGACCGCGTCACCGTCGAGATCAACACGGTATTCGAACGATTGACCACCCTTCTCGACACCATCGACCCCGTCCAACTCAACGAGACGCTCGGTCACCTCTCCCGAGCGCTGGACGGCCGTGGCCAGAAGATCAACCAGATGCTTGCCGACCTCGACGCCTTCCTGACACGATTCGGCCCCAGCATTCCCAATCTGAGCCGCGATCTGTCGGCGTTGCCGACCGTGGTATCCGCCTACGCCGACGCCGCACCCGACTTCGTCGACACGCTGGCGCACTCTACCCGGATCAGCGAGACTCTCGTTGATCAGCAGCACGATCTCGACGCACTCCTGGTGAGCACCATCGGATTCGGCGATATCGGCACCACGGTGCTGACAGAGAACCGGCAACCGCTCACCGACCTTCTCCAGATACTCGCGCCCACGACAGACCTGCTCTACCAGTACCGCCAGAACGTCGACTGCACGCTGCACGGACTGGTGCCGTTCACGCAGGGAGTTCCGCTACCAGAGCCGGGCATCATGGTGTCGATCGGATTCACCTGGGGGATCGAGCGATACCGATACCCGGGAGACCTTCCCAAAGTGGCGGCGGGCGGCGGATCGAACTGTGACAAGGTGGGTATGCCGGTTCTTCAACCGCAGGAGATCTCGCCATTCCTGGTCACCGACATCGGCGGCAACAGGTGGCGGTACGGCAACGACGGCATCATCCTGAACTCCGACGGCCTCAAGCAACTTCTCTTCGGACCTATCGATGGACCTCCCCGCAACTCCTCGCAGATCGGAATGCCGGGGTAGACATGCGCAGATCAGGCATCAAGTTTCTGGCGTTCGCTGCCGTGATGGGCCTTCTGACGGCATTTCTGGTGCTGATCTTCGCCGACTACCGGGGCGGCGAAACCAACAACTACTCAGCGGTATTCAACGATGTCGCACGGCTGAAGAGCGGGGATTCGGTTCGGGTAGCCGGCGTCCGCGTGGGGACCGTCGCTGATGTTCGGCTACGCCCGGACAAGACGGTTCTGGTGTCCTTCGACGCCGAGCGCAAGGTGGTGCTGACGGTCGGCACCCGTGCGGAAGTACGCTATCTGAACTTGGTGGGTGATCGGTATCTCGAACTACTAGATTCGCCCGGATCAACGCTGACTCTCCCTGCAGGAGCGCAGATCCCAGCCGAGCGCACCGCACCCGCACTGGATCTCGACCTGCTTCTCGGCGGCCTGCGACCCTTAACCCAGGGACTCGACGCCCAGGACATCAACCTACTCACCTCATCTCTTCTGCAGGCGCTCCAAGGTCAGGGCGGCGTGATGGAGTCCCTGCTGTCCAGAACCTCCACATTCACCTCGACTCTGTCCGACCACAGCGACGTCATTGCGCAGGTCATCGAGAATCTCCGCGACTTGACCGCCGTCCTGGCCAAAGACAGCCACCAATTCTCCGACACGATCGAGCGTCTCGACGAACTCGTTGCCGGCCTTTCCACCGAGCGCGATCCGATCGGCGCATCGATCGATTCTCTGGAAAAAGGCACCGCGTCGTTGACCGATCTGCTGACGAATGGGCGTCCGCCACTGGCAGCCACCGTCGACCAACTGAGTCGTCTCTCTGTGCCTCTCGATGCCGACAAAGACAAGATCGACGTCGCTTTGCAGAAGGCGCCGGGCAACTTCAGGAAGCTGGTCAGACTCGGTGCATACGGTAGTTGGATCAACTACTACCTGTGTGGCATCACGCTGCGCGTGAGCGACCTGGAGGGACAGACCGCGGTCTTCCCCTGGGTCAAGAACCAGGGCGCAGGAAGGTGTGCAGACTCCTGATGCTGAAATACAAGGGTAGACATCTCATCCGAGCCGGTTTCATCGGCGTCGTCGTCGTCGTGCTCGTCATCTTGGTGGGCCTACAACCGGAACGGTTGTTGTCTTTGGCTACCGACGTCCGCTACCAGGCCCTGTTCGCAGAAGCCGGTGGCTTGCAAGCCGGCAACGATGTCGTGGTCTCGGGCATCAAGGTCGGTCACGTCACGAGCGTCACCCTGGACAGAGATCGCGTCAGAGTCGGCTTCGCCGCGAACGCCACCGTGACTTTCGGGCGCGACACCACCGCCCACATCCGCACAGGGTCGCTGCTCGGAGAGCGGACACTGACCTTGCAGTCAGCCGGCGACGGCGTACTGGACTCCTCAACCGAGATCCCGTTGACACGAACCTCATCTCCCTACTCTCTCAACGAAGCGGTAGGTGATCTTTCATCGCAGATCGCCGAGACTGACACCACCGACGTCAACCAGTCACTGGACGTACTGGCGCAGACGCTCGACCAGATCGCCCCTCAGTTGGGACCCACATTCGAGGGCCTGACGCGGGTGTCACGGATGCTCAACGAGCGCAACGACGACATCGCACAACTTCTGGCGAACTCAGCCGATGTCACACGGGTACTTTCGGATCGAAGCGAGCAAGTCAACACCCTGATCCTCAACGCCAACGATCTGATGGCAGTACTTGTCGATCGGCGGGTGGCCATTGCCAACCTTCTCGCCAACACATCCGCGGTATCTCAACAGATTTCAGGCCTGGTCGCTGACAACGAAGCCGAATTGGCCCCGATGTTGGAGAAGCTCAACTCCGTCAACGCAATGCTGCAGAAGAATCGCGACAACATCGCCGCGGCGCTACCCGGACTTGAGAAGTTTCAGCGCACTCAGGGCGAAACGATCGCCTCTGGTGCTTACTACAATGCGTTCGTCGCCAACCTGATCCCATCGCAGTTCCTGCAGCCCTTCCTCGACTACGCCTTCGGGTTCCGTCGGGGCGTCAACGCCGGCCAGCCACCGGACAACGCCGGTCCCCGCGCAGAACTGCCCTTCCCCGTCAACGGCATTCCGCAACCAGGAGATCTCCCCGATGACGGCAACCCGTAGACGCGTGATGACCGGGACTGCTGCGGCCCTGGTCGTGCTGCTCGCCGCATCCTCGGCATTCCTGGTGCGCCAGACGTTCTTCGCGCCGTCGACGATCTTTGCGTATTTCTCCTCCGCCACTGCCATCTACCCTGGCGACCAGGTTCGTGTCCTCGGCGTGAAGGTCGGAACCATCACCTCGATCGAGTCCGAGGGGACGCAGGTCAAGATCGCGATGGACATCGACCGGGGCGTATCGATACCCGACGATGCCCAGGCGATCATCGTCGCTCCCAATCTCGTCGCCGCTCGCTATGTGCAGCTGGCGCCGGCCTACGACGCCGAGGGGCCGACGATGCCCGACGGTGGAGTCATCCCCCAGGAGCGCACGGCAGTTCCGGTGGAATGGGATGAGGTCAAAGAACAGTTGGCGCGGATCTCCGAAGACCTGGGCCCGACCTCGCCTGACGACCAAACCTCGGTATCGCGATTCATCAACAGTGCAGCAGATGCAATGGACGGCAACGGCGCCAAGCTTCGCGAAACACTCGCGCAGCTGTCTGCGGCAGGCCGGATCTTCGCCGAAGGCAGCGGTGACCTGGTCGACATCGTCACCAATCTGCAGCGCTTCGTATCGGCGCTGCGCAACAGCAATATTCAGATAGTGCAGTTTCAAGATCGCTTCGCGTCCCTGACCGCGGTCGTCAACGACAGCAGGAGCGATCTCGATTCTGCTCTGAGCACGCTCTCCAGCGCCATCGACGACGCCCAACGGTTCATTGCGGGAAGTCGAGCCCAGACCAGCGAGCAGATCGAACGTCTTGCCGACCTCACGGCCGTGCTTGTCGAGCAGCGGACATCAGTCGAGAACATCTTGCACAGCGCTCCCACGGCGCTGGCGAACACCTACAACATGTACAACCCCGACACCGGAACCTTCGTTGGCTCCTTCGTATTCCAGAACTTCTCCAATCCCGTTCAATTCCTCTGCTCGGGCATCGGCGCAGTAGAGAACGCCACCGCACCCGAGACCGCGCGGTTGTGTGCCGAGTACCTCGGCCCGGCATTACGGTTGGCGAACTTCAACTATCTGCCGATTCCGATCAACCCGTTTCTCAGCGCGGTGGCCGAACCACAGAACCTCGTGTACTCCGATCCCCGGTTGGCTCCCGGCGGACCAGGAACACCGGCAGGGCCGGCCGAGACTCCGCCCGCGGTGTCTGCATACACCGGCAGCGGGGACGTTCCGCCACCCCCCGGTTACGGCCCCCCACCCGGCCCTGCTGCGGCCGAGCCCGCAACAGTCGACAATCTCATCTTGCCGAACTCGGTGCCGCACGGTGCCGCCGAAGCCCCATTACCGCAGCCGACAGCCGCCGGACCGGAGGTACCGAATCCGTGAAATCCAAGGCTCTGGGTCGGGTTGCGCTGTGCACCATGATGGCCGGCGTCACCACAGGCTGCGCCTTTCAGGGTCTCAATTCGCTGCCTCTGCCCGGGACGGTCGGCCGCGACGGCAACGCCGTGACCTACTTCGTCGAGATCGCGAATGTCGGTACTTTGGAGCCCAACTCGCCGGTCTTGATTTCTGATGTGACAGTCGGCAGTGTGGCCAAGCTTGACGTCGACAATTGGAACGCCACCGTGGAGGTGTCCGTCAGGCCGGATGTCATGGTATCCGAGAATGCGGTAGCAACCGTCGGCCAGACCAGCTTGCTCGGATCGATGCACCTCGCACTGAACCCTCCGCTGGGTGAGCAACCTCGCGGTCGTCTGGCGCCCAACGCGACACTACCGCTGAACAGATCCTCGACCTTTCCCTCCACCGAGCGGACCTTGTCGTCACTGTCGACCATCGTCAACGGCGGTGGTCTGGGGCAGATCAGCGACATTATCCACGAATCGAGCGTTGCGCTGTCCGGACGCGAGGAGCAAGTCCGCAATCTGCTCACCCGTCTGGATGAGATCGCCGGTGTGCTGGCAGATCAGCGTCAGGATGTGGTCGTCACATTCGAAGAACTCAACAAGCTGAGCAGGACCCTGGCCGAAAGTTCGGGCACCATCGACGCGGCGATCCGCAAGATTCCCGCTGCGTTAGACGTTCTGGTGCGCGAAAGGCCCCAGATCATCACAGCATTGGATCGTCTACGCACCTTCAGTGACTCTGCCACGGGACTGATCAACGACACCCAGGACGATCTCATCCGGAATTTGCAGAACCTGGAACCCATCTTGGCTTCCGTCGCCGATCTGGGCCCCGACCTCGACACTGTGCTGGCCTATCTGACGACGTTCCCTTTCACTCAGAACGTCATCGACCGCGGCATGAAGGGGGACTTCATGAACTTGTTCGTCACGCTGGACCTGACGTATCCCCGCATCAAGCGAACGTTGGCGCTCGGCACCCGATTCGGCGAGCCTCAGGCGCGGTTGATACCCGCCCCCGGCGATCCGTGGCACGAGAACTACACCTACGATCCGCTCGGCAGCACGATCTCCGAGTCGGCTACCGCGGCACCCCAACCACCGGAAGCCGGTATTCAGCCGGCACCTATACTCGCCGGCCCGGTGCTCCCCGTCGCGCCGCCGAACAGTTGGCGATCCGGCGATCCTGCACCGCAACAGGATCAGATCTTCGCGGGTCCCTACTCAGGAACACCCTGATGCTCAGTCGACTGGTCCGCCTCCAACTGGTGCTGTTCTCTATCGTGTCGGTGCTGGGAGTCACCGCGATGGTTGTCGTCTACATCCAAGCGCCGATGTTGTTGGGGATCGGGCGCTACACGGTGACGATGGAACTTCCCGAGGGTGGCGGCCTCTATCGCTTCAGCAATGTCACCGTGCGCGGCGTCCAAGTCGGCAAGGTCACCGAGCTGGACTTGACCCCGAATGGTCCGCGAGCGAAGCTCAGTCTGCAGACCGCCCCGAGAATCCCTGCCGATCTGAGCGCCGAGGTGCGAAGCGTGTCGGCGGTGGGAGAGCAGTACGTCGACCTGAGGCCGCGCACCGACAGCGGGCCGTACCTGGGCGAGGGGTCTGTCATACCGGCAGTCGACGTCACTGTGCCGCAGAAGGTCGGGCCGATGCTCGATCAGATGAGTGCGCTGTTGGGCAGCATTCCCAAAGACCGGATCGCCGACCTGCTCGATGAGACCTCCCAGGCTCTCGGCGGAGCGGACTTCGACTTGGGGTCACTCATCGACTCCTCCGCCACGCTCAGTGAATCTCTTCGGACCAACGCCGACGCGGCGAGCGCGCTCACCGACGACAGTGTGCCGCTGCTCGAAGCCCAACGGCAGACAACGGATTCCCTGCGCCAGTGGGCGAGCAACCTCGCCGGAATCACCCGCCAGATCGATGAGAACGACGCCGCCGTACGGAACATCCTGCAGGCCGGTCCCGGGGCCGCCGACGAGGCGGCACGTCTGCTCGCTGATGTCAGACCGACGCTTCCTCTGCTGCTGGCCAATCTGACCACCGTCGGCCAGATCGCGGTGACCTATCGGCCGGGGGTCGAGCAGCTCCTCGTGCTCTTCCCGCCCTACATCGCCGCCCTGCAGGGGTTCGCCCTGCCTTGGAACAATCCGACCGGATGGCCGCTGGGCGATTTCACCGCCACCAGCGGCGATCCGCCCGCCTGTACCGTCGGCTTTCTGCCGGCATCGCAGTGGCGATCCCCGGCGGACCACACCGACATCGACACACCCGACAACCTTTTCTGCAAGCTGCCCCAAGATTCACCGATCGCTGTCCGGGGCGCCCGCAACACCCCCTGCATGGAGAATCCGGGGAAACGGGCACCGACCGTCGAGATCTGTCGGAGCGATCAAAGCTATCAGCCGCTGGCCCTGCGCCAGCATGCGCTGGGACCCAATCCGATCGACCCGAACGCCATCGCTCAGGGAATTCCGCCGGATGACCGCATCTTGCCGGGAGACGGTCTCTACGGCCCCGTAGAGGGCACACCGCTGCCGCAGACTACATCTGAAGGTCCGCTGGCCTTCGCACAGTACGATCCGGCGTCGGGACGGTACGTCACCCCCGACGGCCGGACCCACCAGCAGTCCGACTTGGCCTCGGGGGCAGCACCGGAGTCGTGGCGAGACCTGATGCCGAACTAGATCAGCTGTCAGCCAACTTTTTCCAGCCGAAACGGGATACGGATCACCAGGGGTTGGCCGACCCCGCACGCGCCCGCGGGCCCGGCCGTCACATCCTCGCCACTGAGTACGGGCGAGCCGACAACGCGGCGGCCGGCCGGACCCGCCGGAGCGAAGCGAAACAGTTGCCGGCCAGGATAGGCGGTTCCATCGGGACACGGCACCCAGTCCGGAATCTCTCGGCGCACGCTCCACATGTTGGATACCAAGGAGATCTCGGCCGTCCAACCTTGGTCGCTGTGCATATGGCCGAAGCATGTCTGCGAATCCGAACAGGACGACACGATGGTCCACGTGCTGCGCACCGTCTGCTGGTCGAAGTAGACCTCGTTCCTCTTTGCCCATTCACCGTTGGAAACGGCGGTGTACGTGCCATTCAACGCCAGCTCAGGGTCGACACTGTGGGCGACCGGAACGTTCAATTGCCCAAGCAGACAAAGACTGACGACAGCCGTCACCAAGAGGCCCTGCCGCCGGGATCCCATCGCCATGCTTTAAACGATAGAACATATCGTGAATATTTGTCCCGCGATCGAGCAGAGGCGGTAAGCTGCCCGCATGCGGTTGTCGGCGACGTCTGTCGCGATTGTCGTGGCAACACTGTGTGCTGGATTGACAGTCGGGCCTGCCGGACAAGCCCGCGCACAGGAATGCCACGACGCCTTCTGCACTCCGGGAATCCGGGGTGGTGTCACCCTAGGTGCGCAGTGTGACAACACCGAGTATTACGTCTTCGGGACGACCTCTTGGGGCCGACTGGTGTTCTGCGGCTCTCCGCGGCGATACGAGCCCCGATACTTCCGCTCCCTGCCCATGCGGGGCGTCAAAATGGAGAACTCGCTGTGCCAGGGGTACGAAAACTCTGTTGCCCAGGGCCTCGACGGCCGCTATCTGTTCTGCCAGGCACTCGACGGAAAGCCGTTGTGGCGGGCCAAGAACGACTAGGTCCGCTACGTACGCGTCAGCGTGATGGGCAGGCGTACCGGACCCCGGAGCGACGTGTTCGTCGACCACGTGGTCGGACCGGCAGCCTTGATGGCCGATGTTTGTCTGACCAGTTCGCGCAACACCGCCTGCGCTTCCATTCGCGCCAGCGGAGCCCCGATGCACATGTGCGCGCCGTGGCCGAAAGCGATGTGACTGCGCGGGTTTCGATCGGCACGATAGGTGTCCGGATCGTCGAACACCAGCGGATCTCGATTTGCCGCGGCAAAGTTCAACATCACCCTGGACCCGGCCGGGATGGTCACCCCGTCTACTCGGTAGTCCGCGCGGGTGTACCGGTAGAGATTCTGGATGGGACTGGATATGCGTAACTGTTCCTCGACCGCCATCGGGATGAGTTCGGGGTCAGCGCGGATCATGTCGAATTGATCCGGGTTGCGCGCCAACGTGTCGAACATCCCGCCCAGCAGATTCGTCGTCGTCTCATTTCCGGCAATCAGCAACAGTGTCGCGATGAGAAACAGCTGGTCGTCGGTCAACGATCCGTCGTCGTTGTGCGCCAACAGCCTCCCGAACACGGTGTCTGTGCCCTTAAGGCCGCCGCGGGCGAACTGTTTCATGAAGTAGCGCCGCAGTCGCGCCAATGATGCCATTGCTTTCGCGGAGCGCACGATTCCGCCGCGGGTCGGTTCGAAGTCCACGATGTGCATGCCGGCCTCCGACCACGCCCGAAATCGATCCACATCCGCTTCGGGGACGCCGAGGATGTTCGCGATCACGCGAATCGGCATCGGAATGCTGAGCCGCTGAACGACATCGCATCCGGGTTCGGCCAGTACCTTTGCCACCAGGTCGGCCGCCAGCGCGTCGATCATGTCCTGCCAGACGGCCATCGCGCCCCTACTGAAGGCTGGTTGCACCTGTTTGCGCAGCCGGGTGTGGTCGGCGCCATCGGACAACACCAGCACCGGCGCCGCGACTTTCACCCGCGTGACGCCCTCGATGCTGGTGACCGCGTCGGTATCGCGCAGTGCCGCGCGAACATCGGCGAGCCGAACCAGAATCCAGGTGGCTCGTTTCGGGTTGTAGTGAACACCGCCGGCCCTGTGTAATTCCCGGATGGCATCAAACGGTTGCGCGGCGACCGCGCGGTCCAGCGGGTCGTAGTCCGTGTTGATGGCCCCGGTCCAGCCCGAGTATCCTCGCCGCCAGTCCCTCAGCGCTGCAACGGTGTTGAGGCGGGCCGCCGAGGCGAGTGCCCCTGCGAACGCGCCGCGCTCAGCTGTCTGTTGTGGACTCGCCACGAACCACTTCCCTCTTCATCTCGGCGTTGTCACGCGAAATCCATGATCAGGTGTTCCAGCCGAAGCTCGACGATCCGCCAATGGCCGTCCAAGCGGATCCACCGGTCGTGATAATGCCCGAAAGCCGTCAGTGATGTCCCGTTCTGCCACACCACCCTTTCCTGAACCGCCCAGATCACCCGCGCCTCGTCGTCGACGAACTCGAATTCCGGAGAATGCACCTGATGCACGGTGCGCGCGTCCGCGACGGAGGACTGGAAGGCGGACAACACGTTCTCGCGGCCCACGATCGGCACCGAGGAGGGGTTTCCCGCATCCAGGTCGACGATGATCCCCTCTGTCATCAACTCGGCGACGGCGAGCCAGTCTTTGGTGTCCAGCAGACGGCAATAGCGCGCCTTGGCTTGTGAGAGTTCGGCCTGGGCCACCAAATCGACCATCTCCGGCGGACTGCTCACCTGACGTCGAGTTCCAGACGATCCAGGCGCCGGACCAGGATGCTGGGTAGCCAGCGTCCTACCGCCACCGGTTCGATCCACTGGGTGCGGTCCAGAACCTTGCGCAGTACCGTCATCGCTTCCAACCGGGCCAGCGACGCGCCGACGCAGAAATGCGCACCTTTCCCGAAAGTCATGTGCCCTTTAGATTTCGGGCGATCCAGGCGGAACTCGTTCGGATGCTCGAACTGGGCCGGATCACGATTGACCGCACCCCACAGCAGCAGCAGGCGAGATCCACCCGGCAAGCGGACACCGCCGAGCGAAGTGTCGGACACGACGTGGCGATAGTGTGCGCGAAAAGGAGGTTCGTACCGCAACGCTTCCTCGATGAAGGCGGCGAGTAACTCAGGCTCGCTCCGCAGCCGGCGCTGGATCTCGGGCCGGGTGGCCAGCAACCACATGGCACTGCCCAACAGCGAGGCCGTCGATTCTCCACCGGCGCTGAACAGGGTGAGCATGATGATGCGCGCGGCGTTGTCGTCGAGTTCGCCTGCCGCGCAGAGCGTGGCGAGGTCACCGAGCAGATTGTCGGCCGGCTCGGTCGCCGCGCGGTCGAAGTGTTCGCTGATGTACCCGCTGAGCTCGATCGCAGCGGCACCGGCAGCCGCAAGCTGTTCGGGAGAAACCAGACCGTCCAGCAGTTGGGTCGTCGCGTACCCCGACGCGATGAGCATGTCGACGTCCTGATCGGGTACGCCGATCAGCCGCGCGACCACCATCATGGGTAACCGGTTCGCCACCGCATCCATCCACTCGATGCGACCCTGGGCGACTCCTTGAGCCAGCAAGTCATCGGCTGTCCTGGCCACGAAATCTTCGGCAGCCCTGATCCGCTTGGCCGCCAGGTGCGGTACCAGCATCTTGCGGTGCACGGCGTGCACCGGGTCGTCCGCCGTGGCCAGCACATGCGACGATCCGCCGAGGCCTTCCATCTCGAACGAACCCACCCCGTGCTCGGCCGAGTAGGTCATCGTCGCCGTCAGGTTCGACGAGAACACTTCCGGATGCGCGATGACCTCGTTTGCCTCGTCCCACCCGCACACCACGAAGAAGGATGAGTCGCCGACCCGGTGAACCGGACCTCGGGCTCTCCACCGGTCATACAGCGGATACGGATCCTGGATGCAGGCATCGTCGAAGAATTCGACGGCGGGATTCGTCTGATCGATGGTCATCTCGCGGGGAGTCCCCACCTCGTCAGCATGTGTAACAGATTAACAGTATGTGTTCCATTATCCAATGAGATGTCCCCGGTCTCAGCGCCGAGTGCAGGCTCACGATGAACGTCTGAGGGAGTGGGGTTGCCATTCTGTCCGGCGCTGCTCGCGGACGGAACCGAAGCCAGGTGTTGACCTTTGTCGCCGAAGACGTGAGCATGTCGGAATGCGCTATGTCGTTACCGGCGGTACCGGGTTTATCGGCCGCCGATTGGTGTCCCGCCTGTTGACCCTGCCGGACACCGAAGCCGTCCATGTGCTGGTCCGTCGCGAGTCGCTGAGCCGCTTCGAACGGTTGGCCCGCGACTGGGACGGCCGAGTGCACCCCCTCGTCGGCGACCTGACCGCCGACGCGCTCGGGTTGACCGCAGACACCATCGACCTGATCGGCACCGTGCACCATGTCGTGCACTGCGCCGCGATCTACGACCTGACCGCCCCGGCGCCACAGCAGCGGGCAGCCAACGTCGACGGCACCCGAGCGGTCGTCGAATTGGCCTGTCGGTGGGACGCCACCCTGCACCACGTGTCCTCGATCGCGGTCGCCGGGACCTATCGAGGCGTCTTCACCGAGGACGACTTCGACCTCGGCCAAGAGCTACCGACGCCGTATCACCAGACCAAGTTCGAGGCCGAGCAATTGGTGCGGTCGACTCCTGGACTGAGGTTTCGCATCTACCGGCCCGCGGTCGTCGTCGGCGATTCCCGAACCGGTGAGATGGACAAGATCGACGGCCCGTACTTCTTCTTCGGCCTGCTGGCCAAGCTGGCAGTGCTGCCCCGATTCACGCCGATGGTCGTCCCGGCCGCCGGACGCACCAACATCGTGCCCGTCGATTACGTCGTCGACGCGATGGCCGCACTCATGCACCACCCAGGCGGCGACGGCCGGGCCTTCCACCTGACCGCGCCGACATCGATCAGCCTGCGCGGCATCTACCGGGCAGTCGCCCCGGCAGCCGGGCTGCCCGTGCTGGTCGGGTCGCTGCCACGGGCAGCCGCCGCCCCGGTGCTGCGGGCCAGCGGCCGGACCAAGGTGGTCCGCAACATGGCTGCCACCCAACTGGGGATACCCGGCCAAGTCCTCGACGTGGCCGAGCTGGCACCCACCTTCACCTGCGACCGGGCCGCGGAAGCATTGCGCGACAGTGGAATCACGGTTCCGGAGTTCGCATCCTACGCAGCGCAGTTGTGGCAGTACTGGGCCGAGCATCTCGATCCTGACCGCGCTCGCCGCGATGACCCCGCGGGCCCGTTGGTCGGCAAGCACGTGATCATCACCGGCGCCTCCAGCGGGATCGGACGGGCCTCAGCGATGGCGGTCGCCGCCCGCGGGGCCACCGTGTTCGCGCTGGCCCGCGACGGGCAGGCCCTCGATGAACTGATCGCCGAGATCCGGGCCGGCGGCGGGACAGCACACGCATTCACCTGCGACGTCACCGATTCCGGTGCCGTCGAGCACACCGTCAAGGACATCCTCGGCCGGTTCGACCATGTCGACTACCTGGTCAACAACGCCGGACGGTCGATCCGCCGGTCGGTGTACTCGTCGACCGACCGGCTGCACGACTACGAGCGGGTGATGGCGGTCAACTACTTCGGCGCGGTGCGGATGGTGCTTGCCCTGCTGCCGCACTGGCGCGAACGCCGGTTCGGCCACGTGGTCAACGTGTCCTCGGCGGGGGCACAGGCCCGCAACCCGCGCTACAGTGCCTACATCCCTACCAAGGCCGCGCTGGACGCGTTCGCCGACGTGGTCGGCGGCGAAACACTATCCGACCACATCACGTTCACCACGATCCACATGCCGCTGGTGAAGACGCCGATGATCGCACCGTCGGGCCGGCTGAACCCGGCCCCGGCGATCTCGGTCGAACACGCCGCGGCGATGGTGGTCCGCGCGCTGGTCGACAAGCCGACCCGCATCGACACCCCGATCGGTACCTTCGCCGACGTCGGCAGCTATCTGGCGCCCAAACTCGCGCGACGTGTCCTGCACCAGCTGTCGTTGGGCTTCCCGGACTCGGCCGCGGCACGTGGAATGACTGAAACCCCTGTACGCCAGTCGAGTTCGCGGAAGCGCCGGCCGCGGTCCGCGTCGGTCCCGTCGTTGCGGGTGCCCCGCCCGGTCAAGGCGGCGGTGCGACTGGTGCCCGGTGTGCACTGGTGAACCCGCTGCGTCAGCCGGTGTTCGTCGACGTCGACACCGGTGTCGACGATGCGATGGCGCTGGTGTACCTGTTCGGCAGCCCGGAGGCCCACGTCGTCGGTATCGCCTCGACGGCGGGAAATGTCGGCGTGGACCAGGTGTGCCAGAACAACCTGGGCCTGCTGGCGCTGTGCGGCGTGACCGGAGTGCCCGTCTCGCGGGGCTCAGAAGTACCGCTGAGCGCCGCGCTGCGCACCGCCGAGGACACCCACGGACCGCAAGGGCTGGGCTATGCCCGGTTGCCGGACCCGACGGACGGTCTGACGCCCTACGACGCCGCCGAGGCCTGGATCCGAGCCGCCCGCGCACATCCCGGTGAGTTGATCGCCGTCGCGACCGGTCCATTGACCAACCTGGCGTTGGCACTGCGCGCCGAGCCCATGCTGCCCCGATCGATGAAGCGACTGGTCATCATGGGCGGCGCGTTCGACTATCGCGGCAACACCACACCGGTGGCCGAGTGGAACGTCAGCGTCGACCCGGAGTCGGCCGCCGAGGTGTTCGCAGCCTGCGCCGAGGCTGATGTGTCGCCGATCGTGTTGGGCCTCAATCTGACCGAGAACATCATGATGACCCCGGCGCTGCTGGAGGCGCTGGCCGGCGCGGCCGGATCGTCGTCGGCACCGCTGTCCGAGCACGACGAGCGGGGAACGCGATCCACGGCGTCCAACCCGGTGATCCGGGTGCTGGAGGACGCCATGCGGTTCTACTTCGAGTTCCATCACGATTGCGGCGAAGGGTATCTGGCACACCTGCACGACCCGCTGGCCGCCGCGGTCGCGCTGGACCCCGATCTGGTGCGCTGTCGCCCCGCCCCGGTCGACGTGGAGCTGACCGGCACGCTGACCCGCGGCATGACGATCGCCGACTGGAGTCGGCGCTGGGGACGAAAACCCAATGCGCACATCGGAGTCGATGTGGATCCCGCGGCATTTTTCGATCGGTTCACCGCGCGGGTGGGCGCGTTCGCCCGGCGGCGGCACTACTCGTAGGCACCTTCGAGGTACCACCGGCGCTGCCGGTAACACAGCAGCAGCGCCTGCGGCGGATCCGCACCGATGAGGACCTGCGCCCTGACCGCCCTACCGCTTCTGGTCGGGACCGGATCCCACCAACGCTCGTCGACCGGCCAGGGACCGGCCCACCAGGACACCCGGCCCGATCGCCCCGCGGCGACCAGCCGGAACGGGTCCGCGGAGAACAATCCCCGCCCGCTGACCCGCACCGGTTCCCCGTCGGCGTCGAAGAGCTCGATCGGGTCGTCGAGCAATACCGTCGGTGACGGCTCGGGCAGTTGACCGGGCCACGGCTGCCGGGGATCGGCCTGCGGAACCACCTCGTCGCCGAGCGGGGTGAAGGTGATGCGCTCGGCGGGACTGCGGCCCCCGCTGAGCACCGGAACCCGGACGGCGTCCGGGCCGAGCAGACCCTGGACCCGGACCAGTGCCCGGCGCGCGCGCAACCTGTCTTCCTCACCCACACCGCCCCACAGCGGTAACTGCAGCGCCTCGGCCGAGACCACCTCCACCGGACGCAACCGCAGCAGTGTGATCGGCGCACCCGGCCGGTCGTGCTCGGTACGGCAGTTCAACCAGCCGTCGAGTTGCCAGCGCACCCGGTCGGCGGTGGCGTCCTCGGTCAACGGTTCGGCGCACCGCCATACCCGTTCCAGTTCCCGGCCGTTGGCGGTGGCGGCGTGGATGGCCAGCCGGGTACACCCCACCCCCGCCGCGGCCAGGCTGCGGTGCAGCATCCCGGCCAACGATCGTCCCGCGAAGGCCGCCGCGTCCACCCGGTCGATGGGCGGATCGCACTGCATCATCACATCGAGCTCGTCGTCCGGTTCCCGCCCGGACGGACCGCGGGCCGGCTCACCGCGAGCCACCCGGTGCGCGATCACCGCGTCGGCGTCGAAACGGGACGCGACATCACTGCGGGACAGTGCGGCAAACTGCCCTATGGTTCGAATTCCCATCCGCCACAACAGGTCCACCAGGTCATCACGCGGGGCCGAGGAAAGACTCGGCTCGGATGCCAGCTGCCGGACCGACAGCTCCGACAGAAACGCCGCATCCGCGCCGGAGGCGACGATGCGACCCGCCCGCGCAGCGAACACCGCTGTGGGCAGCTGATCGGCGATGCCGACCTGACACTCGGCACCTGCTGCGGCCACCGCGTCGACCAGACGTTCGGCAGCGGCCTGTTCGGATCCGAAGTAGCGGGCCGCGCCGCGCACCGCCAGCACCAACAGCCCCGGGCGCAGCACTTCAGCCCGCGGAACCAGCTCGTCGACCGCTGCGGTCACCCGCTCGAAATACCGGGCATCGCGGGTGCGGTCGGCGGTGACGACGTGCAGTTCCGGGCAGCGGGCCTGCGATTCCCGTCGGCGCAGCCCCCGACGAACTCCGGCTGCCCGGGCGGCTGCCGAGCAGGCGATGACGCGGTTGGCCAGGGTGACCGCCACCGGGACCGTGGCAGGCAGCTCGGCGGCGGCCGCCGCCGCGACCGCCGGCCAGTCCATGCACCACAGTGCAAGGACCCTGCTCTGTTCCACCGGCCCGCTCAGCTGCCCACGGCGCGCGCCGGGCCCGCGAACCGGCCGCGAGCGCGGGTGGCCAACCGCACCCGGCCGATCCGCCCACACCCCGGGACCGGCTGCCCACCCCGGCCACCGGTGATCTCGTAGCCGCTGACCCGGGCCTCCAGCCGGGTGGACGCACCCTGCCAGTCGCCGTCGGCGACCAGCAGGGTGCACCCACGCTGCCGGGCTCTCGCCACCAATGCCCTGGCCCGCGTCGCCGGTACACAACGACCACCCAGACCCAGTACCACCAGGTCCATCCCGTCCATCAACACCGCGGCCACCTCGACCGGATCGGCCCCCGGTTCGGGGATCACCGCGATCCTGCTCAGATCGGCGCCCATCTCGACAGCGGCCAGCAGTCCGACGTCCGGCTGGCCGATGATGGCCACGTGGCCCCCGGAGGCGGTGACCGCCGCCACCAGACCGAGCTGAAGGGAACGGGCACCCGACACCACCGCCACCATGCCCCGTGGCAACGACGTCGGAAGCATCTCGGCCAGCGGTTCGGGCAAGGAATCCGGGTCCGTCAGCAAAGAATCTGGCGGCGACGACCGCTCAACGACGGGAACCGCGGCCCGACGGCTGACGCCCACCTTGCCGGAGATCGAGGCCATCTGCTTTCGAAGCTGTTCTACCTGTTCAGCACGCGTGACCGAGCACCTCTTCTGACCCATTGGCGTCGTCACAACAGCACCTCTCACACCATCCGACACATCCGTTGTTCGAAACTTTGTTCGATTCAGCCAGTAAACACCCACCCGCCGACAAGCGTCAACCGACACACAGTGCCAATGCCAAATAGTGACATTGACAAATGTCGCTATTGCGGGTTGCATCCGTCACATGCCCTTCGACGAGACAGCGCCGTCACCGTCCGGCCGCGGTTCCTGGCAGTCACGCAGTGCCGCAGCACTGAGCAGCCTGACCCTGCGCCAGATCAGCGCAGCGCTTCCCCCGGGACAACCGTGGGGCCTGTGGGCGTCCCGCCAGATCGTCGCCCGACTCATGGATGCATTCGGGCCCTCACTGGCCGGCACCCGCGTCGAGCAGGTCGACGTCAGAACCGCCGACGGACATCGCCTGCGCGGCGAATGGGTCTGGGGCCGAGGGGTTTCCGGTGACACCACCACCGCGACGGTCTACTTCGTCCACGGCAGCGGCTACGCGCTGTGCTCGACCCGCACCCACCGGCGGCTGGCGTCCTGGCTGTCACGCCTGACCGGTCTGCCCGTCTTCAGCGTCGACTACCGGCTGGCACCCCGGCACCGATTCCCCACCGCCGCCGAGGATGTCCGCCGCGGCTGGGACTGGCTCACCGAACACTGCGAGATCGCCCCGGAACGCATCGTGGTGGCCGGTGACTCCGCGGGCGGACATCTCTCGGTGGACTTGCTGCTCCAGCCAGACATTCGCCACCCGGCCGCACTGGTGCTGCTCTCCCCGCTGATCGACCTGACATTCACGCTGGCCCGATCCCGCGAACACACCCGCCCCGACCCCACCATCCGTTCCCACCATGCCGTCCGGCTGGTCAGGCTGTACTGCCACGGCGTCGAGACCGACCATCCGCGACTGGCTCTCGACGTCGCCACCGGGCGTATCCTGCCCCCGACGTTGATCCAGGCCGGCGGTGCGGAGATGCTCGCCGCCGATGCCATCGCGCTGGCCGAGGACCTGCGTGCCGCCGGCAGCCGGTGTGAACTACAGATCTGGCCGGACCAGGTGCATGTCTTTCAAGCGCTGCCCCGGATGTCACCCGAAGCCGCACCCGCGATGAGAACCATCGCCGCATTCATCACCGACGCCTTGCGCGACGCAGACATCGAGCGGGCGTGCTGACCATGCTCAGCATTCCGGGATTGCCGTTGCGCACCAAACGTACTCAGGCCGCCGACGCGGTGATCACCGGCGCGGGAAGCGGTATCGGGGCCGCCTTCGCCGCCGAGCTGGCCCGCCGCGGCGGGCGGGTGGTCTGCAGCGACATCGACCCCGACGCCGCCTCGACCACCGCCGACACCCTGCGCGCCGGCGGCGCCCAGGCTCATGCGCTGCGGTGCGACGTCACCGACGTCGCCGAGGTGCGTCGACTCGCCGAGGAGTCGCAGTCATGGTTCGGCGGGCCACCCACGCTGGTGATCAACAACGCCGGCGTCGGCGCCGGTGGCACCGTCATCGGAGCCACCGACCTCGCCGTCTGGCAACGGGTCCTGGAGATCAACCTGTGGGGCCCGATCCACGGATGTCATGTGTTCGCCCCGATCCTGCGGGAGGCCGGCCGCCCGGCGGGCATCATCAACGTCGCGTCCGCGGCGGCGTTCGGCGCCGCGCCCGGCATGGCCGCCTACAACGTCAGCAAGGCAGGCACCCTGTCGCTGTCGGAGACCCTGGCCGCCGAGCTGGCCGGCACCGGGGTCAACGTCACGGTGCTGTGCCCGACGTTCGTCAAGACCAACATCGTCACATCCGGTGGCGATGCCGGTGTCATCTCGGCGCAGTCCCGAGACCTCGCCGAACAACTGATGCGCTGGATCGGCTTCTCCCCCGAGCGGGTCGCGCGCACGTGCCTGGACACCCTCGACCGCGGTGGCCTGTACTGCATGCCACAGCCCGAAGCTCGGATCGGTTGGGGGATCAAACGTTTCACCCCGACGGTGTACACCCGCGCCGCCGGCCTGACCACCCGCGTCACCACCTAGGAGGATCAATGGCGATCGACATGGACACCATGCTGGCGAAGATCAAAGACCGGCAGTGGGCACTGGCCGACATCGACTGGGACGCCCCGGGTGCAGAACTGATCACCGACGAACAGCGCCCCAAACTCAAAGCGTTCATGGCCGATCTGTGCTGGATCGAGAACATCGGTGCGCGCGGATTCGCCGCACTGGCCAAGAAAGCTCCCACCCCGACGATCGCCGAGATCTACCGCTACTTCCACGCCGAAGAGCAGCGACATGCCAATGCCGAACTGGCGCTGATGAAACGCTGGGGCATGCTCGACGACGGAGCGGCGGGAGATGGGCAGGTGGAGATGCCCGAACCCAACGTCAACATCCGGCTGGCGATGGACTGGCTGGACACCTACGCCGACGACATGTCGTTGTCCATCCTGGGCACGGTGATCCCGATGCTTGAGGTCGCCCTCGACGGCGCACTGCTGAAATTCCTGCTCGAAGAGGTACACGATCCGGTCTGTCACCAGGTTTTCGAGAAGATCAACAACGACGAATCCCGGCATATTGCTGTTGATTTCGAGGTACTCAACATGATCGGCCACGCCGATCTGCGCCGGCTGGCCATCGAGTTCATCGGCAACGTCGCCACTCCCGGCCTGATCCTCGGAGCGGTGATGTACATCCCGCTGCTCAACCGGATCCGCAATGAAATCGTCGGCATGGGACTGGAACCCGAGCGCCTCTACAACGCAGTCAAGCGGTTCCAGACACTCGGCGAGCGCGGGGAGCACACCCACCGGGTGCCCACTTACCGGGTGTTGCGCCGGCACGCCGCCATGGTGGTCAAACCGCGCCACCCCTACCACCTGCTGGCCAACTCCATGGTGTGGGCTTCCGATCTTTACCCCAAGGCGCTGTTGAAACCGATCCCGAGCTGGTTCAAGGAGCTCACCCACGAGCCGGCGGCCTGACATGGCCGACATCCACGACACCCTCATCGTCGGAGCCGGATTCACCGGCCTGGGCACCGCCATCAAACTCCGAGAAGCCGGCGTCGACGACATCGTGATCGTCGAGCGCGGCGACCGGGTCGGCGGCACCTGGCGTGACAACACCTATCCCGGGGTGGCCTGCGACATCCCGTCGCTGCTCTACTCGTACTCGTTCGTCAAGAACCCGTCATGGTCCCGGGCCTACCCCTCGGGCAGCGAAATCTGCGCGCACATCGAGGCGATGACCGACCACCACCGACTGCGCCCGATGATCAGGTTCAACACCGAGGTCAGCGGCATGGCATTCGACGAACAAGCCGGAGTCTGGACGGTGACCACCAAGCGGCGCAAGAGGTTTCGGGCGCGCACCGTGGTGCTGGCCTCAGGACCATTGGCAGATCACACATTCCCGCAGATCCGCGGCATCGACAGCTACCGCGGCCCCAAGATCCACAGTGCGGCCTGGGACCACGACTACGACGTCACCGGCAAACGTGTCGCGGTCATCGGCACCGGCGCCAGTGCGGTGCAGATCGTCCCGGAGCTGGTCAAGAAAGCCGAGTTCGTCAAGGTCTTCCAACGAACCCCGGGCTGGGTGTTGCCCCGGATCGACGTCAGCATGCCCGCAGCCGTGCAGGAGCTGTTTGCCAAAGTCCCTGCCACCCAGCAGATTGCCCGGCAGATGCTGTTCTGGGGGCACGAAGCCAGCGCAACCGCCCTGGTGTGGAAATCGCCGATGTCGGCGGTGGTCGCCCGGCTGGCCAAGGCTCATCTGCATGCCCAGGTCAAGGATCGGTGGCTGCGTCGCCAGCTCACTCCCGACTTCACCCCGGGCTGCAAACGCATGCTGATGTCCAGCGACTATTACCCGGCGCTCCAGCGGGACAACTGCAAGCTGATCACCTGGCCGATCGCCACCATCAGCCCGGCCGGCATCCGCACCAGCGACGGCATCGAACACCATCTCGACGCGATCGTGTTCGCCACCGGGTACGACGTGCACCTGACCGGCCCCCCATTCCCGGTCACCGGACTCGGCGGACGATCCCTACAACAGGAGTGGGCCGGCCACGCGCAGGCCTACAAGAGCGCCAGCGTGCACGGTTACCCGAACCTGTTCTTCATGACGGGACCGAACTCCGGGCCCGGCCACAACTCACTGTTGGTCTACGTCGAGGGCCAGATCGACTACGCCGTCACCGGGGTCACCACCATCCTGGCTCAGAACCTTCGTTATCTCGATGTGCGCGCCGAGGCCCAGGCACGCTACAACGAGCGGATGCAGCAGCGGTTGACCAAGACGACCTGGATGTCGGGATGTCACAGCTGGTACCTGACAGCCGACGGTTTCAACGCCTCGATGTACCCCGGTTTCGCGACGCAGTATCTTCGACAGATGCGACGGTTCCGATTCGAGGACTTCCACGCGGTCGCCCACCAGGTGCGGCCCCGTGAAGTGACCTCGACGGCCTGAGATGTCCGGGCCGATCCAGACGATTCTGCGGCGCGTTCGCCGCGGCTCGCGAGACGTCATCGAGAATGCGGTGTCGCAGTTGTTCGACGCCGCGGTGCAACCGCACGGCGCCGCCGACTCCGGCGAGTACCGCATCGACGAGCTCGCCCGGCTGGCCGGCACCACCACCCGCAACATCCGCGTCTACCGCGACCGCGGTCTACTGCACCCGCCGCTGCGGGTGGGCCGGATTGCACTGTTCAACGACACCCACCTGACCCGGCTGCGGCTGATCACCTCACTGCTGGACCGCGGGTACAACATCGCCCACGTCAAGGAGATGCTCTCGACGTGGGAACAGGGCAAAGACCTCGGCGACATGCTGGGCCTTGAATCGGCCATCGCGGGTAGCTGGGCCACCGAGAAGCCGCAGCGGATGCCGCTGACCGCGGCACGACGGTTGATCGACGATTCGGACGCGTTCGACCGGCTGGTGGCGCTGGGCATCGTCCGGATCGACGACGACGAACACGCCACAGTCATGCGGCCGACACTGGTGGACGCGTTCACCGAGATCCGCCAGTACGGGGTGGCATGGGACAAACTCATCGACCTGCACGAGCAGGTGGCCCCGCTGCTGGATCAGATCAGCGCGATCCTGGTGCAGGCCGGCCTGGAAGAGGTCGTCGACAAGATCAACCCCGGTGCCGCCATGCCCGACGATGTCGAAGTCGCCCAGCTGATCACCACATTGGTGCGGTTCCGTACCCAGGCCGTGGCTGCGGTCGGGGCCACGCTGGCGTCGTCGATCGAATCGCAGGTGGAATCGGTGGTCGCACAGATGCTCGGCGACCTGATCGAGAAGCAGGCGGCATCCGGCGAGTAACCCATACGCCGAGCAACCGGGCGCTTTGTGCGATAGCAGCACTACGAGCCTTTCGGCCAAACGGCCTCTCCTACGCAGAGCCAGACATTCTCCCCGCGCCTATCCGATTTGGGTCCAGTCGACGCCTTCATCGATCGGGCGATCATTGTTGCGCTTGGCCGGTTGTCCCCCTTTGGGGCTGGGTCTGCCGCAGAACGCATTGACTTGGCTTTGCACCTCACCAACCAGAGAAACGCTCCACGGCAAGTTGTGTTGCTCTAGCAGGTCCAAGAGGTCCGAACTCTGTGCCTCCCCGCCGATTCCCGCAGGGGCATACTGCTTCTGCGAGTACTCGTCGCAGGTAACTCCCTTCGATTGCCCGAGTCCGCCCGCGCCGCCACACGCCACTGCGAAGAACAATGAAAATAGCATCGCAGCAGCGCCTTTCGAGATTAGCGCAGGCCTTGATCCGCGCCCTGCCAGAATCCGCCGGTGCACTCTTCTCCCCCTCACCGTACGATCCAGACCACCGCTGGACGGGTGAACCCCCTGCCAGGATGTTCGGTATGACAGGCGGTCAACGGTTGCCAACCCAGAACCTCCATCCCGCCGGTGCAGGCGGCCAAGACGGGTCCGGTGCCCACCCGGGCCCCGGAGTGAAGTCCGCTGGGAGTGGCCAGCTCGGCGGCGGATTGAAGCGCTCCGGAGGGTGTTGTTGCACCACAGACGGATGGGAACGGGGAAAGCTCGTAGGATCGGGAGTGATCTGCGAGACCGCAGGAGCACCAGGCGGTCCCGCACGCATCGGTAACCGTAGCCTGGGCGGTCGCCCTGGCGCGCCGGGAACAGTGAGCGTCGACGGTCGACCCGAACCGTCACTCGTGGGCTCGAAGCTCTGTGGTTGCGAGGACGACCAGTTGTTGACGCGGATTCTCAGTTGTTCCTTGTATCGTCGCGCCTTGTCCGGGTTTCGCACGAGGAAAGCGCCAAACAGACCCAGCGCAAGAAGGGGTATCCACAGCAGCGCACCGGCGCCTCCGCCGAAGAAGAAAAAGTGCGTGCTTCGTCGACTACCGCGACGCGCCAAGAACTCTGCCGAAGTAGCGGCGCTGTCGAGGACACCTTGTCCCGTGGACAGCAGATCTAACATCATGGACACTGTCGGTCCTCCCCCTTAAGTACGGTAGACCCGCTGGTAATCATGTTTTCTGCAGGTATTCGACGTCTGCTCGCGGGTCGAACTCCGCGATGGCGCTCGACCATCGATCACCGAACCTCTTGTACAACCGAAACCCGTCGATGGTGTTGACAAACGGAACAGGGATGAACCACACCGTGAATCTGTTCTTCGTCCACGTTTCGATTTCGGTACTCACCGTGATCGTGCCGTCGTTCCTCGAAACCATGTGGACGTAAAACTCCAACGGTTCGGACATGGCGCCGGTGATCACCATCTCTAGTCGATCAACGGTCCCCGACTGAAGAATCACTCGTGAAAACGGTCCGCTGAGGTCGGCGGCCACTTCAGCTGCCAAACCCGCAATCTCTTCTTCGTCAAGATGGGTGCGAATCCGAAACGATGCAGTGTCACTGGGGACCAAACGAAACAACGTCGCCCATATCGTGATCGCAAGCACGACTCCCAGTAGCGCCACCAATCCGGATCCGCTGATGATCAGCAGAACTGCAACGGCCAAACCTCCACCGCCCAATACCGCCTTGCGGTTCTTCGGGTCGACCAGCCACCGCACCACTGGGTGCTGGTTCTGATTCGTCCCGGGCGGACGCGCTGATGATGTCCATGGAACGTGCACGGGATGTGCGAGGTTTGACGGCATCGACACAGCCGGGTGCTGTGAGCTACCGACCCGAGGAGTGCCAGCCTGCCCGCCCTGGGGGTTGGATCCTTCACCGATATAAACATTTTCCGCCCCGGAACTGGCCTGCGGCGCACCGTCGTTCGGCGCTCCTTGCGCACCCCCCATATCGGGAAGGAAAGTTGCAGATGTCGCTGCGGGCCTGCGCTCCTGAGCGCCGTGAGATGGCGCGCGGTAGATACTCGGCCTTGAATTCTCTGGGGTGTGACCGTGCGCCGCCGACTGCTGTCGACCGGGTACCTGCTCTTGACTCAACCGTCTCCCCGATCTGTCTTGCTGAACTTTGTATAGATGAAACTAAGCATGTGCATAGCCTCGACAGGGCAGTTCCGCCGGCAATAGTCCGTTCGGACGACAACGGCGCGTGATAATGCCGGCGTCGCTCTGACTCTTGCTCACCATCAGAATCGGGTGAGTGCGTATAGGAACGCACCGTTCTTGCTGTAGACGCTGGCAGCATCTGCACCGTCGAACTCGACCAGATATGTTGCGCGATTGCCCCCTTGAGTCACCAGCAGGCGGTATCGACCAGAGGAGTCCGGCGCGCTGGACAGCTGGCAACTCATCGGCCCACCAATGTCCAACGGTTTCCCACTGTTGTAGAAGAAGCCACGACAGTTCCCGCCAGCGTCCAGCGTCTTCTCGGACGTACCGTCGGACGGGCTCCAAGTCCCCACCAGCGACGGCACCTGCTCAGCTGAGCCCGAATCACCGGTAACCTCGGTGGGGAGCCCGGCGCATCCAGCAACGGCTATCGCGCATCCTGCAAGCGCAGAAGCCAACAACCCAGTTGGTTTTCGAGACATCATCCCCCCTGCTACACAGTGTCGTCGCTTCACAGTATCGCTGTAAGCGAGAGGTTCCTCTGTAATTCGAACGACTGACAAACTCTGCTTGAGGTGGTCGTGTCAACCGCTTCGACCATCAGGCCCCGGACACCCCTGCGGCCACGGACGCCCCGCACCTTCGGGTGCACACGGTCCAGGCCTGGGCATTCCTGCTGAACTCGGTCAGCACAACGTCCTCCGTTCGTACGAATCAACACTCATGCAGTCAATTCGGCCCGATACAAGCGGGCCCCTTGGCTAGATTTTCCACGCGAGCCCCACTCATCACGGGCCGCGAAATGGTCCGGCAAGACCTTCACAGCAAGGGAACCAGTATGCGAAACCTCAAACGCGCAGTGCTCGTCGCCTCGGTATCCGGCGCTGCACTCACTCTTTCTCACGCTGCCGCCCACGCGGCGCCGAACCCGACAGTGGCGCTGTCCAGTCCTGCAGAGAACACTGCCGTGATCAGCATCACCAACCACCTCACGAAGCCCAACCGGTGCGGCGCACGGCTCAACGGATTCGAGGAGTACCTCACGCCATACACGACAGTCGCCCCACAGAGCACCATCACGTTCACGATGACCAATGTGCCGGCAGGCAACTATTCGGTCTGGTGGGGCTGCGACGGGTACACCGGGGACAGGCGACTCGTCATGGTCGGCGGACTCCCTCATGTCGACGGTAAGCCACAGACTGTCGTCAGCACCGGATGACACGTCCCGCACCGCACCAAGGGCCGAAGGGGTCTGGAACACGTCGCAGCAAGGCGACGTCTGTCATGGTCTACTAGGAATTGCTCGGGCTGGCCGCTTTCGCGTCGTATGTTTGAGCACAGCACCCTCTGCACGCTGGCATCCAACGCACGGCCGGCTGGTGAACCACAGCGTCACTAGCCAGCAACGGCAAAGACCATCGGCACGCCTGTTCCGAGGTTCTTCTGCACCGAGGGCCCAGACCGGGCACGGTTGAGTGACAGGACTGACCCATGCCACTGACGAGCGGCGACCACTACGCCGGCTTCCGGATCACGGAGTTCCTGGGATCGAGCCCGACGGGCTCTCGGTACCGGGCCCTCGAGCTGTCAACCGGAGCTAGCGTCCATCTGAAAATCCTCCGCGCCACCGCTTCCTCGGATGAGGAGCGGCGCCGGCGATTCCGCCATACCAACGAAACGCTCATGCGGGTAACCATCCCCGGGACAGTTCGCGTCCTCGGTGTCGGTGAGGCCGCCGGCCAGCAGTGGGTCAGCTCTGAATTGACGGCCGGCGTCAGCGCCGAAGACTTGCTCCGCCAGCGTTTTCCCAACGGAATCCCGTACCAGAGCGTGTGTCTGATCGCCGACCATGTTGCACGGGCTTTGGACGAAGCCGCACGCCACGGTGTCTTTCACGGCAACATCACACCAGCTGACATATTGCTTTCCGACCCGTTTTCCAAGAACTACCGCATCGCCGTTACGGGCTTCGGGCACCGGCATGCTGCCGCTGTTCCTGTGGACAAGTCCTACGCGGCACCGGAGGCGTTAACCGGCGCTGCTACGGACAGCCGCAGCGACCAGTTCATGTTCGCAGCCAGTGTGTTCCGTCTTTACACGGCTAGACCCCCATTCGGGGATGGAATCCGCGCCGTCTCCGCGAGCGGCCGCTTGGAGTTCGACGCCGCTGCGCTGGACCGGGCGTCAACTGGGGTCGACGGGCTCGCGCAGGTTTTCGCGCGAGCCTTCGCTTTCGATCCTGCAGATCGGTACCACTCCTGCCGGGAGCTTGTCGAAGCGCTCGCGAATCCTGCCCGCGACGAATCAAAGCCTGTCAGGTCCGGTTCCAGACCAGTGCGGTCGACCAGCAGGGGGAGGGCCACCAAGCGGCGGAAAGTCTTGGTGCCCGCCGCGCTGGCGCTTGTCCTTACCGTCGCGTTGACGATGACAACCATCATCAGGTCCTCAGATCGCGAGGCTGGCCTGTCCTCGACGGCTGTCTCGGCGCCGACAGCTATCTCGGCCCCACCGCAGTCGGCATGCCACGAGCTCGACACGCTGTTGAACGGGCTTGATCTACGTCAAAAGCTCGCGCAGACGCTGATGGTGGGAGTGCGCAATATTGCTGACGCCAGCGCCGCCGTCAACGACCAACATGTCGGCGGAATCTTCATCACCAGCTGGACGGATCTGAGCATGCTGACCTCCGGTGCGCTACGGGAACTGCAGTCAGCGCAACGCCAGATCCCACTTGCGGTCAGTGTTGACGAAGAAGGCGGTCGGGTACAGCGGTTGAGATCGTTGATCGGATACCAGGATTCGCCGCGCCAATTGGCTGCGGGGGTCTCCGCCCAGCAAGTGCAGGCTATCGCCTACGAGCGGGGACGCAAGATGCGCGACTACGGAATCACCGTCGATTTCGCTCCCGTTGTCGATGTCACAGGCGACGCCGACGGCACTGTCATCGGCGACCGCTCGTTCGGCGCCGACCCCCACACCGTGACCGAATATGCAGGTGCCTACGCGCAGGGTCTTCGAGAAGCTGGCCTCCTTCCGGTTCTCAAGCACTTTCCGGGTCACGGCCGTGCGTCGGGCGATTCTCACCACAGTGGTGTGACCACGCCACCTCTAGAGCAGCTGTTGCAGATCGACACAGTTCCCTATCGCACACTGACCGCCGCTCATCCGGTAGCAGTAATGCTCGGACACATGCAGGTTCCTGGGCTGACCGGCACCGACCCCGCCAGTTTGTCCGGTGCGGCATATGCATTCCTACGTGAGGGTCGCTACGGTGGTCCGGCATTTGATGGCCCGACATTCACCGATGACCTATCGAGCATGGCTGCGATCACCCAGCTCTACAGCGTCCCAGACGCTGTGCTCAAAGCGCTTCAAGCCGGTGCGGACACGGCATTGTGGATCTCGACGGACCAGGTTCCTGCCGTCCTCGATCGGCTCGAAAGTGCGGTCAACAGCGGCGAACTCACCATCGCCAGGGTCGAGGATGCGGTCCGGACGATGGCCGTGGCGAAGAATCCCGCACTTGCCTGCACACGCTGAGACAATTCATATCACCGGCGGATGACGGTCGTTCCGTCCGGCCCCACGCGGTCACTGACATACTTTGCGAAGCAGTTCCACGAATCGATGTTGTGCATATCGCACCACCCGTTGGCGATCGCCGCATCGCCGGATGGCGCATCCACCACGGTCACCCACCAGTTCGCTGTCAACGGCCACGTCGAAGTGTCCGTTGGTGTCCAGATGACAGTACCCACTCCGTGCGGTGATTCCTAGGTTGTGTTGGGCGTCTCCTTTCGGTGTTGCGCGTCTTTCATGCGGTAGACCGGGCCGTCGGTGATGACGACGGTGGCGTGGTGCAGGAGGCGATCGAGGATGCTCCGTTGAATGTCGTCCAGTGCCCTGACCAAAGCAACCGGGCACCGCATAGAGCTGACGTCGCATCAGCTAAACCCACAGGGGAGCAACACTATTCGCGACCCTGTTAACGTCTGAAGGTCGGTCGGTGTTGCGACGTTCTAGAACCCACCCCGTCGCGACTGGTCGGACTTTCAACCGTCGCCAACAGTGTGCCCGCATTCTGCGAGAAGCTTGGAGTTCATCGCCTCCTACACCAGCGCACGGCGCCATGACCGTAGGTCACGGCGAAATCGAGATGCCGTAGCCCGATAATCGCCGGATTCGTCATAGCGGCGTTGCGCCGGGGTGATGCCGCCACGCGGCGCACAAAGGATGGGAACGGCCTTTAGCGCTTGGGGTGGTTAAGACACCGAGTTGCCGGAAGCTCGCTATTGCAGCCTTGGGGAGATGTCAGCGACGGTTACCCGATAGAGGAGTAACAATGACATGGGTCGTGAAGCGGCGTAGCTGATGTGCACGCCGGCCATTGCGAAGGTACAAGGCACAGCCACAGACACTGCCGGCACCTATCGTCCGATTACCGTGATCGTTCCGTCGTCGCTGTTGGTGACATACGCCCGGTGCGTGGTCAAATCGACCGCAATGCTAGAAGGTCTGCGCCCAACGTCGATTGTCTGCGTCACCCGATTGCTGCGCGTGTCGATGACAGACACGGAGTTGTCCGCCTGATTGACGACGTAAATGGTTTTCCAATCTGGATCTGCGGCAATCTGCATCGGATAGTTGCCGACCGGTATCTCGGCGCGGACCTTGTTGGCGGTTGTGTCCACGACCGTAACCGAGCCTTGTGCGTTGGTGATGTAGACCGACTGCGATGCAGAGTCCACTGCCACCGCACCGGCGCCAAGGCTGCCAGGAAGCGGTATTCTGGTGATGACATCTTGCGCGGCAGGATCGACCACCAGCAGGTTGCTTCCTTCACTTCGCAAATAGCTGCTGACGTAAACCTTCTCAGTGTCAGGGTCGATGTCGGCCAGGCTGGCCGACCTGCCGATCGGAAACTCCGATATCACGTGACGCCGCCCCGTGTCGATGATCGACAGGGTGCTGTCGAAGGCGTCGGGGCAGCCATGATTGATGACGTACATCTGGCCGGAAGTCGGGTCGATAGCAGCGGCTGTCGGCGCGACGCCAACAGTGATGAAGCTGCGAATCTGATCATCGTTAGTGTCGACGACGGCGAGCTCGCCCTGGGAGCAGGTACCGTTCGGAACATAGACCGCATTATGGCTCGGATCGGCAACCAAGGTTTGCGGGTTGGCGACGCCGGTGATGGTTGCCTTGACCTGGCCGTTGTTGTCCATGACAGTGATGGCATCCCGATTCGGGTCCGCAAGGTAGATCTTGGCCTTCTTCGAATCGACCGCAACTGCCCACGGATTACCTGCCATCGATAGGGTCTTCACCACGCGCGGCGGCTCTGTTGGAATATCAGCTTTGGGAGGTACGGTGCCTCCTGGGTCGGCAGCTTGAGAGGAGCAGCTAACGGCTGCGCCAAGTACGATCGCCAGCATTAGCCCGGTCAAACGCATCTGCCCTCCCTGAGAGTACGGTGACCACGATAGGCGAGTGTCAAGTTTCGTTACAGAAATTCCCTGGTTTCGGTGTAGGCCTTTGGCAGCGTGCCGTCGAGTACAGCCCACTTTGGGGCTAGCGACTTGAAGTGGTTCGGTGTCCATGGTGACGTCTTCGACAGTTCTTGGCGTGGTCCTGACGCCAGTCTCGTATTCCATGACTAGCGCGCACAGTCTGTCGCCATCGACCAGGTCTATGGGTGCGCACCGCCCCGACGAGATCGTCCTTTCTCGCCTCGGCCCACCATCGCACCACGGAAATCTCGTATTGCCGACCCTCCCACACACTGAGACAATTCGATATCACCGGCGGATGACGGTCGTTCCGTCCGGCCCCACGCGGTCACTGACATACTTTGCGAAGCAGTTCCACGAATCGATGTTGTGCATATCGCACCACCCGTTGGCGATCGCCGCATCGCCGGATGGCGCATCCACCACGGTCACCCACCAGTTCGCTCCGTTGAATGTCGTCCAGTGCCCTGACCAAAGCAACCGGACACCGTCATAGAGCTGACGTCGCATCAGGTGGTCGCGAAGTATGTCTTGATCGCGATAGGTGATGCCATCGGTGACCAACCCGACACGTTTCGAGCTGATCTGAGGCACCCAATGGTCGGCGATACTGTTCTGAGCCACGGCGTGGTCCGAACCGGACAGCTCGCTCAAGGCCGCAGCGGCAACGCTGTCGAAATCCCCATGCGCCGGCTGCAGCGGTCCGTTGGCTATCAGAGAAGTTCCGGCAGCCGACCGGCCGTCCGCAACATCCTGATTCAGCCCGGCGAGATCGACCGATACCGACGGCGATACCAAATCTGGTGTTCGCCAGTACATACCTGCCGGAAAGACGAGCCGTTGAGTCACCTGCCCGCTGACCACGACCGGCCGGATGCTGAAATCGAACCTCCCCGCCGCCACATCTTTGGCACCGTCCGATACTGTCACGTGGACATCTGCACCCGAGAGTTCCAATCCCGCAGCACAATTTGCGGTCATCGGAATGTCGACGGCCAGCCCGGCCTCCGTCAGGCTCAAAGATGCCTGCCCGATCCTCGGCGCCCTGTGACAGTTCTCATTCGATGCACCATAGTTCGTGGTACCACCAGGTGCGCCTGCGCCAGCAGGACCCGGCGAGTCTGCCCCACCCAACGCGAGTGCCATCACGGTTGCTACGGCAGTGACGAATACGCCAATCCCAATGCCGATCATGACGTTTCGACGTGTACCGGATGGGGCGCTGGGTGACGTCGAGCGGTTTCCCGATGCTGCGAGATCCATCGGGCGCGGTGCAATCACCGGCATTGACTTCTGCGGTAGCGCGCTGGCGGTCTGCGCACGACGGCGCACCGCACGAACGTCGTCGATCACGCACCACGGACATGGCTGCGCTTCAACAGGAATCTGATGCCCCCGTGCACATGTGCCAATCTGCATGCGCTGCAGGTTCTGCCGCCACTCAGCAGCTGAGGGACGGCTCCGCGGGTCACGTGCTCCATCGGTGAAGGCGCGCGCGAATAGACGTTGAATCTCCGGCGGTAGGAACTTCACTGGAGGCGCCAACGGATGGGTGCGCAATTTCGACTGCGGACCGCCGGCCCACTGCCCGCTGATCGCCAGGCTCATCGCATCGGGCTGTTCACCACCCCCGACCCACTCGCCCCGAAGAAAAGGATGGTTGCCGGCCATCAGCAACAGATGAACATGCACCGCAAGTGCGAATAGGTCCGACGGCTTGTCCCGTGCCTGCCGGGCTAGGTCTACACGAGCCAGTTCTGGGGCAGTGAACTCCGCCCGACCGACACCGCACAGAAACTGATGGCCGAAGCCATCGGTGAACTGCATGGAATCACAGTCCACCAACGACACCCGTGTGGTGTCGTTGACCAGAATATTGCGCTCTTGGAAGTCTCCAATCACCGCATCCACTCGGTGTACCGTCTCCACCGCCAGACACAGATTCGCCGCAATGTTGACCAGATGATGCCAAGACACGTGGCGCGGCCATTGCGGCGCCGCAGGCAGCGGATTGGCCCGATTGGACGGATTGCTGACGGTGTGAATTTCCACCGCGTTCGATGTGTCCAACCGCGGCATCACATACCCAGCTGCACCGTCATCGCCGATCACCATGTGCAAAGGCCAGGTCAACACCACAAATCCATCGGCCTGCATACCCCCCTCTGGTGGAGACGCGATCATCGCAGCCACCTTGGCCCGCTTGGCCGCAATATCTTTCAAGTCGCTGTGAAAAATCTTGGCGACCCAATCCCGACGACCCACAACCTCATAGATGGTGCCCTCCCCTGCCCGAGCGATCACCGCGCCCAGACCGATACCCGCACCGTTATCGAGCCGCATCATTGAAGTCACTCCGCCTCGTCACGGAGACCGTGCCGCAACGGACCCGCTCCACCGTTACCTGCGAGAGCGACATGACCGAAGACCATCCCGGGCCGACTCCCGATCGGTGAGCACGCCCGCGCGGCGATAACCATCAAGATCCTCTCGACGACAGGAACATTGCCGCCAGCAAGGACCTGAATTGCTGCTAGACGGCAGATAGCTACGGCGCATGGTCGACGCCTGGAGGTCGCGGTTCCGGTCCCATAGGCAGAAAGCCGGAGCGGCAGCTTTACGTCGGCGCTATGAGGTACCTCAGCCATCGGCAATGCAACGGTCGGCGCAGCCGCTGTCGACAGCGCAACCGCCGCTTCGGACGACATGGGAGCGGTTCTCATCGATGGTCCCCCGCAGATCGATCATTACGCGGCGCCCCTACAATTTTGCCGCGCTCAGTTGAGGCCACCCTGCACGTTACCGGGCGGGCCGACAGGAGAACTATCCTCTGCTCGGCCGACAGCCGTCAATTGTTGAAGGCCGTGCTGCCTTCGACCGGATGGGTCGTGCTGACGAGTTTGGCATAGCAGTGGTCGCGGTCGAACCCATGATCGCGACACCATGCCAGGGCGCCGCCGGGGTCGGCGAATGTCACTCCGGCAATCGTCACCCAGAAATCCGGCGCCGAGAATACAGGCCAATCGCCGGACCACAGTAGCCGTACTTCGGGATACCTCAGTCTCAGGTCGAGGTGTTCCCGCAAGGTCTCAGCGTTGTTCCAGACGATCCCGTCGGCCACCAAACCCGGCCGTTTCGAGCTGAGCTGCGGCACCCAACGATCGGCCAGCTGCCGCGTCACGAATGGGCGGTCGGCGTTGGCGAGGGCACGCAGCGCATCGAGGCTGGCCGATTCGTCGTCACCGCGTTGAGGATCGGCGGGACCCGCCGCGGTAGACGATTCAGCTCCGGAGCCAGCCTGCTCTGATGCCACGCCAGACCCGTCTGTCTGGCATTCGACGCGGAGCGTCTTCGCATCGAGATCAACCCTGCCCCTCTGGGGGGAATCCGCGTCGGGCACTTCGTCGACCGACACCGGCAACCGCCAGAAAGTCCCCACCGGAAACCTGAATCGATGAAGCGCCGACGGTTCCTCACCGGAACCACTGGGAGCGATGACGATCGGCGCCGTCGAGAGGTCGAACGTCCCGGATGCCACATTCTGGCCGTCTCCGGCGGCTACTGACACCGAGGTTCGTGGCGAGGACAAGACGTCGCCGCCGGGGCAATTGGCAACAATCTTCATGTCGATAACAAGCGCCCCGGTTTCGGTGACGATCTCCTGCGGTTCGAATCTCGGGGGAGTGCCGCACTTTGTCACCAGCGTGGTGCCGCCGGTGCTGTCCTCGATGTCGTGGCTTGCCCCGCGGCCGGGGACCGGCGCGGACGGACCGGTGGGACGCAGCAATCCCAATTTCTGACCGGTGACGAGCAGTAGGCCATGGTCAGTTGCCTGGAGCTCGACGGTTTCATTGTCACCGATCCCCGGTATCGGTATCGACCACAGCTCCTTTCCGTCTGCCAGAGAACGCGCCTGGATATCGCTGTGCAGCCGGGAGATCAGGTTGCGGCCGTCGGTCACCAGCTGCTCACCGAGCGCAGCCGGCGAAGCACCCCACGTGCTGTCACCGGTGACGATGTCGTCGGCTTGAAGGAAGTCAGTCCGACCACCCTGATAGACCAGAGTGTCACCCACGACCACCGACGAGGTGCCCCACCCGCTTGGCCAGTCCCGGTTCCGCCAAAGAATCTCGCCTGTTGTGGCGTCGATCCCTTCGCCGTCGATCGTGACCAGGGTGGTCGGCGCGCCGGCGCCCACGTCCAAGAGGTGTCGCCGGATGTGGGCGTCGGGGGTGAACAGCAATGCGCCCTCGCCGTCGACGACCTCGATCGGCCAGTCGTCTGATCCGCTCCCGGCGACGCACCGCTGCGCGACGACAACCGGCCCGTCGAAAGCCGAAACATTCGACACTGCTGAATCGAAGATCGGGGTGCCATCGGAGGCGCGGAGTGCGATGTCGGCTCCCCCGCCCTGCATGCCGGACACGATTCCATCACGCACCTGCAAGGCATAGAGGTCGCCTCCGCCGTACCCCTCGCACGCTTCGCCGGGGATGCTGACTTGCCAGTCGGCCGTCGGATTCTCCACCGACCCCTTGGCTACCACCAATCCCTCGGACTCGCGGAACCCCGCCGTGTACAGGTCCTCGCCGTCCGTGGCGAGCATGTTGAGGTAGAACGGCACCGACGCACTCGACCGCGTAGAGCCGGTGTCGATGTCGATGAAATCTACTGCGCTGGTGGCGCCGTACTTCGCTGCGCTGCGGCACGGCAGCAGGTCGCGAACAAGGTCGCGCGCGCACCCATCGGCCCCATTCGAAGGTCGTGTCCACGCCACCTGCCCGTCGTCCAGACCGATCGCAACCATCTGAGCGTTTTCTGGCGACTGACGCTGCGGAACCGCGTGCACGATCACGTGATCGCCGGCCACGACCGCGCCAACCGAGGCGTAGTACGCCGCCCCGTAGACGGGGCTGGTGATACCGGGGTCCGGGCCCGAGGTGAGCTCCTCTGCGGCGACCATCCAGGCGAACTGGGGCGAGGTGGGATACGTCCCCGGCAGCATCCCCAGCGGACGGGCCACCGACTCTGGTGACTCTCTCCACCACGACACCGCTACGACTGTCCCCGCCGTCAACGCCACCGCCAGCGTCACCGCAACGGCAACCAGCGCGAGTTTGCGCCGGCGCGCCGACAGGTGGGGCGGGCCAACTACTTCGGGGGCACTCTCACCGTGTGTGGGCCACGCCTCTTCGTCCGGAGCAAGTAGAGGTTCGTCGATCCAGAACTGCCATCCCGCCGGCGCGGACGGCCATGACGGATCCGGCTCCCATTCCGGTGGTGGAGTCCATCCCCGCGGGATCGGCCAGCCTGGTGGCGGGTTGAAATTCGCACCTGACATCGATTCGCCTTCGCAATGCTCTTCCCGACCGACACGGTCCAACGACCGCCTCGCACTGTCCTTGTGACACTGCGAACCGCGATTTTGACACGAACCCGGTCGTCGCTGTCGGGAACCGGCACCGCGCGCCCCTTTTGCCGGCCGTCGGAGCACGTCGATACGGAAAAATCACCCGTTCGACCGACACCGGTCGTATGGGTCGATGAGGCGGGGCCCACAGAACGCTGAAGGTTGAATCAGAGTCCTAGTTATTCAACGCGACAACGCTTTCGACAATTGCGCGCGGTCACACTACCGCGACACCCGGTCGCATAGCACCCCAGCCCTGTACAGGCTGGGAATCGGTTTACGTCCTGTCTGCGCCGAACAAAGATACGGTATGCGAATGCTGCTGCCACTTTACCGATTTAGGTCGATGCTCAGTGCGCTGGCAGCATCCACGTTGCTTGCGTCCTGCGCACAGCCACCGGCGTCTTTCTCGCCGTCGAACACTTCACCGCCAATACGGACTCTCACCACGACGGCAATGCCCGCAGTCGGGCACGTTCGGCCCGGTATCGAGATCTTCCTCCGCGATCTGCCGCCGGCGTTGCGCGGTAAGCGCATCGGTCTCATCACCAACCACACGGGAATCGACAGGATGCGCACGCCAGACATTGATCTGATCGCGGGGCATGACGACCTGCAACTCGTGGCTTTGCTGGCGCCCGAGCATGGCATCCGGGGCGACATCGAGGCAGGTGTCACCGTCGCCGACGATGTCGACGACAAGACCGGCGTGCCGATCCACTCTCTCTACCTGAGCGAGGATCGGGGACCCACATCGGAAATGCTCAAAGACGTGGACGCACTGGTCTACGACCTACAGGAAGTTGGCGGACGTACATGGACCTACGTCTCGACTATGGCGCTGTCAATGCAAGCCGCAGCGCGCCAAGGGATTCCCTTCGTGGTGCTCGACCGACCGAATCCGATCGGTGGTGAGATCGTGGAGGGTGCTCTGCTTGAGCCGGCGTTCGCCTCTTTCGTCGGTATGTACCCGATCCCGGCGCGACACGGCATGACGGTCGGTGAACTGGCCACGCTGTTCAATGAGCAGCACGGTATCGGCGCAGATTTGATCGTCGCACGTGCCGAAGGGTGGTTGCGCGCGCAATGGTTCGATGACACCGGCTTGCCTTGGGTGAACCCGTCGCCCAATCTCCGGTCGCTGGCCGCGGTGACTAACTACCCAGGCACGGTCTACTTCGAAGGAACCAACATCGCTGAGGGCCGGGGCACCGATCGCCCCTTCGAACAGGTGGGCGCCTCGTGGCTGGATGCGCCACGCGTCGTCGAGGCCATGAATGCGATGCGCCTTCCCGGCATCCGATTCGAACCCCGCACCCTGTCCGTCTCGGACACCGCACTCAAGTTTCCCGGACAAACCATTCCGGGCATCGAGCTGATCGTCACCGACCGCCAGGCGTACCGGCCAGTCCGGACAGCACTCCTACTCATTGACGCCATCCGTAAGCAGCATCCAGACGATTTCGTGTGGGGCCCATCAATCGACCTGTTGACCGGATCGGACAAGGTGCGCCTCGCGATCGATGCGGACCGGTTGCCGGCACTCCTCCAAGACTGGGACCGTCAGGCCTCTGCGTTTCTCGAGAGCAGGGCACCCTACCTGCTGTACTAGAAATGGCCATCGCGAGTTCGGGCCTGCGGCTGTTGCACAAGAATCGCTGGACTATAAGAGGCGCCACGGTGAGATCCCCTTCTGAGCATCGCTTTTCAGTTAATCCCCGACCGCCTCTACCAGTGCCAATAACGTCTAGCCTCAGAGCGGGGTTGACCTAGAACCATCGTCGGGCGCGTAATCCGGGCGGTCTGTCTGCGATGGTTATGTCTCGCAGACGTACCAGTCGTCGTCGATCTTCGCGACGCGAATGTGTCCACCCTTATCGAGGAACACAATCCGGCGCCACTGGCTGGCGTTGGGCGCGTCCTTGCCGCCGTCGGGTGCGTCGAATGGTTCGGAGAGGGCGTCGTCGGGTCCGGGGAGTTGGTCCTCCTTCATCTCCGCGAAATCGTCGAACCACTTCTCAGGGTGGATCTCAGAGCGCACGTTTGGGCAGGTCAGCCTCAGGAACATGGTGGTGTCACGATCCAGATTCGCCTGCCGAAACTCCGACCACAGCACCGAGATTTTCTCATCGTCGGTGCGTGGCGCCGGTGGGGTATTCGGTGAATCTGCGTTCGAGCATCCGGTCAACGCTAATAGCGATGCCGCCGCGCCGACGGCCAGAGTTCGCCTCACGTTCAGGGCTTTCTCGTAGTCAAGTCTGTCCATAAAGTCGGGAGTTTAGGTGTTTTCGATGTAGTCCGTATTCCCGAGTGGCTGCTAACAGCGCTGGCGGCGTTGAGGTCTCGTCGCAACATCGAGGAATGTGAAAGGACTGGAAGGCACGACGCCGACCGCAGGCGCGGACGCTGGCAGGAGCGGCAGCCAGACAGTGAGAAAACACCAGGTGAGCATGATTTCATCAGTGGTTGGAATTTGCCGCACTCATAGGAAGTTCGCACCATCGGCGTCGCCCGAACGGACGATACCCGCCGAGACCCTGGCAATGTGACGATTGTCTGGCGTCGCGGATTGGGGTTTGCCCATACCGCGCCGGCAAGGTCGCTTAGAGTAAGCGTGCGTCGCAGACTGGTCTGGCGTGCCACAGCGACGCGTACAGGGGAGGTTGTGACAAATGGACGTCTCACTTGGTGTGTCGATCGAGGGGGAGCGCGCGCGGCTCTCGCTGCTCGACGCAGCGCCTCCACACAGCGTCGTTGATCAATCCGAGCTGAGCCTCCAGCAGACGCCCGTCGCGACGCTGGTTACCACGGTGACCGCGACAAGTGACGTGCTCGCCCAGCAGGGCCACCGCCTGGTCGGCACCACAATCTGCGACCCGGACCGCATCCGTGCTGCTGAGCTGGCAAGCAAGCTGTCAGATTGGGGCCTCACCGATGTCCTGGTGATCCAGCGCAACGACGCGATGACGGCCCTGGCCCAATCGCTGGTCGGTGATAGCACGGTGGCCACGCTCTCCAGTGACGACGACACGGCTGCGTTGACGATCGTCGACGCAGCCGCCGATACGACGTCGGTCATCGCCATCGAGCCGGTCACCGACGGAGACCCTGGCGCTGCGTTCCACTCGTTGCTGCGACGCTTCAGCGAGGAACCAGGTGGCGCCACCAGTGTCATCGTCCTCGGCTCGGCCCTAGATGCTGCCGCGACCACGCAACTCAGCGCGGCGTCTCCGGTCCCCCTGACCTTCGCTGAACACCCTGAGTTCGGTGTCGCTCGCGGCACCGCTCTGGCAGGACTCGTCACCCAGGGCCGTCCGAACGCGACCGCTGCGACCGATACGTTCGCGGCCACCGGCACGATGCTGGGTCCACAGGCCCAGCATCTCGCTTATTCCGAAGTCGACGATTCAGCGGCAGCGTGGGATGGAAGCGACCTGCCATTGCAGACACCGCTGGACCCGCTGAGTTCCATCTCCCCAACCGCCTACCACATCGACGAGGAGGAGGAGACCGGCCCTGCTGCTGGCCAGTCTAAGGCGTTGTTGGTGGGCAGTTCGTTGGTCGCCCTGGTGGTCATCGGTTTCGCCGCGTTGGCGGTCAGTGTCGCGATCAACATCCGTCCCGATGTCGACCGGCAAGTGGCGAGGGCCTACGAGGAGAGCGTGGCCGGCAAGTACTTCCCGCCCGCGCCAGGACAGGGGGTCATACCGGACGGTCCCGCGTGGACAGTTGTCGAGCACCTGCCTCCACCGGGAACCGACCCTGACGCCCGTGTTCTTGAACCCCAGTTGCGGGGGCCGGGAGGCAACCAGGGATCTTCCGGCGAGCTGATCCAGCTGTACAAGGATGGGACGGTCGGTGTCGAGCCGATTCAGAAGGCCAGCGCCATCATTCCGATGCCCGCACCCGGTATGCCCCTTGGGGCAGCGCCCGCCGCAGTCTCGCCAGTGTCTGACTCTGTAGCGCGGCTGGTCGCGAATCTCGGGCAGTGGTCGCCGTGCCAGGTGCTCCAGCTGGTCGCCAATATCAACGACATGCAGCAAACCATTAGCGACCGCCATACTGCCTTCTGGAACTATATGCAGGTTCTACGCGACCAGAAGAAAGCGACCTCAACTCGGGGTCCTGCCAGCGGAGAGCGCCCCATCAGCCTGACCGACATCGGCCCGGTCGTCCTCGTCCCAAAGGACAAAGGGGTGCTGTTCGAGACAAGTAAAGAGGCGGGGATCACGGGAGTCGACACCTCCGCGATTCCATCCGAGTTGTTCGCGACCAACGAGACCAGATCGAATGCTGCGGCAGTGCTTCCGGTGGATGCCAAACTCGTCACCCCATCGGAACTGTCTTCATCGAATGTGAAACCCTCCAGCACCTTGCCGATTGTCCCGTCGCTCGGAGAGATCGTTCCTCAGAGCACCGTCGACACCCTTCCCGGCATTCAGGGAACTGCCCCACCGGTCGTCAAGACACCGGACACGACGTCGGACTCCCCGACTGAAGCTGTCCCTGGGCCCGGCGTGAAACCCGGAATCAAGGTTCAGGAGCAAAAGCCGGGCACCGGAAACGACCGAGGCTCGGTCCCCGAGCAGGCCCCTCCCGCAACCGATCCGAAAGCTGAGGTCGAGGCTCCGCAACCCGATATCGAGGCGCCCGAGGTAAGCCAGGTCGAGCGGCCGACGCCTGATACGCAGAGGCCGGCTCCGGCACCGCGTGTCGAAGCACCTGCTCCTCCCCCACCACCGGTCGTCGTCGAAGCACCCGCACCTCCCCCACCACCGGTCATCGAAGCACCCGCTCCCGCACCCCCACCGGTGGTGGTCGAGGCACCCGCACCTCCCCCACCACCGGTCGTGGTCGAAGCACCCGCACCTCCCCCACCACCGGTCATCGAAGCACCGGCCCCCGCGCCGCCGCCCGCGATGCAGGAGCCGCCCGCTGCACCTCCGGTGCAGAAGCCAGTTCTTCCGCGACTCTCCGACCTGTTCCCGAAGAAGGACCGAACGGGTACCAGTTCGGGTTCGGACTCCGGATCATCGCCAGCAACGACACTGCTGCCAGTCCCCGGCGACGAATAGCAGGGGTCCGCCTTGACTGACGCAGTGACGCACCGGCCCATACGGGTCAACGCCATTCGGGACATCGTTGCCCTTGGCCTGCTCGTCCTCGGACTGCTACTGCCCTGGAATCTGCGGGTGGGTATCACGATTGGCATCCCCGGCGCTCTACTGTCGCTTCTTGTCCTCGCGACCCTGCTCTCGCTGACCGGGCTGGCGCTGACACATGTCGGCCCGTTGAGCACGCAAACCGAGAATGCCGATCACACCGCCGTCAACCGGGCGCGGTTGCTACTCAACGTTCCCTACCTGGTGATGGCCACGGGCTATGCGATCTATGCGGTCGTCCAGTCGTTCGCCACAGGGTCGTCGGTGGAGGTGCCCCCCGGGATCGGTCCCGGCGCCTACCTTGGTCTCGTCGGCGCTCTGCTTGCGGCACAGCCGATGTATGCGAGCGCAGCAAAGCAGCCAGCACCGCAACGCATGAAGTGGGTCCGCATTGCAACGGCTGTACTACTGGCCCTGGGCGCAGTGGCGGTCGTATACACGCTCTACCAGCGGACGCGGTTCGTCCTTCCAGGGCTGGGCGAGCCCGACATCGGCGCCCAGAACGCAACAGTCGCACTCACCGCGCTGCTGTATGCGGTTGTAGCGCTACTCCCGCTGATCATCGTGGCGCGGTGGATTTTCGCCGCCGCACCAGGTGGCAGCTTGGCCGCCGTGCTCATAGCAGCTTCGGTGCTGGTCGCCGGAACTCTGGTATGGATGCTGCCGGCTGGCCGCGAACTCGACGCATTCCACGGCATCTCGCAGAGCACATCAACCGCCGGCGTCGGCTACGAGGGCTTCCTCGCCTGGACTGTCACTGCCGCGCTCGTGGGGACATTCGTACTCACAGCGAGTCTTCGCCGGGCTGCATTCGGCGAATGGACCGCAGCGCTGCGAAAGGTGCTTCTGCTGGTCGCTGTATGGTGCGGGGGAACCGCCCTGATGCGGATTTCGGACGTGCTGACCAGCGCTGTGCTCGATCTTCCCACCCCGCCGTACAACGCCACCGCACTCATGGCTGCGGACCTGTTGGTTGCCGTGCTCGCGCTCTGGATCTTCGTCAACACCTCGACAAAGACCGGCATGCGGCCGGTGCTGGTCATCCTGCTCGGTGTCGTGATGGTCGGGCTCATCTGCCGTTTGGTGCTCGGGGTCGCACTCGTGCCGCGCGTACGCCCCTTCAATCCCACTGACATCAACGAGGTGTACGGCAACACCCTGGCTCAACAGATCACCGGCCTCTTCGATGTCGCGTTGTCCATTGCCGCGCTGACGCTGGTCGTCGCCGCTGTCATCTTCCTGAGCCGCTCCGGTTCGCCAACCGCGCGCCACAAACCTTTGAACCCGTCGCCGACCGTAACGACAGCCCAACCTCCACCCAGCGACCACACCGTGCCACCGAACGACATGTGGGCAGCGCCTGCCGCTAAGCCGACGATCGCCGTGCCCGCCGGACAGGCCGAGCCACCCGGCCTCCCCTCGAAAGATGCAGCCGCGCCTAGAGACCGAGCAAGTGAGGTCCTTGCCGAATCGACTCAGCGATTTGCCGCTGGCACCACCTATGGCGATCACCGGCGTGTCGATTCCCAGGAACCACATACACGCGACCGCTGAACAGGTCTACCGGTGAAAAGATTTCGCAGTCCTCTGCGCCCAAGAATGAAAGAGGTCTGCCGGTGACCGAATGGGGATGGTCGGTCGAGCTCAACGACACCAACCCCGACCCGAGAGTTGCTTGCGTCGCCCTGATCGACGTGTCCGGGTCAATGGAGGGTGCGCCTATCGCCGCTCTAGAGCGCGGCTTCGCGCACTTCACACGTTACCTACACAACGAGTCGCTGGCCAGCAAGCGGGTTGAGGTTGCGGTCGTCACCTTCGGTACTGCCGCCACCGTGCTGGTGCCGATGCAGGAGGCCCGCAATCTCCAACCACCGCGGTTTTCGGTTGGTGGTACCACCAACCTCGCGGCGGGAATCCACTTGGCACTCGACATCATTGAGGACCGCAAGAATGCCTACAAGAACGCCGGATTGCAGTACTACCGGCCGTGGATTCTGGTGATCACCGATGGAAGGCCGAACATCGAGGGATTCGACGCTGCCGTCGAACGACTCAATCAAGCCGAGACAAGCCGCAGCGTAACAGTTTTCGCTGTCGGCGCGGGACCCAAAGTGGACTACCAGGAATTGAGCCGGCTTTCGACACAGCGTAGCCCGGCCCCATTGGACGGGTTGAAGTTCGAGGAACTGTTCGAGTGGCTATCTGCCTCGCTGACGAACGTCTCACACTCCTCGGAGCACGCCCATACTGACGAAGATCTCGGCGGTATGGGTGAGCACATTCAACTGCCGTCCATCGCCGGTTGGGCCAAAGCGTGAGCACCCCCACGAGCGACGAACGCCCAGGCAGCTGGGAATGGGCCATGTGCGGCGCCTCCGTCGTCGGCGATATGCATCACCGCCGCGGCCTGGGTTGCGACGACGCTTACCGTTACGGCATCTCGGGTGGCCTCGTCGTAGCGGCTGTCGCTGACGGGGCAGGTTCAGTGAGCGGCACTTCGGCGTGGGGCTCCTATACGGCCTGCCAGAGCGTGGTACGCGATGCGCTGCGCGCGCAGTTCAGACGTGACTTCGTCACCGACCCCGCCGGTCATCCGGCGCAGATGCGATGGCTGTTCGAATGCGCGCTGGATCGCGTCCGCCGCCGTGCTGAGGCCATGAAGCTGGAACTGCCGCTGCTGTCGACGACCTTGAGCGTTGTCGTCGCTGATCGACGGCGCGCCGTCTTCGGCCAGATCGGTGACGGCGTCATCGCCGTAGAGACAGATCGCGGAATCAGCACAACGCTCATTGAGGCGAAGACCGATTACGCAAATGCAACGTGGTTCCTCCAGTCCGAAGACGCCTTTGCGTCAGCGTTTCGAACCGAGACGCTCACCGGTGTGACAGCGTTCGCGCTCAGTACGGACGGGATGAGTTACAAGATCACCGACATCACGACCGGTGAAGCCTACGAACCGTTCTTTCGAGGATCGTGGCGCCATGTGCGAGCGGGAACCAGTTCAGCACATTTCGCCGCGCTGCTTCGTGACATCGCCGATGACCAGACCGGTGATGACAAGACTATGGTGCTTTCGGCATTGCGCTGGGAGACAGACGAGTTCTTTCCGTCCGCACGTCCGGTGACGACAACGATCGTCGGTTCTCCGGCACCCAAAGTTCCCCACACCCGGACGCACCATTCAGCCCATGGGTGACAATGCGCTGTGGCTATCCGATGGCTCACCTCTCCATCTAGGACCGCCTTTGGCGGGCGCTACCGGTGAAGGTACAGTGCATGCTGTTCGCGGCCGACCTGATCTAGCCGCCAAGGTATTTCATGCCGGACTCGGCGGACTTTCCCAAAAACTCGACAAAGTTGCCGCCATGGTCGACTCGCCGCCACCAGGTGCAATTCAGCCCGACGGATTCATCGTGTTGACCTGGCCCCAGCAATTGTTGCTCGACGGTTCCCGGCCTGTCGGCTTCGTCATGCCGAGGATCGATACCAGTACCGCCGTCGAACTGCATACGATGAGCAACCCGTCCAACCGGATCGACCCGATGCCCTCGGCCCCGCAATGGACGCGCCATGCCACCTGGGGGCACCTCGTCAACGTCGCTGCCAACTTGTGCCTAGCAGTGGAGTCGGTACACCGCGTTGAGGCCGTGATCGGCGACTTTCAAGAACGCAATATTCTCGTCGCAGACACGACCCGGGTGACGCTCGTCGACTGTGACTCCATGCAATTCACTGATCGTGCTGGACGTCGGTATCTCTGCCCGGTCGGACGCCCAGAGTTCACAGCACCCGAACTCAGCGGTCTGAATCTACGCGAGCAGATGCGCGAGAAGCCGTCGGATTTGTTCGCCCTCGCCGTACACATCCACCAGCTGCTGATGGCCGGAAACCACCCCTTTCTGCGAGGACGATGGGTCGGCGAAGGCCCGCAGCCCGATGCCCTGTCCCTAGCGCGATCTGGTGATTGGGCGGGTGGACCTAACTCGCGGTTGCACACCCACCCGGTGGCCCCGCCGTTGGCTTTCTTGCCCACCGATATCCAGCAGTTGTTTGTCCGCGCTTTCAGCGGCGGAGCGACAAACCCGACGCTACGGCCCACAGCCACCGAATGGCGCCGTGCGCTGACGAGAATCCAACTGACACACTGCGTTCAGGCGATACACCAGGTTCCGGTCGGATGCGCGGTCTGCCCGTGGTGCACTATCGAGGACGAACGCGCCGCCCGCAGAGAGCATCAGAAATGGAGTCGAACGGCAAGTAGATCGCAGCAGAGCATCTCACGCGCCTCGGTGCCAGTCTCATCCCCGGGCGACAGGAGGCCACCCACTGCGTCCAAGCCTCCACCGGCCACCATCTTCGGATTGAGTCAGCGTACTTATCTGACCGTGCTCGCAGCCGTCGTGCTCGTCGTCGTACTGCTCGCCGTATTCATTGTTTGGGCACTGCTCAGCGGTGCGTCGACACTCTGAGCATTTACGTCGATGCCCCTCAGGAAGCGGGTGGCACATTCATCGCAGCCGGATCAGGCGACCAGCCGGTGGGGTCCACTCCGATGTCTATGGTCTTGCCTGCGGGACGGGTGATGACCTCCCCGGTGCTGAGATTGCGAAGGACGAACTCGTCGACGACAGGCGCTTCACTTCCTCCGCCTGAATACGCGATCGCAATCACGCCTTGCTGATCGAAACCTTGCCACCGTTTGCCATTCACAGCCAACGAGGCCAGGTTGACGTTGGCAGGCGGGCCGAGCGGATTGCCGGTTGCACAGTGCATCCTCGGTACACCGACCTGATCGATCAGCACTGCATTACCTGCCTGCAGTACCGCTTGGCGCGACGCTGGGTGTCCTTCACCGGGGGCAAACGCCGTGACCCAGGTGTCGGCGGTCAACACCGCCGGAGTCAGGGTGTTGAGATAATAGGGAATCCTCTCTGCTGCGACGTTGATCGCCTGGGCCCACTGCACTGACCGGTCCCGACGCGCATCGAGATAGTTGGCGGCCGCCGAGACGTCGCACTCAACTGCCTCACCGGTGGCGCCATACAGCCCTTGCTGGGTTCCAGGCACAACCCGCGCCCCGCGCACCGCCGAGCGAGGCAATTGTGTGACGAAGGAATCGATGTCGGTTGCGACGTTGTCGGTGATCTCTATCGGCGCGACGACCACCGACGGCATGAAGGAGTCGTCACCGGCAGCGTTGATCGGGATCAAAGTGACCTGGCCATGCTCATCGGTCCCGGTGCCGCCGATCAAGCCGCCCTTGTTGGCCAGGACGACCCCGACGAATGCGAGCAGAACGATGACGATGAGGGCCACACCAGAAAGGATGAGAACCCTGTCCGACCGAGGGTCCGCAGCGTCAGGCGAGTTCGGATCCACCCAGCCGACCCCTGGGTCATTCGGAGACAACGGAAACCGTGCCCTCGAACTTCTTCATATTGTCCTTCACATCAGCAAAACGGCTGTCGTTGGCTTTGTCGAACGCTGCGGCCGCGTCCGGATAACCCTGTTCGTGAACGTCCATGAATGTTCCGTCGTTCGGCGAATCGAAGGTGAAGACGTTGTCGCTGCGGGGAGCCACCAGCTCGGCTACGAACAACAGGGGCAGCAATTGCTTCGGAAGGACTCGGCCCAGAGGATTTGTGATCGTTCGAGCACCAGCTGCGACGACCTCCCCACCTGCCGGGACCGGATCCCCCTCGGCTCGAATATGCACCGTCGCGATCTTCGGATCATCAGCGCGGATGATCGGCGTCCCATACGTCATCAGGGTCGTCACGTTGTACTTTCCCGACGCGGCAATGTTCTGGGCATCCATCCCGCCTTGGCTGAAGCCGACGAGCATGACTTCGGTGTTCTTGCCGTCCGGTAGCTTGGCGAGTGCTTCGTCGATTTGACGGGTGATGCTTGGATCAACGTTGAGCACGCCCGTCGCCAGGGCAGCGGACCGACCAAAATCCCGACCATCGGCACTGCCCTGCCCCTTGAAGTAAACGATCAATCGCGTCTTGCCATCGGGGCCTACGACGCTCTCAATTCGAACTCCATCTGCGTCGCAGGTTGATTCGCCATAATCGTTCTTCTGATTGTTCCTCAGCCGCCGAAACATCTCCGCGGCGCCAGCTGACTTCCCGCTGCTAGCATTCTCCTGCTCGTCGGCGTTGCGGCGAATCACTTTCTCCGCATCACGCAGCGCTGATGCGGCTCTCGACAGTGCGTGGACGGAGGCACCGTTCCACTCGGATCGGAAACGCTGCGCATCCGCCCCACGCCACTGCATGCTGTTGACCAGAGAATGCAGACCTTTGGACGCGGAGTCCAGCTGTTCTGCACCCTTGGTCAACTGTGACGCCAACGTGCGCAACTGCGCGACGTCAGCCCCTTCCATGGCCATCCGCTAGTTACGTACCGGACGCCTGCTGCTGCTCCTGAGCATTCCGCTTGGCATTCTGCGATGCCGTCTGCAACGCACTCACGACCGTCTTGAGTTGCCCGACATACTGGCCCTGCCAGTCGGAACGAAACCGGTTCGCATCATTACCTCGCCATTCGACCGAATTGATCGCCGACGTCAGTTGCGAGATGACATTCTGGATCTCATTCGCCTTGTTGTTGAGCTGAGCAGCGAGTTGGTTGAGCTGTTCAACGTCTGCACCGACCATTGCCATGATATTTCTGCTTTCTCTGGATGAATGATGTTGTATGGCTTATCAGAAGATTGGCTGAGCGACCTGGACCCACACCCCCTTGCCCTTCTCTATCAACACGCCACGACCGGGCGGGAAATCATGTCGCCGGATGATGCCGATCGGGGTGTTGAGAAGTGAATCGGCCTCAACTCCGTTGGGCGACAGTAGCAACCCGCGACGTCCGGACTTGAATGGTTGCGCTAGTGTCCAAGCCTGCCCCCACGTCGACACTTCCGACTCGCCGACAATGAATGCTCTGCTGGCAGAAAGAGATTTGATCAGCGCTGCGAGTTCCATCTCGGCTTCGGATCCAGTGAACTCGGTAATGGACTCGACGACCAACATCAGATTGTCGGCGCCCGAGTCCGCACTGGACATCAACCGTCCAATCAGATCCGTGACTTCCCTACCACCGGTCGCACTGTTGGTGAACACCTCATGCTTGGCTATCGCCGAATATGCTGGAGCCAGATGAACAATGTGGGTATGCGGGCTGACCCTGCGCACTGACTGCGCCAGGGTGACAAGTGCAGTCGTACGGCCGCTGCCAGGTGGTCCGGTGAGCATCAGCAGACCTTGCGGCCGAATACCCACCGGTTGCAGGCTTTCGTCGGCGATTCCGATTGTGGGAATCCCGCCCACCGTCGCCGGCAGGGCGTCCAGATCGATGTGATCGGTCAGGCGTTGAACGGGTTCGGGGCTGACAAATCCCCTCGTGCGCATGCGTTCTGCCAGGTCCGCGATCGCCTTGGCCTGCCCGCCCACACTGTCGTCTCCGCCGAATACAGCGACCTGGACCTCGTTGCCGGCGATGATGCCCCGGCCAGGCGGGGAGTTCGCCGACAGGATGTCGTGCGGTTCACCTGTCAACAGGTAATCCTCGTCTGAGGCCAGTCGCAGAGTCAGACGACGCTGCATCAGCGACGCCAACGACGTCGACAGCGCACCCGGTCGGTCGGCGGCTAGCACGACGTGCACCCCCAACCTTCGTCCCTCGCTGACGACCTGGTTGAACATCGCAAAATGCGAAGAATGCCCTACGTGCTCGTAGGCATCGCGGAAGGCGCCTACACCGTCGACGAGAAGCAGAATCCGCGGCTCACTGGGATCCACACCCTTTCGGTATCCGGTGAGGTCGGATACGTTGGCGCTAGTAAACTTTCGTGCGCGGTCATCCAGGATGCCGACCAACCTGCGTAATACTCGGCCAATCCGCTCATCGTCCTCTCCGTCGACAATGGCCGCGACATGTGGAAGTGCCTCGAGCATTCGCAAGCTGCCCGACGAGAAGTCGAATCCGTATACATGTGTTGGGCCCTCCGCTGTCAACGCCGCCGAGATCGCGAGTGTTCGGAGCACTGTCGACTTGCCCGAACCGCTGGTACCGACAATGGCGAGATTGCCTTGGTCTGGTTCGTAAGTCGCCACCGGTTGTTGCTGATGCTCTGGCAGGTCGAGTCGACCGAGGACCAGGTGTCCGGCCGGCGCCGGGATGGACTCCAACGCGTAGGTGGACAGCAGCGGCGGCAGCCACGGTCGGCGCGGTGCGGGAATCCGCAGCTGATCCGATGCGGACACGACATTGCTGACGATTCGACTAATGTCATTCGGTCCTGCAGCCGGCCGGGCAGCGTTGGCCACCTGGGTATTCCATGGCCGGCGGCGCCCGAAGACAAACTCCCAGATGTCAATCGGTGCGCTGTCAGGTTGGTCCCCGGTCCACCCTCCAACGTAGCCGGCTTGGAAAGTTGTCAGTCGGCCTGGACCGGTCTTAGCCACAGCGCGGCCAGGAATTTCCGGTGCAAAATGTGCAGCCAGGGGATCTCCGACGACGTCGAGTGAGTCATCGACATCGTTGAGCCGCAGAGCAATCCGAAGATTTGTGTTTGCCCGCAAGTTGTCCTTGATGACACCAGCGGGGCGTTGCGTGGCAAGAATGAGATGCAGGCCAAGTGAGCGACCCCGTTGCGCCACGTCGATGACACCATCGACGAACTCGGGAATCTCGGTGGCCAGAGCAGCGAACTCGTCGACGATGATCACCAAAGCGGGAGGGGTTTCGGGGTCACCGGTCTGTTCTAGCGACACCAGATCCTTGACACGCTTGACATTCAGCAGCTCCTCGCGCCGCTTGATCTCGGCGCGCAGCGAGGTCAGGGCTCGTCTGACCAAATGTGGCGACAAGTCGGTGACCAGACCGACTGTGTGCGGCAACTGCGCACACTCTGCGAACGCGGTGCCACCCTTGTAATCGACCAGGAGGAAGGTCAACCGATCCGGGCTGTTAGCGGTGGCCATCCCCAGCATCCACGACTGCAGAAACTCACTCTTTCCTGACCCGGTGGTGCCTCCCACCAAGGCGTGTGGTCCGTGCTCACGCAAATCCAGGTAGAAGTCCTGCAAGCCGGTGGAACCCACCAACGCACCCAGTGCCGCAGGTTTACTTGTCGGCTTTTTCGAAGAGCCGTCGCGCGGGGTGACCGACTCGTTGGATATCCACAGGCGGCTCACAACCGATGGGTCGGACGCGATGCCCGTACCCGAGAGACTCAGGTACGACACCGAACGCGGCAGGTCGGTGTCGTCCTCGACAGCGGCTCCGACATCAACCACCGGAGCCAACAACAGTGCCACCTGTCGAGCGTCGGCAACATCGATGGCATCACAGGCGACCGGGAAGGTGTGCCGACCATGGCGCACCTCACCGACGGTCGATCCGGACTGTGCATTCTCGATAAGGACAAAGGTTCGACAGGCAGCAGGCAAGCTGGTGACCTGCGTGGCTACCCAGATCACATGCACGCCTACCGCGGCGCCGTGTTCAGCGAGACGGCTCAGCCGCGAGCGGTCGATCGGGGCGGTGTCGTCGACCAGAACGACTACCGCGGGCAGCACGAGCGGCGCACGCGTGTCGGTAGCGGTGCTGTCGTCGGTGATGACACCGAAGGTCGACGCTGGACCAGGTGAGTTATCGCCGACGCGCGCCTTCACAAGGTCCTCAAGCCGTGAAAGCAGGGCAATACCGCCATTGGCGCTGTCGGTCAGGTGATTTCCCGACAAGGGGCTGTACACCGAGCCCGCATGAGGCAGCCATTCCAACCATTCCCACGACGTGCGCGACTGCTGCGATGCAAAGGCGGTGATGGTCAGCTCGGATGGCGAGTGCAGTGCGATCAGCTGCAAGATGACTCCCCGAGCGACACCGTCGACGACGCCGCGCGGACCACACACCCCGAATGCACCGCATTCGCGGAGATCAGCGACCACCGGAACGTCACTGATCAGAGCGAACTGCTCGCACAGGTCGGTTAGTTGTTTGACGTACTCGGGTTCAGCATCGCCGTCGCGGGACAACTCCACGCTGCAGCGCGATGGCGAGTCACCTAGACCTATTCTCAAGGTGAGAAACTCGGGGTGTTCGGGACGGTGTGTCCAAAGAAGCGGACCGAGTCGATGGATAGCTTCGACCACCTCGCTCAAAGCCGGAGTTTCGCCACGTCGGACCGCGCGCTCCACCTGCTGAGCAGTCGTCAGGTCTGCAGCAAGATGGCGCAGAGACTCGGCGAACCGCCGGACATCCGCGGCGTACCTCTTCTTCGCCTGGAACCTGGTGTCGAAGTACATGCCCAGCATCAGGAGCGGGCTGAGCGCGATGAACACTACCGACAGTAGGCTGCGAGTGACTGCGAACAAGCCCAATCCAAGGACCAGTGGCAACACCATCGATACGACCGGGAAGTGGGCCGGCTCCGGAGGTTTCGGCGGCTTCGGAGCGGCGAGAACACGCTTGCCGAATCTGGCTACCACCCGGGGAGATCGGTTGAATTCTATTGCGACACTGTCGGCTTGGCCTGCCCCGGACCTGACAGTATGAAGGATGGCCACCGACGTTGCACCAAGCACCACCACGTCGGAGGAGCCCACGACCGCACGCTGCACGGGGCGTCCTCCGATCTGGACACCCGTCGGGCCGGCGAGGTTCGATATCTCGATGCTCTCACCGACACTGATCGCTGCATGGACATCGACGATCTGAGGATCGCGCAATTGCACATCACTACGAGGGCCGCGGCCGATGACTGAGTTGCCCGGTGCCAGTGAGAACTCTCGGCCCACATCCGGACCCTCGAGGACCCGCAAGACGGCCACCGAGCGCCCCCGTCTGGTGCGGGAAACGCCCGGGGGCGCCGCCGCGAGACTCACCATCGACCCCGACCGCATGCCTGACTCGATGAGGCTGCGCGTTGGGTCCAACGCACGACCCTGAAGCGCATTGTCGAAAGCAACCTGCTCAAGTTTGAGCGTCAATCCGCCTTGCACCCGCATAGACCGGCTATCCGGATCGCCGGTTGCCAATGCCGTGGCAAGATCCCCAACCGAGGCGGTGGCATCGGCGGTGACGGCTACCTGCGCGCGGCTGCCGTCGTCACGGCGCAAGATCAACTTGAGCTGCACTAGGCACGCCCCGATACATCGCGCGGTAGTGGTCCGGTGACCTTGTTCAAACCGCGGTCAGCGGTACGCCGAAACACCGGAACCTGCTTCTTACCCAGTGGATTTGCACCCTGCACGACATCAATCACGGTGAGGCCAGACGCTCTGTCGTGAAATCCGTCGCACGGCATCTCGTTGATGACCGTGGGCAGTGCCGCCAATCCTGCGCTGACACCAAACACAGCGCCCCGCGTGAGACAAGCCAGCAAACCTGGGGCCTGGTTGTCGCCGGCCCGCACCAGTCGCAGCCCCAGCATCGACTTTCCGAATGTCATGCCGGTGAGCCCCTGCCATATTTGCATCCACAACCAGACCGCGACGAAGGCGACCGGCACTACGGTATACACGATCTGGGCGACACCGAGGACGGCCCCGGCGATCGCCAACGGCAGTGCGGGGCTGAGCATTACCGCCAAGTCGAGCAAGTAGCTGACACAGCGCACACCACGACCGGCGCCCACGACGTGATCGACGGTGGAAGGCGCGGTGTACGCCGGCAGTTCCGGAAGTACACGCGGTGCCGGATTGGGATGTTGATAACCGCGGTTGGTCACCGCTTGTCCGCAGGTTGCGCAGAACGGGGCATTGACCCGCAAGGGCGACCCGCAATGACGGCAGCTGCCGTCATGCGCGTCGGACGACCCTTGCACCATGTTTGCTCCATTCGCAGCTTCCGTTGTGGAGACTACAAAACACTGATCGCTGCCGGCGTGGTTCGTTCGGACGACATCCTTCGCAGAGAATCGGAAATGGGGCCACCACCTAACCACCCGTGTATGTCCTACGAACGTACGATTGACGGACCTACCGAGTCGCGCACATAATTATCGGCCGCTTCGTACAGCGTGGTGCAATCGCTGCGCGGGCACGACATCATCCACGCGATGTGGCCGAGGAGCTGAAATGTCACCGCCTCTGGGTTCCACCGGTCATGGCTGACCGTCGACTCCCGCCGAGCAAGTATGCCGCCGGCCATACGGTGGGATCCGCAGCAATCATGCCGCCGAAAAGCTCTGCTCCCCTCGGCTCGACTGGTAGCCGACGTGACCGCGCCCAACCAGTGCGCACGGTCGTACACACTTCGACAAACAAGCTCGCCCTCACTTCCTTCATCCTGTTGGTGTTGCTCGGCCCGGTCGCCGCTCCTGCGGCGCTGCCCCTGGCGTTCGTGGCACAGCGCCAGTGCGTGCGTTCCGCACAGCACGGCGCCGGACTGGCGAAGACCTCGGTGCTTATCGGCGTGGCCTATTTGGTATTCGCCGGGATCGTTGCGCTTTTGCTGTTGCTCGTGCCCACCTGAAGACGCGTTCATGAGCGTGAACCAGTGAGCATTGGCGTCGGTATGAACGCCGGGAGATCGCTGCCGACGACGCTCTCACTGGCGATTCGTTCAGAGTTCACCGGGTCCGAGAATGCCGTCCTCGATGGCACGAGCCAACAGAGCAGATTTCGTTGGCGCCGGCCGACCTACCAACGCATACTTTGCGCGCGCTCGCTGCAGGTGGGTGCGGACCGTGGTCGGCGCGATGAAGAGCTGTCGTCCGACCAGATCCTTACTCTCGGTCTGGAACCAGGCGACGAGTACCTCGCGCTCGCGCTCGGACAATTTGACCCGGCCCAGGGTGCTGTCGTTCAACAGCGCACGACCCATCCTCGGCGCCACGTACGGTGATGCGCTGTCTGCTTCGTGGATGGCGTCAATCAGATGCCGCTTACCCTCTGATTTGACCAGGTACGTTGACGCCCCCAGGTCCAGGCACGTCAGGATCACCTCGTCAGCGGTCATGTTCGAATAGACGATTACTCGCTGGCCACGTTCACCCAACTGCCGCACCACATCGAAATCAGGCCGCATCGAGTCGAACTGCAGATCGAGAACGACGACGTCCGGCTCGACAGCGCGGGCATCGGTCAGATAGTCCGACGGCCGGCGATAACTGCCAATCACCTCGATTTCGGGATCGGCGTCGGCGCACCAGGCCGCGATACCAGCGTGCACGACATCATGCTCGTCGATGATGGCAACGGTCGTGGCGGTCGACCGCACCTGCCCGTCAAGGGTCAATCGACCGCCCCCTTTTGCCCGCCGCGATGAGTTGTTCCACTGCACAATAATGCTGATCAACCAACAGACTCATGCCATTCCATCATCACCGCAGCGCTTCGGCGTCGCAAAGCGGTCAGCCGATGGACCCGCCGGCCGTGTCGGTCAGTGGAACGACAGTAATCCGCGTGGAATCCTGGTCTGATAGACCTAGCATCAAAGTCCGCCCGTTCGCGGGTAGCAGTCCGGAGGGTAGAGATCTATGGGGATGGTCGGTGCCGACGTCGACCAACTACGCGCCCTCGCGCGCAACCTGACCCAAGCGGCTGAACGCCTGGAGAACATGACTGGTGAAGTCAATAGTCGGCTCTCGAGCACCCCGTGGCGCGGCCAGGATTCGATGCAGTTCCGCGCCCAATGGCAGGGTCAATCGCTCGGCCTGGTGCGCGGCGTGGTCAGCGGGTTACGGGATGCGGCAGCGCAGGTCGAACGCAATGCCAGCGAGCAGGAACAAGCCAGCGCGCAGAACGGTGACCGTGCTGGCCTGGGCGGGCTAATCACCCCCAGAGGGTCACTGGCTCCGCAATTCGGTCTGTTGCCGCCCGACCTCTTCAACCGGTTTTTCGGTGATCCTCTGACACCCTTCACCAACATCCGGGACTTCCTCAACACCACTCCAACATGGCCCATTACCTGGGGCACGGTCATCGACACGCTCACCCCACTGGGCCCGGTGCTGCCGGTACTTGATGCGCTCGGGCTGGCCGGCGACACCACCCTCAGCCCCGACGAGAAGATCGTCTCGGCCGGCAACGCGCTGACCGATCTGGGCGGCAGCGTCCTCAAGAGTGCTGCGCCGGGTCCGGTCGGCTACCTTTCCGGCATCGCTGTTGCTCAGTGGGGCGATGTCGCCGCGCAGGTCGCACAGGCCGACTTCAGTCCCGCTGCGTTGGAAACTACCGGCAACTACATCGCATCTGATCCCGCGGGCGCATTCAAAGCGGCCGCTGGAGCGATTGTCGGCTACGTGCCCAAACTGATCTCGAACATCCTTCCCTAGCCAGGAGTCTGTATGGAAGAAACCGCGCTACTCACCGATGACGAGATCGTCGCAATTTGCGCAGCCGACGGCCGACCGTGGCCGCTCAGTCTGGCGACGGTCGGAACGACGACCGAGGAACTGACGCGCGCCGGAGTCCGCGGAATGCGGTCGTTGATGGTGCGCCGGCTCACCGGCAGCAACGCCGATGCGCCGGGTGTGCGCCCGAACGCACTGATCGCCCGCGATGTGGCGGCTTTCCTTGACGCGCCGTATCGGGTTGGTGCATACATCGCACCCCGATCCGATCATTCGGTGCTGGCTGGCGCCGCTGTGACAGCCGCGAAATCCGACGACGGCTGGGTTCTCGACACCGTTACAGCGGCGGGGGTACATGCGCTGCGCGCCGCCACCCCGGAGGAGGCCGAGGACGCGATCCTTGCTCTCGCTCAATCTGCCTATAGCGGCGAGCTTTTCGCGGACATCGATGACGTTGATCAATGGGCTTGCGTTGTGCGCTTCGGCGTTCACGCCCAAGACGCCGTCGTGATCACACCCGGAAAAGTATCCGGCACAGTCGAGGGACAGAGCGTGACGTCGTGGGATCCGGCAGTCATCCGTCGCGGCTTCCCCCCAGCGTGACATGATTTGTCGGCACCGATCGCACCACAACCGCCCGACGCTATCCCTGAAAGACCTCGCGTAGGAGCAGCGCAGCCATCGGTGAGCGCAGTAACCCACTATCCTGCGTGCGTGCATGACGATCTGTGGGACGCCGCCACCCGACACCGCTTCCTCGATCAGGTGCGGGAAGGCACCATCGACAACGCGGACTTCGACCGCTGGCTGGTCCAGGACGCGTTGTTCATCGCCGACCTTCTCCCATTCCAGGCGCGGCTGCTGGCGCGCGCACACCGGTCCGCGCAGTCCACGCTGGCCGCCGGGTGTAGCGCGCTGGTCGACGAACTCGACTGGTTCGACGAACAGGCGGCCCACCGCGGGATCGACCTGAACCAGCCTCCGTTACCGGCCACGCTGGCCTATCGGGGGCTTCTGCAACGACTTGACACCTCCGCGTTCGACAGCGCTCTCACCGCACTGTGGGTCATCGAAGAGGTCTACCTTCGCGCGTGGACCACGGCGAAGTCCGAGTCCTCGCCCTTCGGCGAATTCATCACGCACTGGACCGATCCCGGCTTCGCCGCCTACGTGCGAAACCTCCACGACCTGGCTACCCCGGACGATCACGCCGAGGTGATCGCCGAGGTGCTCACTCTCGAAATCGCCTTCTGGGACATGGCGCTGACCACGAACTGAGCGTCGCTCACTCCCACTCGATAGTGCCCGGCGGCTTGCTGGTGATGTCGAGCACGACCCTGTTGACCTCGCGCACCTCGTTGGTGATCCGTGTCGAGATGCGTTCTAGCACTTCGAAGGGCACCCGGGTCCAGTCCGCAGTCATGGCGTCCTCGCTGGAAACCGGGCGCAATACGATGGGGTGACCGTATGTTCGCCCATCACCCTGCACACCCACCGACCGGACATCGGCCAGCAGCACCACCGGACACTGCCAGATCTGGTGGTCCAACCCGGCCGACGTAAGCTCCTCGCGCGCAATGGCATCCGCGCGGCGCAGGGTGTCCAATCGGTCGGCGGTGACCTCACCGACAATCCGGATACCCAGGCCCGGCCCCGGGAAGGGCTGGCGGGCAACGATGTCCTCGGGCAGACCCAGCTCGCGACCGACGGCGCGCACCTCGTCTTTGAACAGCAGCCGCAACGGCTCGACGAGGGCGAACTTCAGGTCCCCGGGCAGGCCGCCGACATTGTGGTGGCTCTTGATGTTCGCCGTGCCCGAGCCTCCGCCGGATTCCACGACGTCGGGATACAACGTGCCCTGCACCAGAAACTCGACTTCCCCGTCGAGGGCTCCCAGGGTATCGCGCACCGCGCCCTCGAAGGCTCGGATGAACTCACGACCGATGATCTTGCGTTTACCCTCCGGGTTGGTGACTCCCGACAGCGCCTCCAGGAAGCGTTCGGCGACATCGACGGTCACCAGGTTGGCGCCGGTTGCGGCGACGAAGTCGCGCTGCACCTGTGCGCGCTCGCCCGCGCGGAGCAGGCCATGGTCGACGAACACACAGGTCAATCGATCCCCGATGGCCCGCTGCACCAGCGCGGCGGCCACCGCCGAGTCGACCCCACCGGAGAGTCCGCAGATGGCCCGACCCTCACCGATCTGAGCGCCAACCTGCTCGATGAGCGCGTCGGCGATATTGGCCGGAGTCCACGTCGCGTCGATCCCGGCGAACTCGTGAAGGAAGCGACTCAGCACCTGCTGGCCGTGCGGGCTGTGCATGACCTCGGGGTGGTACTGCACACCGGCCAACCGACGCTCGCGATTCTCGAACGCTGCGACCGGCGCCCCGGAGCTGGAGGCCACCACCTCGAAGCCGTCGGGTGCGACGGTCACCGCGTCGCCGTGGCTCATCCACACCGGTTGCGTCTCCGGGAGATCCGAATGCAATTGCCCGCCGGCAACTCTGAGCTCGGTGCGGCCGTACTCGCTGGTTCCGGTCTGCGCGACGGTGCCACCGAGTGCCTGCGCCATGGCCTGAAAGCCGTAGCAGATGCCGAACACCGGGACGTCGAGTTCGAACAGTGCGGGGTCGAGTTGCGGAGCACCGTCGGCGTACACACTGGCCGGCCCCCCGGACAGCACCACGGCCCGGGGATTGCGCGCTGCGATCTCGTCCACCCCAGCAGTGTGCGGCACTACCTCGGAGTAAACCCGCGCCTCGCGCACCCGGCGCGCGATCAGCTGGGCATATTGCGCGCCGAAATCGACGACCAGGACGGGGCGGGGGGTTGCAGCTTCCACCCGGTGGAGTCTAGTGAGGCAACGATGGCTGTGGTCACCGGCGCGCCCCCGGGCGGCACCCTGGCACCGCGTCTCCTCGTTGACCAACCGTCACCCCACGTAAGACGGCCGCTGAAGCGTTGGCGCTGCCGGTGACCACATCCCCCGACGCTCACACGGTAATTCGCATCGCCCCATGCCGTCTGTCGCCCAAACGTACGAAACCGCCGTTCACAGGTCGTTGAGACTCAAGATCCCGTCTTCGATCGCGCGGGCCAGCAGCGCAGACTTTGTCGGCGCCGGCCGCCCCACACTGGCGTACTTCGCCCGAGCCCGCTGAAGGTGCGTGCGGACGGTTGTCGGCGCAATGAACAGCCGTTTGGCGACCAGTTCCTTGCTCTCGGTCTGGAACCACGCCACCAGGACCTGCTTTTCACGCTCCGAAAGCTTGATCCGCCCCAGGGTGTTGTCGTTGAGGAGTGCCTTGCCCATTCGTGGACCGACGTAGGGCGTCGCAGCATGCGCGGCGTGGACGGCGTCGATGAGGTGGCGCTTGCCCTCCGACTTCGCCAGGTACGTCACGGCCCCCAGCTCAAGGCAGGTCAAGATAACCTCGTCAGCGGTGATGTGGGAGTACACGATGACCCGCTTCTCGCCATCGGAGAGTCGACGCAAGGCTTCGAAATCGGGGCGATTGCCCTCGATCTGTAGGTCCAGCAGGACCACGTCGGCATCGATAGCGCCCCGGCTACTGGCGGCGAAGTACTCGGACGGCTCGAGGAAACAACCTACGACCTCGATCGGTGGTTCGGTCTCGGCGCACCACGCCTGAACACCAGCGTGCACGACATCGTGGTCGTCGATGATTGCGATTCGGACCGCACCCCCGCGGGACATCCCCTACCCTCTCCGAGCTCGCAAACTCTGTCGAGCGCGTCAGTTACCTGCCGGGTAATTTAAGCGCAGGCGCTCCCCGGTGCGACAGAGACCTCCGACATTGCCGACATGAGCGTCAGCCAACTTTGTATTGCTACGTTCAGCGCTACCAGCACTGTGCTTGATGGAACCCGGCCTGCGGAGCGACGGGATACGGTATCGCCGGATCCGTTGACGACGGTAGGGGGACCGGTGGCAGCGAAGGTGGCGGAATGGAGTGACGCCTCCCGGCGCCAGCTCGGAGCGCGCGCCGCGTTCGTCGGCCTCCTGATGCGCAACACCGTCGGCCTTGGGGTCTCGTTGGTCGCGCTGGCCGATCCGGCCTCCCAGGCTCAGCCGCTGGGCCGCGCATTGCTGGCAATCATGGCGGCCTGGTCGCTATATCGGTTGTCCACGCGATCTGCGGCACCCGGCTGGCTGGCCGTGGACTACCTGATGGTGCTTTGTATTTGCCTGGCGATCCCGATCCTGGCACCGGACTCCGGATTCCACCTGTCCAACAGTGCTCCACAGGCGATCGCGGGGACCGCGGTCGTCAGCGTTTCGGTGTCGGTCGCGCCGCTGACAAGCTTCATGCTGGCCAGTGGCGTCGCGGCGGCGTATGCATACGGGGCCGCCGGTGTCCTCGGGTGGGACGGTGTCGCATCGGTGACCGCTCTCTACTACTTCGCCGTCCAGTGGGCCACTGCGTCAGTGATCCGCTACATGCTGCTCGGCCTGGCATCCACTATCGACCGCGCCCGCAACGAGCGCCAGCAGGTTGAGCTGGCCCAACAGGTCAACGACGCCGTGCGCGACTACGAGCATGAGCAGCTCGCGCTGCTGCACGACACCGCAGCATCCACCTTGATGATGGTCGGAAACGGCACCGTTATCGATCCGCAGCGACTCGCGGCACAGGCACGCCGGGATCTCGCGCTGCTCCACGACGGCACATGGGTGGCGCCTCCACCCTGGGTGAATATCACCGCCGCGCTGCGGCAGTGCGCCGAGCACATCACGACGCCGGTCGAGTACGACGGTCTCGAGCGGCTCTGGCTTCCTGGACGGACCGCGCAGCCGGTGATCGCCGCCGTCCGCGAGGTCATGACGAATGTCGATCGGCACGCCCATGCATCAGTGCTGCGGGTCACCGTGTCGGACGACGCCGTCACCGTCAAGGACGATGGTGTCGGTTTCGATGTCGATGCGCCGCGGACCAGCCACGGATTGCGAGATTCGGTGGTTGGCCGAATGCAACGCTGCGGAGGTGGCGCCCGGGTACTTTCGATCCCCGGCGTCGGCACCACGGTCGAATTGCACTTGCCCACCGAAGAACCTGTCGAAGGCGTCGCGGAGGATGCCGACGACCTGACGGCCCCCGCACGGACCCGCTACGGATTGGCGCTGACTGCTTACGCCGTAATCAACTTGATCATCACTGTACCGCCTGCGAACGCCGTCGCCGCGACTGGCCTCAACGCCATCCTGGGAGTCGCTGCAGGCCTGAGCGTGCTCGTTGCTCTTCCCCGAATACTCTACGGCCGTGCATCTTTCGTAGGACCGGCCGCAATCATGTTGCTGGTGATCAGCATCGCTCAGCCGTTGTCCGTGACTGCCGGTTCGGTGATCGGATACGCACACTGGGCCCAGGGCGCCATCGGGTGGTGCGTGCTGCCCCTGATCCTCGGCGTGCGCACCCGAGTCGGAGTGGCGATCCTGCTGGGCTATTGGGTCACCGGTAACGCAGTGGTGATTTGGCAGGAGCACTCTTCAGCGGCGCTCGTCAACATCGGGTTGGGCTCGGCCAGCATTCTCGGAGTTCAACTGTTCGCGTTGATCTTCTACGGCCTCATGCGTGACGCCGCCGCCGACGCACACGCCGAAACCATCGCCCACCAAGAGGTTCTCGCCCGCGAGCGAGTCACCTCAGCACTTCGGGCAGAGTATCAACGCCGCTATGCCGACATCGTCGACAGCGTGGTTCCGCTGCTCGACTCGCTCGCGCAGGGCCATCCAGTCGACCGGGCAACGCAGCTGCGAGCACGCGCGGAATGCCATCGGCTACGAGCTTTGTTCGACCAAGCGAGCACCTTTGATCATCCGTTGATGCAGCGAATACGCCCGCTCGTCGACGCTGCAGGGGCGCGCCACGTCGACGTGACGATCGACCTGAGCGGGGCCTTACCGGATATGACCGACTCGGATATCGACACGCTGACCGGAGCCCTCGGCGAGGTCCTTGCACTAGCGAAAACCCATGCTCGGCTGGTGGTCACCGTCACGGAGAACTCTGTCGAAGTCAGCGTGGTCTGTGATACCGACCCAGACGGCCCGGCACAGCATCGGTTGGACAACGCCGACATCGTCATCTCCGGCGACCAGATGTGGTGTCTGGTCCGCCACTGCGTCGACACCTCCGGCTGATTCAGCCCGCTGAGGTGACCGGCTCGATCGGGATACTGCGCAGCGCGCCGGGCGCCTCGGCCGGAACCACCGGATGCGCGGGCGCGATCGGCGGAAGCCGCCGATACGGTTGCCCCTGGCCCGGCCGCAGGTCCTGCTCACCCTTGTTCGGCCACAGCGCCGCCGCCCGCTCGGCTTGGGCGGTGATCGACAGCGACGGGTTGACCCCGAGATTGGCCGAGATGGCAGCGCCGTCGACGACCGACAGTGTCGGGTAGTTGTACACCCGGTGGTACGCGTCGATGACACCGCGCTCGGGGCTGTCGCCGATCACCGCGCCGCCCAGGAAGTGCGCGGTGAGCGGAATGTTGAACAGTTCGCCCCAGGTACCTCCGGCCACCCCGTCGATCTTCTTCGCGATGCGCCGGGTCACTTCGTTGCCCACCGGAATCCAGGATGGGTTCGGCTCGCCGTGGCCCTGGGTGCTGCGGTAACGGCGGAATCCCAACCGGGTGCGCTGGGTGAACGTGGTGATCGAGTTGTCCAGGTTCTGCATCACCAGCGCGATCATCGTGCGCTCGCTCCACCGTCGCGGATTGAGCAGTCGCAGTGTGCCTCTCGGATCGTCGCGGGCAATGTGCAGGATCTGGCGCCAGCGGGGCACATCGGTACCCTCGGGTCCGGCGCCGTCTGTCATCAGCGTCTGCAGCAGGCCCATCGCGTTGGACCCCTTGCCGTAGCGCACGGGCTCGACGTGGGTGTCGGAGGTGGGATGGATCGACGAGGTGATCGCGACCCCGCGGGTGAGATCGAGATCGTCACCGACCCGCAGCCGGCCCGCCCCGACGATGGACTCCGAGTTGGTTCGGGTCAGCACGCCCAGCTTGTCGGACAGCTTGGGCAGCCTGCCGGTGTCGCGCATCTTGAACAACAGCTTCTGGGTGCCGTAGGTGCCGGCCGCCAGGACGACGTGTTGCGCGGTGAAGGTGCGCTGATTGCGCCGCAGCAGGCTTCCGGTGCGCACGGTGCGTACCTGCCAGGTGCCGTCGCCACGCTCGCTGAAGTCGGTCACCGTGGTCATCGGAAGCACCTGCGCACCGGCGCTTTCGGCCAGTCCCAGGTAGTTCTTCACCAAGGTGTTCTTCGCGCCGTAGCGGCACCCGGTCATGCACGAGCCGCATTCGATGCAACCGGTGCGGGCCGGCCCGGCGCCGCCGAAGTACGGGTCGGGCACGGTCTTGCCGGGGGTCTTGGCGCCGTCGGGGCCGAAGAACACCCCGACCGGCGTCGGCACCCAGGTGTCGCCGACACCCATGTCATCGGCGACCTCCTTGATGATGCGGTCGGCATCGGTGAACGTCGGGTTGGTGACCACGCCCAACATCCGCTGCGCCTGGTCGTAGTGCGGTGCCAGCTCCTCGCGCCAGTCGGTGATGTCGCGCCACTGCGCGTCGTTGAAGAACGGCTCGGCCGGCACGTAGAGCGTGTTGGCGTAGTTCAGCGAACCTCCGCCCACCCCGGCGCCGGCCAGGATCATCACGTTGTCGAGCAGGTGGATCCGCTGAATCCCGAACATGCCCAGCTGCGGCGCCCACAGGAACTTGCGCAGGTTCCACGACGTCTTGGCGAATTCCTGGTCGGCGTAGCGCTGGCCGGCTTCCAGGACCAGGACACGGTAGCCCTTCTCGGTCAGACGCAGCGCAGTCACGCTGCCGCCGAATCCCGAGCCGATGATGATGACGTCGTAGTCAGGCTTCATCCGACCAGTATGTGCTTACCGATCGGTAACTTGCCAGCGGGTTGACCGAACTCGCCAGACGATAATGTCGTGCACTGTGGCCAATGGGATGACGACGCGCGAGGCGAAGCGGTTGCAGACCCGCGAGCGGTTGCTGGGTGCCGCGGTCGCGGAGTTCAAGCGTGCCGGCATGGCCGAGGCCGACGTGAGCGCGATCGTCGGGGCGGCCGGCGTTGCCCACGGCACGTTCTTCTTCCACTTCCCGACCAAAGAACACGTGCTGCTCGAACTCGAGAGCCGGGAGGAGGCCCGCATCGCCAAGCGGTTCGCCGCGGCCACCAAGACCCACGACGACCCGGCCGCGGTGTTGGCAGAGGCAGTGCGCCAAGTGCTCGGCCTGGAACGCCGACTGGGTCGCATCCTATTCAAAGACTTTCTGGCACTGCACTTCTCACCGACCCGGCCGCCGGCAGAAGAAGGTGATGACCACCCGCTGATCGTGACGCTGGCCGAAGCTCTGGGGGCCGCGCAGCAGCGCGGGGACATCGCTGCCGACGTGACGCCGATGAACAGCGCCATCTACTTCTTGCTCGGGCTCTACGCGCTGCTGATCACCGTCGACGACTCACCGGCGCGCAAGGACCTGATCGACGACTACCTGACCCGGACCCGGAAGAGCTTCGGATAACAATCCCTACCTTTCGTCCCGTGAGGCATCTCCCGCAGGCTCTCGTCCTGCAATGATGGGCGCAGCCGGTCCTGCATGTAGGGGCCGGCACAATGCGCGGGGGGTATGTCGTGGCGGCGGTCTTGCGACTCGATGATGGTTCGACCATTCAACTGGGTGCGATCTTGGCGCGTGCTGGCGAGGGCACCATCTACGAGATACTTGGCAGGCCTGACTGGGTAGCCAAGATCTTTCACCCGGACCTCAAAGCCCTGCACGCCAAAAAGGCCAAGGTCGCCGCCATGGCAGCGACCCGACTCGACAGCGCCCGACAGTCCGACGGGTTCGTGGTGCTCACCTGGCCCTTACACGTCATCGACAGCGACGACGTCTGCGGCTACGTCATGTCACGAATCGACGTCTCCAACGCCGTGGAAATCCACTCGGTGAGCAATCCGACCGACCGCACCAACCCCCTGCCCACCGCACCGCAATGGACCCCCCACGTCACCTGGCAGCACCTGGTCAGCGTCGCAGCCAACCTGTGCCTGGCCGTGGAAACCGTCCACCAGGTCGACGCGGTCATCGGCGACTTCCAAGAACGCAACATTCTGGTCAACGACACCACCCGCGTGACACTGGTCGACTGCGACTCCATGCAGTTCACCGACCCCACCGGTCGCCAATTTCTCTGCGGAGTCGGCCGGCCTGAGTTCACCGCCCCGGAACTAGCCGGGCTCGACCTCGCCACCACCGCACGCCACAAGAGCTCAGACCTCTTCGCGCTCGCGGTCCACATCCACCTCCTCCTGATGGCCGGAAACCACCCCTTTCAACGCGGCACATGGGCCGGCCCCGGCGACCAACCAGACGCACTGACCCTGGCCAAGGCCGGCCACTGGGCCGGCGGACCGGGATCGCCACTGCACACCCATCCGCTGGCGCCCTCGACCGGATTCCTCCCCGACCACATACAGACACTGTTCACCCGAGCCTTCACCCACGGGGCGCGCAACCCCAACTCCCGACCCACAGCAGACGAATGGCGACACGCCCTACAGACACTGCGCGTCGGCACCTGCCCCCATGGCCATCAAATCCCCATCGAAGCACCGTACTGCCCGTGGTGTGGCATCGATAACGAACGCGCACAACGGCGTTCCTCCGACCAACAAACCACCCAAACCGTCTACCCCGTCACCGCCGGCAATGCCTACGCTGCCCCAAAGCTCGGTGCCGTCACATCCTCGCTCAGAAACCACACACCCGCAGCCGCCGGGAACAGCCAGCGACGAACCGGCCTCTTGATCGGCGCCGGCGCCGGCGCACTGGCCCTGCTGATCGCCATCATCGCCATCATCGCCTCCAACACCGGCCCCAACACCCAAACAGCCAGCAACAACTACACGCCACCAAACACCCCCATGACCGGCAACTACGGCACCACCACCAACCGAACCACAAACCCACCAAACACCCCAACAGCGGCGGTTGGCCCCAACACCACGCTCGACGAATACATCGCACAGAACAACCTGGTGCGCGCTGCGGTTCTGCCCCGGGACCCGGGGTCACCGACCGTGAAACTGCCCACCCCCGAGGGTTGGGTCGACATGGGCCCGAACACTCCCGGGGGCGCCTACAGCGCGATGACCTTCACCGGAGAACCCCCGGCAGCCGACCCGGCAACCATCGTCGCGCGGATGTTCAAGCTGACCGGCAACGCCGACCCGGCCAGGGTTCTGGAGGTCGCTCCCAATTTCTTGCGGACCCTGCCCGAGTTCGAGGGTCCCGAGACCGGGCAGAGCGGAACCCTGAGCGGTTTCGAGGCCGTGACCATCGGCGGTCTCTACGTCCGCGAGGGCGTTCCGCGCATGATCGCCCAGAAGACGGTGGTCATCCCCGGCCAGGATGGCTTGTTCGTGCTGCAGATCGACGCCGAGGGCACCGAGGAGCAGGCATATCCGCTGATGGACGGGACCGCCGCGATCGACGACCAGACCCGCATCACTCCGTGAGACGGCCGGTCGGGAGACCGCACGAATAGCGCGGTGCGCTATAGCACGGATGTTGCTGGCCAGCTCTGGGGCAACGCAAATCACCGGCCTTGGGCACGTCGATCTCGGTGTCGACGACATCAAGATCTTCACGGTGAAGCACCCCGGGTTTGATGCACACCTTCTTTCGAGGGAAGGTTGTCCCCATCATGCCGAAGAAGTACGACGACGAGTTCAAGGCCCGACCGGTCGGACTGGTTACCGGCCATGCCGAGGAGTACGACACCCGCACGGCCTGCCTCACCGCGGTCGCCAAGCGGTTGGGAGTGTCCTACGAATCGCTGCGCCGTTGGGTCAATCAGGCCGAGGTCGACACCGGCCGTCGTGACGGGGTGCCGACCGACGTCGTGCGCGAGAACAGAGAGCTCAAGCGCAAGAACCGGGAGCTTGAGGAGACCATCGAAATCCTCAAGGCGGCAACGACTTTCTTCGCGCGGGAGAGTGACCCGCGACACTGCTGATCTGTACGTTCATCGCCGAGCATCGCGCTCGGTTCGGGGTCGCTCCGATCTGCCGCGTGCTCACCGAGCACGGTTGTGCGATCGCCCCGAGAACCTTTTACGCCTGGCTGGCCCGACCCCCGCCAGCGCGGTCCTTGTGGGACACCGTCATCACCGAGGTGCTGGCCGGCTTCTACGAGCCCGATGAGCACGGCCAGCGTAAGCCGGAGTCGCTGTACGGCGCGGTCAAGATGTGGGCGCACCTGCAACGACAGGGCATTACGGTGGCCCGCTGCACCGTGGAGCGCCTCATGCGGGCCAACGGTTGGCGTGGGGTCACCCGCCGCAAGAAAGTCCGCACCACCATCGCTGACCCGGCCGCGGCGCGGGCTGCCGATCTGGTCAAACGCCAGTTCCGGGTGCCCGCTCCCAACGTGCTGCTCGTGGCTGACTTCATCTATGTGCGACTCTCCGACGGGGCGTTCGTCTAGACCGCGTTCGCCATCGATGCCTACGCCGGCCGGATCGTGGGCTGGACCTGCTCGGCCAGCAAGGAAGACCGCTTCGTGCGCCAGGCAATCCGCCACGCCGCGCAACTCCGGATCGATGAGGGTAATCCATTGTTGGGTAACACTATTCACCACAGCAACGCGGGCTCGCAATACACCTCGGTGCGGCTCGGCGAAACACTGGCACTGTCGGGACTGATCCCATCAATCGGGACTGTCGGGGATGCATTCGATAACGCCTCGCCGAGACAACGATCGGGCTATACAAAACCGAAGCCGTCCGCGACGACTCACCATTTCGGAGAGGCCCGCTGCACCCGCTTGACCGACGTCGAACTGCTCACCGCCGAATGGGTGCACTGGTACAACACCGACCGGCTCATGCACCGCCTGGGCCGCATCCCACCGGTCGACTACGAAGCCATCCACTACGCTGCAAACGCAGCCCGATCGCAGGCCGCACACCAGTAACCGGTGTGCATCAAAACCGGGGTGCCTCAGTTGGCCCTAGGCCGAACTGCGACTGTTGATGTAGAGGGGAAAGAATACCTCCCACAATAGAAGGCAGGCCAAGAACCACGCCGCCGGGGAGTTGAGTTGCAGTGAGCCAACCGAACTAGTTACCGGAAGACCACGCCCAGCAAGCGCTTTGGCATCCGCGTAAACCCAGAAGGCTGTCGTGAATATGATTGCCAGCACGATCGATATTGCCAGCAGTAAACCTCCTGCAGCACTGCCTGCAGGAACTGGCAGAAGCGTTTGCATCGTCTCTTGCAGCTGCTACTGGTTCGGCGCGTGAAAATTCGAGGACATCAATTATTCCGCCGTCTCAACTAACGTTTCCGAAAATGATCAGTAGTGCGACGACGGCAATTAGCACACTTATGTAACCTAGGATCAACCCGGCCAAGGCCATACCGCTGCCCTGTTCCCCAGTGCGCATATCTGTCCCCGAGCGATATGTCCAATCGGGATGGCCAGGAGGGGAAAGGCGAAGCCGAGAATCAAGGGGGCAACCGCCAGGGAATTCGTTCGCGGATTAATTGGCTGGTAGCCAACCGCACGGTCGGCCGTGATCGCAGTGCCTTCGGAAGTGTAGCCCACGACGGGGTAGATTGGCCGACCGTCGTCGGTGTAGGCGATCTGTGGCACAGGGCGATCTGTATTGCCAGAGCGTGTAGCGGCGCGGATGATTACCGCGACAATTCCCACGATGAAAACTACAAATCCGAGCGTATAGAGGATGCCGAGGCTTAAAAAGTATCCGGCGACGAAAAAGACCAAACCGGCGACGGGCACCGCCGCCAGAGGCAGAATCGAGGATGCGGCAGCTCCGCCACCGACCTGCGGTCGCGGAGGTGGGCGAGGAGGCGGCAGTGGCCGGGGGTGTTCCGGCTTGTCAGAACGACGCCACTGAGGATGATCGGGATGAGCCATGGAACGCAAGAACCCGAGCAACCGACCCCCGCCGACGTTAGCGCTCGCTGCAATAGCGAATCCGAGGGCAACCCTTGAGACTCGCCGGCAGCAGACCCGGCCTTAGTCTGAGGGCAACAGCGGCGCCGTCGCAGGACGGATGCCTCGTCGTTGTGAGCTTGCCGCTGGGCCGCCCCTTCGTTGCCGCGGTGCAGGTCAAGGCCCATACAGCGTATGTCGGCGGACATGAAAAAATGCCCGCAGGCGGACATGAAAATGCCCATGCGCGGCCAATAAGAACTGCCCACTGGCGGACATGAAAGTGCCCGTTGGCGGCCATGAATCTGCCCAGACCGCGTCATCCCGCTCCGGCGCGCCAAGCGACGGGGCGGCCTCTCCTGCGGTTTCGATGTCGATGCCAAGTCGAACCGACAACCCCAGGAGAGACCTACTTTGAAGTCTGACGGAGAACTCATGGAAATACTCAATGCCTACGACCTGACCGGGTCCTACCGTGCTGCCGCCGAGCTGTGTGGGTGCTCGCACCACACCGTCAAGAAGGCCGTCGAGGACCGCGACGCTGGTCTGCCGCCGGCGACCCGGCGGGCCCGGATGATCGACGACTGGCGCGATCTGCTGGAGGGCTGGGTGTCTGATTCGAAGGGCAAGATCCGCGGCGACAAGGCCCACGACAAGCTGGTGGCGCTGGGATACACCGGTACCGACCGCACCACCCGCCGAGCGCTGGCCGAGATCAAAGCCCAATGGCGACTGGGCAATACGCGCGTGCACCGGCCGTGGATCACCGAGCCGGGACTGTGGCTGCAGTACGACTTCGCCGACGGCCCGCTGGTGGCCGGCCGCAAGATCGTGCTGCTGGTGGCGTGGCTGGCGTGGAGCCGCTACCGGGTGGTGATCGCCTTGCGCGACCGCACCGCACCCAGCGTGTTCGCCGGCCTGGACCGCATCTTTCGCATTATCGGGGGTGCCCCGACCTATCTGCTGACCGACAACGAGAAGACCGTCACGACCGGACACATCGCCGGAGTCCCGGTCCGCAACCGGGCCGCGGTGACCTTCGGCCGCTATTACGGCATCTCGGTGCTGACCTGTGAGCCGGCCGACCCGGCCTCCAAAGGTGGGGTGGAAAACGCGGTCAAGCTCGCCAAGGCCGACATCGTGCCCACCGATACCAACCTACTGCCCCAGTACGACTCGTTCGCCGACGTCGAGGCGGCGTGCGCCGGGTTCACCACTGAGATCAACGCCCGGACCCACCGCGCCACGGGTCGCCGTCCGGCCGAGATGCTCACTGCAGAACGCCCGGCCCTGCACGCCATCCCCGATCTGCCGCATACCGCCGCGCTGGGGGTGACCCGCCGGGTTCCCGACAACACCCCGATGGTCACCTTCAACCACTGCCAATACTCGCTGCCGGCAACACTATTGGGACAGACCGTCTGGATCCGCTATCACGACGGGACCGATGAGGTGGTGATCTGCGCTCTCGATGACGGCGGCCCCGTGGAAGTGGCCCGACACCACCGCGCCACCCCCGGCAGTCCCGCCATCGACGATGACCATTTCCCCGACCACCGCGACAAGGTTCCCGGTGATTACCGGGTGCGGGCCCGCACCGTCAGTGAGCAGACCTTCCTCGCACTCGGGCCGGGTGCGGCGGTGTGGCTCAAAGAAGCCGCCGCCGTCGGCACCGAACGCATCCTGCAGAAGATGGCCCACGCCGTCGAGCTCTCGGCGTTGGCCGGTCGCGCTGATGTGGACTGGGCGCTCGGGCATGCCGCCGTGCACGGCCGCTTCGCTACCGGTGATCTCGACTCCATCCTCGCCGCCAAAGGCCTGGACCTAACTCGGCGTGGCGCCGGTGAACACACCTCGCTGGCGCAAGGCACCAGTGGGTGGAACCTGTTCGGCCGCACCATCATCGATGCCGGCGAGGCGGGCATCGCATGACCACCACCACGATCACTACCGCACCGTTGCCGGCCGAGGTGGAGTCGTTGATGCGTGCGTTGCGGTTGCCGCACGCCCGAGCCGTCGCCGCCGACGTGCTGGCCACCGCCCGCGCCCAACGCTGGGACCCCACCGAAGTCATCAAAGCCCTGCTGACCGAGGAAGCCGCCGGCCGGGCCCGCTCCATGCTGGCCTCCCGCCGCAAAGCTGCCGGCTTCCCGACCGGCAAGACCTTCGACGCCTGGGACCCGACGGCGTCATCGATCCCGTTGCCCACCCAGCAGGCGCTGCAGACCCTGGAATGGGTCGGGCGTCGGGAGAACCTGGTGGTCTGCGGGCCCGCCGGCACCGGCAAGACCTTCTTCCTCGAAGCCCTCGGGCAAAAGGTCATCGAAGCCGGCATGCCAGTGGCGTGGTTCACCCTCGAGCAGATCGGAGTGCTGGTGCGAGCGCACCGCGCCGATGACACCCTGGGCAAGGCCGTGGCCAAGATCGTGCGTGCTGAGCTGGTCGTCATCGATGACGTAGGACTGTTGCCGGTCGGCGCGGATGCCGCTGAAGGGCTCTACCGCATCGTGGAGGCGGCCTACGAACGCCGCTCGGTGGCGATCTCGTCGAACCTGCACCCCAGCGGATTCGATGAGCTCATGCCCAAGACGCTGGCCACCGCGACCGTGGACAGGCTGCTGCACCACGCGCACCTATGCCAAACCAGCGGCGATTCCGTGCGCCTGGCCCAAGCCCTGCACGGGAAAGGAGTCCACCCCTTGACCTGACCGACCCAGCCGGTGGCGAACACACCCTCATGGGCAGATTCGTGTCCGCCACCGGGCAATTCTTAATGGCCACCTACGGGCAGTTCTCCTGTCCGCCCACGGGCACTTTCAAATGTCCATTGACAAGCGTAGCGCGGCATTGATGGAGGTTAGTGCTGCCAGAAGCATCTCGAAACCCTTTCGATGACGAACGGGATTCACAAAACATCGGATAGCTTGTCGGCCACCACTTTTCCCGTCGTTTTCGGCTCCTTTACAACACTTTCCGCCCACTGTCCCCGCTCTGCGGATTCGTATCGGCAGCAATGGGTTTCGAGAGCCTGTCGGCGTTCCCCGCCTCAAGCGTTTCGTCACTCTGACACTCGGTTCGATTTACCGACAACGGCTCTCGGCCAACTTCATGGATAATCGTCATTATCCATGAAATGGAACCACCTTGTTGAGCGACGCACACGCCGCGCAAGGCCCTGTCGGCCCTGGGCGAATGAAGTAGCCCCAGGTGCCCTCGGGCGCTGCGTCGATCAACGGCCGTCCGAAGCCAGCGGTCCTCTGTCGCCAAAGATGCCTGCGGGGGGTTCAAACTCCGTGTCGGGCGTGCGCCACACGTTGAGCTCACTGTTCCTTGGCACGGCGAAGTCGAGCTTTAGGCCGGCTTCTACCGTGGAATCTGCTCGTGGGACGCTGCGCTCGTCCAGCTGAATTTCCCGGAGTCGACCCCAACGTGCGACACGGCCATTCGACGCCCAGAGGACGTCGCCTACCTCTACAGGCACGCTTAACGCCGGAATGACGACAATGCGCCCCTTCTGGTAATACTCGGTTGGGACACCCAGCACCTCGCTCTCGTTCCTTCCACGGGACGCCTCTAGCACAAGACACGACAGGCTAGCCACAAGCGCCAGGCTTACTGCCTCAATGAAGTCGACTTTGGCCAGTAATTGTTCTGGGGAAATGATCTCACCGGGAATTGCGCGGTGCGACACCTCGTTTCGACGCTCGACGAGATCTGCCAGCTCTCGGGCGAGCAATTCTGTCGGCAACGCCGCTTCGCCGAGACCAGACTTCACCTGCCAACTGCGAACAGCATCCGCGTGCTGGATCCGACTCGGCAGGTCTGGCACCGCCCAGCGGAACAGATCGGCCATGGTGTCCCAGCGCAAGTTGGAGTTATGAAGCGCAATTACCTCGAGGCGAAGATCGTAGGGGTGCGAATCATCCAGACAGGAGGCCAAACTCTTGGCGATGTCGAGTTCGTCGATCTCCTTGTACCGACCCACTCCAAGATTCTTGCCTAATAGAGCGGACGCGTTCTGCACGTACCTGCTGCGCAGATTTTGCACCTGCAGAACAGACAAGGCCCTGGGATCGCTGAGCATCAACTGACTAAATCGGAACGCGAGTTGCTCGGCGAACGTCTCGAACGAGGCGTACAACGCCGAAATGCCGGCGATGTAGGCGAATCGGCGTTGGTCCGTCGTCTGTTGTACTTGTGAGACGGTATCGAGGTAGCGCCGAATCAAGTCCAGATCCGCCGCGAGCGCGTCGTACTTAGGAATCAAGACTGCGGGGCCAAACCGTCGATCTGATGAAGGACGGTGTTCAACGCTTCGTAGGCATGTTCATTTCGCTTGCGTGCGTCGGCAGCGTTGGTCCTGCGGCCACCAAATACATCTGAATGTTCGTTGTACATAGCGTCAATGGCGGCTCTCACAAGCGACGGCTGGGTCAGCAACTTCGCTCGCCGCTCGCCGCTCAGCGCCGAGCTAGCATACATTAACGAGTCGAAGGCGATCTTGCTGAAGTGCCGGTTACTGCCCTTGACTTGGAAAGCCACCGGGCCCCCGACCGTGTACCAAAAAGAAATGTTGTCGACGAAGATTCGTTCATATTCGGCGAGCGTGTCCTCATCGAAGCGGTTGCCGCGCATAAGGAACTCGTCAAGAAACTCGGATATCTTGTTGAGCCCCTGGGTGAACTTATCGAAGTGTCGGTAGGCGAAGAATCGCAGCACGATTTCGACATCTTCCATTGACTTATACAGCTTTAGCCCAGCGGCGGTCACCTCGACGCCCTGGGTGTCGCCACCCAATTCGGGTCCGCCACCGTCGTCGTCAGATTCGTCGTCGACGTCGGTGAGGTCTGCTAGTCCGTTGGGATCCAGCGGCGTGCCGAGGACCGACCTCAGTTCCGTAATCCGCGACAACCTCAAACAGAGGTCGTTTTAGCGGCCCGTCGTAGACGGCGTTGCGGGTTTCCTGGCCGCTGAGACGGACTCCTCCGGAGTTCAGACGCTCGAAGACCAACTTCTTGAGGAAGGCAGCCTGTTCGGGATCCGCTGCCGTCTCATTAAGCAGGATGATCGACGACAAGTATCTGCGGTCGATGCCATCGCGAATTGAACTTGGCAACGCCGAATACGTTCTTCCGTTGAGTTCCGGCCAATGTTGCAGGCCCGTCAAATGAAGCCTGCCTTGATAGAAATCCATCAACGCAGTCAGTCGTTGCCGACCATCCATCACCTCGAATCGCGCCAGCTCGTACTCGTACAGGAATACCGGGGGCACGGGAACATTCATGAGGAACGACTCGATCAAACGTGACTGGCGCCCTTCGTCCCAGCGGTGGCGACGCTGGTATTCGGGATCGCGCTTGTACTTCGCCTCGATTTCACCCGATTCCGTCTCGAAGGTGTCGGTGAACATCGCCAGTATCTGATTCAGGGGATACCGCGCCTGCTCGATCACGATGCGGACGCCCTCCTTGGAGTAGCGCCGGTTCAGGTCGGCGTCGCTCATCGGTGGCGTGTCTTTGCGCTTCAGGTCGTGAATGGCTTCACCGGGCAGCAGTGGGACTCTCACGTTGCGCTCATCCTCCGCGTGGTTACGCCGCGCGGCGCGAGGTCCGCTGCGGAAATACGAGAATAGTTCGTAGTTATCGTAATTCGGCCACCACGTCGACCTCGCCCACCGCGGAACCCGCCTTCACGAACTGTTCGGCCTGCCTAGCCTGGTAGGGCGAGGTACCGGCGGGCCTAACCTCGGTGACGACCCACCCCGACTCTGCCTGCTCAAGCGAGTCGAGCAGAAGCCGAGTCGGGTCGGTGCGCGCCGAAGGAAGGGCTCCGAATCGAACGGCCAATCGGGCCCGGCTACGGCACCGAAGTGCGGTGGCGTGCCACACGTCGGCTAGTGCGGCGACGAAAGCTGCCTGGCTCGGCTGGCGCGCGATCTGGCCGACCGACCCGTAGGGCACCTCGGGTGCGCCGCCGACGAACCAGGAACGCAGCCATTGGTCGGGCAAATAGGTCCGCATACCGTAGTAGGGCGGGGACGTAACAACCAGGTCGAAAGTCTGACGCAACCCATTAAGGACCTCCACCGAGTCGCCCAGGTACACCTTCCCTCCAGAGGAAGGAGGCTGCGCGTCCAGAAGTCTCTCGGCTCGTCGCGAGATGACACCGAGGGTGTCAACCCGCACGGGCTGCAGTGCTCGGGTCGTCCAAAACTTGACGGCGTAGCCCGGCTTGGACGCGTATGTGCGTGGCATCTGATTCGAAAGGTATGACGGCAGCCCCTTGTTGCGGGGGCCATGCAAGATACCCAGCATGATCGCCCTTAACATTGCTGCGGTCGGCGTGTGCAGGTTCATTAAGGCTGCGCGCAAAGTAGTGATTTCTTGCAGCGTCTCGGTTTCGTAGCACAGCTGCCAGAACTCCCCCTGCGGCGCGACCTGCCGTGTACCGTCTCGCAGAATCTTCTTTGCTAATCGTACGACTGCGGCAGCGCTCACCTTCGCAACCTTCGCTTGGGCGATGGCAACGGCGACCGGATTGACGTCGATTCCCACCGACGGGACCCCTACGGCTCGCGCCGCGAACAGTGTGGTGCCCCTCCCACAGAACGGGTCGAGCACGCTCGTCGTCGGGCCATGGGAAGCCAACTGTTCGAAAGGAAAGGCAAGCGGGAACATCGTGTAATACGGGCACACCGCGTTCAGTCGGAGTAGGTCCTCCGAGAATCCCCAAGTGCGATGGTCCCCCGACGACTTCACGACGCTGATCGTACCGCTGCGATGCCGCCGAGCCGTGCGCCAACGCGACCTCTGGCCCCCATGCGCACCATCGCACTGAGCACACCGCGACCAATCAAATGAGCCACTGCTCGTTACGGGGCAATCTTGAACACAACGCCTTTGCTCTCGTGGATAACCGTTGATATCCATGAAGGCCGGCCGTGATGGTGCGGTGCCTCCGCCCGCTGCGCAAACTCCGTCCGAACGTGACGACAGGCTGGCTTGGTTCGAGGCGTTCCTCGCTGATCGCGGCACACGAAAGCCTTCGGCCCAGACCATGAAGGCCTACCGCCAGGACTTCGACGCCATTGCCGCACTGATCGTCGGCGACAAGCAACCGATCGCGATCATGCCGCTAGACACCATCAGCACCGAACTCCTGCGCACTGCCTTCGCCGGCTACGCTGCCACCCGTGAAGCCGCTTCCATCCGCTGCTGCTCGACCTGGAACTTCCACGCAACGAACCACGAAAGATTGGGCTTGGCCTTAAATCTTGGACATATGTACCCAGGATATTTTTTCACGGACGGGGTCATGTCAAGAGGCTTTATTCAAAGCGCCGATTGTTGATGCTAGGAGGGTTTCGGCCTCCAGGTTGGAACCAGGTCACCAGACCGAAAGTTTCGATTCTCGGGACTGACCATCGCAACGATTACCGGCACCTTATGCTCACCGTCTTGGCTCGCGTAGGTCGAGATATACATATTCCAGACGGAGGCATTGTTCATATCGATGATGTTCGCGAGGATCGTGTCAGTTTTAATGTCAATTTTTCTCGTTCCAAAGTCGATCTCCCCAGACGAGAACCGCTCGCTGACTGCGTCAACCATCTTTCGGGCGGAGATTTCCCCCTGCCCATTTCCGATCAGGGCGGACATCGAGAGCATCGATTCGGCTCCCGGTCCGTACACGCCGCTTAGCAGATTCCGCCCCAAAGTGGTGTTCTGCTCAAGCGAAGCCGTTTTGATGTCATAGGAGATCCGATTTAGAACTTCCTGAACCCACTTCTTATCGCCTGACAGCTTCGTTGGATCAGGCAGCTCATTGGCACCGAAAGTCGCTTTTGACGCATCGCGCTTTTCTTCCAGGTATGGAGCAACAACGTCGAGCTGTCGGCCATAGTCTTCGCCGCGAATGTCGGTGTAATACATGTCCAACGGAGCAAGCTCGCCCTGCGCAACTGATGTCCCCGGTGGCCAAGATTGACCGCTCTGCGTCGCCTGGTCGCTACTGCATCCGGCGATGAGCCCAACAGCTCCAACAGCGAGAGCGGATCGGATGAATACGCTCAGACCACCTTGGGACAGACTCGCCACGCCGTTGCTCCTCTACTTTGCCAGCCCAAACTGTAGCCGCTCATCGGTAGCATCATCCCCGATGTTTCATCGGTACGTCAGGTGGCTCTCGCACCCACATCGCGGGTGCTCAGGCGGCCGGGATCCTCCCGACGCTTGCCGCATCAGCTGGCGTGGCAGCGCCACACTCTCACTGGGCGGCATTTCATTCGTTGCCAGCGGATTTACGCTAACCTCGGCAGGCCGACGATCTCTGGATCGGGACGCCGACGCAGTTTGGGGGAACGAAGTGTCTTATCAAGGTGGTCCGGGCTGGAGCCGACCAGATCCGTCAAATTCGCCGCGGCCACCGTGGGACGGTGCATCACCCTGGTCGGCGCCGCCGGTCGGTCCGGCACCAGGGCAACCTCAGTATGCTCCCGCGGGGATATGGGGTCAGCCACCTCAAGGTCCGCCACCGCCTGCGTCGCGCCGACCATCGCGGTTTCCCTGGAAGCTCGTCGGTCTCATTGCAGTGGCGACGGTGGCGCTGGTGGGCGTCGGGGGTTGGGTGTACGCGGCGATCAGCGCGCCCCGATCCGCGTTCGGCGAGTCTGATTTCGATCAGTGGGAGGCGTTCGGGCCGGTGCAGGCAGCCGTTGATGGTGACGGCAGAGGGGTCCGGCTCAGCAGCTCCGCCGCCAATGACAGCGACGCTGGGTTCCGGCACGCGGGAGTGGAAATGTGTGAGGCGCGGATCAGCGGCACGATGCGAGCCTCTTCGTACGTTGAAGGAGAGCCCGGTGGCTTTGCCCTCGGAATCGGCGGAGCCCCTAGGTATGGCGATGGTCAGCGGAGGGCACAGTACTCGGCTGGTGTCCGAGCTGATTTCGCCGAATCTGCCTACGGCGTGCCTCTTTTCGAGGATCCGATCCCAGATGTCGCCAGCGCGGTATTCGACGCCGAGTGGCATGACATCGTTCTGCAGGTCTCACCAGGTCAGCAGACCTTCTCCGTTGACGGACGGGAGGTCTTCACGCACCAATTGGGCAAGGAATCGTGCGGCAACCTCATCGTCACCGTTTGGTCGGGCTCTGTCGAACTGCTCGACTTTCAGGTCGCCCCGCTGCCCGGCGCGAGCGGAGGCTCGGACGGCAGTGGCTCCGATCGAGACGGCCCCAAATCTTTGGTAGGAATTTGGTCGTCATCCGACGGCACTGCTGATAAAAGACTTGCTGATAACGGGTTGTGTGAAGGGTTTTACTATAGCAATGGGAGGCAACTGGACATTGGTGGACCAATGACATGCCAGTTGTCCGATCAACCGGACTCAGCGGGGCGCTACACGCTCATCGTTAGTCAGTCGCCTAATCGGTCTTCCTATCTTGTCGAGTTCAACGGCAACAACACAGTTTCCGTGTATTCAAAGAGCGGAGACCTCCTCTATACATTGACTCGCTCATAAGAGTGCTGCTCAAAACGCCGACTGAACGAACGACCCTCTACGATCAGCATGCTGCCGATCCGCAGGAAGAAAGGCCGACTAAGCCATCACGGTGCTCTTCTCGTCGCTGCTGAATACCAAGTCTTCGCCATCTCATGGAAAGTCGCATGGCTAGCTTCGGCATCGGAATGAAATTGACGACCTCCCGCGACGTCTCGAACTCATCGATACCAGTTTCCGCCCGCCAACCCCCTTCAAACGGCGTGATGTTCAGATGGAGTGTCATAAGCGGCCGATACCCAACGGCTTGCCCGATTAATGCGCGCTTGAAAACACCGAAGAGTAGGTACGGCTCCTATTGCCGATGTGTCGGACCGACCAATACGCGAGTTGATTGAAGGTTGGTTTGCCGACCAAATCACGCGTGATGTCCACAGCGATCGCCGCAAGGTGTTCCTTCGGTAAACGTGTCTGCACGCGGATCATCGACTCTTGACGCTTGTGGTGTGCGGACCTCGGCGTCGGCGCAGCAGTGAACCGCCCCCGGGAGTCCGGAGTCTCTGGACTCCCCGGGTGATTCAGGGCGAGCAGCTGCTCGGCAAGCTCTTCGTTATCCACCTCGATCGCTACGGATTCGAGTGTTTCGAACATCATCAATTCTTCCCGTCAAGCTCACGCCCCGCGTAACAGACGAAGTCCAGATCCACCGTTGTTCCGACAAACCCGAGCAGGCCCGTGTCGGTCGAACGGAGTATGCCGGTCTCGCCTCTGGCGGTGCTAAACCTGCAACATGCAGCGGACCAGAACGAGCGGGATCGGGTGGAGTGCGGCTGTCACCATGGGCGGGGGGCTCATCTCTGGGGTGGGTTGCAGGGCGCTCGACGGTGAGTAACAAACTTCACCTAACGAACCTATCCAATGTCTTCGCAATCTAGATTCGCGATTGACATTCCAATAGCCACTCAAAGGTACCGGTAATGAGTCTACTTAGCGGTCGTGCCGCACTCGTGACGCTCGCCATTATGGTGTCCAACGTTGCCGCTTGCGGTGGTGTTTCAATCGGATACCAGGCGATGACATGCAGCGAGTACCTGCGGAAGTCGTCCTCCTTTATCTCGAATCCGGACAGGGAGGCGGCGGTAAAGGAATCGTCCGAGGCGCTACAGGAGGTGCGGCAGATGATGCGCGACTACGGACTCGATCCATCCGCTGCGGCGCCTGAAGAGTTCAACACGGGTGGGGGAACGCGCAGGCCGATCGGGGAGGTTGTCGTGATGTCTCTAGACGAGAAGTGTCCGGGCAATCATGAGGCGAAGATCAACGAAATGATTGACTGGGACTTGTTGGGTAGTGCTGATCAGTTCGAAGCGGAATCCGTGGACGTCGCCCGCGACACTGGCCCTGGGGAGTGGACATTTGAGAAGGCGGCCGCCCTGCTTGAGTCGTTGGACTTGGGTCTTGAATGTGGCACTCCGAGCATGGGACAGAAGGATGTCATGGAGTGCATCAACCGTAGTACTTTTCACGACTGGGCCGTGGTGATACCTCCTCTTAACGACGCATGGGTAGAGGAGCGAATTGATGCCTGCGAATTCGGAAAGAAAACTCCGCACAACTTTCAGTCGCAGATGTCTGTGGTCACCGACGGGTCGTCGCTGGTCGTATGGGAACTTATGGCTCCCGAGGGGAGCCCAGTGGACGGCGGACCTGCGATCGCGGCCGAATTGGAATCCGCCGGAACCCAGGGACTGCGCGTTGAACCTTTCTGCCCCGGCTAGGACGGTCATCGTGTAGGAACGCACCGATCACCAAGATTTGACGTTGACTGCAAACTTCGCTTGCGACGCTCCTACAGTGAGTCAACCGCTGAGGTAAAGGCAACGGGTGTGATAGCAAAACAACTTGACTGTGGACGAGTCCAGCGCGACGGGAGGCATTTAGTGGTGGTGCAAGTGATGCTCCGCGGAGCGCTGTCTATGTTGTCAGCACTTACACTATTAACAGCATGCTCAAACAGTGGCCAAGAAGTTGCGCCAACGACTATCGGTGCCAGCGCAGAGATGCCGCCGACGTCGTTGGCGCCACCGGCAGCAGAAGGAGCGGCTGCGGAATCGTTCGATTTTGAGGGCCCTGTTCTTCTGTTCTGTGAAGACCTATCAATGCGGTCGGAAAAAATTCCGTCAACGATATCGATCAAAAAGCTGGACCTTGGTAGCCGCCGTCTAGTTGATGTTGCTCAGTATCCCGAAGGTTTGATGTCGAAAGGCTGCAAGCTCAATACTCCGAATACTGTAGGCGAGTACATCAGATTCGCTGCACAAGAATATAGGCACCGATTCAGCCGGGACTTCCAAAAGATGCTGGTCGACGCTCGCAGAAACGGAGAAGTTGCGTACTACGATCTCTCCAAGGGTCAACTGGTGGTCGTTAATGATCTGATCCCTCACCCGACTGGCGATTTCGATCAAGATCCGTCATACTCTTCGCCATCTTTCACCGACGACGGGTTGTTGATGTTCGCGGAAGGGTACCAGTGGAAGTACTTCGACACGGATACACAAACCGTTGTTAGAGAATCGTCGGAACCCGAAGTGCCAAAATTCTGGCCACCCTCCGTCCCGCAAGAGGAAATTGGGTGGGGCAGTCTGAATCGGTGCTTTGCGGCGTGGGCGTTGCCTGGGGATCGATATATAGAGGCATCGTTCGCCTCGGCTTCCATATATTCGCTACCTGTCAGGAATGGCAATGATCTCAAAGCTTGTGGCGAAGAGATCCAGCGAATCACCCCAGACGGGGCCCGAATTCATGTTTTAGCCGCGAACTCAAGTGGCACCGAGATACTCATGCTGGTCTCGGGTAGAGACAACGCAAACAAGCTGTATCGTGCCAATCTCCAAAACCGCAATGAGCCGACGGAAATCGATTTGAACGGCGCTTTGGGGAGAGGCCCGAACCCGTACATTTCAATAATTGGATGGGAATAGTTCAGCGGTCCGGCCTCGCTCCCAATCATCATTGCCGGGCTGACGGCGGTGAGATCGGGTTTCTTCGACACCGGATCATCCGCCCCGGAGCCGCTCGACTGGCAGCCGGTCACCGCCCCCAGCGATCAGGGGCCAGGGCCGGGGCGGCTGCGCTCGCGATCCGGACCGGGTGCCGCCCCACGCCGCGGGAATGCGGTGTCTCCAGGGAGCCTGGTTGCGGCTGAGCTCCCCCGCGTGGCTGCGGGCAGTTCGGGAGTGCGTTGGAACGCATTACGAGACGATAGCGTGTCGCCCGGCGCGGGATCGCGCTGCGGCCCCGCGGGTGATGTCGTTGTTGAACCTGCGGCCGGTCGAAGACAGTGGGGTGGCGGTGCACGTGCGGACGGTACGCACGGCATCGGGCGCGGTGCCTGTGCAGCTTCGTGCGGAAACTTGACGATACCCAGCTGCTAATTCCAGGGCCAATCACGTCCACTAAGAACGAGCCAACCGTGGACTTGGCCTGCTCCCGGAATCAACTCGACTGCGCCGCTGAGAATATCCCGCCACTCATCTTTAACATCCTTCGAGTCCCTGATGTGCACCAAACCCGGGGTGGTTCAAGCTGCCATACGGCGCCGAAGCGAACGAGTAAGATCCGCCTATTTACGAGTTGTCGGAAAGTAAGCGGCCGATAAATCAACGTACGCCGTCGTCGCCGCTCAATACTGTAAAGATAAGCGCAACCGGACGCGCAGACCGGTGCCGATATGGGGGTATGTCGTGGCGGCGGTCTTGCGACTCGATGATGGTTCGACCATTCAACTGGGTGCGATCTTGGCGCGTGCTGGCGAGGGCACCATCTACGAGATACTTGGCAGGCCTGACTGGGTAGCCAAGATCTTTCACCCGGACCTCAAAGCCCTGCACGCCAAAAAGGCCAAGGTCGCCGCCATGGCAGCGACCCGACTCGACAGCGCCCGACAGTCCGACGGGTTCGTGGTGCTCACCTGGCCCTTACACGTCATCGACAGCGACGACGTCTGCGGCTACGTCATGTCACGAATCGACGTCTCCAACGCCGTGGAAATCCACTCGGTGAGCAATCCGACCGACCGCACCAACCCCCTGCCCACCGCACCGCAATGGACCCCCCACGTAACCTGGCAGCACCTGGTCAGCGTCGCAGCCAACCTGTGCCTGGCCGTGGAAACCGTCCACCAGGTCGACGCGGTCATCGGCGACTTCCAAGAACGCAACATTCTGGTCAACGACACCACCCGCGTGACACTGGTCGACTGCGACTCCATGCAGTTCACCGACCCCACCGGTCGCCAATTTCTCTGCGGAGTCGGCCGGCCTGAGTTCACCGCCCCGGAACTAGCCGGGCTCGACCTCGCCACCACCGCACGCCACAAGAGCTCAGACCTCTTCGCGCTCGCGGTCCACATCCACCTCCTCCTGATGGCCGGAAACCACCCCTTTCAACGCGGCACATGGGCCGGCCCCGGCGACCAACCAGACGCACTGACCCTGGCCAAGGCCGGCCACTGGGCCGGCGGACCGGGATCGCCACTGCACACCCATCCGCTGGCGCCCTCGACCGGATTCCTCCCCGACCACATACAGACACTGTTCACCCGAGCCTTCACCCACGGGGCGCGCAACCCCAACTCCCGACCCACAGCAGACGAATGGCGACACGCCCTACAGACACTGCGCGTCGGCACCTGCCCCCATGGCCATCAAATCCCCATCGAAGCACCGTACTGCCCGTGGTGTGGCATCGATAACGAACGCGCACAACGGCGTTCCTCCGACCAACAAACCACCCAAACCGTCTACCCCGTCACCGCCGGCAATGCCTACGCTGCCCCAAAGCTCGGTGCCGTCACATCCTCGCTCAGAAACCACACACCCGCAGCCGCCGGGAACAGCCAGCGACGAACCGGCCTCTTGATCGGCGCCGGCGCCGGCGCACTGGCCCTGCTGATCGCCATCATCGCCATCATCGCCTCCAACACCGGCCCCAACACCCAAACAGCCAGCAACAACTACACGCCACCAAACACCCCCATGACCGGCAACTACGGCACCACCACCAACCGAACCACAAACCCACCAAACACCCCAACAGCGCCGCCTCGCCCAGATGCGTCCAGGGTTGCACTGAAGGTGAGTAAGCCCATCACCCAACCCGCCTGCGACGGTATGGGAATCGTCGTCTTACAAAACGCTGTCACTCCCGGAAGATATGAACAAGAGATCCAGCGTGGCCTCGATCGATTCCCCGATGCTTCCTATCTGCGTACCGATCATTCCTGCCCTTCGCTGCGGCAGCTGAGCGATCAGGGGACCCCGATCTATGCCGTGTACCGTCCGGCTGGTCGCACAGTGGGTGAAGTCTGCGCCGCGGTCCGCCGGGCTGGCGGGGATGCCTACGGGAAATGGCTGGACACCGTGACCGACCCGGCGCAGTTCCTGACCTGCTGACCCGTTACCCCGGTGGAAGCTGGACGCCTGCCTCGATAGCGGCCACCGCCTCGTCAGCGCCCGGGCCACAGATGGTTTGCAAGTCGACCCCTCCAGCGGCAATCAGAGCATCGACCTTGCCCTTGAGAATGCCCGAGGTCAGGTAACTGTAAAGATCCTCGCCCGGACAGGCCGTGCCAGGCGCCACGTCGCGATGACCCTTCAGCGTCTCCGTAGAGACTCCGAAATGCTGTGCAGCCCAGGCAAATGCCTTCGCGGCGCCTTCCAACTGAGCATCACTGACCAACTCTTCGTCGAAATTTCCTTCGCAGAGCACGAGAAAATGGCCGGCCGGGTCGTACTCAGTTGCGGTGTCGCCGGCTAGGTCGTATGACCGCAACTCATAAATGTTCCCCTCGCGGTCGACGCTGACGTGATACGCGATGTCGATCCAGCCATGCTGGTTCTGATGGAACGCCTGATGTTGACGCAGCCGCGCCGGGGCATTGCTGTTGTCGCCTAGGGTTACTGCGGTGTGATGCAGGGTCAGGCGATTGACAGTGTGTGGCCGCCCGCCGGATCGCGGCGCCGCTGCGCCCCATGAGTCGCGACACAGCAGCGTCGCCGGAGCCGCCGCCACCACCGGGGCCGGCTCGACGACGACCTCGGGAATCGGGGCCGGGTCGATGGGCTGAGCCACTGCTGTCGCAGAATCTGCAGGGGGACCACCGCTGTCTCCGGTGCTGCACGCGCTGGCGACGACACCCAGTCCTGCGGCACCGGCCAGCCACAGCGCACGTCGCCGGCTGAAAGACCTCGCGTCGTCACTGAACCCTTCGAACCCGCTCATGGCGATACCATACGGCGATCCCGTCCCGAAAGAGCTCAGTCCCGCATCGAGACTCGGCACTAAGAAGGGGTTGCGGAGACCGGGGAAACCCCGGCGGGCGATGCGTTCTGGCGACGCGTCGAACGTTCGGATGACGCCCGCCAGAACGGACGCCCGTGGACCTGGCTCTGTGATACGTTGACGCACGTCAGCGCTTGATATGTGCGGCGCTCAGTTCGCGTGACGGGGGATCGAGATGGCGAAAGAGTTGCCGCCGAGCAAATTCGGAGCCGGCACGACGTACGGTGGGGCCGGACAGGCTCACGCGCTGACCCCTCCACCATCTCCGATGCCCGCGCCGGCACCGTCACCCATTCGGGAGCCTGATTCGTACTCGACGAACCCCTACCAGGCACCCCCAACTCTTCCCGGCCCGAGCGTGACGGCCGGCTACGCGACACCGCCGCCCACGCCGCACTCGGGACCCGCGTACTCCCCCGCCGCCATGCAGAATCATCAGGTATTCCTAGGAGTGCCGCCAGCATCCGCAGCGCAGCCGGGCCCGGCGATTGCCGCGGCCGTCCTGGGCATCATCGGGGCACTGTGGTACGGCGTCGACACCGTCCGAAGCTGGGATGTCATCTCTTCGCTTCTCTCATCGATCGGGCAGCTGTCCGGTCTGGAGCTGAACGCGTCGATGGCGTTCTGGGCATACGGCTCGGTCGCCGCGGTGATCGGGCAACTGATTTTCGTGCCTGTGCTCCTACTTGGCGCAATTCTCCTGCTGTCTCGCGTCCCAGCTGGTCGATCGTTAATGGTTCTGGGCAGCGTGCTGGTCCTCGCCGCGAACATCTTTTGGGCGATCTACGGGTTCCAAGCGGTCGGCTCCTACCTCTCCGGCAGCGGCGAGTACCTCGCACGGGTTCTGGTAGAGACCGGCCCGCCGGCACTGCTCGCCATCGTCGCACTGGTCCTGGTGAGCCGATCTTCGACCAAACAGTGGTGCCGTCGACCCGCATCTGCTTCGTACTGATAACTGGCAGATGCCCCTACAGAACCGTGCCAAGTAACGGCAGCACGAAGAAGATCATCACGACAACGATAAGAATCACATCGCTGATCACCAGTCCAGCAACCGCGAAACCGTTGGTACCGCGGACCGGAACGTAGGCGACCGGCATCATTACCGGGTACGGAGTCCCGGCCGTCGGATAGTGGTCGGGCTACGCAGCCGCTGTCATCGGGTAGTGAAGACTGGGCGACGGTGGCTCAGGGGCGGCGAATGGGGCGGACGGATGATGCGCTTAAGCTTCGGGCCCCCGACAGTGAACCCCTCGCCGAAACGGCTCGGCGGCAGCGGCCCTGGGCTTTCGGCGTGACTCGTCATCGTTGACTCGCCCTCAAGTCGCCAGTGGGCACCTCACTCATGGCCCCGACAACTGCTGGATTCCGCGGTGAACCTGCACGCCGACGTAGACGAAGGCAGCGACACCGGCGAGGTTGATCAACAAGACGAACATCAACTCCGCCGCGGAATCGTAGCGAATATACCCTCGGGGCCCTGCCGACAATGCCAGCGTCGAAAACAGAACGCGCGTCGACATGACCAATGCTCCCACCAGACACACCCCAAAGAGCAGAAACTGATGTGCAAGTTTGGTTCCCAACGCAAGGTAGAGGAAGCCGACACCCACCCACAACGAGGTGGTGAAGACTGTGATAACGAAACTCGACGGGATGATCAACATCATCAGGGAGATCAGAACCGCAGCGGCATAACTCACGTAAACAGAAGGATCCGGGTTCTTCTGTCGCAAATCTTGGAACCACGGCTGCCGAATCAGCTCTCCCCGCACGCCGCGCTGCATCAATCGTTGGACGAACGAATCACGCGCGGGGGCAGCAGGATAGGACGGAATTGTCGGTCCTCCGACAGGTGTCGAACTCGCCGCGGCAGGGTAGGTCACCGACGGAATAACCGGATTGCTCGTAGGTGGCAGCGCGTTCCGGGGGATCGCTGGATAGGTTCTAGGCACCGGTTGCGATGCCGGGGCGGTGCCGAAGTGCTGGGCCGCCTGACGTCGATAGTCGGCGTGCGGTTGATTGGCAGCAGGCGGCACCCTGGGGCCGACTACCGGCATCGAGCGCTGGTTTGGCAAGGGTGCAGCACCTGGGGGTGACGACGAGGGCGGACCAAAGTCCTGACCCCAAGTCTGTTCGCTGTCGTCGTTATCCATGAGCAACCTCCCGCGCGCAGTCAGTACACATATACAACCGCATCGTTACCGCCGCGGCACGTCAATACGCCTTCCATCACACAGGTCATGGCGTACCACGTCCGTGTTACTGGGCTGTAGGCATTCACCAGCCTCGGTGTGGTCACCCCTGCGGCGTTGACTGCGTCACGGACGCTAATCGCGAATGGACACGACGTGATTGAGGTTCCCGCAGCGGCACGACTGTACGTTCCTGCGACAGGCTCACCGCACGGTGTCGCAGACGGTGGCGGTTGAGCCGCCGGCCGCGCTGGAGGCGGCGGAACAGAACTCGTAGTGGTTCGCAACGTGGTGTACGGCGTCGAAGATCGGGTGGGCGTCGCAGCTGAATCGCCCACCGATGTCGTTCCCGAGGGGATCAGGAATGCCACCAACAAGCCGATCAGCAGAAACCCACCGATGCCGAGTGCGATGAACATGTTGCGGTTGTTTGAGCTCGCGGGGCGGACCGGCGCCGGGCCGAGTGTGGAGAGGATGGGTCCGGGGGTCACGTAGCCGCGGCTCGACGGATCGACCTGATAAACCACTTGATCTGGGTTACTGGTGGTCGATGACGAAGCCCGCGCGTTTCGTCGCGCGGCCCGCCGGTCATCGACCACACACCACGGACAGGGGTCCGCTTCGACCGGTATCTGGTGACCGCGGGGACACGTGCTCAGCTGCATCTGCAATAGCGCGTCCCGCCACTCGGAGGCGGCCGGCCGGTCACTCGGATTGCGTGCGCCGTCAGTAAAGGCGCGTGCGAAAAGCTGCTCGATGTCCGGAGGGAGGAAATTCACCGGCGGCGCCAACGGATGGGTGTGCAGCGCCGACCCCGGCCCGCCTGCCCACTGACCGGATCTGGCCAGCGCCAGAGCATCCGGTTGCTCACCGATACCGGTCCACTCGCCTCTGAGGAAGGGGTGATTCCCTGCCATCAACAGCAGATGGATGTGCACCGCAAGGGCGAAGAGGTCCGACGGCTTGTGTCGCGCAGTGACAACGAGGTCCACACCCGCGAGCTCGGGTGCGGTGAACTCCGGACGGGCCACCCCGCACAAGTACTGGCGACCCGCGCGATCGGTGAATTGCATCGAGTCGCAGTCGACAAGAGTGACCCGCGTGGTGTCATTGACCAAGATGTTGCGCTCTTGGAAATCCCCGATCACCGCATCCACCCGATGCACCACATCCACGGCCAGGCACAAGTTCGCGGCGACGTTGACCAGATGCGACCATGTCACATTGGGTGTCCAGCTCGGCGCTGAGGGAAGCGGATTGGCACGATTGGACGGATTACTTACGGTGTGGATCTCGACCGCGTTCGACGTATCGATCCGCGGCATCAGGTATCCGGCGTAACCGTCGCTCCCATCGAGCAGATCCGTCGGCCAGGTCAGGACCACGAAGCCGTCGGACTGGACCGCGCCGTCGGGCGGTGTTGCCAACATCGCGGCAACTTTGGCCATTTTGGTCGACAGGTCTTTCAGTTCGGGGTGGAATACCTTGGCGACCAGGTCAGGATGCCCAAGGAGCTCGTAAATCGTTCCTTCCCCGGCTCGGGCCAGCACAGCACCCAATTGCAAACTCAACCCGCCGTGGGTCTTCAGATGCATGGTCAACCGGCCTGATCGGGCTCAGCAGAGACCGCCGGTGTCGCGACGCGGCGTTTACGCCACCGATGCCGACCCTTCTCCACGACTGGCTCTGCCGCACTCATGACCGGTGGCTGCTCGCTGGCCAGCGCGGCATCCGTCGGCGGATCCGACGGTCGGGAAACGGGAGCTACGTGACTCGGCGCTGGAAGCGCAGCGGGAGGCGGCGAACCCACTTCGCATCGGACGATCGGGCGCGCCGACGGGTAGTACTTGTCCTCTACCCAGCGCAGAGCGGCCAGCACCATGGTCTTGTCGTCGCCGGTCTGATCGTCTTCGATATCGCGAAGCAATGCGGCGAAATCCGAGGCCTCGGCCCCCGAGCGCACCCGCTGCCACGCACCCTTGAAGAATGGTTCGAATGGTTCTCCGGTCACGATATCGGTGATCTTGTAGCTCATCCCGTCGGTGCTCAATGCAAGTGCGGTGGCACCACTATGGGCCGACGTTCGGAAAGACCTCTCAAACGCCTCGTCACTATGGATGAACCACGTCGTATTGGCGTACTCATCCTTGTCCTCGATGAGGTGCGTTGCGATGCCGTTGCCGCTCTCCGAGGCGATAATTCCGTCGCCGATTTGGCCCATGATCAACAAATCCCGTGAAGCGATGGTCACGGATAACGTCGTTGCGAGTAGCCCGACGGGAAGACCCATCGACTCGGCTCGTCTGGTCACTCCGTCGCGGGCACCGGTGAACACCCAACGCATCATCGCATCGGCATCGGTAGCGCATGCGGCCCGAAAGCCGGAGATGAAATCCTCCTGCATGACCATGTCCAGCACGGTCTGACACGCAGTGTGTGAACCCCACGCGGAGGTGCCCGAAACCGAACCTGCCCCGTCTGCTACCGCCGCGACAATGAAGTCACCGACGTACCCATAGGCGAACGCATCGTCACAGCCCAAGCCGCGGCTGACATGCTGGCTGCCGGTGACGGATGCGCCACATGCCGCCCACTCCCAGCCCCCACCGCGACGCAAATCGTCGTGGGGTGTTGTCACACGCTGGCCCACCCGCTGAGTGGCGGTAACGAAATTTGTTGCCCCATACCGGCGAGCGCTTCATCGGTGCGCGCGAACTCGGTCGAGTTCGAGACATTGCTCAACGAGGCCGAGAGCCATTCGAACAGCTCCTCGTACTTCAAGCCGTCCAGCGGGGCCGGTCCGCGCTGGAGGGACAATCGACTCAACTGCTGCCAGTCCACGTGTGGTCCGGCGCCGACGGCGAAGATGGTCACACCGCGCGCGGCTTCGGTCGCGTTGAGTCGTGCGACCGCCTCGTCGAAGCCCTCATGGTTGGCTTGGCCGTCGGTCAACAGCAAGATCCATGGCCGGTAGTACTGCAGACCAGCCGCCTTGTAGGCCGCCTTGCGGTCTTCGATGATGTCGAGAGCCAGGTGAATACCGGCGGCCATATTGGTACGGCCCGAGGCGGTGAAACGAGTTGGCTGCAAGCCTCGCGCCTCCTGCATCGGCACCAGGACCGTCGCAACGGTTCCAAAGGTGACAACCGCGACTTCGACACGTTTGCTGGCGAGTACGTCGTTGTTGAGGTAATGGGTGAAGGACGCAAAGCCACGTTCCAGAGCGGCAATCGGCGCTCCCTGCATCGACCCAGAGACATCGGCGAGGACGACGCACGAGACTCGGGGGTCGGGGTTCTCATCGTTGAGCTCGACGGCCCAGTCGGACTGATTCAATCCAATCCCTCCAGCAGCATTCGTAACCCCCGATGATGACATCGACGCTCCGATGATCAGCAAATTGGGATTTTGCCACGAAATGTCGCTGTCAAACTGTCGGCTGATCGTACGACACTAACTCCATCAGGTGGCGGTGTCTAAACTTTGCCGACCGATAACGCGACCGAACTGACACCGCCACTCGCGCGACACGCGGCAAAGAACTGCTTACTTGGCCCATTGTGGCTCCAGGAAGAACGCAAGTGACACCGGCGCGGGAAATGAAGGCCGGCCACTCGATCCAGTCGCCGGGTCTCCACCGGCCGGCGGGCCTCAGGAGCATGGGTTCACGGTACCGACGTGCACCTTTGACCAGGCAGGACCCCGTCGCAACAGTCGCGGTCAGCGAGACAAGCCGAGGCCGATCACAATCGTAGCCATCGAGTAGTACGTACCGTCGTAATAGTTTGAGTCGTTGACAACAGAGCTCAGCCAACCGATGAAAATCAAGACGACGACGAAATAGAGAACCACGATTCCGGTGAAGATGTATCCGATGACCAGGCCGGCAATGGCCAGGCCGCGGCCATCCTCACCAGTGCGCTTGATCTGTGACAGTGCGATGTGGCCGAACACGATTCCCAAGGGCGCCAGCACGAGCGCGCAGACCAGGGCGGCGATGGCCATGCCGTTGGTCTTGACCACCGGCACGTAGCCCACGGGCATCACCATCGCCGGATACTGCGTCGGCGCGGGCGGGTAGTGCGCCGGGGCTGGGGGTTCGGGTGCCGGGTAGTGGACCGCGGCAGGCGGTTCGGAAGCAGGGGGCGGGTAGTACATCGGATAGTCGTATGTCGGCACGGGCTCGCCCACACCGTCACCAACGGTGTAACCGGCTCCGAACCTGCTCGGCGGAAGGCGCGGCCCCGGGCTGCCAGGTGATTCATCCATCGGCCATCACCCCTGTCTGTCTGAAAGTCGACGGCAACCGCTGAACGGAATTGGAGACCGTGTCGGCGCACGCGCCGCAGGGTCATAGCCTAAACCCTGACCCCCGTCGGGCGAGCCCTCTCACGTCGAATCCGAGCCAGGTCTCTCCATCAACCACCCTGATGAAGGAGTCGGGCCCCGATACCATCCGTGCATGAAGCGGCTGCGGGTTTTAGCTCTGGTTTGCTGTGCCATCTTGCTGGTGAGCTGCACATCCGATCGCTTGACCGGTTTCTCGCCGGCCCCGTCGACTATCGGGACGCCTGGAGCGCCGTCGGCATCATCGGTGCCGACGGTATTGATCTTGGATGGCTCAGGGTCGATGACTGAAACAGACGCGCCGGGCCCTCGCATCGACGCCGCCAAGACCGCCGCGCGCGCACTCGTCGAGGCACTGCCCGATACCTCCACCATCGCCCTGCAAACATACGGCATCACAACGGGATCCGCTCCCGAGGACAAAGCCGACGGATGCCGCGATGTCACGCTGCTGCTCTCGTTGAGACCCCTGGACCGCGAAGCAATGAACACCGCCATCGCATCGATCGCGCCGTCGGGGTACACGCCGATCAGCTTGGCGCTGCAGACGGCAGCCGATCAACTTCCCGCCGACGACACGGCGCAGGCGATTGTGCTGGTTTCCGATGGCGAGGAAACCTGCGACACCCCACCCTGTGACACAGCGACACAATTGAAACAAGCCCGCCCCGGACTCACCATCTCGACTGTGGGCTTCAAAGTCGACGGTGCCGCCGCAGAGCAACTACGCTGCATCGCCGAGCTCACCGGCGGAATCTACGTCCAAGCCGCAAACGCCGATCAACTCGCCGCCCGACTGATGGCCACCCAGAACATCGACCAAGCCAACACATCGCTGTCCTCCACAGGACTAGGCGGAATCGACCTAGGAACCCCCATCACCGAAATCCGGGATCGATACCCCGACTTCCCCGCTGCTTCCAACTCAGGCACAACAACGGTCACCTGGATCGACTGCGACTTCACCTTCATCGACGGTACCCTCAACGCCATCGCACCACGCGAAGGCGGACGCACCATCGACGGAGTCACCATTGGCGACTCGGTGACCAAAGCCACCGCACTATACGGAGATCCGCTATCCACAACCACTGACAACCGAGACACCACCACAGTGATTTTCGACGCCGACCCCACCACCGACAACGCCTACCAGATGACCATCGAGGGCTTCACCGACACAGGCGCAACCCTCACCGGAACAATCACCTCCATCATCCTGTGCCGATGCAAACCACAAGCAAACACGAGCCCCACCCGGCCCGCTGGCGTCAGCGAAGCCACCGTTCTCAACATGACCTTTCCTCCCGGTACCTGTGGCAGTGAAACCCGCGGCTGGAAGCACGACGTCCCTATCACGGTCAGAGACGGAAGGGGCGAGGCGATGACCGCGTCAGGAGAGTTCGGTGGCGCGTCAATAAGCGGCGCCGAGCTTGCCGGATGGCTCGACGCCGACGGAGACGGTACCGAAGACGCAGTGGTCGCATTCAATTGCTTCGGATCGACATTCGCCATGTGCTGCGCGGGGCGTTCTTCAAATTTGAAGTTCGTTCGCGTGTTCGACTTTTCGAACCCGAACACTCCCGGTCCCATCGGTGACACCATCACGGGGGGTGAATCGGTCGAGCGAGGCGATTCCCATGGGAGAAGAATTGATCAGGTCCGAATTGATGGCGGGTCCCTCATTACCGAGGAACAACTGATATACCCCCACGCAGTCGAATCGGTCGCAGATCTCGGCCATCCACCTGACGCGACAATCGAAGTCACGCACCAGTTTACCGACGGACGATGGGTTTCGACCGAGCGCGTAATCCGTTGAGTGAAGGCCAAGCTTCGATCTCACACCCCCATGGAAGGGGACGGCGGCGGCTCGGTTAATGAGCCCGATTGATCGTGGCCTCCATAGCCATCGTCCAGTCCAGTCGGCCCTGGGCATCCGCAGACACCAACCACGTCATCATCACCCGGTCCCAGTTCCCGTCCGCAGGGCAGCGCGATTGCGTTTCCATACCAACTTGTGTAATGGGCGGTAGGTGATCGGGGTCTGCAGCCCGGATTTCCTAGGTGCCGGTTCGGGATCGCTCGCTCTCATACCTGCTGCCCTGCTGGGTTGGCTCTTAGACGGCTTGCGTCCCGGGCCGGCGCCGCCGGCTGGGAGTGGCTGAAGAGAGGCCTGCAAAGCCGAAAGTTGGTGTGCCCTCCCGCTACTCATTCTTCGTCGACCGCAAGGAGGAACACCACCCCGTGACCGGAGTATTGCACAACGAACGTATTGTGATCGCCGTCGATCCGCACAAAGCATCGTGGACAGCGGCCGCCGTCGATGGCTCGCTGCAACCCGTGGACGTCATCCGCGTTGACGTCAGCCGAGCTGGCTACCAGCGGTTGCGACGGTTCGCTCAACGTTGGAGCGACCCCGGCTGGGCCATCGAAGGCGCAGCCGGCCTGGGCGCCCCCCTGACTCAGCGACTGCACACCGACGGCATCGAGGTGACCGACGTGCCCGCCAAACTCGCCGCTCGAGTTCGGCTGCTCTCCACCGGGCATGGCCGCAAGACCGACGAGGCCGACGCCATCTCGGTCGGTATCGCGGCACTGACTGCCACCCGGCTTCACACAGCGTCGGTCGACGCTGCCATCACCGCCCTGCGCGCCCTGGTGGAACACCGCGAGGACCTGGTCAAAACGCGCACCCAAACCGTCAACCGGCTGCACGTGCTGCTGACCCACCTCACACCGTCAGGAGCGGCGCGTGGTCTGACAGCTGACCGGGCCGCAGACATCCTGCGCCAGGTCCGACCCCGAGAGCCCGCGCTCAAGACGCTGCGCAGCCTGGCTGTTGACCTCGTCGCCGAGATCCGCGCCCTCGACCGGCGTATCGCCAAAGCTGCCGGCGACATCGCAGCCGCCGTCGAATCGTCGGGAACCACCCTGACCGAGCTCAGCGGCATCGGGGTCCTCAACGCCGCCAAGATCATGGCCCGCGTCGGCACCGTTCGCCGCTTCCGCTCAGCCGACGCGTTCGCCACCTACACCGGCACTGCACCCATCGCAGCCTCCTCTGGTGACGTCACCAGGCATCGCCTCTCCCGCGCTGGTGACCGTCAGCTCAACTGCTGCCTGCATACGATGGCCATCACCCAGATAGCCCGTGATACCCCAGGGCGGGACTACTACCGACGAAAACGCGCCGCAGGGAAGAGCCACCGAGAAGCGTTGCGCTGCCTCAAACGACGCCTCTCCGACGTGGTTTATCGACAACTGAACCGCGACGCCACCAGGTTGGGGGCAGGCCCGGGAGGACACTCGGGGGCGACTCCAACATCCAGCGCGGCCAGCTCAAACCCCGCACGCTGACGCTTCGGACAAGTCACTTCCCGAGCCTACCAGCAGCCACACTACAACCGACCCCGATACCGAGCTCTTGACACAGAGAGGCGCCGTCTAGCTGGGCCCAACTCCGACCAGATCAAGTCAAACCACGGGATACCGATTCGATACCGGTGAACGATGCCTCCACAAAACGGCGGAACCGTAGGGATGGCCACGACGCCCACAGTTCGAGCGCACCAATACCCGAAGTCGACTTCTACTGAGTGTCACTGAACAACCGGAACCGCGAAGCCGCCGTCACCCCGACGGCCTCACCTCAAAACCCACCCCAACATAAGGAGTACGCCCGTGCGCCGGCCCGGCCAGCCGCGGCCTCGGTGGGAATGATCGAGGCAGCCCAACGTTCGATTGAAGTGCCGGACATCAGATGTTCTGCTGCACCCTGAATTCATAGACCCTGTTCCCACTTTGATCGGGTCGATAGCCACTGAGTGTGTTGAAAAGGAGATAGCCACCGTCTCCTTCAAGCACATAACCACGCACATTGTGCATCCCCAGTGCCTCATAGGGCGCAAGCCTATTACCGTACGTTCGGAGTAGATCCTCGACAGTGCCACCTAGACGGAACCCCTCTGCGGTTTGAACCACCTGAACCACCTGGTCATCAGGACCTAGCACGACGTTGAGGCCGTTATATCCGTATTCGTAGTACGGGAATCCTTCTGGCAGCGCAGCGGTCGGCGTGGCGTCACATTGCGTGCAAGGCATCACGAATTTGACCCCGGCGGCTCTTTCAACCTCCACTTGGGACATGCCGAGCTTGGCTGACCCGACCGAGCCTGGGGTAACAATAACAACGGGATCCGTCCAGCTACCGGCCTGCTGCGGTGCACACAGGCACAGCACGATCGTTCCTACTCGGCCATACACACGTCCGGCGCTTTCGGCGAAATCGTTGACCCTTACCCGATAGGCTGCCTTCGAATCGCGGTCGGTGCCATCCGCGCGGTAGATAACGGTGTTCGTCGCGGCGTCGACGCTAACAGGTTCCCCGTATAGGTCCGCCATGACTTGAATGTCGGTGCCACGAGTGACTCCGTCGATGGTGCGTCCGCCATTGCGTGGTGCGATGGCGTTGAGAACACCGTCGATGAAGGTGAAGTCGCAGTCGATCCAGGTGACCGTTGTTGTGCCTGTGTCGGAGGCCTGCGGGAATCCGGGATGGGTGGCCCGGATATCGGCGATGGGGGTTCCTAGGTCGATTCCGCCCAGTCCTGTGGAGGACAGCGATGTGTTGGCTTGGTCGATGTTCTGGGTGGCCATCAGTCGGGCGGCGAGTTGATCGGCGTTTGCGGCTTGGACGTAGATTCCGCCGGTGAGCTCGGCGATGCAGCGTAGTTGCTCTGCGGCGGCACCGTCGACTTTGAAGCCCACAGTCGAGATGGTGAGTCCGGGGCGGGCTTGTTTCAATTGTGTCGCTGTGTCACAGGGTGGGGTGTCGCAGGTTTCCTCGCCATCGGAAACCAGCACAATCGCCTGCGCCGTGTCGTCGGCGGGAAGTTGATCGGCTGCCGTCTGCAGCGCCAAGCTGATCGGCGTGTACCCCGACGGCGCGATCGATGCGATGGCGGTGTTCATTGCTTCGCGGTCCAGGGGTCTCAACGAGAGCAGCAGCGTGACATCGCGGCATCCGTCGGCTTTGTCCTCGGGAGCGGATCCCGTTGTGATGCCGTATGTTTGCAGGGCGATGGTGGAGGCATCGGGCAGTGCCTCGACCAGTGCGCGCGCGGCGGTCTTGGCGGCGTCGATGCGAGGGCCCGGCGCGTCTGTTTCAGTCATCGACCCTGAGCCATCCAAGATCAACACCGTCGGCACCGATGATGCCGACGGCACGAATGAAGCTGAATCCTGCTGCTGATCAGTCGGTTCCGAACTGCATGCGCCGAGCATGGCAATGGCCACTAGAATGAACGCGATCGGGCGAAGCATCCCTAGATCCTACGAGTTCAGGATCCGTCGCGTGTCGGACGAACGACCGACATCCTCCGATGTCCCCCCAACGTACGAACTTCCTCAGAGACCTCGTGCTCACCACGACTCGTATGTAATGTTCCCTCTGCCAAGTCAATTCACTATTCACGGAAGCGAGAGGATCGCAATGATAATGGCGAGCACTGCCCGGGCGGTCGCAGTGGGACTTTGCGCCGCAACGATCCTCACCGGCTGCTCGGGCGTTGGCAATCAAGGTGGCGACACCACATGCGCTGACTTCAACGAGCTTGACACCAAGGGCCAAACCGCCGCGATCACAAAAATGTTGCAAGACGACAAGGGCAAAGAGCCCACCAATCTTGAGGTCACCGGAACGAGGCTCTCTGCGACGGCGTTCTGTAAGACGCTGGGCCGAGACTCGTCGAAGATCCGGGACATCAGGACCGGCTAGGCGTGATGCTGGCACACGGCCTACGTTCCGCTGATTGCCTCAAGCACCGCGGGTCGTACAGATTCGATGCGGCGGTGACGAGGTGGGCCCAAGTTGCACCGACGGTCCACTGGGGTGCGGACCTCAGTGGATTCGCCCGGTGGGAAGGATTGCTCAAGGAGTGGATCTCCACCGCCTGTGTGGTGTCGATGCGTGGCATCAGAAAGCCCACGGGCACACCGTCGCGGTAGACCAGCTGCTGTGGCCACGCGAGTACCACGAACCCGTCGTCCTACACGGCGCCGGCCGGGACCGTAGTGACCATCGCTGCGACCTTGGCCACCTTCTCATCCAGATTTTGGAGGTCTGGGTGGAACACCTTTGCAACCAATTTCGCTCGGTGCGCCAACCCGTAGATTGTGCCCTCACCGGCCTTGGCCAGAACCGGACCCACCTCCACCCAGGAGCCGTCGGCCAACGACAGCCGGGTTAGTGAAGCGCTCACCCAATGGCCTTTCGACGCACGTGTCCTCGACGGATCGTCGAAGTGAATATTGCCACTTGCCGCGGCGAAAGGGCGGTGAACGGCGCAGCGGCTATGACCCAGTCGGGCAGGCGCCCCCGCCCATTACATCGAGATTGGCCTGCAGCCATGCGGCGACACGATCGAGGACCGCAGTTCCGCTATCGAAGGTGCCTGCATCAGCGACGGCGGCAACCGCCACAGCAATCTGGCCGGTCGGCGTCGGCACCACGCCGAACTGTCTGACCAGGTAGAGCCCATCTGTTCCCGGGCCCCACCCACCCTTAAAATGGGCGCCCGCGACCCGGCCAAACCCCCAGTCTTGCCCGGGCACAATCTGTCCCATCAGATTCGTCACCGGAGCTGAGCGCGGATCGCAGGCCGCGTGAGCCAAGAACTGAGCCTGTTTGGACAGCGCCCAATTGGTCTGGCCAAATATGGAATATCCGGGTCGGCGCACCTCACTCGGAACTGCGGTAGTTCGATCGCCAGCCGCAGCCAAGACATCCTGCACCCTCTGCGCCGCCGCCGAACCACCCCCGAGCTGGTCCCAGATCGATTGCGCCGCAGCGTTGTCGGACGCTGTGATGGCCGCTCGCACCGACCAGTCAACCTCGTTGCCCGGTTCCTGCAAGAACGCCAGCGCCAATGGAACTTTGATGGTCGACCAGGCGGGACCACTGGACCACGAACCAAGTGCCGTCGCCTGATCGGGCTGATCCAAAGAGACGTAAGCCAGACCGATGTCTGCAGCCAGGTCGCTGCTGAGCGAATCGAACGACGCGGCCAAAATGTCGTCGTCGGCGGGCGGCAACGGGGCATCCGAAACCGTCACAGCCGGCGGCAGAGGTTCACCACTGACGACCGCGGGCGCCGCTTGCGCGGACGAGCCAGAACCGCCTGAAGGCCGCTGCGAGATTCCGTATATCGCAACCACCGCGACTAACACCACGAATGCCAGGCATATCGCGAACTTCTGACTCGACGTCGAGGATCTCGGTAGTCGACGACGAGTCGTTGACCGCTGGCTTGTACGCACCCGGAAAGATTACTGCTGCTTGCCGCCGGCCCGTCGCGCCAAAGCTGCGCAGCCTGCAGCCCGCACTTAGCTTCCGACGGTGAGCCCGACCTTCTGGAACTCCTTGAGATCGCAGTAGCCGGCCTTGGCCATCGAGCGGCGCAAGCCGCCGACCAGGTTCAGCGACCCGAACGGGTCATCGGAAGGTCCGGTGAGCACCTGCTGCAGCGACGGCCGCTGACCCGCAGCGATCTGCAGCAGCGCCCCGCGCGGCAGCGACGGATGCGCGGCGGCGGCCGGCCAGAACCAGCCACCACCGAACGCTTCGGCCGCCGATGCCAGCGGGGTGCCCAGCACCACCGCGTCGGCGCCACAGGCGATGGCTTTGGCCAGGTCTCCCGAGGTGTGCATATCGCCGTCGGCCAGCACGTGCACATAGCGCCCGCCGGTCTCGTCGAGGTACTCGCGGCGTGCGGCGGCGGCGTCGGCGATCGCGGTGGCCATCGGCACGCTGATGCCGAGCACCTCGTCGGACGTCGTCACCCCCTCGGTGGAGCCGTACCCGACGATGACGCCGGCCGCGCCGGTGCGCATCAGGTGCAGCGCGGTGCGGTGGTCGAGCACACCGCCGGCGACGACGGGCACGTCGAGCTCGGAGATGAACGTCTTGAGGTTCAGCGGTTCACCGCCGTCGTGATTGACGACACGCTCGGCCGAGATGATGGTGCCCTGGATGACGAGCAAGTCGATCCCGGCCGAGACCAACACCGGGGTCAGCGCGCGGGCGTTCTGCGGGCTGATCCGCACCGCGGTGGTCACCCCGGCTTCCCGGATGCGCGCGATCGCGGCCCCCAGCAGTTCGGGGTCCAGCGGCGCCGCATGCAGCTGTTGGAGCAGCCGGGTGGACGTCGCGGGGTCGGCGTCGTTCTCCGCGGCATCGATGACCTGAGCGATCTTGTCCTCGACATCGGCGTGCCGGCCGATCAAGCCTTCGCCGTTGAGAACGCCGAGACCACCGAGACGTCCCATCTCGATGGCGAACTCGACCGAGACCAGGGCATCGGTCGGGTGAGCGAGCACCGGGATCTCGAACCGATACGCGTCGAGCTGCCACGCCGTCGACACGTCCTGCGACGACCGGGTGCGCCGGGACGGCACGATGTTGATGTCGTCGAGTTCATATGTGCGGCGGGCGGTCCTGCCCATGCCAATCTCCACCATGTCACGCATCAGTTGATCTCCCCTTCGGCCCCCGCAGACCCTAGCGGGTGTAGTAGTTGGGAGCCTCCACGGTCATCGTGATGTCGTGCGGATGGCTTTCCTTGAGTCCGGCCGCGGTGATCTGCACGAACTGCGCCTGCTGCAACGCCTCGATGGTGGGTGAGCCGGTGTACCCCATGGCCGCGCGCAGCCCGCCGACGAGCTGGTGGATCACGGTGCCCAGCGGTCCGCGGTAGGGCACCCGGCCCTCGATGCCTTCGGGCACCAGCTTGTCCTCGGAGAGCACGTCGTCCTGGAAGTAGCGGTCTTTCGAGTAGGAGCCCCGCAGGTTGCCTGCCGCACCGCGCCCCTGCATCGCCCCCAGCGAACCCATGCCGCGGTAGCTCTTGAACTGTTTGCCGTTGACGAAGATCAGCTCGCCGGGCGATTCGGCGGTGCCCGCCAGCAACGAGCCCAGCATGGCTGTGGACGCCCCGGCTGCCAGCGCCTTGGCGATGTCACCGGAGTACTGCAGGCCACCGTCGGCGATCACCGGCACCCCGTGCGGCGCGCACGCGGCGACCGCCTCCAGGATCGCGGTGATCTGCGGCGCACCCACCCCGGCAACGACTCGGGTGGTGCAGATCGAACCCGGCCCGACACCGACCTTCACCGCGTCTGCGCCGGCCTGCACCAGCGCTGCCGCGGCTGCCCGGGTCGCGACGTTGCCGCCGACGACGTCCACGCGGTCACCGACCGCCTGTTTCAACCGATGCACCATGTCCAGCACGCCGCGGTTGTGCGCATGCGCGGTGTCGACTATCAGGACGTCGGCGCCCGCGTCGGCGAGCGCCATCGCCCGCGACCACGCGTCGTCTCCGACCCCGACAGCCGCACCGACGAGCAACCTGCCGTCGGAGTCTTTGGTGGCCAGCGGGAACTGCTCGGTCTTGACGAAATCCTTGACCGTGATCAGGCCGGTCAGCTTGCCGTGGCCGTCGACGATGGGCAACTTCTCGATCTTGTGGCGGCGCAGCAGACCGAGCGCGGCCTCGGCGGACACCCCCTCCTGCGCGGTGATCAGCGGCGCCTTGGTCATCACCTCGGCGACGCGCTTGTTCTGGTCGACTTCGAAGCGCATATCGCGGTTGGTGATGATCCCGACCAGCTGACCGTCGGCATCCACCACCGGCAGACCGGAAATGCGGAACCGCGCGCACATCGCATCGACTTCGGCCAGCGTGTTGTCCGGGGCGCAGGTGACCGGGTCGGTGACCATGCCCGCCTCGGAGCGCTTGACCGTCTCGACCTGGCCGGCCTGCTCGGCGGCGGGCAGGTTGCGGTGCAACACGCCCATCCCCCCGGCACGGGCCATCGCAATGGCCATCCGGGATTCGGTGACGGTGTCCATCGCGGAGCTGACCAGCGGCACCTTCAGCCGGATTCGGCGGGTGAGCTGGCTGGACGTGTCCGCCGCAGCGGGGATCACGTCCGAAGCGGCGGGCAGCAGCAGAACGTCGTCGAACGTGAGCCCGAGCATCGCGACCTTGGTGGGGTCATCGCCGCCGGTGGACACCGGAACGGCGAGGGGGATGCTGCTTTCGGCGATCGACATGGGGAGGCCTCCAAAAGACAGTGCAGCAGGCCCATACGCGACCTGAACACACATCTTATCGGCAACTCCCCCGCCATTCGGGTCCCCCATGACGGGCGGAGGTGAGCGCTGGCGCGATGGATAGGGGGCTGCGTACTCTTGTGGGCGTGCGAGACCACCTGCCACCAGGACTGCCGCCTGATCCGTTCGCCGATGACCCGAGCGATCCGTCGGCTGCACTCGACGCCCTGGAACCCGGCCAACCGCTGGATCCGCAGGAACGCATCGCTGTCGAAGCCGACCTCGCCGATCTTGCGGTGTATGAGGCGCTGTTGGCGCACAAGGGAATTCGCGGTCTCGTCGTGTGCTGTGACGAGTGCCAGCAGGACCACTACCACGACTGGGACATGCTGCGGGCCAATCTGCTGCAGCTGCTTGTGGACGGCACAGTGCGCCCGCACGAGCCCGCCTACGACCCCGAACCGGACGCTTACGTCACCTGGGACTACTGCCGCGGATATGCCGACGCCTCATTGAACGAGGCCACCTCGGATTCCGACGGCTACCGCTGAGCCAGCGAACCGACTCAGCCGGTTTCCTCCGCCGGGAGCACCGGCAGCAGCGTCGTCGTGGTCGGGATCACCTGCGTCGTCGGTGAGGACGCAGGTTCCTGCGCTTCGGCCGGGGCCACCGTGGTCGTCGGAGCTGTCGTCGGAGCCGGTGCGGCAGCCGGCGGGCTGGTCACCGTCGTGGTGGGAACAGTCGTCGGTGATGGCGCCCCTGGCGTGGTGGGTGATGGCGTCACCCTGACCGCCGAGGTGGATTGCTCGACCACGGTGGATGTCGGCACCGATGTGGGTGCCGGGACCTCGACGGTGGTGGTGACCGGCGGGGATGCCGCCGGCGAGGTGGGTACCGGGGTGGTCGTTGTGTCCCCCGGCTCGGCCGGCGCGGGTTCCTCCACCGGCTCCGGGGGCTGCGGTGAGTCCGGAACCTCGGTCGGCTCTGCCGGGTCGGTCTCGGTCGGCTCGGCCGGGTCGGTCTCGGTCGGCTCTGCCGGATCTGCCGGCTCCGTCTCCGTCGGCGGCGTGACCGCCGGCAAGTCCGGGTCCAGCGCAACGACCGGCACCTCGGGGAACGTCGGTAGGGGCGCGCCGGGGGCCGGTGTCGCAGCCGGATCCTGCGCCTCGACCTTGACGGTCAGTTCCTGCCACTGGGTGACGAGATCCTGCTTGCGTTCGTCGTCACCGACGGTTGCGACCGTGGTCGTGACGGCTTCCAACTTGACCTTGGCGCCTTCCCAGTCGCCCTGCTCGATGAGCTGCGCCACCTGCTGCATCTCGGTCTGCGCGGCGAGGATCACCGCGTCGTCGCGCACCGTGGGCGACTGATCGCCGAACATCATGGTGCGCAGTCCGTAGAGCGCGTCACCGGGACCCGAGCCCGCGACGACGGCGCCGAACCCGCCCAGACACAGCACCGCTGCGGCCGCGGATCCGACCACAGCCAGCGAGATCCGCCGGCGCCGGCCCGGCGAGCCGCCGCGTTCGAGTGCGGCGGCGGCCTCATCCAGCGAGAGCATGGTGCCGACCGGGGTTTCGCGGACGTCGTCACGCCACCCCGACAGCAGCGAAGCCAACTCGGCTTCTCCGCGGTCGGAGGCATACACCGGCTGCTGGGCGGCCAGCGCGTCGAGGAACTGGTCGGTGTGTTTGATGTCGTGCAGCGATGGATCGCCTCCGCTGGCGCCCCCGCGTCCGAAGTCAGGCATAGCCGTGCCCCGCCGTCGTGATCTCGGTCTTCAACCGTGCCAGCGCCCGATGCTGCGCAACACGCACGGCACCGGGTGTGCTGCCGACCGCCTCGGCGGTTTCCTCGGCACTCATGCCGACGACCACGCGCAGAATCAGAATCTCGCGCTGCTTCTCGGGCAGGACCTGCAGCAACGCCTTCATCCGGGCCGCCGACTCGGAGTCGATGGCCATCTGCTCAGGCCCGGCCTCACCGGAGAAGCGCTCCGGGACGACGTCCATCGGATCGGACTTGTTCCGCCCAGCCGCCCGGTGCGCGTCAGCAACCTTATGCGCTGCAATGCCGTAGACGAAGGCCAGGAACGGTCGTCCCTGATCCTTGTAACGCGGCAGCGCCGTGATGGCAGCCAAGCACACCTCCTGAGCAACGTCATCAGCTGAGAGACCACTACGTTCCGCCGATCCCACCCGAGCCCGGCAGTACCGGACGACGAGGGGGCGGATGGTCTCCAGCACCTCCCGGAGGGCGTCTCGACTACCGGCCACCGCCGCAGCGACGACATCATCGAGACGTTCTCCCGAAATTGTCATCGTGCGCGATCTCTCCAGCGTTACGTCGGGACCCACTTCTCCCAGGGGCGAGGTGGCTCTATCGGTCGGTACCATTCGGCGCCGGCTCAGCTAAACAATAACGACCGAGTACGCCGCAACCCCGTTACCGCGATCGCCACACGCCGCCCCATCTGATCACTGCGGCCGCCGCGCTGTCGCGCACGGCTACGACCTGGGCCTTGGTCCAGGTATCGCTGCCGATGTCGGCAAGCAGACTCGCCGCCGCCCAACTCAGCGGCAGCAAAGCGTGCTGCTGGGTGGCCGTCAGCGCGGCCGAGCCGACCCGCCGCGCGCTGTCGAGGTCCCCGGCGCTGCAGTGCGCCGCGGCCAGCACGACATCGGACTTGATCCGGTGTCGCACCGATCCGAGCGGCTCGGCCAGCTCGCAGGCGCGGCGGGCCGACGCCAGCGCGCCGGCGCCGTCCCCGCGCACCATCGCCAGTTCGGCTCGAACCCAGGCCAAGCGCACCGCCAGCCGCGGCACCCCCACGTCGTCGACAACCTGTCCGGCCCGGGTCAGGGCGCGCTGCGAGGCGGCGAATCGGCCGACCCCCAACGCGTCGGCAGCCAGGCCGATGAGCGCGTCGGCGCCGGCCTCGCCGAAGCCCCGTGACAGCGCCCAGGCCCGCCCGTCGTGTCCGCGGGCCCGGTCGTGCCAACCGAGTTGGCGCCAGAACGAGCCTCGCGTGCTGGCGGCCAGCGATGCCAGCCGGCTGTCGGCGGTCAACCGGCGCACCCGGTCGAGATCAGTCAGCGCACTGCCGTAACGGCCCTGTCCGGCCGCAGCGACCGCCCGCAGCCACAACTGTTCGGCGGTGTCCGCCGCCGGGAGCGGCCACCGGCCGGGGTGGGCACCGAACGCCGCCTCGGCCAATTCGGCGGCGGCCAATTCGGCGGTGGTGACTTCGCGCATCGGTCGGCGACGCTATCAGCCGAGAATTTTTCAGACCGCGTCAGTTAACACTTCATGGACGGCGTGTTACGACAATGTCAACGCCGCCGACGATGCGGGTATCGAGTCGCCCGACTCCGCGCGAATTGAACAGCCAAAACAGCCCAGATCCGCGGGGTGTAACCACACTTACATAGCACTGTTCGCGACACGCAAACTGCGCAATGATGAACGTGATGTAAATTTTCTGCCTGCGGATATGCGGTTGCGCACACCCCTACGGTATTGACGGAAATTCCGAAGCCCTTCTACCTTGTGAGCACGAGTGGTCATCGGCGACTGTGCTCGGTTCGATCTACAACTCTGGCATCCATGACGAATGCGAAAAGAGTTGACAGAGAGGGGTTCTCCAATGCCACAGCCGCAACAACTCCCGGGCCCGAACGCCGATATCTGGGATTGGCAGATGCACGGCGTGTGCCGTGGCGTCGATTCCTCGATGTTCTTCCACCCCGATGGCGAGCGTGGCCGAGCCCGCGCACAGCGGGAAATGCGCGCCAAGGAAATGTGCCGGCAATGCCCGGTGATCACCCAGTGCCGCAGTCACGCGCTGGCCGTCGGTGAGCCCTACGGCATCTGGGGCGGTCTCAGCGAGTCCGAACGGGAATTGCTGCTCAAGCGCGGGATCCGCCGCTCGGCGTGATCCGCCGGTGCCGAGCCCCTGGGATCAGCATCGGCACATCGCGGCGGTACTGCCGGTACTGATCGCCCAGCGTCGCGACCAGATCCCGCTCCTCGAAGTGCAGTGCCACCAGGATGTAGCCCGTGGTGGCCGCGGCGAAGAGCAGATGCGGGGCCGACATCGTCGGCGCCGCCCAGAACGCGATCAGGAATCCGAGCATCAGCGGGTGACGCACCACCCGGTACAACAGCGGCGTGCGGAAGTGCGCGCCACCGGGTTCGTGGTGACGCCACGCGTCGAAGGCCTGGCGCAGCCCGAAGAGTTCGCCGTGGTTGAGCATGAACGTCGAGGCCACCACCATGACCCAGCCTGACGCCGCCACCGTCCAGATGACCGCCCGCGCGACCGGCGAACCGACGTGCCACACCGTCGCGTCGAACGTGCGCCACTGCCAGAACAACAGACCCAGCAGCACGCTGGACGTCAACACGTAGGTACTACGTTCGAGAGCGGCCGGGACGAAGCGCGTCCACCACGCCTTGAACCCGGGTCGCGCCATCACGCTGTGCGGAATGGCGAATGCGCCCAGCAACAACATGTTGACGATGACGGCCTCGGCCGGCGACGCGTCGATCCCGCGGTCCACGGTGCGAGGCACCCCGACCCCTGAGACAAAGCCGACGGCATAGAGGATCGCAGCCAGAAATGCCGCGTAGCAGATGATCGCGTAGAGCAGCGCCGCACCGCGGCGCAAAGAAGTCGACATGTCAGTTCACCAGCCCGTTCTGTAGCGCGTACATGCTGGCACCGATCCGGTTGGACACGCCGATCTTGGCGTAGGTGCGTTCCACATGGTTGCGCGCGGTTTTCTCCGAGATCACCAGCGCTGTGGCGATCTCCTTGTTGGACGCCCCGGTCGCGACGAGCCGGAGCACATCGATCTCCCGCGGGGTCAGGCCGTGTGGCCGCGGTCGCAGCCGGCGGGCCCGCCGCCCCGCCGCGTGCAGCACGGCGTCGGTGGCCGCGGAGTCGAGTTCGCCGGCCCGCACCCGCTCCCGCACGCGACGCTCGGCCTCGGAGGCCGGCAGCGCCGGCCGGTAAGGCCGGGGCTCCAGTGCGGCCTGGTAGCTCACCGCCGCGGCGAGGATGCGATCAGGCATGCGCAACGCCGCGCCGACGACGCCGCGCGGGTAGCCGGTGCCGTCGACGCATTCATGGTGGTTGCCGGCCACCTCGGCGACATCCCGTAAACCCGGCACCTGACTGAGAATCCGAACCGTCAGGTACGGATGCAGCCGGACGTGTTCGAACTCGCCGGCCGACAGCTGCGCCGGTTTGGACCACACCCGGTTGGACACCCCGATCCGCCCGAGGTCGTGCACATAGCCGGCGCGCCGCACCGTGGCGATGTCCCCCTCGTCGAGGCCGGCGGCCGATGCCGCACCCGCCGCCAGATCGGCCACCGCCCGCGAATGCCCCAGGGTGAAGGGGCATTTCAGGTCGACGAACTCGCCCAGCGCTTGCAACAGGGCATCCAGGCCGGCGCCGTCGAGATGTTCGCCGCGGTCCGGAGACTCATGCAGCGCGGCGCGCCAGCTGTCACCGGCGACCGGTCCGGCCAGTATCTGCTCGGCGTCGGCGAGGAAGACGTCGGCGACGTCGGGATCGAACTGACCGCCCCTGCGAGATGTGACCATCGCGACCGCGCCCTGGACCCCAACGGTGCGGTGATGGACCTCCACCATGTCGGACAGCTGTGCCACCCGGATGGCGATCGGCAGGTTGTCGCCGGCCACACCGAGCGGTAATCCGCCGCCGTCAAACCGTTCGAAGGTGAAGCCGAGAGCGTGCTGCACGTCGCGACCGAGCCCCATCCGCTCGGCCAGCAGCGCCGCCGACGCGCAATGCGAATGGATCAGCGCCACCAGCTGCGCCCGGGTACTGACCAACAGGGACGCAATGGTCAGCAGTCGTCGCGAGATCGGTTGGCCGCGGCCGATATTGGACAACAGAAAGCGGTAGTACGGTAGCCCTGACCAGTCCACCGCGTAGGAGTCCCTACGCACGGCGATGTCGTCACCGAACCAGCGGGCGTATTCGTGAGAGTCGGCATGACAACCGATCCACATGACCAGCGCGGTGTAGTACACGCAGTCGCGCTGCGGGCGGGTCAATCCGAGACGGTCGGCGATCCTGGTGCCGATCAGCGCCGAGCGCAGCATGTGTTCGGCAGGCTGACCCAGGCCGAGGTCCACGGCCACCGACAGGGCCGCGAGCAACTCGGCCCGCGTCGGGCCCGTCGCTGAGTTCATCGATTCGAGTGTGCGCCTCGAAATGGTCGCGAACATGTCATCTCGCCAGATCAGACGCGGTCCGATGACGGGTGGGGTCAAACGCGTCGAACCGGCCCTGTCCGACCACCGCGAGTCCGCGCTGCGGGGCCCGGAAGTCGCCGAGCCGCGCCTGCTCGGGCAATGGCGCGACAGCCCCGAGATCGTGGCCGAACAGCCGCGCCCGGCTGGTCCGCACCGCCCACATCTGCTGAGGGGCGATGCGGAAATACTGTCCGTTGGGCATCGTGCCGGCCAGACGTACCTGACCGGCACCCAGCACGGCACCGGCGAACCGACCGATCGCGGCCAGCGCACTCGCGCTGGTCCACAACGTATCCGGCAGCCGGGTGGCCACCGAGGTCAGCACGCGGGTCGCGGCGGTGTCCTGCAGTTCGACCGACCACGACAGGATGCCGGGGATGGCGATGTCGAGGGTGTAGTCATCCGTCCAGGTGGTTTCGACGGGGCACACGACCGCGTCGTTGGCGGTGGCCGCGCTCATGTAGCGGGCGCAGCTGTACTCGGCCGACGTGGTGGCGTAGAACGTCCAGCCACCGTCGGGGCCGCGGTGCCACACAGACCGGTACCCCGGCACCGAGTCTGGCAGGAACGAGGCCGCCGGGAAGTCGCGAAACGCGAGGTAATGCCCACTGGCGAACGGCAATCCCATCACGCCGAAACCGGCGACCGTCTCGTCGGACCCCGCGGGCAGTGTCGGTGTGCGGGCCGCCTTGGTGGCGGCGGAGCGTGGTGTGTTCATGCACCCGACGATGCGGGATTCACCAGGTCACGTCATGAGGCGATTGCCTCAATTCGGCTCACGCGCGCCGAGCCAGCTCCCGCAGCACCGAATCCGTTGCCGCCCAGTCCATGCACTTGTCGGTGACCGACTGGCCGTAGGTCAGCGGGCGAGCTTCCGGCGCCTGCGCGCCGGCGACCAGGAAGCTCTCCAGCATGACACCGCTGACCGGCGCCCCGTCGCGCACCATCTGTGCCACCTCGCCGGCCACGGTTGCCTGACGGAGGTGATCCTTGCCCGAATTGGCGTGGCTGCAGTCGATCACGACCCGGCCGGGCAACCCCGCGGCGGTGAGCTTGGCGGCGGTCGCGGACACGGCGTCGACGGTGTAGTTGGGTCCGTCGGTGCCGCCGCGAAGGATGACGTGGCAGTCGTTGTTGCCTTCGGTGCTCACCACGGCACCGCGTCCCAGATCGTCCATCCCGAAGAAGACGTGCTGGGCGGCAGCGGCTTTGACGCCGTCGACGGCCACCTGGATGTTGCCGTCGGTGCCGTTCTTGAAGCCCACCGGCATCGACAGCCCCGACGCGAGCTGGCGGTGCACCTGAGATTCGGTGGTGCGGGCGCCGATGGCGCCCCACGCCACCGCGTCGGCGATGTATTGCGGGCTGGTGGGCTCGAGGAACTCGCAACCCACCGGCAGGCCGATGTCGATGATGTCGAGCAGCAGCTGGCGAGCGACGCGCAGACCACGCGCAACGTCGAACGTGTTGTCCATACCCGGATCGTTGATCAGACCCTTCCAGCCGATCGTGGTGCGCGGCTTCTCGAAGTACACGCGCATGACGATCTTGAGCCGATCGTTCAGTTCGTCGGCAACCATGCGCAGGCGGCTGGCGTAGTCCAGCGCGGCGGCCGGGTCGTGCACCGAGCACGGACCGACCACGACGAGCAGGCGGTCGTCGCGTCCGGCGAGGATGTCGGCGATCTCGTCGCGGTCGCGGGCCACCCGCTCGGCGCGGCGAGCGCTCAACGGGAACTCGGTCAGCACGTCGTGCGGGCTGGGAATCTCGGTGAAACGCCGAATCCGCCGGTCAGAGGTGGTGGGCGGGGCGACCTGCGCCAGATTCATGTGGTGCCTTCCTGATGACGGGCACCTCCTGGATTCCGGCGCCCTGAATGACGAAAGGCAGCGACCTGATGGTCGCTGCCTGGGCTCCGGGTGGATGCGTGCTTAGTGCAGCGCTTTATCGGCTCCGCCCGGAGCCTGCATAAAGTGCCAGTAGCCTGCGCACCCACGGATGTTCACGACGGAGAGTATACATGGCCACCGAGAGACCGGGGACCAGCGCACCTGGGAGAACCGCACCCTGCCAGAACGGCGGCGACGTCATTACGTTGGCAAGGCATGACCACGACACGCCCGACCAGCAGGAACGTCAGGAACCTCGTCACGCTGCTCAGTGCAGCCGTCGTCGCCGCAGGATGTGCGGGCGCCACCAGCCAGGCGGCGCCGCCGGCAGGCGACGGACAACGCAACGCCCAGATCGTTCGGGACGGACTGGCGCGCGGGGTCGGCGGCCCGGATACCTTCTACGCCCTGCTCGCCGAGGACGTGCAGTGGACGGTGGCCCGCGCGGCCACACCGCGGACGTACACCTCGCGCCAGGAATTCCTCGACGTCGCGGCGGGCCCGATCGTGGACCGACTGACCGGTCCCATCCGCGCCGAGGTGCACGAGATCATCGCCGACCAGGACCGCGTCGTCGCCCGTTGGCGGGGAACCGCGACCGCCCGAGACGGCCAGCCCTATGTCAACGAGTACAACTGGGTGATGGCGCTGGCCGATGATCAGATCACCCGCGTGGTGGCCTACCTCGACTTCGTCGAGCTGGATGCACTGATCGCCCGCGTGCCCCTGGCGTCCTGACCTGTTTCGTTCGGGGGGACAGCGTCAACCCGACAGGCATGAGCACAGCATCCGACGATCCTGCCGAGGACCCTGACAACGAGGACGCCGCGCGGCAACGATGGCTGTCGGCGGTCGCCGACGATTCCCGGACCGAACCCCACCATCAGGCAGCCGCCGAGGTGCTCGCTCACAACCCGTCGGTACCCGAGGAACACGTCCCCGCCGCCGAAGAACTGGTCAGGATGGGGCTGGCCTGGCGAAACGAGCTCGACGGGGTGCTTTCCTACACACCGATCGATCCCGCCGGCAAGCCGGCGTAGCCGGCTCAGGTGACCCGGGTCCAGGGCTGACAGTTGCGCGACTCGAATGCCTGCACCGTGGAGTTGATGGACGCGTACATCGGACCGAGCGAGATATTGGTCGCGACCACGTTGTCCTTGTTGGCGTCCGGTGTGCTGTATGTGAACCACAGACACATCGAGTCCTGGGTCGGCACGTCGTTGATCCAGATCGCGAAGGTCGAGGCCGACCCACCGGTGCGGTAGAGGCCCGGCGCAATGTCCGGCCCGACAAGAAAGAAGCCGTTCCCCGGGATCGGGTCCACCGGGTCGGCGCGAGCAGGTGATACCGACGCTGTTGCGACCGCACAAGCGATCAGCCCGGCCATCGCGCAGTGCAGCGGCGTCATGGGCAAGCTCCCTCGTCTTCGAGTCGCCCGAATGCCTCCAGCGTATGCCCGCGGGTCGCGCCCTGACCGACGACCGTGGGGCTTGTGCACGGGAATCAGGAAGATTCCGTGCACAAGCCCCACGGTCGTGCGTGCGGACTACCTAGTGGGCGTGGCCGTGATGGTGGCCGTGGCCGTGGTCTTCCTCCTCGGCCGGCTTGTCGACCACCGCGGTCTCGGTGGTGAGCACCATCCGGGCCACCGAAGCGGCATTGACCACCGCGGAGCGGGTGACCTTGACCGGGTCGATGACGCCGTCGGCGATCAGGTCCCCGAACTCCATGGTCGCGGCGTTGAAGCCCTGACCCGCCGGCAGTTCGGACACCTTGTTCACCACGACCGCACCGTCCAGGCCGGCGTTGGTGGCGATCCAGTACAGCGGCGAAGACAGTGCCGAGGCGAAGACCTCGACGCCGGATGCTTCGTCGCCGGACACCGTCTCGCGCAGCTTGTCCAGCGCACTGCGAGCCTGAACCAGCGCCGCACCGCCGCCGACGACGATGCCTTCCTCGACGGCCGCCTTGGCCGCGGCCACGGCGTCCTCGACCGCTTCCTTACGCTTCTTCAGATCCGTCTCGGTGGCCGCGCCGACCTTGATGACCGCGACGCCGCCGGCCAGCTTGGCCAGCCGCTCCTCGAGCTTCTCGCGGTCCCAGTCCGAATCCGACGAGTCGATCTCGGCACGGAGCTGCGACTTGCGGGCCTCGATGGCTTCCTGGGTGCCGCCACCATCGACGATCACGGTGCTGTCCTTGTCGACCACGACGCGACGGGCAGTCCCGAGCACCTCCAGGCCGACCTCGCGCAGCAGCAGGCCGACATCGGGGTTGACCACCTGTCCGCCGGTGACCACTGCCAGGTCGTCGAGGAACGCCTTGCGGCGGTCCCCGAAGAACGGTGCCTTGACCGCGACGGCCTTCAACGTCTTGCGGATCGCGTTGACCACCAGCGTCGACAGCGGCTCCCCCTCAACGTCTTCGGCGACGATCAACAGCGGCTTGCCGGCTTCGGCGACCTTCTCCAGCAGCGGCAGCAGGTCGGGCAGCGAGCTGATCTTCTCGCGGTGCAGCAGCACCAGCGCGTCTTCCAGCACCGCTTCCTGGGTGTCGAAGTCGGTGACGAAGTAGGCCGACAAGAAGCCCTTGTCGAAGCCGACACCCTCGGTGATGTCCAGCTCGGTGTTGAGCGTGGAGGACTCCTCGACGGTAACGACACCGTCGGTGCCGACCTTCGTCATGGCCTCGCCGACCAACTCGCCGACCTGGGCGTCACGCGAGGACACGGTGGCGACCTGGGCGATGGCCTTCTTGTCGTCGACGGGCGTGGCCGCCGACAGCAGGGCCTCCGACACCGCGTCGGCGGCCTTGGAGACGCCCGCGCCGAGCGCGATCGGGTTGGCACCCGCGGCGACGAGGCGCAGGCCGGCCTTGATCATCGCCTGAGCCAGCACGGTCGCCGTGGTGGTGCCGTCGCCGGCCACGTCGTTGGTCTTCGTCGCCACCGACTTGACCAGTTGGGCGCCGAGATTCTCGAACGGATCCTCCAGGTCGATATCTCGCGCGATGGTCACGCCATCGTTGGTGACCGTCGGGCCGCCCCACGACTTGGAGAGCACGACGAAGCGACCGCGGGGGCCAAGGGTCACCTTGACCGCGTCAGCGAGCTTGTCGACACCCGCCTCCATGGCGCGACGCGCGGTCTCGTTGAACTCAATCTGCTTGCTCATAAGAGTTTCTTTTCCTGATACGGGGTCAGACGCGCACCGCCCCGGACCTCAGCGCATGCAGCGGGAAGTCCGGGGCGGAGTCACGATCGTTTACTTGGAGACGACAGCCAGCACGTCGCGGGCCGACAGGATCAAGTACTCCTCGCCGTTGTACTTGATCTCGGTGCCGCCGTACTTGCTGTAGATGACGACGTCGCCCTCCGACACATCCAGAGGAATCCGCTTCTCGCCGTCCTCATCCCAGCGGCCGGGGCCAACTGCGACGACGGTACCTTCTTGCGGCTTCTCCTTGGCGGTGTCGGGGATGACCAGACCGGAAGCGGTCGTGGTCTCGGCCTCATTGGCCTGAACGAGGATCTTGTCCTCGAGTGGCTTGATGTTCACGCTCGCCACGATGGAGCCCCTTCACTTTTCGCTGATGTAGGTGTTGTATTCGGCGGCCGGTGTCCGCCCACGCGCCGTCGTCGCGGGTGTCGACACACGGGAGGACCGACTGCCACCTAGCACTCTATACACGAGAGTGCTAGCACTCAAGGGTGGGCTGCGACAGCGACCGAAACTGTCGTAGGCCACCGCTAAAATCGAACACATGTTCGATTCAGGTCTGCCTGGTCCCGCGCACCTGCGCGGCGTGACCGACCGCGAGCTCATCGACGCTGTCGCCGGCTGGGCTCGAACTGCCGCCGCGGCTGAGGCACGCAAGCTCGCCGCCGTAGCCGAACTGGCACGCCGGCGCTGCAGCGATCCCGAACATCCCGACTGGGCGTGCGACGACTGGGACAGCGCAGCCACCGAGATCGCCTGCGCTTTGACCGTCGGACACGGCCGCGCCCTGGGACAGATCGACCTGGCGTTGACCCTGCGCAACCGGCTGCCCAAGACCGGCGCACGTTTCCTGGCCGGTGAGATCCCCGCCGCGCTGGTGTCCACCATCGCCTGGCGCACCATGCTGATCGTCGACGACGATGCGCTGACGGCCGTCGACGGTGAGATCGCCGAGCGCGCGCCGATGTGGGGCACGCTGTCGAAGGCCAAGCTGGAACAGGCCGTGGACCTGTGGGTGGAAAAGTACGACCCGGACGCCGTGCGGCGCACCAATTTCCAGCAGCGGAGCCGCTCCTTCACGATCGGCGACCGGGAAGACCGCACCGGCACCGTGACCATCCACGGAAGGGTCTCGGCCACCGATGCCGCGCTGGCCAGACAGCGGTTCGCGGCGATGATCACCGGCGTGTGCGCCGACGATCCCCGCACCATGGATCAGCGCAGGGCGGACGCGTTCGGCGCGCTGTCAGCCGGATCCACTCATCTCGCGTGCCGCTGCGGCAACAGCGAGTGCCCCGCTGCCGCCGACGACGGACGCGCGAGCAGCTTCGTCATCAACGTCATCGCCGAACAGCAGAGCCTCGACCACGAGCCGGGTCTCGATCTCGACGGCACCGCGGACACCGGGACGACTGTCGGCGGGGACACCAGCGCCCCTCGGCCGGCACCCGTTGCGCGGCGCAAAGCCGGATTGATCCCCGGCATGCGTAATGGCCTCGTGCCCGCGCCACTGCTGGCCCAGTTGATCGCGTTCGGCGCCAAGGTCCGCTTCGTCACCGACGCTGATTCGATCGAGGGCTGTGCCGGTCACCGGCCATCGACCGCGCTGGAGCGCTTCGTCCGCAACCGAGACCTGACATGCCGAGTGCCCGGCTGTGACCGCTCGGCGATGTCGGCCGACATCGATCACACTCAGCCGTGGCCCGACGGGCCTACTCACGCATCAAACCTAAAGTGCTACTGCAGAATTCATCACCTGGTCAAGACTTTCTGGGATGGCTGGTCGGACTCCCAGCAGCCTGACGGAAGCGTCACCATCACGTCTCCCACCGGCCACACCTACACCACCGCTCCGCTGTCGAGCCTGCTGTTCCCGGGCTGGAGAACCACCACGACGCCGTCCCCGAGCCGGCCACCGCCCGATGCTCCGGCACAGTCTGCACCGCCGCGCGATCCCCGACGCGGCCAGATGATGCCGCGACGACGCCGTTCGCGCAGCGACGCGCGCCGCTACCGGATCAATGCCGAACGGCGCCACAACGCGGCCCGCCGGCAGAGCGACCCGCCACCGTTTTAGCCAGAAGACACGGTCGATCAGCAGGGCCGGGCGGTACCGTGGGTTTGCCTTCGCGGGCGGCAGGCAATTCTGGGATGACCCGAGCGAGGCGGCGACAGGAGGCAACCATGAAGCGCTGCATCGTCGGAGTCGTCGTCACCGCGTTCATGACGACCGGGCTCGTCACCACGGCGCCACCGGCGGTCGCCGGCTGTCACTACGGCGGACAATTCCTCAGCAAGTGCGATGGCCCCGTCCAGCCTGACGGCAGCTGGGAACGGTGCGTGGGTGTCGCCCAACTTGTCCCGCGGGGCTTCAGCTCGTACCTGACCCCGGTGAAGCACTGCGTCCCGATGGGTCCCGGGCATCCGGTTGCCGATCCGGCGGTCGCCGATCCACCCTGGCGCATCGGCGACTGAGGAATATTGCGGTTCGCCACGGACTTGTGAGCTGCGTGACACAGGGCCGCAAGACAACCTTGATCATCAGCGCCAGTCCCCGCGCAGACGGCAACTCCCACGTGTTGGCCGACGCAGCCCTCGACGGCGCCCGAGCCGCCGGACACGACCCACAGCACGTCTTCCTCGACGACTACGTCCAGCGGATGCTCGACAACTGTCGGAGCTGCCGACGCGCCGAGGACAGCGTGTGTTCCCTCGATGACCGCTACGAGGAACTGCTGCTGGACCGGATGCTGCCGGCCGACGGCATCGTCTTTGCCATGCCGCTCTACTTCTATGGAATGCCGGGTCGCCTCAAGACGGTGTTCGATCGGCTGTTCTGCTACACCGCCAACAGTGCGCCGCAGCAGCAGCGGGTCGTCGAGGGCATCATCGGCAAGAAGGTCGGTGTGCTGATCTCATGCGAAGAGAGCTACCTCGGTGCCACGCAGGGCGTGATCGCGCAGTTCCAGGAGATCACGCGCTACCTCAGAGGGGACCTCGTCGGAGTCGTGATCGGCAATGCCAACAGCCGCGGCGAGATCGTGCATGACCCGGGCGATCCGGTGACTCAGGCGCGAACGCTGGCTGCCCGGCTCTATTCGACGCGGGTGACCGACTACCGCCTCGACACCGTCCGCTCCACCCGCGTCTGGCACGGCGCCGTCCCCTAACCCAGCCCGCCCGGATCGATCAGCAGATGATCGGACACGTCGCCGAGCATCTCGATGTCGACGTGGCGGTCGGTGAAGTACCACCCGGCCCCGTCCCGTGCGAAGGTGTCCCGATAGCGCCCCACCACGATGGGTTGCAGCGCGACGATGTCGGTCTGCTGCACCACACAGAACGTCGAGCGCGCCTGCGCGGTGTCCCCGTCGACCTCGACGATCGGGTTGAGCACCAGATGACGGGTACGCGGCGTATTGCCGTGCTCGGGGAACCGTCGCGTAGTCGCGGCGAACAACGCAGCGATGGCGTCGGGGCCCCCGACCCCCATGAATCGGCCGCGACCGAGCAGCTGCCCGACGCCGGCGAAATCGCCGGCATCGATCAACTCGGCATACCGATACAGCAGCTCGGTGACGGTCAGCTTGTCGGCGAGCGAGTTCACGCCACCTGCCCCTGCACCACCGGCAACCCGGGATCGCTGGCCGCGTCCAACGGCGAGGGCGCCGCCCCGGCCGCGATCAGGTGCGCAGCGAAGGACGCGATCATCGCGCCGTTGTCGGTGCACAGTCGGGGCCGCGGAATCCGCAATGTCAGCCCGGCCTCCTGGCAGCGCTGCCCGGCCAGTTCCCGAAGCCGCGAGTTCGCCGCAACCCCACCGGCGATCAGCAGAGTCGACACGCCGAGCTGCTCGGCCGCCCGCACCGCCTTCATCGTCAACACATCGGCCACCGCCTCCTGGAAGCCCGCCGCCACATCGGCATTCGACGCCTCCGGCTGACGCTCGACATACCGCGCGACCGCGGTTTTCAGGCCGGAGAAACTGAACGCGTACGGATCGTCGCGCGGACCGGTCATCCCGCGCGGGAATACGATCGCGTCGCGGTCGCCCTCCCGGGCCAGTTCATCGAGCACCCGTCCACCCGGATACCCCAGGCCGAGCAGCCGCGCGATCTTGTCGTACGCCTCACCGGCGGCATCATCGACGGTCGAACCCAGCTCGATGATCGGCTCGCCCAGCGAACGCACATGCAGCAGGTTGGTATGCCCGCCGGAGACCAGCAGACCGACGCTCTCCGGTAACGGTCCATGGTCGAACACATCGGCAGCCAGATGCCCACCCAGGTGGTTGACGCCGTAGAACGGCACCCCCCACGCAGCCGAATACGCCTTGGCCGCAGCCACTCCCACCAGCAGCGCGCCGGCCAGACCGGGGCCGATGGTGGCTGCGACCACATCGGGTCGCTCGACACCAGCAGCGTCGAGCGCTCGCCGCATCGTCGGCCCCAACGCTTCCAGGTGGGCACGAGAGGCGATCTCGGGCACCACGCCGCCGAACCGGGCGTGCTCGTCCACACTGGAAGCCACTTCGTCGGCGAGCAGGGTGACCGAACCGTCCTCGCCGAGCTCGGCGATGCCCACACCGGTTTCGTCGCAGGAGCTTTCGATCGCCAGGATGATCATTGCCGCTCTCGTTTCATCGTGTAGGCGTCAGCACCGCTGACCCGGTAATACCGCTTACGCAGTCCCACCCGGGTGAACCCGGCACTCTCGTACAGGGCGATCGCCGGCGCATTGTCGGTGCGCACTTCGAGAAAGATCGTTGCGCCGTCGGCATAGTCGATCAGCCGCTGCAGCAGTTGCCGGCCGATCCCTTTGCCCTGGTGGGCCGGATCCACACCGATCGTGTGGATCTCGTACTCGAAGGGTCGCAGCCGCCCCATCCGGGCGATGCCGGCATAGCCGACCAGTTTGTCGTCCACCCGGGCAGCGACGTAATGGTTGTGCTTGGCCGCCAGCTCGGCCAGGAAGGCGCGCTCAGGCCACGGGTCGTCGCCGTCGAACAACTGCGCTTCCAACTCCGCACAACGCGCCGCGTCGTTCGGTGTCAACGGCCCATACTGCGCGCTCATCGCCGGGCCACCGCCGGCTTGGCGTCGGGTCGACGCAGATACAGCGGTACCAGCGGATCGGGATCGCCTTCCCAATCAGCGACCGCGGCAACCAAACCCGCCGACGTCGGATACACCGCGGCCAGCTGCTCGAGATCGAACAGCGCGGCGTGCTCCCGAGAACCGGCCACCGCCACCGCACCGTCGGGGACCGCCGCGGCCACATTGACCGCCGGGCCCGCAACCCGAACGCCGTCTCGGTAGCGGGCCCAGTACACCTCGCGGCGACGCGCATCGGTGACGACGAGCACCTCCCCCGCGTTGCCCGCGGCGATCGCATCCAGGCTGCACACCCCACGCACCGGGATGCCCAGTGCGTGACCGTAGGCCGCCGCCGTCGCCATCCCCACCCGCAAGCCCGTGAACGGTCCAGGCCCGCAGCCGACCACCACGGCGTCGAGTTCGTCGGCCCCGATCTGCGCCTCCCGCAACGCGGCGACGATGTTCGGGGTCAGCCGCTCAGCGTGCGCCCGGGCGTCGACGGTGACCTGTTCGTTGAGCACCTCAACCCGGCCATCGAGGTCATGTCGGTCACGGTGCATCCGCACTACCCCCGCGGTCACCGCGGGGGTAGCGGTGTCGATGGCCAGCACCAACCGGCTCATGGGCGACTCCACTGCCACATCGCGGTGCGCACATCAGTGTCGGAGCCGCGCTCCAGGCGAATGTCGAGGTGACGCTCGGACAGCCGCTCGGCGATGCCCTCGCCCCACTCCACCACCACGACCGCGTCGTCGAGATCGGCATCGAGGTCCAACGAATCCAACTCGGCGAGCAGATCCACCGAATCCTGGTCCAGCAGCCGGTAGAGGTCGGCGTGCACCATCGCCGGCGCCCCCGCCCGGCGGGCCCGGTGCACCCGGGCCAGCACGAACGTCGGCGATATCACCGGCCCCTCCACATCCAGAGCCTGGGCAATCCCCTTGGCCAGCACTGTCTTTCCGGCGCCCAGCGGACCCGACAGCACGACCACGTCGCCGGCGCGCAACGACGCACCCAGCTCGGCGCCCAACGCGACGGTGTCGTCGGCGGTGAGCAATTCCGCAGTCCCGGCCGACCCCGCGGACCTATTCATGGGAGCGCACCCGCTCCCGCACCCGCCGCGTCAAAGCCACCAGCCGCGACGGGGTGGACCGCTCCACCAGGCGCACCAGCGCATCGTCGATCACCTCCGGGCGTTCCAGCTGCACGAGATGGCCCGCTCCTCCCACGATCAGCAGTTCGGACCTGTCCATAGCCCGCGCCATCTCCTGGGAGTACTCCAGCGGTGTCAGCAGATCTCGGTCTCCGCAGGCCACCAGGGTCGGCACCTTGCTCAACGTGTCCAAACCCGCTGTCTCGTCGTGCACTTCGAGCGCGTGCAGGAACTCGACCAGCGTGGTGATCGGGGTGTCGTGCATCATCCGTTCGGAAAACGCCACCACACTGGGGCTGATCTCCTCGTCGCCATAGGACGCCGCGCGCAGGATCGGCCCGATCACCATCCGCGCCGCACCACGACCTTGGTGCACGGCCCACGGCGCATACCTGGCCGCGAACCGAATCGCCTCCAGTGCCGGGTTGTTGAGGATCTCCCCCAGCGGGGAACGCGAAACGCCCTCGGCTGCCGAGGAGATCAGCGCAGCGCCGACGATGCGCATCGGATAGCGGTGCGGATACTGGCGGGCGTGCGAGAGCACCGTCATACCACCCATCGAATGACCCACCAGGACAACAGGTCCCCGCGGGACCATCACCGCAAGCACGCTCTCCAAGTCCTGACCGAGCTGTTCGACGGTGTAGCTCTCCGGCGCGGCCTCGCCGGACTGACCGTGCCCGCGCTGGTCGTAGAACACCATCCGAACCTGGTCACCCCACTGCTCGGTCAACCGGGCCCGCTGAAAGTAGAACGCCCCCATCCGCAGACAGAAACCATGGGCGAACACCACGGTCAGCGGGGCATCGGCGGGTCCCGATTCGCGCACCGCCAACGGAACGCCGTCGGGAGTGGTCACCACACAGCTGCGGTCGGCGTCGAGCAGTTCGAAATCCTCGTCGCGGTGCGGGTCGTCCTCGGTCATGCGTCGACGCAGCGACCGGGCCACCGTGACCCCGGCAGCCGACCCGACCGCGGCCACGCCGGCCAGACCGGCCAACCATCCCGCACGTCCGTTCATCGCGCGGCACCGCCGTGGTAACTCCGCCCGATCCGCCCGCGCGGGCTGGTCACCACCTCGTAGTTGATCGTGCCCAACATGTCGGCCCAGTCCTGTGCCGTCGGTTCGCCGTGCACTCCCGGCCCGAACAGGATCGCGTCGTCCCCCTCGGCAACCTCGACGGATCCCGGCCCGAGGTCGACGACGAACTGGTCCATGCAGATTCGCCCGACGTTGCGATAGCGTCGCCCGTTGATCTGGACCTCCAGCCGATTGCTCAGCGTCCGGAACACCCCATCGGCGTAACCGGCCGGGATCAACGCCACCGTCGTGTCGGTCGGCGCGATCCAGGTGTGCCCGTAGGACACTCCTTCGCCCGCCCGAATCGAACGCACCTGCACCACCGGGCATTTCAACGTCATCGCCGGCCGCAAGCCCATATTGCCGAGCTCGGGTATCGGGCTGAGACCGTACACCGCGATACCGGGCCGCACCAGATCGAACGCCAAGTCCGGGCGGCGCAGCGCGGCCGGTGAATTGCTCAGGTGCACAACCTCGAAATTCACCCCGCGGGCGCGGCCCTGCGCTGCCATCTCGGTGAGCCGCCGGGCCTGGACGTCGTTGAACGGATTCTCGGGATCATCGCCGTGCGCGAGGTGCGACATCAGGCCGCGAACCCGCACGGCCCCCGCGGCCTGAGCCCGGCTCAACGCCTCGAGCACCGCCGGGAACTGCGCGGGTGCGACACCGTTGCGGCTCAGTCCGGTGTCGACCTTGACCGTCAGCACCGCGCTGCGCCCGGTCCGCGCGACCGCCTCGAGCACCTCGCCGACCTGGCGCGGCGAGGACACCGCGATCTCGACACCGGCGAGCAGCGCCGGCCCGAAGTCGGTCTCCGGCGGGTGCAGCCAGGCCAGCACCGGCGCGTTGATGCCGCCTTGGCGCAACGCCAGCGCCTCGGCCACGGTGGCCACACCGAGCTCGGCGGCACCGGCGGCCAACGCCGCCCGGCCCACCTCGATGGCGCCGTGGCCGTACCCGTCGGCCTTGACGACGGCCATCACCGCTGCTGAGCCGGCGTGTTCGCGCAGCACGGCGACGTTGTGCGCGACCGCGTCGAGGTCGATCGACGCGGTGCACACCGCTGCGGGTTCGTTCATGATCGTGGTCACCGCCCACGATTGTCCCAGTACAGTGTTCAGTGGGCGAAATGCTCCTCGTCGGCGAAGCCGCCGACACCGACTTTCTCCAGCTTGCCCAGCACCTCGATCAGGTCGTCGCGCAGCGCGCGGGCCAGGTTCGCCGAGAAGCCCTCACGCACCACGATGCGCAGCACCGCGACGTCGGTGGCGTCGTCGGGCATCGTGTAGGCCGGTACCTGCCAGCCATACCCGCGCATCAGTGAGGAGATGTCGAAGACCGTGTATCGGGTGCCTTCGACCAGTTTGAAGGCCACGACCGGGATCGCCGAACCGTCGGAGATCACCTCGAAGACCGACATCGACCGCAGCTCGTGCGACAGCCACTGCGCGGTGTCCGACAACGTCCGCATCACCGAGACAAAGCCCTCGCGGCCCAACCGCAGGAAGTTGTAGTACTGCCCGACGACCTGGTTGCCGGGCCGGGAGAAGTTCAGCGTGAAGGTCGGCATGTCGCCGCCGAGGTAGTTGACCCGGAACACCAGATCCTCGGGTAGGTGGTCGGCGTTGCGCCACACCACGAACCCGATACCAGGGTAGGTCAGCCCGTACTTGTGCCCGCTGACGTTGATCGACACCACCCGGGGCAGCCGGAAGTCCCACACCACGTCCGGATGCAGGAACGGCACCACGAACCCGCCACTGGCCGCGTCGACGTGCACCGGAACGTCCGGGCCGCCACCGCCGGCCAACCGGTCCAACGCCGCGCAGATCTCCCCGACCGGTTCGAGCTCCCCGGTGAACGTGGTGCCCAGGATCGCCACCACGCCGATGGTGTCCTCGTCGACGGCGTCGAGCACCTGCTCGGGGGTGATGACGTAGCGGCCTTCCGCCATCGGCAGGTAGCGGGCCTCGACGTCGAAGTAGCGGCAGAACTTCTCCCACACCACCTGCACGTTGGAGCCCATCACCATGTTGGGGGTGCGACCCTTCCAGTCGTCCCCCACCCGTTCGCGCCAGCGCCACTTCATCGCCAGACCGGCCAGCATCACCGCCTCGCTGGACCCGACGGTCGACACCCCGACCGCGGTGGACGGGTCGTCGTCGCGCAGATTCTCGGCGTGGAACAGGTCGGCCACCATGCACACGCAACGCTGCTCGATCGCCGCGGTGACGGGGTACTCGTCCTTGTCGATCATGTTCTTGTCGAAGGTCTCCGACATCAACTGTCCGGCCTCCGGGTCCATCCACGTGGTCACGAACGTCGCGAGGTTGAGCCGCGAGCTGCCGTCGAGCATCAGCTCGTCGTGGATGTAGCGGTAGGTCAGCTCGGGTTCCATCGACTCGTCGGGCAGCCGCAACGCCGGAATCGGATTGGTGGACATCCGGCCGGTGTAGGCGGGGGTCAACGACGAATGGCGCGAGACGTTGGGCATGGGTCCTTTCTAGAGGATCGAACCCACCGCCGTGCGCAGATGGGCCAGGATGCGTGAGGCCGACGTCGGAGCCGGCGCCGGGCCGGGGTCGCGCGCCGACAGTTCGGCCGCGTGGGCATGCACGTACGCCGCCGCCGCGGCAGCCTCGGCGGCGGGCAGTCCGGCGGCCAGCAGAGCCCCGATGACACCGGAGAGCACATCACCGGATCCGGCGGTGGCCGCCCACGACGGGCCCGCGGTGTTCAGGTAGACCGCTCCGGCACCCGGTTCGGCGATGACGGTGACATTGCCTTTGAGCAGCACGGTGACGCCGAGCCGGTCGGCCAGCCTGCGGGTGACGGCGATGCGGTCCGCACCCGGCGGCGTCCCGGCCAGGCGGGCGAATTCTCCCGCGTGTGGGGTCAGTACGGTGGCGGCGCTGCGGCCGTCGACGAGTTCGGAGTGCGCGGCCAGAATGGTCAGCGCATCGGCGTCGACGATCACCGGCACGTCGGTCTCGAGCGCAAAACACAGTGCGGCTGCGGCATTTTCGTCGGTTCCCAGGCCGGGCCCGACGACCCAGGACTGCACCCGGCCGGCGGTGGCGAAGCCGGGAGTGGCGATGACTTCCGGCCAGTGCGCGAGGACCTGTTGGGCGGCGGTCCCGGCGTAGCGGACCATGCCGGAGGTCGCGGCCACCGCGGCACCGGTGCACAGCACCGCCGCGCCGGGGTAGGTGTCCGAGCCGGCCATCACCCCGGTGACACCTTGGGTGTACTTGTCGTCGGTGGGACCCGGGATCGGCCAGCGCGCCGCGACGTCTGCGGCCTCGAAAGCTCTGAGGTCGCTGGGGCCGAGGTCGAGTCCGATGTCGACCAACTCCACACGGCCGCACCGGCCCAGTGCGTGGGCGGGTTTGAACCCGCCGAAGGTGACCGTCAGTGCGGGCACGACGTGCGGGCCGTCCACCGCACCGGTGTGCACGTCGACGCCGCTGGGCAGATCGACGGCGACCACCGGGATTCCAGCCTCGGTCACTACGTCGAAGACCCCGGCTGCGTCTGGGCGCAGCGGCCCGGTCCCGGAGATGCCGACCACTCCGTCGATCACCAGATCGGTTGCCGCGGAGACCGTGTCGACCACCTGACCACCGCTGCGCCGAAACGCAGCCAGCGCACGGGCGTGCGCTTTGGCCGGATTGAGCAGGATCGCGGTGGCCCGGGCGCCTCGGCGACGCAGGAACGTGGCCGCCCACAGTGCATCTCCACCGTTGTCACCGGAGCCGACGACCGCGCACACCGTCTTGCCGGACACCGTGCGGAGTTCGGCGGCGATTGCGGTGGCCAGCCCGAAAGCCGCGCGGCGCATCAGCGCACCGTCCGGAAGAGCCGCCAGCAGCGGAGCTTCGGCCACACGGATCTGCTCGGCGCTGTAGTAGTACCGCATCGTTGTCAGGCTACGTGGGCAGCCCTCTGCGCGCGGCGTCCAGCGTCGGGTAGAGGTCGATGATCTGGTCGACACACATCAGCCGCATCGGCCTGCTGGTGGCGGGCCCCTCGGCGACGACGCGCAGCGAGACCCCCGCCGGTGCGGTGAGTCGGTGCGTTTCGACCAGCACGCTGATCCCCGCCGAGGACAAGAACTCCACGGCGGTCAGGTCGACGATCAGCAACGCCGCGCCACTGGTCAGCGCCACGTCGAGATGGGTCGCCAACGTCGGTGCGGTCAGCACGTCGAGATCACCGGCGACCTGCAGCACGAGCGCGTCGTTGTCACGTCTCGGGCTGACCGTGAAGCGACCGCTGCGTTTGTGTCCGTTTTCCATCATGTGGGTTTCCCCCGACCTTCATTGCGGAGGGCATGCGCAGGTCACCCCGGGATGGCACCGTGGTTTCTTCAGCGCAACTCGGGCAACGGCGACCGTTGCTGCCATAGCTTTCTTAGCTTTCTTATCGAACGCACAGCCTTCAGTGTTACCGGCGGGCACGATTAAGCTGGTCGCCGTGGCCCTCACCCTGGATGCGCACGCGCGCCGCGCCGCGATCGCCGCACGCATCCACGCCGACCGCGAAGTGGACTTCGCCTCGCTGGCCGAGGAGTACGGCGTCTCGGAGATGACGATCCGGCGCGACATCGAACGGCTCGAGGACCAGGGCATCGCCCGCCGGGTGCTCGGCGGTGCGATCGCCTTCGGCGGCAAATCCATCGAGCCGTCCTTCGATGCCCGCGCGGCCGTAGCCGCGGGTGAGAAGACCCACATCGCTCGGGCGGTTGCCGATCTGCTGGCTCCGCAGGAAACCGTGATCCTCGACAGCGGGAGCACGGTGCTGGCGGTGGCGCGCGCCATCAAGGGCCGAGGACTGGGCCTGACCGTCATCACGCCGAGTGTGCTGGTCGCCGTGGAGCTCGCCGACGAACCCGACACCACGATCCTGCTCACCGGCGGCAAGATCCGCCCCGGTGAGTTGAGCCTGATCGGAGCTGAAGCCGAGGACTTCTACCTGCGCTACAACTGCGACACCTACGTGATGGGTATCGCAGGTGTACACGGTAAGCGCGGCGCGTCGGAGTATCACCGGGAAGAGGGAAACGTCAAGCAGGCCGCGATGCGGTCGGCCGACCGCGTGATCGTCGCCGCCGATGCCTCGAAACTCGGTCGCGTGCAACTGATCAACGTCGCACCGGTGTCGGCCATCTCGGTGCTGGTGACCGACGGCTCACCGACCCACCCGACCGTGGACGCGCTGCGCGCCGCCGGTGTGGACGTGCGGTGCGTGGACGCCGCACGAGCCCCGGTCGCGCGCTGATCCCGGTTCAGCGCCAGCGAGCCGTCACCGCCGGATCTGCGTTTCTCGGCCGCTGCACCTGCGCTCCCGCCTCCTCGGCGATGAGCGCACCGGCAGCCCAATCGTGTAGCGCCAGATCGTCTTCGACGAAGGCGTCCAGACTGCCTTGGGCCACCAGGCACAGATCGATCGCCGCGGCACCGAAGCGTCGCATATCGGTGTAGTCGGCCAGCGCGGCGCCGAGTTCGCGGACCTGGCGTCGTCGGTGACCGACGTCGTAGGACAGTCCGGTACCCAGCAGCCGCGCCGAGGACGACGGCAGCGTCAGTGGCAGTTGCTCACGCCCCGAAGGGCTTTCGAGTTCGGCGCCGTGGCCGCGCGCCGCGCTCCAGGTGCTGCTCAACGCCGGCGCGCAGACCGCCGCGGCCAGCCATTCGTCCTCGCCGCGCCGCACCGCGACCGACGTGGCGAAGAACGGCAGCCGCCGGGTGAAGTTCGTGGTGCCGTCGAGCGGGTCGACGACCCACTGCAGCCCCGAGGTGCCGATGTGCGGCGGAAGTTCCTCTCCCAGTATCGAATCCTCGGCTCGGGCGGAGGCGATGACGTCGCGGACCACGCGTTCGGCTGCCAGATCCGCCGAGGTGACCAGGTCACCCTCGGCGCCCTTGGTCCTCACGGTGACGCCTTCGGTGAACTCCAGCAGGCAGCCGGCAGCGGCGAACTGCGCCGCACGCACCGCGAGGTCACGCAGCGCGGCCGGCGCCACGACGTCAGGGCCCGGGCTCACAGCGTCGTACGGAAGCTGGTGACGGCATCCATCAGCTCGCGCACCCGCGCCGCGACGGCACGGTTCTCGAAAACCCCGTCCTCTTTGAAGTAGGTGCCCACGATGGCGCCGTCGGCGATGGCGAGCTGCTCGGCCGCATTGTGCGCCCGCACACCGGTGTTGACGAACACCGGTACCGCTCCGGCGGAGTCCTTGACCACCTTGAGCGCCTGGGTGTCGGTCGAGGCTCCAGCGGTGAGCCCGGACACGCAGATGCCGTCGGGTTTGGTGGCGAACACCGTGGTCGCGGTGACCGACGCGAGATCGCGCTCAGCCAGGTAGACCGCCGACTCGGGAACGATGTTGAACAACAGTTTGACGTCGCCGCCACCGATCCGGTGGCGGTGGCGCGCCGCGGCGCCGACGTTGGTGTCCCACAGGCCGAAGTCACTGGCGTAGACCCCGGTGAAGATCTCCCGCACCCACTGCGCACCGGTGGCCACCGCGAGGTCGATCGACGCCATGCCGTCCCACAGCACATTGACGCCGTAGGGCACCGAGAACTCTCCCAGCAGTTCCCCGATCACCCGCGCCATCGTGATCGCGGTGATGGGTTCGGTCTTGGTCAGGTAGGGCAGGCTGAACTCGTTGGAGATCATCACGCCGTCGACGCCGCCCTGCTGCAGTTCGGACAGCTCGGCCTTGGCACGGTCGACGACAGCACGGACTCCTCCGGCGGTGTCGAAACCCGGGTCGCCCGGCAAGGCCATCAGGTGCAGCATCGCGATCACGGGCTTACGCACCGCGAATACCTCGTCCAGCCAGGTCGTCATCAGAGCCTCTCGGGTTGTCATGGCATCCTCTGGTGTTATTTGATAACAGAGGCAGGGGTTCTGCCCAGCCCCATAACGTGATTGTTACACAGATTATGTGAGAATCTAACAGTCGTGTTGGTATCGTCTACCCACGCCCACGGAGAGGACCCCATGCCGGAGTTCACGATCGGTGTCGACATCGGCACCACGGGAACCAAGACGGTGCTGGTCGACGTCACCGACGGCCGCATCGCCGCGCAGGCGTCCCGCGACAGTCGGCTCTACGCCGATCACCCCGGCCAGGCCGAAGCCGATCCCGCGCAGTGGCTGGCCAACACCGGCGAGACGATCCGCGCCGTACTCACCGAATCGGGCGCATCGGCCGACGACGTGCGGGCACTGGCCACCACCGGGATGGTGCCGGCGGTGCTGGCCGTCGACCGCGCCGGCCGGCCGGTGCGCCGAGCGATCCTGCAGAACGACTCACGCGCCACCGCACAGATCGACCAGCTGAGCGCGGCGATGGAGGGCACCGATGTGCTGGCGGCCACCGGCTCGGCCATCACCCAGCAATCCGTGGCACCGACGGCGATGTGGCTGCGTACCCACGAACCCGACACCTGGGCCCGCACCGCCCGGCTGGTGGGGTCCTACGACTGGGTACTGATGGCCCTCGGCGCCGCCCCGCACGTCGAGTTGAACTGGGCCCTGGAATCCGGGTTCGGCACACTCGACGGCCGCCCGTACGCCCCGATGTTCGCCGCGGCCGGCCTGTCGGAGAACCTGCAGCCCGCGATCCTGGCGCCCGGCGCGCACGCCGGCGTGCTCAGCGCTGAGGCAGCCGGGATCACCGGACTGCGCGCCGGGCTACCGCTGATCGTCGGCGGCGCCGATCACGTGCTCTCGGCCTACGCCGCCGGCGTCAACACCGCAGGTGACTGGCTGGTCAAGCTCGGCGGCGCCGGTGACGTGCTGGCCGCCAGCGACCGCCCGGTGGCCGACGCACGGCTGTACCTCGACGCCCACCCGGTGCCGGGCCGCTGGCTGCCCAACGGGTGCATGGCCACCAGCGGCAGCCTGATCCGCTGGTTCCAAACCCTGGCGGGCGGGGTCGACCTGCTCGACCTCGACGCCGAGGCGCTACACCGAAATCCCGCCGAAATCCTGTGCCTGCCCTATTTCCTCGGCGAGAAGAGCCCGCTGCACGACCCGGACCTGCGTGGCGCGTTCGTCGGCCTCGACCTGGCCCACACCCGCGCCGACATGTACCGCTCGGTGCTGGAAGCGGTCGCGTTCGGGTTCAGACACCACACCGAGGTCTTCGCCGACGTCGGCGTGCCGCTGCGGCGCGCGATGGTCACCAACGGCGGCAGCAGGTCGACATTGTGGAAACAGATCCTCGCCGATGTCCTCGACACCGAACTCTGGCCGGTCGTCGGGCACCCCGGCGCGTCGCTGGGCGCAGCAGTCATCGCCGGGATCGGCGTCGGCGGCATTGCAGACTGGACCCAGGTCGAGCGCTTCCGGACGCTGGGCAAACCCATCGTCCCCGACCCACGACAGGTCGACCGCTACGCCGAGGCCTATGCCGAATGGCGCACACTCGGCAACGTCCTGACCCCCGTCTCCCACCGACTCGCACGAAAGGCCCGGTCTTGACCGCAGCAGAAACGACGACCGAGCACCCCGGCACACGCACCGCGGTGGTGACCGGCGCCGGTTCCGGCATCGGCCGCGCCATCGCGACCACCCTGGCCGAGCGCGGGTGGCGCGTCGTGGTGACCGACATCGACGCCGAGACCGCCGCCGAGACCGCCGCCGGTCTGGCCGGCGGCGCCCGACGCGGCCACGAGCATCTGCGTTTCGACGTCACCGACAGCGACGCAGCCGCGGCACTGGCCGACGACGTGGCCGACCGGCTGGGTCTGGACGCGTGGATCAACAACGCCGGGATCTCGGCGATGCAACGCTTCGTCGAGGTCACCGCCGACCAGTTCGACCGATCGCTGGACATCAACCTCAAGGCGGTGTTCTTCTGCGGACAGGCCGCCGCGCGCGCGATGATCCGCACCCGGCGCCGCGCCACCATCATCAACACCGCATCGATGGCGGCCAAGCAGGGCCGGGTACCGTTTCTGGCCGACTATGTGGCCTCCAAGTTCGGAGTGCTCGGATTGACCCAGGCCATGGCCTTCGAATTGGCGCAGCACGACATCACCGTCAACTGTGTGTGCCCCGGCTTCGTCGCAACCCCGATGCAGTCCCGTGAGTTGACCTGGGAAGCAACACTTTCCGGTTCGACTCCGGAAGAGGTCCGGCAAGAGTGGATCGATGCCACCCCACTCGGGCGGTTGCAGACCCCCGACGACGTGGCACGCGCGGTGGCGTTCCTGGCATCCGAAGATGCCCGGTTCATCACCGGGGAGGCACTGTCGGTCAACGGCGGTGCGTACATGGACTGAGCCGTGCCGGGCTCGATCCAACCACCGAGAGATGGAAGTGAGAAACCATGAAAATTCCGATGTTTGGCCGTCGGCCCGCGAAACGGCCGATGGCCTGGGCGGCGTTGACGCTGGCCGCCTGCCTCAGTATCGCCGGGTGCGCCGGCAGCGGCGGCTCCGAGCAGCAGGAGTCCTCCGGCCTCGGCGAGATCCCCACCGACACCTCGGCCACCGTCCGGGTCCTGATGGAGAACGTGCCCGACACCGACATCGTCGAAGGTCTGGTCGGTAGGTTCAACGAGAAGTACCCCGACATCGCGATCAACATCGAGACCATGACGTTCGACCAGATGCGCGACCGGCTGGTGTCGTCGTTCCAATCGGCCCAACCCGCCTACGACCTGATCGTGGTGGACAACCCGTGGATGGACGACTTCGCCACCGCCGGGTTCCTGGAGCCGCTGGACGCACGCATCGAATCAACCCCGGACTACCGTCCCGATGACTTCTTCCCGTCGCTGACCGACATCACCGACGTCGACGGCACCACCTACGGCGTACCGTTCTACAACTACGCGCTGGGCTACATCTACAACACAGGCGACCTGGCCGAGGCCGGCCAGCAGGTACCCGCCGACCTCGACGCGCTGGTCGCCACATCTCAGCGGCTCAACACCGATGGCCGCGCAGGGATCGCGATGCAGCCACAGCGGGGTTACAAGGTCTTCGAGGAGTGGGCCAACTGGCTGTTCGCCGCGGGCGGGTCGATCTATGACGCTGACGGCAAACCCACACTGGACACCGAGCAGGCCGCCCGCGCGCTGGATGCCTACATCGAGACCTACCGCACCGCAGCCCCGCCCAACAGCCTGAACTGGGCTTTCGACGAGGCATTCCGGTCGGTGTCGAGCGGTCAGGCCGCGAGCATGGTCGGCTACAACTGGAACCTGCCCGCACTCAACGACCCGGCGGGCGCCTCCGGCGAGCGGGCCGGACAGTTCGCGCTGGCCCCGATCCCAGGCGGCAAGTCCGCGCTGGGCTCGTGGAGCTGGGCCATCCCGGCGAACTCGGCAGCCCCGGACGCGGCATGGGCATTCGTGTCCTGGGTGACCTCCCCCGACGTCGACGCCCAACGCGTCGCCCAGGGCGGCGCGGTCATCCGGCAGGGTTCGCTGACCGACGCCACGGTGCTGGCCGACGGATACGGCGAGCAGTACTACCAAACGGTCGGTGAGATCCTGGCCGACGCGGCCCCGCTCACCCAGGGCACCGGCGGTGAGGAGATGATCCAGGCCGTGGGCACCGAACTCAACGAGGCGGTGGCCGGCAACAAGAGCGTCGCCGACGCCTTGCGCGACGCCCAGGCCGCAGCGGAGCGGATCCAGCAGTGAGCCAGGGGAATCCGGCGGCCGCGCCGGTAGCGGAACCGCGATGAGATTCACCTACGGCATGCTGGTGCCGCTGCTGACTCTGTTCGGGGTGGCCGTCGGATTCCCGCTCTGCTACGCGCTGTACCTGTCGGTCACCGACTACCGGCTCACCGATCGCGGCACGCCTGATTTCGTCGGTGCCGCCAACTTCGCCGACGCACTGACCAATGCCGCGTTCTGGGATGCGTTCGGCACCACCGCAACCTACGTGCTGGTCGCGGTCAGCCTGGAACTGGTGCTGGGTTTCGCGATCGCGCTGGCGTTGTATCAGCAGCGCTGGGCCAAGGACCTGGCCCGCGCGATCGTGCTGGCTCCGATGTTCATCACCCCCATCGCGGTCGGGTTGATCTTCCGGTTCCTGCTCAACGACCAGATCGGCGCGGTGCCGGCATTGCTGCACGCCATCGGCACCGACTACGACTTCTTCGGTTCCGGCCGTGCGCTTCTCACCCTGGCATTCATCGACGTCTGGCAGTGGACGCCGTTCATGGTGCTGCTCATCCTGGCCGGCCTGGAGTCGATGCCCAAGCAACCCCTGGAGGCGGCCCGGGTGGACGGCGCGGGTCCGCTCTATCTGCTGCGCCGGGTGCTGATCCCGATGCTGGCGCCGGTGCTGACGGTGGCCGTGCTGCTGCGCGGGCTCGACGCGCTACGGGTGTTCGAGTACGTCTACGCCACCACCCGCGGTGGACCCGGCACCGAAACCGAAACCCTGCAGTACTTCATGTATCTGGAGGGCATCCAATTCTTCCGGCTCGCCGGGGCCAGTGCGATGGCGTTCATCGTGCTCGTGCTGGTGCTCGCGCTGATCGTGGTGGCATTCCGCACGATGGAAAGAAGCAGGGCCCGATGACCCGCCCCCGCCGGCTGGAGATCCTCCGGATCGCTGTCCTGACCGCCACATTCCTGTTCGTGCTGTTCCCGATCGTGTGGGTGGCGCTGGCGAGCCTCAAGACCCCAGCGCAGATGTCCGAGCCGTTCCTGTTCGTCTTCCGCCCGACGATGCAGAACTGGCAGTCGGTGCTGGAGTCGGGGATCCTGGCCGCGGCCGGGCGCAGCCTGGTCGTCGGGCTCACCACGGTCACCGTGAGCCTGGTGGTGGGCAGCATGGGCGCCTACGTCATTGCCAAGTTCCGCGCCGGGGGTTCACTGACCCGCTTCGGCATGTTGGCCGCACAGGTCGTGCCGCCCGCGGTGATGGTCTTCCCGTTCCTGACGATGGCACAGGCCCTGCGGATGACCGACACGCTGGCCCCGGTGATCTTCGCCCACCTGAGTTTCGTTCTGCCCCTGGTGACCTGGTTTCTGATCGGCTTCTTCGAAGCGGTCCCGTCATCGTTGGAGGAGCAGGCCCGCGTCGACGGGTTCACCCGCTGGCAGGCGTTTCGGCTGGTGGTGTTGCCGCAGGTGTACCCGGGTATCGGTGCTGCGGGGATCTTCGGGTTCACGCTGTCGTGGAACGACATGTTCTACGGACTGATCCTGGCCCCCGGCAACGCTGCCATCCTGCCGGTGGCGATCTCGAACTTCAACACGTTCCGGGGCGTGCAGATCGGTGCGATGAGCGCGGCGATCATGATCGCCATCATCCCGGTGGTGGTGGCCAGCTTCTTCATCCAACGACGTCTGGTGCAGGGCATCAGCGGTGGCGCGGTCAAGTACTAGAGAGACGAACGAGGTCTTTGCACCCATGGCAGCAGTGAGCTTCTCCCAGGTCACCAAGTCCTACGGCACCGCGACGGTGGTGTCGGGACTTAACCTGGACCTCGACGACGGCAGCATCACGGTGCTCGTGGGCCCCTCCGGATGCGGCAAGACGACATCGCTGCGGATGCTGGCCGGCCTGGAGGCGGTCACCTCCGGAACCATCAGCATCGGCGGACGCGACGTCACCCGGCTGGAGCCCAAAGAGCGTGACATCGCGATGGTCTTCCAGAACTACGCGCTCTACCCGCACCTGACGGTGCGAGAGAACATCGCGTTCCCGTTGCGCGCCAAACGCATTCCCCGCGCACAAGCCTTGAGCCGGGCCGACGACATCGCCGAATCACTGGGGCTGGGTCACCTGCTTGCGCGCAAACCCAAGGATCTGTCCGGCGGGCAGCAGCAGCGTGTGGCGATCGGGCGGGCCATCATCCGGGAGCCCGCAGTGTTCCTGTTCGACGAGCCGCTGAGCAACCTCGATGCCAAATTGCGGGTGGAGACGCGCACCGAACTGCTGCGGTTGCAGCGCCGCCTCGGCATCACCTCGCTGTATGTCACCCACGATCAGGAGGAAGCGATGACGCTGTCGGACCGCATCGTGGTGATGCGCGACGGCGCCATCGCACAGGCCGGCCCGCCCGAGCAGGTCTACCGCAGTCCTGCAGACACATTCGTCGCGACGTTCGTCGGGAGCCCGAAGATGAACCTGGTCGACGGCGTCGTGACCGCCGGCGAACTGCGTACCGGGTCGGACCTGCGGATCGCCATCGGTGGTCCGGACGCGGCTGCGGTCACCGTCGGCATCCGCCCCGACGACCTGGAGCTGACGGCTGATCCCGGCGGATCAGCCACCGTCGAACTCGTCGAACTCCTCGGCCCCCGTGCGATCGTCACCGTGCGGGCCGGCGAGCGCCGCCTCACCAGCGTTGTCGGTGTCGTGGCACTGTCGTCGATCCCCGTCGGCACCGCCGTGCGACTGGCCGCCACACCCGATGCGGTGCATCGCTTCAGCGTCTCCACCGGCGAACGCCTGGCTTGATCGCTCAGGGCGCCCAAGCATCCCAGAAGGCCACCGCCCGGCGCTCGATCTCGGCAGCGCACTCGCCGTTGATCGCGTGAGAAGCCTCGGGGTAGATGTGAATTTCGCTGTGTGGCAGTAGTTCCTGAGCACACCGTGCCGCGCGCTCGGCGTCCAGCATGACGCTGCGGCCACCGAGAAAAGCCAGCACCGGCATCGACAACGCGCGCAGTTGGTCGTTGGTGATTCTCGTCGGGGGCGGTAGTCGCAGGGTGAAGTCGGTCATCGCGGCGTCGATCAACCGGGCCTCGGGTGCCGCCTGCTCGAGATCGGCGCCGCCGGACAGCCAGCTCAGGAACCACCGTCGGATCGGTTGGGGCACGCCGGGCAGCACCAGCACCGCCGACAGCGCCAGTGTGCGCAACGGGATCGGCCCGAAGGTGTTCACCGGCTCGAGCAGCACCAGCGAGGCGACCCGGTCCCCGAACCGGGCCGCGAAATTGGCCGCGGCCCATCCGCCGATGGACACACCCATCAGGTGTGCGCGGTCGAGCTCGAGTCCGCCGAGGGTGTCGGCGAGCCACTGCGCCTGATCCTGGGCGCCGGTGATCGGGCGCGTCTGCACGCTCAGGCCCGCCTCTCCGAGGAGGTCCACGCTGTACACCCGACGTCGCGCAGTCAAGCCGGCGAGGTTGGCCCGCCACATCGGCGTGGCCGCGTTACGCCCGGGCAGCAGCACCACCGGTGTCGAATCATGGTGTGCACCAAACTGATAGGTGCGCACCCGACCGAAGGAGGTCGAGACGTCGGCTTCGGCGTCAACGGTCGGCAGCTCGGCCATGCCGGCGCGGTAGGCACGCAGGTAGTGCTCGCGCCGGCCAGTGACGAACTGTCCGACCTTGCTCGCCACTACTCGACGGTGACCGATTTCGCGAGATTGCGCGGCTTGTCGACGTCGTACCCGCGGGCCTGGGCCACCCCGGCGGCGAAGAACTGCAGCGGGATGGTCGACAGCAGCGGCTGGAACAGCGTTGACACCGCCGGGATTTCGATCAGATGGTCGGCGTAGGGGCGCACAGTGTCGTCGCCCTCCTCGGCGATGACGATGGTCACCGCCCCGCGGGCCTGGATCTCGCGGATGTTGCTCAACAGCTTCGCGTGCAGCATTGCGGCGTTCTTCGGCGAAGGCATCACCACGATCACCGGCAGATCGTCCTCGATCAGTGCGATCGGTCCGTGCTTGAGTTCACCGGCGGCGAAGCCCTCGGCGTGCATGTAGGCCAACTCTTTGAGCTTGAGCGCCCCCTCCAGCGCCACCGGGTAGCCGACGTGGCGTCCGAGGAACAGCACGGTCTGCGACCCGGCGAAGCGCTGCGCCAACTCCGACACCGAATCGGCGGCGGCGATGACCCGGGCGATCAGATCCGGCATGGCTTCCAGATCGTGGTATTCGCGGGCCACCTCGTCGGGGTATTTGGTGCCCCGGGCCTGCGCCAGCGCCAGTCCGACCAGGTAGTTGGCGGCAATCTGGGCCAGGAACGTCTTGGTCGAGGCGACACCGACCTCCGGGCCGGCGCGGGTGTAGAGCACCGCGTCGCACTCGCGCGGAATCTGACTGCCGTTGGTGTTGCAGACGGCGAGCACCTTGGCCTTCTGCTCCTTGGCGTGGCGCACCGCCTCCAGCGTGTCGGCGGTCTCGCCGGACTGCGAGATCGCCACGACCAGCGTGTGACTGTCCAGAACCGGGTCGCGGTAACGGAATTCGCTGGCCAGCTCGACCTCGACCGGCAGCCGGGTCCAATGCTCGATCGCATACTTGGCCAGCAGTCCGGAGTGATACGCGGTGCCGCAGGCCACCACGAAGACCTTGTCGATCTCGCGCAGCTCCTGATCCGACAGGCGCTGCTCGTCGAGCACGATGCGGTTGTCGGCGAAGTGCCCGAGCAGGGTGTCCGACACCGCGGCGGGCTGCTCGGCGATCTCCTTGAGCATGAAGTACTCGTAGCCGCCCTTCTCGGCGGCCGAGGTGTCCCAGTCGATGTGGAAGGTTCGGTAGTCACGTCCCGGCACGGCGATGTTGCCGTCGAAGTCGCTGATCCGGTACCCGTCGGCGGTCACCACCACGGCCTGGTTCTGGCCCAGCTCGACGGCGTCGCGGGTGTGCTCGATGAACGCGGCGACGTCGGAGCCGACGAACATCTCACCGTCGCCGACGCCGAGCACCAGCGGGGTACTGCGCCGGGCGGCAACGATGGTGCCCGGCTGGTCGGCGTGGGCGAATACCAGGGTGAAATGGCCCTCGAGGCGACGCAGCACGGCCAGCACCGCGGCGCCGAAATCGCCGGCGTGCTCACCGCCGGCGTATTCGCGGGCCACCAGGTGCACCGCGACCTCGGTGTCGGTGTCGCTGGCGAACTCCACACCGGCGGTCTCAAGTTCGGCGCGCAGCGCCGCGAAGTTCTCGATGATGCCGTTGTGCACCACCGCCACCTTGCCGTCGACGTCGCGGTGCGGGTGGGCGTTGCGATCGGTAGGGCGACCGTGGGTGGCCCAGCGAGTGTGACCCAGGCCGGCCGAGCCGGTCAGACTGCCGGCCCCGGCCTCGGCGATGGCCTCTTCCAAGTTGGCCAGCCGACCCGCCCGGCGACGGACGGTCAGGCCACCGTGGCCGTCGAGCAGCGCAACGCCGGCCGAGTCGTAACCTCGGTACTCCATGCGGCGCAGCGCGTTGACGACAATGTCGCAGGCACCTCGGTGCCCGACGTAGCCGACGATTCCGCACATAGCCTCCCAGGGTACGGCAGGATGACTTTTCCGCCCGGTGGGTTACGGTCTTCGGGTGGCCCGCTTGAAGAAGCTCTATTCGGCGTTGACGCGCCGCGGCCCGCACCGCGTTCTGCGCGGTGACCTGGCCTTCGCCGGTGTTCCCGGTGTGGTCTACACCCCGGCCGAGGGCAAGAATCTGCCCGGCGTGGCCTTCGCTCACGATTGGGTCACATCCGCAGACCGCTACCACGACACACTCGACCATCTGGCGTCGTGGGGAATCGTGGCCGCGGCCCCGAACACCGAGACCGGGCTGGCGCCCTCGGTGCTGAATCTGGCCTACGACCTGGGCACCGTCCTGGACGTCATCACCGGGGTGCGACTGGGGACCGGCGACATCAGCGTGCACCCCGGCAAGCTCGGTGTCGCCGGACACGGTTTCGGCGCCTCGGCGGCGGTGTTCGCCGCAGCCGGGATGCCCGACCGGATCGCCGCGGTTTTCGCGGCGTATCCCTCGGTCAGCAGCCCGGCAGCGGTGCAACCCGCCGCGTCGCTGACTGTTCCCGGGGTGATCCTGGCCGACCCCGGTGACCCGATGTCGTTGCGCTCCAACGCCGTGCAGCTCGCGCGGGTGTGGAAGACCGCGACGTTGCGTGCCACCCGCAAGCTGGAGGCCGGTGGGCTGGTCGAGGGCCGGCGGCTGGCGACCGTGGTGGGCCTGCCCGGCGCCGACAAGAAGACCCAGCGCACGGTGCGTGCCCTGCTCAGCGGCTACCTGCGCTTCATGCTCGCCGGCGACAAAACCTACCGCGACTTCGCCGACGCGGACATCGACTTGCCCAACACGACGGCGCTGGACCCGTTCTCCGACGACCCGGTCGACCTGGAGAACAAAGTCGTGGCGCTGCTCAAGCCCTGACCTGGGACCCCCTCTCCCAACCAACCGGTTGGCGGTATACCTTGTCCCCATGCGGACGGGCATCTTCCTCGGGTATGCGGGCGGCTTCCTGGAAGCCGTCGACGAAGTCGTCGAACTCGAGAAGGTCGGCGTGGACCTCGCGCTGGTGGCCGAGGCGTATTCCTACGACGCGATCAGCCAACTCGGCTTCCTGGCAGCGCGCACGTCGCGCATCGAGCTCGGCACCGGTGTGGTGCCGATCTACACCCGCACCCCGGCGCTGATGGCGATGACAGCCGCCGGGCTGGACTACGTCTGCGGCGGCAGGTTCCGGCTCGGATTGGGCACCTCCGGCCCCCAGGTGATCGAGGGCTTCCACGGTGTCGGGTTCGACGCACCGCTGGGACGCACCCGTGAAGTGGTCGAGATCTGTCGGCAGGTGTGGCGTCGCGAGCGCTTGACCTACCCGGGCAAGTACTACCAGCTACCACTGCCGGCCGAGCGCGGAACCGGATTGGGCAAGCCGCTGAAACTGATCAATCACCCTGTCCGCGAACAGATTCCGATCACCATCGCGGCGCTGGGGCCCAAGAACGTCGAGCTGACCGCCGAGATCGCCCAGGGCTGGCAGCCGGTCTTCTTCTACCCCGAGAAGGCCGGCGAGGTCTGGGGGGACGCGCTGCGCTCCGGAGCGTCCCGGCGCGACCCGGCGCTGGGACCGCTGGACGTGATGGTCAGCGCGAGCCTGGCCATCGGCGATGACGTCGACGATCGATTGGCCTGGGCGAAACCGCAATTGGCGCTCTACATCGGCGGCATGGGTGCGCGCGGCCGCAACTTCTACCATTCGCTGGCCACTCGCTACGGCTTCGGCGAGGTGGCCGACCACATCCAGGACCTGTACCTGGCGGGCAAGAAGGCCGAAGCGATCGACGCGGTCCCCGACGATCTGGTCCGGCGGGTGTCGCTGGTCGGCCCGGCGTCCTACGTCAAGGAGCGGATCGCGGCCTTCGCCGAGGCCGGGGTCACGACGCTGCTGGTGCATCCCCTGTCCACCGAGCGGCGCGAGACCGTGGAGTTCGTCGAGCAGCTGCACAATCTGCTGCCGTAGTCGTCAGGCCTGCATGCCGCCGGTGAGGATGGCGGCCAGTTCGCGGTAGGCGGCGGCGTCGTCGAGCCCGGTGTTCTGCTGTACCACCCGCTGCTGGATGCGCACCATCGCCGTCGCCGCGAGGTCGGCGGCGAACGCGGCGTGCACGTCACGGAAGTCTCCTGCCGCAACACCTTCGGCAATCAGCTCCTGCACCCGGCGCGCGGCGATGCCGGTGTTGTGCTCGTAGGTCTGCCGGGCCGGCGCGAACGCGTCGAGGTCGATCATGAACTGATCCGAGGCGCGGTCCAGTGCGGCGCCGACCGCGGTGAGATAGGCGGTGATGCGGTCGCGGGCACCGTCGACCTCGGCGACCCGACCCTCCACCTCGTCGGCAGCGGCGCGGAAGAAGTGCACGGTGGCTGCCTGGACGAGCTGCTCCTTGCTGGCGGCCAGGGTGTACAACGTCGATTTCGAACACCGCAACCGGGCTGCGATGTCATCGAGGGTCAGGTGGGCGAATCCCTCGGCCAGGAACAGTTCGACCAGCGCGTCGAACAGTTCGGTGCGACGACGGGTGGCGAACGCAGCAGTCCGGACCATGACCAGATAGTACTGAAGGTGGTCCTGTAGTACTGTCCGAAGTATGGCCGTCGACCGTCTGCTCCCCACCGACGAAGCCCACGAACTCGTCACGCTCGCCCGCGACATCTCCGACAAGGTGCTCGATCCGATCGTCGACCGGCACGAGAAAGACGAGACCTACCCCGACGGCGTGTTCGCCACCCTCGGCGAGGCAGGGCTGCTGTCCCTGCCCTACCCCGAGGAATGGGGCGGTGGCGGACAGCCCTACGAGGTGTATCTGCAGGTGCTCGAGGAGATCGCGGCGCGCTGGGCCGCGGTGGCGGTCGCGGTGAGCGTGCACAGTCTGTCCTGTCACCCGTTGATGATGTTCGGCACCGAGGATCAACGCAGCCGGTGGCTGCCCGACATGCTCGGCGGCGCCACCATCGGCGCCTACAGCCTCTCCGAGCCGCAGGCCGGCTCCGACGCCGCAGCACTGGCCTGCAAGGCCGTACCCGCCGACGGCGGCTACCGGATCACCGGGGCGAAGGCGTGGATCACCCACGGCGGAATCGCCGACTTCTACAACCTGTTCGCCCGCACCGGTGAAGGCTCGCAAGGAATCTCGTGCTTTCTGGTCCCCGGCCAGACGGCCGGCCTGACCTTCGGAAAGCCCGAGGAGAAAATGGGGCTGCACGCGGTGCCGACCACCGCCGCGCATTACGACGACGCGTTCGTCGACGCCGAGCGCCGCCTCGGCGCCGAAGGCCAGGGTCTGCAGATCGCGTTCAGCGCGCTCGATTCCGGGCGCCTGGGCATTGCCGCAGTGGCGGTCGGACTGGCTCAAGCTGCCCTCGACGAGGCAGTGGCCTACAGCGGTGAGCGAACCACGTTCGGCCGCAAGATCATCGACCACCAGGGGCTGGCATTCCTGCTGGCCGACATGGCCGCCGCGGTCGACTCCGCGCGAGCCACCTATCTCGATGCCGCCCGCCGCCGCGACGCGGGGATGGACTACTCACGGCATGCCTCGGTGGCCAAGCTGACCGCCACTGATGCGGCGATGAAGGTGACCACCGACGCGGTGCAGGTGCTCGGCGGCGCCGGCTACACCCGCGACTACCGCGTGGAGCGCTACATGCGGGAAGCCAAGATCATGCAGATCTTCGAGGGCACCAACCAGATTCAACGGTTGGTGATCAGCCGCCACCTGGCTCCTTAGCGGTCCCACGCTCGTCTGGCGACTCGCCGACCTGTGGCACTTCGCCTACGGCGATCGCGCACGGCGACTCCTGCGCGGGCAACGGTTCGACCGGCGGGGCGGGCAAAGGTTCGACCGGCGGGGGCGGTGGGGTGATCACCGGCGCTGCGGTCGATTCCTCGACCGGTGGCGGGCAGTCGTCGGCAGGCAGGTCAGCCTCGACCGGCGCGTCCTCGCCCGATTCGCCCTCGTCACCGAGGCCGGTCCCGTCTTCGGTGTCGGTCTCCTCGCTGTCGGTGTCGCCTTCGTCCTCGCTGGGGCTGTCCCCTTCGTCGTCCGTGTCGAAGTCGTCGAGCCCGCTGTCATCGAACGCCGACGGTTCGATCTCCGGCGACTCGAAGCCGGCGGCGCCACCGCCCAGCAAGCCCCGCAGCATCTCAGAGAACTGCTGCCCGAGACCCCCGAAACCCCCGAGACCACCCGGGCCGGCGCCGCCCAGGTCCGCAGGTGACCCGAACGCACCCGGCGGCCCCAACGCAGCGGCCGGAGCAGGCGGTGCAGCGACCGGCGCGGGGGCTGTAGGCGACGGTTCAGCGGCTGCGGGCGACGTCGCGGGGGCCGGCATGCCGGCGGGGGGTACGGCCGGAGCGCTCCACGACGACGGGGCCGTCGGTGCTGCCGACACGGCGGTCGGCGCACAGGATGTCGGCGGGCACCCGTCAGCACATTCGGCGGCGGCGGGCCCGGGGTGCACCGGCCCCAACCCTGCCGGGACGGCGAACTCAGGCAACGACTCCAAGGCCACCTGCGCGGCGGCGTCCCGGTAGGCCTCGGACACCCCCGCCAGCGTGTCGGTCATGACCGACAGCCAGTCGGCGCCGACAGCGCTGTGCACGAACGGTTTCACCGCCAGGTCGACCAGTTCGCTGGCGGCAGCCCGGTCACCGGCACCCGAGGACAGCGTCGCCGCGGCTGCCAGCCAGTCCGAACGCTCTGCCGCGGTACGGCCTTCGATCTCGACCACAGCATCGGCCTTTGCGTCGACCAGTCGCCACAACCGGTCCGCAGTGTCGGTCAGCATGTCGGCGGCGGTGCGCACAACCGACGCGACCGCTGCCGATATCTGATCGTGGCGGCGCAGGAAATCCTGGCATGCCTGCGCACCCGGACCGACCCAGGCCGACAACAGCGCGCCGGCCTGGCGGTGCTGCACGGCCAGCGCCTCTTGGCAGGCCGCGGCTGCGGTGTGGAATGCGGTGCCGTCGCGGTCGAGCATCGCGAGGTCCATCCCGAACTCACTGTCGTACCAGTCGCGGAGCTGTCCGGCATGCAAGGTCAGGTCCGGATGGCTGTACCCGACCTGACGACAGGCCCAGACGTACTCCTGCAGGTTGTGCAGTGCGGGCTGAGCATCGCCCAATCTGGCAGTGACGTCGCGGTTCTCGACCATCTAGCCCACCTGCCTTCCGGTGCGGATGTCGGCGTCGCGGTAGCGATCGGCACACGCGTGCAACTCTGCGGCGATCTCCGACGCTGCCCGTGACCACTGCCGCAGGGCCGTTGCCACCGTCTCGAGCGCGCTGCGCAGCGCATCACCGTGAGCGACGTAGGCCCGGCCGGCGGTGGCACCGTCAAAACTCAACGCGCTGAGATGGTTTCGCACAGCGGCATCGATCAGCGACGATGCGGCCTCGTACTCGCGCGCCGCCGCGCGCATTGCCGCGAGATCGACATGCACCGCGCCGGATGTCCCCATACCTGGTTGGACGTCGCGACGGCCGTGCCGGTTCCCGTGTTGTTCAGCCTTCTGCGCTGACGGATTCGGCGACGCGTACGGCCATCTGCCGGGCGGTGTCTTCGTCGGCGGCCTCGACCATCACCCGCACCACCTGTTCGGTGCCGGAGGGCCGCAACAGGATCCGGCCGGTGTCCCCGAGTTCGGCCTCGACGGCGGCCACCGCGTCGCGTACCGACGGCGCGTCGGCGACAGTGGCTTTGTCGGCGACCTCGACGTTGATGAGAACCTGCGGAAGGGTCTGCATCGGGGCGGCCAGGTCGGCCAGCGGTCGCCGGGTCTGGGCCATCCGGGCCATCAGACGCAGGCCGGTGACGATTCCGTCGCCGGTGGTGCCGAAGCCGGGCAGCACGATGTGCCCGGACTGCTCGCCGCCCAGCGCGAAGTTGCCGGCGCGAAGCTCTTCGAGCACGTAGCGATCACCCACGCCGGTGGTACGCACCTCGATGCCGGCGCCGCGCATCGCCAGGTGCAGGCCCATGTTGCTCATCACCGTCGCGACCAGGGTGTCGGAGACCAATTCTCCGGACTCCCGCATCGCCAGCGCGAGCACCACCATGATGGCGTCGCCGTCGATGACGCGTCCGTGCGCGTCGACGGCCAGGCAGCGATCGGCGTCACCGTCATGGGCCAGGCCCAGGTCGGCGCCATAGGAGACCACCGCGGCGCGCAGCGCATCCATATGGGTGGAACCGCATCCGGCGTTGATGTTGAGGCCGTTGGGTTCGGCGTGAATCGGGATCACGTTGGCACCGGCGGCGCGATAGGCGCGCGGTGCCGCCTCGAAGGCGGCGCCATGGGCGCAGTCGACAACCACGGTCAACGCGTCCAGCCGGGTGGTGGCGGCCTTGCCGACGTGGCGCAGATAACGATCCAGCGCGTCCTCGGCAGCCACGACCCGGCCGATGCCTGCACCGGTCGGGCGGAGACCGGGACCCTGGTGGACCAGTTCCTCGATCCGGTCCTCGGTGTCGTCGTCGAGCTTGTGCCCGCCGGGACCGAAGATCTTGATGCCGTTGTCGGGCATCGGGTTGTGCGATGCCGAGATCATCACGCCGAAGTCGGCGTCATAAGCATGGGTGAGATAGGCAACCGCGGGGGTGGGAAGCACGCCGACGCGCAGTGCGTCGACGCCCTCGCTGGTCACCCCGGCGAGCACGGCGGCCTCCAGCATCTCTCCGCTGGCGCGCGGATCACGCCCGATCACCGCGACGCGCCGGTGGGAGTTACCGGCCCTTCTGAGGCGCTGGGCCGCCGCGGTACCCAACGCCATCGCCAACTCGGCGGTCAGGTCCTGGTTGGCGACCCCGCGCACCCCGTCGGTGCCGAACAGTCGAGCCATCCTGACAACTTCTCACACCTTCGGGCGGCAGACCTAACCGGACATCAACCCTGTCGTGCCGTCGCCGGATCGATACGCGGGCGTGATGTCGGCTAACCCTCGGTATTGAATGCCTCGCCGGCCTCACCCTCGCCGGGCACCGCCGGCCGGGCTTCGGCACTCTCATCCTGACCGGTGATCGACGGGGCCTCCGACTCCTCTGACTCTGCTGCGGGGGCGTCGGTCGCCTCTCGGACCGTGTTCTGGATGATCAGCACGTCGCCCTGGGCGGTGCCGGTGCACACGGTCTGCGCCACACCCTCGGCGTCGACCGTCTGAGCCAGCGCGGTGATCTCGGCGGGGTCGCCGCCGCAGACCTCAGCGACGGCGGATGCCGCGGTCTCCGGTGATACACCGTCGTGGGCCACCGCCTCCCCGACCAGCACGGTCACCAGGCCGTCGCCCGCGGTCGGCGGCGGCTCGGGCTGGGCGTGGGCCACCGCGAGGCCGGTGGCGAACAACAGTCCACCGACTGCGGTCCCCGCGGCGGCGCCCCTGAGCAACGTGGTCAACTCAGCCATGATCGGCTCCTTCCTCCAGCTCTGTGCGGCTCTCTGGGGCCACGAGTACCCACCACACCCGAAAACGACTCACCGCCCGCACCCCCTGGGGGCACGGGCGGTGAGCGCGATCAACTATCCGGTGGTACCGGGCGAGGTGGTCTCGTCCTCGGCGGTGCCCTCGGTGCCGTCGGTGCCTGACGGCTGCTCGGCTTCGGCGGTGTTGGCGGTCGGGGCCAGGGTCAAGTCGCCGCCGGGCAGACCCACGCACACGGTCTGGGCGACGTTCTCACTGGTCACCTGTTGGGCCAGCGCGCTGACGTCCTCGGGCGCGGTGCCGCACAGGGCACCGGCGGTCACCGCCGCGGTGTCCGACGGTACGCCCTGCAGGATCGTCACGTCGCCGACGGCGATGTCGACCGAGCCTTCCGGGGCGGGAACGGTCGGCTGTGCACCGGCCATCCCGAGACCAGCGGTGAACAGCAGACCTCCACCGAGGATGGCGCCTGCTGCAGCGTTCTTCGCGAGGTTGTTGTGCACGCTCATATGTTGCTCCTTTTCAGTCGCGAAGCCCCGGCCCGGAACAGGCGAGATGACTGACTCGCATCGGGGGCAGGCGGCCTGCCGACGCCACGATGGACGCCCGGGCTTCGAATCCCAGGCTGACCGTGCCGGCGCGGCGAATTCAACCACCGAGCCCGCCCTGGGCTGCAAGCATCGAGCACCGCTCATTAGCTTTCCTGAGTGTCGTCCCTGCGCACGGCCGGGTCCGGAGTAACCATGCCGGCCGAACATCGGCGGTGTGCGACGAGTCACACGAGGCCGACAACGGCCGGAAACGCCGAACGCCCGGCCATCCGCGGGTGCGGAGGCCGGGCGTCATGCGGTGCGACCGTAGGTCAGCGCTTGCTGTACTGAGGCGCCTTGCGGGCCTTCTTCAGTCCGTACTTCTTACGCTCGATGGCACGCGGGTCGCGGGTCAGGAACCCGGCCTTCTTCAGCGCAGGCCGGTCTTCGGGCTGCACCAGGATCAGCGCGCGCGCGATCGCCAACCGCAGTGCGCCGGCCTGACCCGAAGGGCCGCCACCGTCGAGGTGGGCGTAGATGTCGAACTGTTCGAGCCGGTCCACGGTCACCAGCGGGGCCTTGATCAGCTGCTGGTGCACCTTGTTGGGGAAGTAGTTCTCCAAGGTGCGGCCGTCGAGGTTGAACTGTCCGGTACCGGGCACCAGGCGCACCCGCACGACGGCCTCCTTGCGGCGGCCGACGGTCTGAATCGGGCGGTCGATCAGGACCGGCTCGCGGGATTCGGCCTCATAGACCACGTCGGTCTGCTCGGTCTCGACAGCCGCGGTGTCGGTGTCGACATCGGCGACGTTGGCTTCAGTCACTGGGCCACCTGCTTGATCTCGTACGGAACCGGCTGCTGAGCGGTGTGCGGGTGCTCCGCACCGGCATAGACCCGCAGCTTCTTCTGCATCTGCCGGCCCAGCTTGTTCTTGGGCAGCATGCCGATGATGGCCTTCTCGACCACCCGATCGGGGTGCTTGTCCATCAGCTCGCCAATGGTGCGCTTGCGCAGGCCGCCGGGATACCCCGAGTGGCGGTAGGCGAACTTCTTCTGCAGCTTGTCGCCACCGATGGCGACCTTGTCTGCGTTGATGACGATGACGAAGTCACCGCCGTCGACATTGGGCGTGAATGTCGGCTTGTGCTTGCCGCGCAGCAGGGTGGCAGCTGCTACGGCGAGCCGGCCGAGCACCACGTCGGCGGCGTCGATGACATACCACGAACGTGTGGTGTCACCCGCCTTCGGCGTGTACGTAGGCACAGCGCATACCTCTCATATCTCTGGGGTGTATCCCGGTGACCCGGGTGCCGGTCAGGCGTGTGCATCGACACAATTGCCTCGGCGACCGACGGGGACCCGAGGCGACCGGCCCGAGGGCCAGCACACGCCAACGAGCGAGCTTACCTACATGCGTCGCCGCAGGTCAAAACGTCCTCCGCGGACGCACGACGGACCTCGGGGCCGCCGCTACGCCAGGCCGACCCTGTGTTGTGCGTCACTGGATGTTCGCGCACACTGGGGACCATCGACGAGCTCCGACGAACTCCGCGCCAACGCCGGTCCCGGGACACCGTGGACACGCTGCTGGAAGCGGCTGCCCAGGTGTTCTCCCGGGAGGGGATGACCGCGACCACCAACCGCATCGCCGCCCGGGCCGGACTCTCGATCGGGACGCTCTACCAATACTTCCCCGACAAGTTTGCGCTGCTGCGGGCGGTGGCCGCACGGCACGTCCGCGACGCCGACCACAGGATCACCGAAGTGTTCGGCCGACTGCGCGAGGACGCCCCGCCGTTCGATGCGACGATGCGCGCGCTGCTGGAGGCGGTCGTCGACATGCACCGCGACCGCCCCCGACTGCATGCGCTGCTGCACCGCATGGTGCCCGTGCACCCTGATCAGCTCGCGCAGGTGCAGGCGCTGGAGGACCGGCTCTGCGACGAGGTGGCCTTTCACCTCAAACGGTGTGACCGCGGCGGCGGTGACCCAGAGCTGACCGCACGCACGGTGGTGCACACCATCGACGCGCAACTGCACCGCGTCATGACCCGGCACGGCTTCGACGTCGACGCGCTGATGCGGACGGTCAGTCAGCTGGCGCCGCCACCCGATTGAGCAGAATGCGCATCGCGTCGCGCAGTTGCGTCAGCCCGGGCTCCTCGATCGGGAAGTGGCCGCAGTTCTCCAGCATCACCAGCTCGGTCGGTGCTGAAATGCGTTGCAGGAAGCGGATGCTGACCTCAGGCGGGGTCCAGGCATCGGCAGCGGGAGCGACCAGGGTGACCGGCGGGCCGGAGTAGTTCTGCGGGCGGGTGTGCTCGAAGACCGTGAAGCTGGACAGAAATCCCAATGGCACGCTGACACCGCCGCCGCGCGGGTCCTCGGCGCACAGCCGGGACAGCCGAGGGTCGGTGCTCATCTGCGACATCTTGACCATCCAGCGGATGGGGATGCGCACGCGGCCGAGGACGGGGTCCACCATCTTGAGCACCGTCGGCGCCGGCCGGCCCAACCACGCGTACCGAGTGGCCGCGGACCGCGCGGTCGGATCGGACATGTCGAGCAGACACGTCGCTGCTACCGCCGCGGCCTGCCCGGTTCGCGCTGCCACTTCGTAGGCCAGCATGCCGCCCATGCTTGCGCCGAACAGGATCAGCGGACGGGGGTCGTCAGCACGCTCGGCGCCGACGAGCTCGCACAACAACTCGACCCAGTCGTCGTAGCGCACCCCGGCCGGGTCGGTGACCTCGGTGTCGCCGTAGAGCGGCAGATCCGGTGCCAGCACGTCCGCGCCCTCACCGGCGGCAATCGCGGCGAACGGCCACAGTGCGCCGCTGTATCCGCCGCCGCCGTGGATCACCATCACCCGGGCGGCGGCGTCGGGCACCTCGGCGCGGGCCACGTGGATGCGGTTCCCGCGCCAGGGCCACCACGTCGAGACCGGGGCGGTGAGGTCGCGGGTGTATCCGGTCGGCAGGAACGCTGCATAATCGCTGATGTTCACGAATCCATCCTCGAACCAGCGAGCGCAGTGGACAACTCGCGTTCACCCGTACTGTCACCCCTGGTCGAACCCGGCGCCGACGGTGTCGCTCAGGTTTGCGACACCGGGACTGCGCGGCCCCGGGGCCGGCTCACCTGCGGTGCGGGCCGAGCTGCTGACTCAGATCCGCGCGGCAAGCCGGGTGGCCTGGTCGATGGCGCGCTTGGCATCCAACTCGGCCGCCGCATCGGCACCGCCGACCAGGTGGACCCTTGGTTGTGCGCCCAACTGGGCGTGCAGCTCCCGCCGCGGTACCTGGCCCGCGCAGATGACCACGTCGTCGACGTCCAACAGCCGGTCCTTCCCACCGACGCTGATGTGCACGCCGTCGTCGTCGATGCGCTGGTAACGCACCCCGCTGATCAGATGAACCCCACGCGCCCGCAATGAAGCCCGGTGCACCCAGCCGGTGGTCTTGCCCAGCCGTGCCCCGATGCGCGAAGAACTGCGCTGCAACAGATACACCTCCCGAGCGGGGTCGTCACGACGTGCGGCGGTGAGCCCGCCAGCGCAGGTCTCCGGATCCCCGACGCCCCACTCGCGCAGCCAGTCCTCCAGCGGCTGGGGTCGGTGACCCGAGTAGGTCAGCAGTTCAGCGACGTCCACGCCGATCCCGCCGGCGCCGATCACGGCAACTCGGGCGCCGGGTGTCACCTTGCCGGTGATGACGTCGGCGTAACGGTGCACGTGAGGCCGGTCGATGCCGGCGATATCGGGAATCCGGGGCCAGACACCGGTGGCCAGGACGATCTCGTCGTAGTGGGCATCGGCCAGCTCGGCGGCGGCAGGCTGGTGGCTCAGGTGCACCCTGACGCCGGTGACCTCGAGCTGGCGGTTGAAGTAGCGGATGGTCTCGCCGAACTCTTCCTTGCCCGGGATTCGCCGGGCCAGCTGGAATTGTCCGCCGATGACATCGGCCGCCTCGAACAGGTCGACGGTGTGCCCCCGCTCGGCCGCAGTGGTCGCTGCGGCCAGTCCCGCCGGCCCGGCACCGACGACTGCGATGCGCTTGACCGCGCGGGTCGCCACGATCAGCAGATCCGTCTCGTGTGCGGCGCGGGGGTTGACCAGGCAGGTGGCCCTCTTGCGCGCAAAGCTGTGGTCCAGGCAGGCCTGGTTACAGGCGATACAGGTGTTGATCTCATCGGCGCGGGCTTGCCGCGCTTTGACCAGCCAGTGCGGGTCGGCCAGAAACGGACGCGCCATCGAGACCAGGTCGGCGTCCCCGCGGGCCAGTATCGCCTCGGCAACCTGCGGCATGTTGATGCGATTGGAGGCAACCACCGGGATCTGGACATGCCGGCGCAGCTTGGCCGTCACCTGGCTGAACGCAGCCCGCGGAACGGATGTCACGATCGTGGGCACCCGGGATTCGTGCCAGCCGATCCCGGTGCTGATCATCGTTGCGCCGGCGTCCTCCACCTCCCCGGCCAGCGCCGTCACGTCACCGAACCGCTGACCACCCTCGACAAGGTCGAGCACCGACATCCGGTAGATCACCAGGAAGTCCTCGCCGACGGCCTCCCGTACTCGACGAACGATCTCGACGGCGAAGCGACGCCGGTTGCCCGGCGACCCACCCCACTGGTCGGTTCGGCGGTTGGTCCGCGGGGCCAGGAACTGGTTGATCAGATAACCCTCTGAACCCATGATCTCCACACCGTCATAGCCGCCGCTACGGGCCAGCTCGGCCGAGCGGACGAAATCGTCTATTGTGCGGCCTATTTCACGATGGGTCATGGCACGGGCAGGAAACAAGCTGACCGGCGACCTACCGGCTGACGCGCTGACGGCCAGCGGGTGGTACGCGTAGCGGCCGGCGTGCAACACCTGCAGCGCGATACGTCCACCGGCATCGTGGACGGCTTCGGTGACCATGCGGTGGCGGTGAGCCTCCCGAACCGTAGAAAGCTTGCCCGCCAACGGCAGTAACCACCCGGTACGGTTGGGAGCAATCCCACCTGTGATGATCAACGCCACCCCGCCTGCTGCGCGCTGCGCGTAGAACTCGGCGAGTGCGGACACGTCGCCGGGCCGATCCTCCAAACCCAGGTGCATCGAGCCCATGACGACGCGGTTCGGCAACGTCACCCAACCCAAATCCAACGGGGAGAACAGGTGTGGGTACAGATGGGTCATCGAGCGAGGACCCGCTGATACGTGGCGCCCTGCGTGGGCTCGGCGGTCAACGGTCGACGAAAACGGCTGGGCAGGCCCATCGTTCCCCCTTCTTCGTTCGGCGTGTTGGCATCCCGCCTCATTTCCTACATCAATGTATCATTTTCCTTCGTGGTTGCAGGAAAGAGAACGCGGCGCAATCGCGCGCCACATCTGGGCCCGGAACGGCGACTGCCCCAGGTGCTGGACGCCGCCAAAGCGATCGCGCTCCAGCGCGGCATCCCGGCGGTGACCATCGGCGCGATCGCAGAACATCTGGGGGTGACCCGGCCGGTGGTGTACGCCTGCTTTCCGGACCGGATCGAGTTGATCAAGGCACTGCTGGCCCGCGAGGAACACGCGCTGCTCACCAGCGTTCTCGACGCCTACCCGACACCCGGACATCTCCGGACTCACGACGCGTTCGTGCGGGGCATGCAGGCACTGCTTCGTGCGGTGGCTGCCCAACCCGACACCTGGCGCACGCTGTACTGCTGCCATCCCGGTCCCGATGTCGCCGATCTCTTCGGGCGCGGGCGGCGGCGCGTCGCCGCCCAGTTCGCGCAATTGATCGAACCGGATCTGGACCGGTGGCAGACCGACGACGTCGAGCGCAAGCTTCCGGTACTTGTGGACTTGTTCGTGTCGATGGGCGAAGCGGCCGTGCGCCGACTGCTCGCAGCAGACAACTCCTACACAGCCGACGAATTGGGTGAACTCGTCGGCAAGGCCGCCTACCGCGCGATTCGGCACGCGTGAACCGACCATGAACCGAAACCGATTCCACGTCGACTCGCCGCCACACCGGTACTGCGCGGCCCCGGCCGGCTCCCCTCCGGTCCGGGGCCGCGCAGAGTCTGGTGGGGGCGCCTGGTGGGTGTGCGGTCAGATACCCCAGGCCCGGGCGGCGCTGCGATCGGTGGCGGCCACATCGTCGGCACCGTCGCGCACCGCGTTGCCGAGGTTGACCAGGATCTCGTTCAAGGCGGCGGCAGCCTGCTCCCAACGGGCCTGCTCGATCCGGTAGGCCTCGGCAGCCTCGCGGGTCCAGCTGGCCTGCAGCGGCGCAATCTGGGCCCGCAGATCGTCGAGGGCAGCGTTGAACCGGGCCGACGTGGCGTGGATCTCCCGGCGGACGGTGTATTCGATCTCGCCGAAGTCGTAGGACAGCATCGTATCCATCCGAGTCCCCTACAACCCGGCCGCGACGGAACCGATGCGCTGGGAATGGCTTTCGCCGACCTCACGCAGCATGCGCTCGTTGTCCCGAATGGTCTCGGCAATACGGGCAAGAGCCGCATGCAGTTTCACCGATTCACCATTCCAGCGTTCGACGACCTCGCGGAACCGCGCGGCCGCCACACCGCCCCACACCGAAGCGGGCACGCTGTTCATCGCGGCGATGAAGGACCCGAGCATGGCCCGAAGCTCCTCGTTGCGGGCGTCGGTCTGGCCGGCGACGGCAGCCATCAGGTCCAGATCGGTGGTCAGTGCCGCCGCTCCGGACGGCGGGGGCATGACGGGTGTCGACATCGGCAGGTCCTTTCGGGTTATCGCGAACGATCTGTACTTAGGACGCCGTCTCAGCCCAGTCGGTTCCAGTCAATTCGCCTGATGAGCCGATTCGACTGCCCGTGTGCAGATCTCGGCCAGCTCAGCGACTCGATCCGGGCTGCTCTGGCAACCGACGGCGATGCTGGTGGTCCCTTCGACCAGCACAGCCCAGCGGGTGTGGCTGTGGGCACGCACCTCGCGGTAGGTCACCGCATCCCGCGCTCCGACACGGCCGTCGGGATCGAAGTCGACGAACACCCCCGGCGGCTCGGCGTCGATGGCCGCGCGCAACGAGTCCGCCAATTCCGCCGGCGCCACGGCCTCGCCGAGAGACGACTGAGTGAAGTGCACGGCGGCAGACCCCGACGGGTCGGCGATCCGCACCCGCGCCGATCCCGGTCCCGCGGTGACGCGCTGTACGGTCCAGTGCGCGGGCACACGCACGCCGACGCGGCCCTCGGTCACGACGGTCGACCCGTCGCGCGGCACCGGGGTGGCCGGCGTGTGCATCGCCCACCCCGCGGCAGTGGCAGCGACGATGACGATGGCAGCCCTGCCGGCTCCGCGCCTGCGGTCACGATCGGGCCCTGCCTGGGGTGCCCGATCCTCTTCGGAGGCGGTGTCGGAAAACTGTTGTCTACCGGCATAACCGACCTGCAGACCGGCTGCGCGCAGCTGTGCCACCTGGTCTGCGCCCAGGGGTGTCACGCCCGCGGGGACGTCGATCAGCACCCGGCCCACGCCGCCCAGATGCGCCGTGAGATCCGCCGCCCGGCGGTCGAGCACCACCGGTTCAGCGTGCGCCGAGGCCACCAGCAGCACCTCCTCGGCTACCTCGATCACCACCGCATCGGTGCCCTTGGTCAGCAGCGCCGCCCGCGAGTACACGCGGAAGTGGTGCACAGCGCGGTGCGCGGCCGCGGTGACGACAGCGCTGCGGTGTGCCGACCACCACGTCGGCAGCACCAGGACCACCGCACCGGCATGGTCACCAACGGCGGCGTCGAGCACATCGCACCACATCTCGACGGTCGGCACCGGCCGCTCGTCCAGCAAGCCGAGTTCGTCGTCGATCGCCTCGACGGCGCCGACGACCCAGTCCGGGAGCCGATGGCGTGAACCCCGAACGGTGTTGGGCCCGATCTCGACCACAGCCGCGGTCACGGTGGATCGACCCAGCCCAGCTGGATGAGTTCGGTACCGCGGCCCCGCACCGACAGCGTCGCGCGGCCGGGCGGCAGCGGGCCCGCCCGGACCCCGCCGAACACCCCGCCGTCGTCCAGATCGGCGCTCATCATCAGGCCGCTACATCCCATGTCGCGCAGCCGCGCCAGCACCGGGTCGAACATGGCGCGCGCGGCGCCGCCCGACCGACGGGCCACGATCACGTGCAGCCCCAGGTCCTTAGCGTGCGGCAGCAGATCGGCCAGCGGAGTCAACGGATTTCCGGTCGCGCCGGCCACCAGGTCATAGTCGTCGACGATGAGGTAGATCTCCGGGCCTTCCCACCATGAACGGCTCCGCAGCTGCTGCTGGGTGACGCGTTCGTCGGGGAGCCGGGCGGTCAGCTGCTCCTGCAGTGCGGCCATGCGGCCCAGCAGCGCGACCGGCGAGACCGAGTATCCGCCCAGATGTCCGGTCTCGACGACGCCGAGCAGCGATCGGCGGTAGTCGACGATGTCGAGTTGAAGCTGCGCGGCGGTGTGGGTGTCGGCCAGCTCGGTGCACAACATCCGCAGTACCGCCGTCTTACCGCACTCCGAATCACCGAGCACCAGGAGATGGGGATGCTCGCGCAGGTCGAGGCGGACGGGCGCCAGGTCGCCCTCCCCCACTCCGAGCACCACCTCGCCGGGACTCGACGGCCCGCCGATCGCGCGCAGGTCGACCCGCTCCGGGAGCAGTTCGACCGGCGGTGCCGCCGGGGTTCCCGGGGTGTATCGGGGGGTCACGCCGTCGGGCACGGCGACGGCGAGCTCGTGTCCGGTGCGCGTCAGTCCGCGCCCGGCCGGCATTGCGGCGAGTTCGCGGGCACGCCGACGATCCATCTCCGATTCTGCCGGATCACCCAGCCGCAGTTCGATTCTGCTGCCGACCTGGTCTTTGAGCGCCGGCCGCAGATCGGCCCACCGGGACGCGGCGAGCATCACGTGGATTCCGTAGGACAGCCCCCCGACAGCCAGCGCGGTGATGGCGGCATCGAGGCCGTCGAACTCCTGGCGCGCGCTGGACCAGCCGTCGATCACCAGGAACACCTCAGGGTCGGCACGGGGGCCGGTCGCCGTTGGGCCGTCGGCCCGATACGCCTTCTCCCGCGATCGCAGGATCGACTCGACGGTCGCGACGGTCCGGCGACACAGTTCGGTGTCGCCACGCCCGGCCACCGATCCGACGTGCGGCAAATCGCCCAGTCTGCCCAGGGCGCCGCCACCGAAGTCCAGGCAGTAGAACTGAACCTGTGAGGCTTCGTGGGTGGCTGCCAGCGCACAGATGACGGTGCGCAGTGTGGTCGACTTGCCCGACTGCGCTGCCCCGATGATCGCGACATTGCCTGCTGAGCCCGATAATTCGAGCACCAGCGGCTCATAACGCTGTTCGAAGGGACAGTCGATCACCCCGATCGGTACCCGCAGGTGTGACGCCGCGCCCAGCAGGGCGTCCAGCTGTGGCGATCGGCGCAGCGGCGGCAACCACACCGGATGTGCGGCCGGACCGGTCTCGGCAAACCGGGCCAGCACCGCATCAAGCAGTGGGGTGCGCCGCGCGATGGTCGTCGCCACCGGTGCGGGCGCACCGGTGAACAGCGCCACCGCGGGACGTGGGTCGTCGTCAACCGAACGCGCCGGGACGCTGTGGTGGCCGGAGACGAACGCCGTCTGCACCCGCGTCATCGTCGCGTCGGTCGTCTTGAGGTATGCCGCGCCGGGTTGTGCCGGCAAGTGGTAGGCATCCGGGACACCCAGCACGGCCCGGGAGTCGCCGGCCGAGAACGTCTTCAGGCAGATCCGGTAGGAAAGGTGGGTCTCCAGTCCCCGCAGCCGGCCTTCGTCGAGACGCTGGCTGGCCAGCAGCAGATGAATGCCCAGCGAGCGTCCCAGCCGGCCGATCGCGACGAACAGGTCAGCGAAATCCGGGTGTTGACTCAGTAATTCGGAGAACTCATCGACGACGACGAACAGTGCCGGCAGCGGCACCAGGTCGCGGCGTTGGGACCGGGCAGCGCGGTAACCGGCGATATCGGTGAGGTTGCCGGCGGCGCGCAGCAGTTCCTGACGACGGGTGACCTCGCCGGACAGCGCGTCGCGCATCCGGGCGACCAGCGGTGCCGCGTCGACCAGATTGGTGATCACCGCCGCGACGTGTCGGGCCCGTTCGAATCCGAGAAAGGTCGCACCGCCTTTGAAATCGACCAGGACCAGGTTGAGATCTTCGGGCGAGTGCGCGGCGATCATGCCCAGCGTCAGCGTGCGCAGGAACTCCGACTTGCCAGAGCCCGTGGCGCCCACACACAGCCCGTGCGGCCCCATGCCCCCGGCCGCTGCCTCTTTGATGTCCAGCGTGACGACACTGCCGTCGTCAGCCACACCGATCGGGACCCGCAGCAGATCCCGGGGGTGGCGGTCATCCCGCAACCGGTCGACCTCGACGGTCTCCAGGTCGACGATCCCGTTCAGCGACAACCAGTCTCCAGCCGTGGGTGCGGTGCCGAGCCGAAAGGTGCCGGAGCACACCAGGCGGCGTGCACATGCCGTTGCGTCGACCTCGTTCATCGCGTCGGCTGTGACGCTCACCGCGAGTCCATCGGCGAGGACCGCCACCGGATTCGTCGATGGGTCATCGGTGATGGTCACGACGGTGAGCGCGTCGTCGATGGGCGGGCTCTGCGCGCCATCCACGATCATCACACGTTGTGCGTTCGGCGAATCATGGTGGTGAGGGAGCCATTTCAGCCATTCCCAGGCTGGCCGTTCGCTGCGGCCCGCCCACACCGCGAAGCTCACCGTGTCGGGGTGGTGGCCGGTGGCGAGCTGGCAGATCACCGCGCGCACCAGCCCGCGGCACTGGTCGACGGCTCCGCTGACCCGGATCTCCCCGGTGGTGCGCAGGTCGAGGGTGACCGGGACATCGGAGATGACCGCATAGGACTGCACCAGGCGACGTACCGCACCGGTCGTGACCGGGTCGGCGACCTCCTCGGCCGGCAGGTTCGGCAGGACCACCTGCGTCGCGGCTGCGCATTTTCCGAGTCCCAGCCGCACCCGGCCGACGTCGCCGCCGGTGACCGCACGCCGGTCGCCCTGGGTTGTCCACAGTGCGGCCGGGTCGGGGTGACGCAGATGCAGACCACGGTGTTGCTCGTCAGCTGCTGCCATCAGTGTCTGCTCGACGCCGGCCAGGTAGCGCAGGTACTCGGCACGCCGCCGGTTGAGTTCTCCACCGCGGCCGCCGGCACGGACACCGTAGACCAGCGATCCGAGTACCGAGAACACCATCATCGCCGGGAAAAACAACCCCATCGGTTGCCGGGTGCCGCCTGAACTGAAATACCACGCACCCATCCCAAGCATCGCGACGAGCATCACGACGGGCATCAGTTTGGCCATCGCGGCCATCGGCGCCGGCTCGGGCACGTCCGGTGGAGCGTCGAGAGTGATCCGTGTTGTGGTGGCAGGTTCCATCACCTCGAATAGACGCACCACAACACGCCCGCGTTCCATCCACAGCCGGGCAATTACCGATCGGCACCAGGAGTTCACGGAGTTACGTTGACTGCATGCGTGATTCGCTGTATCGGCTGTCCATATTCTCGCCACGGTCGGACCCGTCGACGGTCGATGTCAGTGTTCCCGCAGGGTGTCCGGTCGGCATGCTACTGCCCGCGCTGGTCGACCTCGTCTGCGGCGAAGTTGTTGCCGGTCCCCGACGCTGGCACCTGAGCCGCCTGACCGGTGGTGTGCTGGACACCGCGAAGACACTGCAGGACAACGCTGTCGGCGACGGCGATGTCCTGGTGCTCGATGTCACCGGGGTGCCGGCGCCCCGCCGATCACCGGTCGACGCGGCTGCGCTGGTCGCGTCCTCGGTGGCGTCCAGGACGCACATCGACCCGGGCCGGCATCCGGCGCTGCGCGAAGGGGCGGGTCTGGTGACCGTTGCGGTAGTCGCCGCGGTGCTGGCGTGGCCGGGCGGAGCGGAACTGCGCCTGTGGTGTGCCGCAGCGCTCTCGGCGGGCGCCGCGACCGTGGTGCTCGCCGACCGCCGTTGCCCACTGCCGATCACCTTCAGTGTCGGGGCGGTGATCTTCGCGACCGTGACAGGTTATCTCGCCGCACCTCAACCTTCCTGGCAGTTCGGCACGCTGTTCGCCGCCGGGGCCGGGTGCGCCATGTCCATGCTGCTGCGCAGCGCGCTGAGCCATGCGGCGCACCTCGCGACGGTGCACATGGCGATATCCGCCGCGGCGGTGACCGTGGCCGCAGTCGCCGCGATCGGTGTGGTGGTGCCGCTGCCGCTGGGCGCCACCGGCGCCGCTCTCGCGGTCAGCAGCGTGGCGGCACTGACGTTCGCCGCCCGGCTGGCGGTCGGCGCCGCCGGGCTATCGCCCGCACGCGAGGTCGTCACACCGGGCGCCGCCGCGGCCGCGCACCGCATGGTGACCGGCCTGGTGATCGGATGGGCGATGTGCGCGGGGTGGGCGGCGCTTGCTGTGGTCGCCGACGGTGTCCGTGCGGGCCCGCTGTCAGTCGCACTGGCCGCCGATGTCGGCCTACTGCTGTCCCTGCAGGCGCGCAGCCACTACGACCCGACCCGGCGGGTCGCACTGCGTACCGGCGCCGCGATGGCGTGGCTGGCCGCGTTCGGCGCGCTGACCTACCGGTGGCCGCTGTATGCGCACTGGTGGTGTGCCGGCGCAGCACTGGGCTGCACCGCGCTGGTGTACTGGCGATCTCGCGGCCGGCCCGCCAATCCTGTGCTGCGCCAGAGTGCGCAGCTCCTGGAGTACGCCGCGTTGGCGGCCGTCGTCCCGTTGGCCCTATGGGCGGCGGGGGTGTACGGCTGGGTTCGCGGTGACGGTCTGCTGTGAGGTTGCCACGGGTGCTGGCCGCGCTGTCGGCCACGATATCTCTGCTGGTGATGGCTACCGCGCCCACCGCGGCCGCGGTCTCGCCGCCACCGGTCGACGACACCCTGCTCCCGCCGGCGGCCGCGCCCGCACCGCCGGCACCCACGATGCGACACGATGACTGCGTGGCCGACCGGCCCGGTGCCGGTGCGCTCGACCGGGCTCCGGCATGGGACGCCGCGAGCGTGTGGGCGCTGACTCGCGGCGCCGGTCAGACGGTCGCGGTCATCGACACCGGTGTGGCGCCACACCGACGTCTGCCCAACCTGATCCCTGGCGGGGACTTCGTATCGACCCAGGACGGTACCGCCGACTGCGACGGCCATGGCACAGCTGTTGCCGGCATCATCGCGGCGCGCCCCGACAGCGACACCCCGCCGGGCTTCACCGGCATTGCACCCGATGTGGCGATTCTGGCAATTCGCCAGTCGAGCAACAAGTTCCGGGTTTCCGACGATCGGAGCCAGTCCGGGGTCGGCGATGTCGACACGCTGGCCGCGGCAGTTCGAACCGCCGCCGATCTCGGCGCCGGGGTCATCAACGTCTCTTCGGTGGCCTGCCAGTCCGTCGACGCCGACCTCGACGACCGCGCGCTGGGCGCAGCGCTGGCCTATGCCGTGGACGTCAAGAACGTCGTCGTCGTCAGTGCGGCCGGCAACGTCGGCGGGCCCGGCCAGTGTCCGGATGCCAACCCACGCGATGCCGCGAACGCTGCCGACGTCGCGGTGGTGGTCAGCCCGGCCTGGTATGACGATTACGTCCTGACCGTCGGCTCGGTCGGGGCCGATGGGCACGCGTCACCGTTCAGCCTTGCCGGGCCGTGGGTCGACGTGGCCGCTCCGGGTGAGGACGTGGTGTCGCTGGCGGCGGCCGCGGACGGGTTGGTCGACCGCTCACCACAGGACACCGCACTGTCCGGAACCAGTTATGCCGCACCGGTGGTCAGTGCCGTCGCAGCACTGGTCCGTGCCCGATTCCCGGAATTGACGGCGCGGCAGGTGATGGCACGTATCGAGGAGACCGCACTGCATCCGACCGGCGGGTGGAATCCCGTCGTGGGCCACGGTGTCGTCGACATCCTGGCCGCGGTATCCGGACCCACCGCCACCAGCAACACCCGGCTCAGCCCGATGACCCGTCCGACGTTGCCGCCACCACCGCAGGCTGTGTCGACGCCGGGGCATGATCGGTCCGCGGTCAGCGCCGTGCTGATCTGCTTGAGTCTGGTCGGCGGGGTCGGTGTGGTCGCGGCCGCACTCGGCCGGCTACGGGGCCGCGTCACGGACGACTGATGCTGCGTGACGGGTCAATTCAGGTCCGCGGGGTAGCGTCGCGAGAATCGGCCAGGGCGCCGGGACGGCGGGCTCGGTCAACCCCAACCGAGCGGCGGCATCGTGGTCGCCGACGCCGAACACCATACCGGTGTCGGTGACCAGAAACAGCGGGCCGCCCTGCTGGCCGACCCCGGTGAGACCCGAACTGCGTACGAAGATGTGGCGTCCGGCGGGAATCGCGACGGCATCGACGGCTGGACCCGCTCCGTCGGCCTGGACCAGCCGCTGCGGCGGCCGCCCCGACGGCAGGGAGGCGGCCGGCACGACCGTGCTGTGGGAGGTGCCGACGGCGCCGTCGGGGCGCCACCGGGTGCAGACCACCGGAGCAGGTTCGGCACCAGCGCGCTCGGGAAAGGTCGCAACCGCCAGGCTGGTGCGCACCGGAAGTCCCCCGACGACATCGGGAGCCAACACCGGGATCTGGTGGCCGGCGTCCGGATCGGTGTAGCGGATGAGGTCCGCCACGACCTGGCCGATGCGCTGCACCCCGTCGGACAGCACGACGTAGTGATCCTGGCCGCCGGCGGTGGCAGGCACCGCGAACACCGCTCCCACTCGCAGGCCGCCCAACACCGAGGGGCCGGATGCACCGGCAGCCGGGATTCGTGGCGGTGCGATCTGCGGTGCCTCCGGCAGCGAGGCCAGCACAGTCGATGACACCGGCTGCGGGATCGCCCGATCGAGTTCGAGTGCCCGCAACACCGCGGGATGACGCAGGTCGACCCGGGATCGCCAACCGTCGTGCAGCAGATAGGTCGCCGCCGGATTGCCCCGCAGCGCGACCAGCACGTTGCTGCGCGGTTCGTCGGCGAGGTCCTGTGCTGAGCCGGCGATCACGGTGGTGTGACCCTGCTCGTCGTCGCAGACCGTCCAGTCGGACTCCGTCGGCACCGATGGCTGGCCGAGATGTCCGGGCGCACCGGGGATGCCGAGCGCCGGGCCACGGGTGGCGTTGTCGATGGCCCGTTGCGACACTGTCTTCGGAGCGCCGGTGAAACCGGTGATCAGGCGAGCTGAGGCCAGATTGGGCACCGGGTGCACCGTGGTCTGCACCGTGACGTACAACGCGCCGGTCTGGGCGACGACCACGACCGGCGCGCCGCCGACGTCGTCGCCGGGGCGCAGCATCGTCAACACTGCGCACAACGCGACCGCGACCACCGCCACGGCGGTTCCGGATGCCAGCGAAAGCTGTTGTGCACGAAGCGGATCATCGATCATCCGGACGTCCGCGCGGACCAACGCATGCTGCATCCGACGGATCGAGAACCGGTGCCCGCTGACCTGCAGGCGTGTGGCTTGTCCAGTCATCACCACCCCTGGGCCAGCCTAACGGCCGCCAGGGGCAGTCGATTTCACTTCTTGGCGCGACGTTGCCGGTAGGCGGCGACATGCTGGCGGTTGCCACAGTTGCCGGTATCGCAGAACTTGCCGGACCGGTTACGGGACAAATCGATCAGCACGGCCGAACAGTCCGGGGCCGCGCACTGCTTGAGGCGACGCAGTTCGCCGGCGCGGATCACATCGGCCAGCGCCATCGCCATCTCGGCGCCCATGCGCTGCCACAGCGGATCGTGCACCGAGGCCAGGTGCAGATGCCACTCGGGCATTTCCGGGTGGCGGGTCAGCCACGGCGCCGCCCGGGTGTCCGACAGCAGCGCATTGACCTGATCGACCACCCGGACCTCATCGTCGGTCGCGGACCAGATTCGACCCAGCCGTTCGCGCAATTGCCGCACCGCGGCAAGCTCGGCCTCGTCGTGGTCGCGGCGACCCGTCCATCCGTGCCGGTCCAGGTAGGCGTCGAGGGCGGACAGGTCGGCAAGGTCTTCGCCGGCGACCCGGTCACTGTTCACCAGCTCACCGATGGCCCGCAGAGTGAGCTCCGTGTCATGACTGAAAAGCAATTGACTCCTGACCGATCCCGTGCGTAGTGTCATGCTCAAATCGGATTTTACTCATGACAGCGCATGCTGCGTCCGGAGGTCGAAGATGTCTGCGTTGCGCACCGCGCTGTCGGGACCACGCGCCGACACCGACCAGTTTCGGTCCGGTCTGCTCTTCGCGGTGGGTTCGGCCCTCGCGTTCGGCTGTTCGGGGCCGTTCGGCAAGTCCCTGATGGTCGCGGGGTGGAGCCCGACCGCCGCGGTCACCGCCCGGCTGGCAGGCGGTGCGCTGCTGATGGCGCTGTTCGCCACCGTTGCCCATCCGGGCTGGCTGCGGGAGGCCCGTCGGCACCTGGGCGTGATCGTCGCCTACGGCCTGGTGCCGATCGCCGGCGCGCAGCTGTTCTACTTCAACGCCGTCTCCCACCTGTCGGTCGGTGTTGCACTGCTGCTCGAGTACACCGCTCCGGTCCTGGTGATCGCGTGGCTGTGGGTCACGACCCGGCAGCGCCCGAGCGCGATGACGCTCTACGGAGGCGTGCTGGCGATCGCGGGCATCATGCTGGTGCTCGGGGTGGTCGGGCCGAACGGTTTCACCGCGACCCAGATCAACCTGGTCGGGGTGGGGTGGGGTATGGCCGCAGCGGTATGCGCGGCCTGCTACTTCCTGATGTCCGACCGCGCCGGTTCGCGCCAGCCCGACCAGCCGGCGCTCCATCCGATCACGCTGGCCGCCGGCGGCCTGGCGGTCGGCGCCGCGACGGTTGCCGCGGTGGGCCTGACCGGGGTGCTGCCGCTGACATTCACCTCCTCCGCGACAGTCATCGCCGGGGTGACCACCTCACCGGTGGTCCCGGTGATCGCGCTGGCCCTGATCCCGACCGCGATCGCCTACACGCTGGGCATCGTCGGGATCGCCCGACTGCGGCCGCGGTTCGCGTCGCTGGTGGGGCTCTCCGAGGTGATGTTCGCGGTGCTGGCGGCCTGGCTTTTGCTCGGTGAGGCAGTCACGACCGCACAAGCGATCGGCGGCGCGATCGTGCTGCTCGGCCTGGCCCTGGCCCGCTACGGTGACCGCCGGGTCCGGGGACCCGAAGCCGTCGGCCAACCGCATCCGTCATGACCGAGCTCGCTTAGCGCGGCTATACGTTACGCTGATTTGTGCTCATCAACCGACTGAGCCGCCGGATCGCGACGGCGGTAGCTGCTGTGGCGGTACCTGTGTCCGCCGCTCTCGTCCTGCCCGTGTCCACGGCGGCCGCGCAACCGTGCCCCGACGTGGAAGTGGTGTTCGCCCGCGGCACGAGTGAGCCTCCCGGTCCGGGCCGAGTCGGCCAGGGCCTGGCCGACTCGCTGCGCAACCGGCTCGGCGGGCGCACCGTCGGCGTCTACGGCGTCAACTACCCCGCCAGTTACGACTTTCTCAACACCGCCACCGGGGCCGCCGACGCCACCGCGCGGATCTCGATGATGGCCGCGCAGTGCCCCGGCACCCGCATCGTCCTCGGCGGTTACTCCCAGGGTGCCGCAGTGGTCGACATGCTGGCCGGGGTGCCACCGCTGGGCAACCGCATCGGCAACATCGGATCGGCCCCGCCGCTGCCGTCCGGACTCAACAGCAACGTCGCTGCGGTCGCCGTGTTCGGCAACCCTTCGACCAAGTTCGGCAACCCCGTCTCTGCCACCGGTGCCTTCGCCGGAAAGTCGATCGACCTGTGCGCCGACGGCGACCCCATTTGCTCGGATGGCCGAAACCCGTTCGCTCACCGCAACTACGAAGGGCCGGCATTCGTCGACCAGGCCGCGGGCTTCGTCGCAGGCCGGGTCTGACCGGTTGGCGGACACGGCGTTTGGTGCCACACCAGGATTAACCACGGGCACCGGTGTCGCATGATCGCTATGATCGGCGAGGTGACTCACGCACAGCCCCAGCATCAGCATTGGCTCGGACGCCAGAAAAGCCGAGCCCTGTCAGTGGTGCTCGCATTCGTCACGGCCGTCGTCGCATTTATCGGGCCGGTCCCGATCGCGTCGGCACAAGCGTGCCCGGATGCCGAGCTGATCTTCGCGCGCGGACGCGTCGAGGCCCCCGGCGCCGGGCAGATCGGCAACGCGCTGATCTCGGCCCTGCGCAACAAAACCGGCCAGAACATCCGGCTCTATGCAGTGCAATACCCCGCCGACACCGAGATCGACCTGGGCGCCAACGACATGAGCGGACGCATCCAGTACATGGCCGATACCTGCCCCGACACCCGACTGGTGCTCGGTGGGTACTCGCTGGGTGCGGCGGTGACCGACGTCGTGTTGGCCGTCCCGATCTCGGCTTTCGGATTCAAGCGTCCGCTACCGGCCGGTGCCGATCGGCACATCGCCGCTGTTGCGCTGTTCGGCAACGGGATCGCCTGGGTCGGTCCGATCAGCAATTTCAACCCGCTCTACCAGGAGCGCACCATCGAGTTGTGTCACGGGGATGACCCGATCTGCAACCCGACCGACCCGAACAACTGGCGGGACTACTGGCCTGACCACCTCGCACCGGCATACATCAATGCCGGCATGGTCAACCAGGCTGCCGACTTCATCGCCGCCAGGCTGTAGGCATCAGCCGACCTCGTCGGCGCTGCGCAGGTCTCGGGTGATCGCAATGCGTGCACTCAGTTCGTCATCCGGCGGATAGTCGACGCCCACCAAGGTCAGACCGTGTGCCGGCGCGGCAGCGAAATCGCTGGAGCGCCGCGTGGCAGTCAACAATTCGCGTAGCCACGCAGCATCGCGACGCTGTTCGCCGACCGCAAGCAGCGCGCCGACCAGCGAACGAACCATGTTCCAGCAGAATGCGTCGGCACTGACGTACACCGTGACCCGGTCCCCGTCGCGCTGGCAGTCCAGCCGCTGCAGTTCGCGAATCGTGGTGGCCCCGGCCCGATGTCGGCAGAACGCGGCGAAGTTGTGCAAGCCCAGCAATTGTCGGCCTGCGGCTGCCATCGCGTCGGCATCGATGCGACGCGGCCACGCGGTCACGAAGCGGGCGTCGTGCGGCTCGACACCAAACGGTGCGGTGGACAACCGGTAGACGTAGTGGCGCCGAAGGGCAGCGAAGCGGGCATCGAAACCCCTTGCCGCTCGGACGATCCCGAGCACACGGACATCAGGAGGCAGCATTCGCCCCAGTCGGCGCACCAGCGGGACGAATTCGGGCTCCCCGGCGCGCACCGAGCGTGGATAGCCGCGCGGTAGCGCCGCGGTCGGGACGTCGACGTGGGCGACCTGACCGGTCGCATGCACCCCGGAGTCCGTGCGGCCCGCTGCCCGCGTGACGAGCGGGGTGCCGAAGATGGTCGACAGTGCCACGTCGATGACGCCGGCGACGGTGCGCTGCCCGGACTGGGTGGCCCAGCCGGCGAAGTCAGTGCCGTCGTAGGCAATGTCGAGCCGAAGACGAACATGCCCGCCATCGGAGTCGATGGCGGGCATGTTCATGCGATGACTACTTGTCGTCAGCCTTCTCGTCCTCGGCTGCTGTGTCCTCGGCCGAGGCCTCGTCCGCGGCTGCTGTGCCCTCGGCCGAGGCCTCGTCGGCAATCGGGGTCTCGGCGACCGCCTCGGCCTCCGCAGAGGTTTCCTCGGCTGTCGGACCTTCGGCGGCCTCCGGCTCCACTGCAGCCTGCGGCGCGGCAGCCGCGGCCACCTTCTGCGCACCCGCGGCGCGCCTAGCCCGGTCGGCCTCCGAGGTCACGGTCTTCTCCCGCACCAGCTCGATCACCGCCATCGGGGCGTTGTCGCCCTTGCGGTTCTCGACCTTGATGATGCGGGTGTAACCGCCGGCACGGTCGGCGAAGAACGGACCGATCTCGGCGAACAGGACGTGCACGACGTCCTTGTCCCGGATCTTCTTCATCACCTCACGCCGGTTGTGCAGAGTGCCCTTCTTGGCGTGGGTGATCAGCTTCTCCGCGTAGGGCCGCAACGCCCGCGCCTTGGGCTCGGTGGTCTTGATGCGGCCGTGCTCGAACAGCGCGGTAGCCAGGTTGGCCAGCAGCGCCTTCTGGTGCGACGACGATCCGCCGAGGCGAGGACCCTTGGTGGGTTTGGGCATGGCGACTATCTCCTGTTAGTGGCCGACCCCCGTATCAGGTAGGGCCGGGACGGACGATCTGGTTAGAGCTGTTCGGTTTCGGCATAGTCCTGGTTGTCGTCAGCCTCATAGCCGGCGTCGTAGCCGGCGTCGCTGTTCCAGGTGCCGGTCGCGACGTCGTAGCCGGCGACCTCGGACGGATCGAAGCTGGCCGGGCTGTCCTTGAGCGACAGGCCCAGCTGGTGCAGCTTGATCTTCACCTCGTCGATGGACTTCTGGCCGAAGTTACGGATGTCCAGCAGATCGGACTCCGTGCGGGCGACCAGCTCACCGACGGTGTGCACACCCTCGCGCTTGAGGCAGTTGTAGGACCGCACGGTCAGATCCAGATCGTCGATCGGAAGCGCGAACGACGCGATGTGATCCGCCTCGGCCGGTGACGGGCCGATTTCGATGCCCTCCGCCTCGACGTTGAGTTCCCGTGCCAGACCGAACAATTCGACCAGAGTCTTGCCAGCCGAGGCCAGCGCGTCACGCGGGCTGATCGAGTTCTTCGTCTCGACATCGAGGATCAACTTGTCGAAGTCGGTGCGCTGCTCGACTCGGGTGGCCTCCACCTTGTAGGTGACCTTGAGCACCGGCGAGTAGATGGAATCGACCGGGATCCGGCCGATCTCGGCACCCGAAGCCTTGTTCTGCACCGCCGGCACGTATCCGCGGCCCCGCTCGACGACCAGCTCGACCTCGAGCTTGCCCTTGTCGTTCAGGGTGGCGATGTGCATGTCGGGGTTGTGCACCGTGACACCGGCCGGCGGGACGATGTCGCCCGCGGTGACCTCACCGGGTCCCTGCTTGCGCAGATACATGGTGACCGGCTCGTCCTCCTCGGACGAGACGACCAGGCCCTTGAGGTTGAGGATGATGTCGGTGACGTCTTCCTTCACCCCGGGCACGGTGGTGAATTCGTGCAGCACTCCGTCGATGCGGATGCTGGTGACCGCCGCGCCGGGGATCGACGACAGCAGCGTGCGGCGCAGCGAGTTGCCCAGGGTATAGCCGAAACCCGGCTCCAACGGTTCGATGACGAACTGTGAGCGGTCCTCGGCAAGGACCTCTTCGCTGAGGGTGGGGCGCTGAGAAATCAGCATGGTGTTTCTTTTCTCCTTCTCGGCAACCGCTATTTGATGCCGTTAGGTGATCCACGTCCCGGGTGGGACGTGAACGGTGTTACTTCGAGTAGAGCTCGACGATGAGCTGCTCGGTGAGCGGCACGTCGATCTGGGCGCGCTCCGGCAACTGGTGGATCAGGATGCGCTGACGCTCGCCGACGACCTGCAGCCACGCCGGGATCGGGCGGTCACCGGCAGTCTCACGGGCGATCTGGAACGGCAGCGTGTTGATCGACTTGTCCTTGACGTCGATGATGTCGTACTGCGACACCCGGTAGCTGGGGACATCGACCTTCACACCGTTGACAGTGAAGTGGCCGTGGCTGACCAACTGACGCGCCATCCGGCGGGTACGAGCCAGGCCTGCGCGGTACACCACGTTGTCCAGCCGGCTTTCCAGGATGCGCAGCAGGTTGTCACCGGTCTTGCCGGGGAGGCGGTTGGCCTCCTCGTAGTAGCGGCGGAACTGCTTTTCCATCACGCCGTAGGTGAAGCGGGCCTTCTGCTTCTCCTGCAGCTGGGTGCGGTACTCGCTCTCCTTGATCCGCGCGCGGCCGTGCTGGCCGGGCGGGTAGGGGCGCTTCTCGAACGACTGGTCACCGCCGACGAGGTCGACGCCGAGGCGGCGCGACTTGCGGGTGACGGGTCCGGTGTAACGAGCCATTTTCTAGTTCCCTCTCCCCTAGACCCGGCGCCGCTTGGGCGGACGGCAGCCGTTGTGCGGCTGCGGCGTGACATCGGCGATCGCGCCGACCTCGAGGCCGGCGGCCTGCAGCGAGCGGATGGCGGTCTCGCGACCCGAGCCCGGGCCCTTGACGAAGACGTCGACCTTCTTGACGCCGTGCTCCTGCGCCTTGCGGGCAGCGTTCTCGGCTGCCAGCTGGGCAGCGAACGGGGTGGACTTGCGCGAGCCCTTGAAGCCGACGTGGCCCGACGACGCCCAGGCGATCACGTTGCCCTGCGGGTCGGTGATCGAGACGATGGTGTTGTTGAACGTGCTCTTGATGTGGGCGGCGCCGTGCGGGACGTTCTTCTTTTCCCTGCGACGGGTCTTCTGCCCCTTCTTCGGAGCGCCCTTCTTTGCTTGTGCCACTTCGGGTTACCTGGCCTTCTTCTTGCCGGCGATGGTGCGCTTGGGACCCTTGCGGGTGCGCGCATTGGTCTTGGTTCGCTGGCCGCGCACCGGCAGGCCACGGCGGTGCCGCAGGCCCTGGTAACAGCCGATCTCGATCTTGCGGCGGATGTCGGCCTGCACCTCGCGGCGCAGATCACCCTCCACCTTGAGGTTGCCCTCGATGTAGTCACGCAGCTGCGTGACCTGGTCATCGCTGAGATCCTTGGTGCGCTGATCCCGGCTGATGCCGGTGGCGTCCAGGATCTCCTGGGAGCGGGTACGGCCGATGCCGTAGATATAGGTCAGGGCGATCTCCATGCGCTTGTCGCGCGGCAGATCGACGCCCATAAGTCGAGCCATTGAGTGTGCCATTCCTTACTCGTGCGGAGGTCTGTTCCCAGTCCGTTCCCGGATTCCTGCCGGGGCCCGGCCTCCGTGCCGGGCGTGTGAAAGGGCCCTATGCCCTCAGTGGTACTGGGAGGTCATCATTCAGTTGTGGGTGGATCTAGCTGCGCTGTCTGGTCTTCGCGCAAGCGCTCATCCCTGCCGCTGCTTGTGGCGCGGATCGGAGCAGATCACCATGACCCGCCCATGCCGACGGATCACCCTGCACTTGTCGCAAATGGGCTTGACGCTCGGGTTCACCTTCACGGCTCGTTCGATCCTTTTCTTGCTTTCGTGGATGACTTACTTGTAGCGGTACACGATGCGGCCCCGCGACAGGTCGTAGGGAGAGAGCTCCACCACGACGCGGTCCTCGGGAAGGATGCGGATGTAGTGCTGCCGCATCTTGCCGCTGATGTGGGCGAGGACCTTGTGTCCGTTCTCCAGCTCAATGCGAAACATCGCATTGGGCAGAGGTTCGACAACACGACCCTCGACCTCGATGGCACCGTCTTTCTTGGCCATACTGTGTGACGATCCTTAGCTTTCGTTTCGTATCGGCTTTGCTGGCCTCGGTCAGCGCAGCCTTCAGACCGACTTGAAAACGTGGGCCGGTTTCGAGGAATTCCCGAGCCGGTCTGGCGGGGAGTCCTGTCGTGGCACGCAGGAAGTCGGCGCGGTAGCCGCACCGTTGATCCATACTACCCGCTGGGTCGGGCAGCCCAAAATCGTCGAACGTGCAGCTGACTGCCCGCGCAGACGATCAGCCGGTCCGGCGGTCGGGCTGCTCGGACCTGGCGGCTCCGGCGATCAGGCCGGACTGGATCAGCGCCGCGTTGACGAACCGGTGCACCGGGCGGGATTGGAAGAACCCGGTATGGCCGCCCCGGTACCACTCGATGTCGGGTCGGCCCCAGTGCTCCCACAACCGACTGACCTGTGCGCGCGGATGCACCACCTGATCGGCCAGCCCGGCATAGATGAAGCGGCCACCCTCGGGCACCCGGGGCGTCAGCGACAGCGGGGAGATCATCCGGGCCAGCGGGGCCGCCAGCTCGAGCGTCTGCCACCGAGGATCGTCGGGGGCCAGGCCGGAATGGCGTCCCAGCAGGTCGATCAGGTCGGCGACCGGCACGCCGAGGACGGCGCAGAGCAGATCGTCGTCGAGGCTGGCCACCAGCGCCGCGATGAAGCCGCCCAACGACAGGCCGTACACACCGATGGCGGCGCCCGGCTGCTGCCGGCGGATCCAGGACAGCACACCGCGGACGTCCCACACCGACTGCGCGGTGGCATGGAGGTCGTCGAGGATGTCTTCGCCGGGAAACACTGCGGCCTTGGGCAGCTCCTTGGCGCGCGGCCCGTGCATGGGCAAGACCGGCAGCACGACGTTGAGCCCGAGCTTCTCGTGCAGGTACCACGCCCGGAAGATGGCCAGATCCAGGCCGGCCCGACCCATTTCGGTGCCGTGGATGCAGACCAGCCACGGCCGCGGCTCGGCATGGCGCAGCAACAGCCCGTAGCCCCGGGTGTTGGCCTGGTAGCCCAGCCAGCGGTCCGCGCCCGGCTCACCGGGCCGCGGGCGGTAGCTGCTGTCCCAGCGCAGCCGGGCATAGGAGCGGCTGCGCCGACGCACCGGAACGACGGTGACGTCCTTGAGCGGTCCGGGGGCGGCGAAGAACCCTTCCGGATTGTCGAGCCAGCCGCGACGGCCGTAGAACGCCAGTGCGGCGACGACCTCCTGATGGATCCGCTCGAAGGCCTCGGGTTCACTGAGCGGACGACGGGCCCGCAGGCCGAGCAGGACGACCTCATCGCGCAGCGCCTCGGCCGCCAAGGCCATCGTCGGGCGGGCGATCGGCATGTCGCGCTGCCCGCCTCGCAGATAGTCCCGCCAGGATCTGGCGTAGTAGCTACCGGTCCGGGTCAGCGGCAGGACGGCGTTGCGCAACGGGGCCGCTCCCGGCAGCCGCTCGAGCGCCGAGCGCTGTGTTTGCCGGTCGCCGCCGTTGGCGCCGGTCTGCGCATCTCCCACCCTGCCGACGGTAGTAGCCCGACGGACACGGCCACAGCGGACCTTGGTCACAACACCAGGTGCCGTATGGCTCACCGCACATCCGGGCGTGCACGTCCGCAGACCCCGGACCTGATCAGTGCGAAGATCAATGCTGTGACGGCCATCTACCTCGCGGCCTTCGGCGTCGGCGCCGTGGCGGTGCTCACGGCGCTGCTGCTGACCGACGTCGAGGTCGGCGGTGACGGCTTCGGCTTCGGCCCCGACGGTCTGCCGTTTCTGAGCCTGACCAGCCTGGCGGCCGGACTTCTCGGCTTCGGTACCGGCGGCTTGATCGCCGGCTGGTCGGGGCTGGGATCGCTGGGCGCCGGCGTGGTGGCCGGACTCAGCGGCCTGGTCCTGATCGCCGCACTGCAGGGCGTGTTGCTGCCCTACCTGCGCCGCCAGCAGGCCAACTCGCAGCGCAGCCGAACGTCCTATGTGGGGTTGCTCGGCACCGTGACGCTCGACATTCCCACCGACGGCTGGGGTGAGGTCGCGTTCGTCGACGCCGACGGGAACCGGGTGCGGGCCCGGGCGGTCACCGCCGAACCCGAGGCGCTGACCAAGGACACCCATGTCTACATCGCCGACGTCGACCCCGACTATCTGCACGTCGTGACCATTCCCGGGGCAGATCCCGATCCGCCCGCCATCGAGAGGAACTGACCGTGTCCATGCTGATGATCGTGGTGCTCGCATCCGTGGCGGCGCTGCTGTTGTTCGTCGCGCTGCCCATCATCTATGTGAAGAACTACATCAAGGTGCCGCCCAACGAGGTCGCGGTGTTCACCGGGCGCGGCACCCCGAAGGTGGTGCGTGGCGGTGCCAGGTTCCGGGTCCCCGGCATCGAACGCGTCGACATCATGAGCCTGGAACCGTTCAACGTCAGCATCAACCTGCAGAACGCGCTGTCCAACAACGGGGTGCCGGTCAACGTGGAGGCCGTGGGCCTGGTGCGGATCGGTTCGGCCGACGAAGCCGTGCAGACCGCGGTGCAGCGCTTCCTGACCTCGGATCTGAGCGAGTTGCAGCGTCAGATCAACGAAATCCTGGCAGGCAGTCTGCGCGGCATCACCGCCACGATGACCGTCGAGGACCTCAACTCCAATCGCGACACGTTGGCCCGCAGCGTGGTCGACGAGGCCGGCGGCGACCTGGCCCGCATCGGAATGGAGGTCGACGTCCTCAAGATCGCCGGCATCTCCGACCGCAACGGCTACCTCGAATCGCTGGGCCAGCGCCGGATCGCCGAGGTCAAGCGCGACGCTGCCGTCGGCACCGCCGAGGCCGAGCGGGACTCACAGATCCAGTCGGCAAAGGCCCGCCAGGCGGGCTCGGTCGCCCAGGCCGAGGCCGACACCGCGATCGCCACCGCCAACCAGCGCCGCGACGTCGAGTTGGCCCGGCTGCGCGCGCAGACCGAAGCCGAAAACGCCCAGGCCGACCAGGCCGGCCCGCTGGCCAACGCACGCGCCCAGAAGGACGTCGGCATCGCGATCGAGCAAGCCGAGGCAGCGCGGGTGCAGGCTCGCATCGAGGTGGAACAACGACGCGCCGAACAAGCGCAGGCGGCGCTGCAGGCCGACGTGATCGCTCCGGCCGAAGCACAGCGAGCAGCTGACGTCGCCCGCGCCGAGGGCCAGCGTCAGGCCACCATCCTGGCCGGACAGGCCGAGGCGGATGCCCGTAAGGCCGCCGCCGACGCTTTGCGGGTAGAACGGCAGGCCGAGGCCGACGGCATCAGGGCCAGACTGGTCGCCGAGGCCGCGGGCAAGAAGGAGATCGCCGCGGCGCTGAACACCTACTCCCCCGAGGCGGCACGACTGCAGACCCTGCCCGATGTGCTGCAGTCGGTGGTCAAGGCCACCGAGGCGGCGGCGGTTCCGCTCTCGGAGATCGAGCGGCTGTCGATCATCGGTGGGGCGTCCGACGCCCAGGACGCGGTCGGCGGATTACTCGGAGTCAGTCCGATGGCGGTCGCCAAGATCGTCGAAGTGCTCAAGTCCTCCGGTATCGACCTGGCAGCGATGCTCAACAGAACGTCGGACCGGGCCGACCTCAGCACCGACGACGACTCGCCGGCGCCAACGCTCTAACGCCGGTCTCGGCGGTCGAGGCGGGAGACGAACGCCGCGGCCTGGGTGCGGCGTTCCATGCCGAGCTTGGCCAGCAGGCGCGAGACATAGTTCTTCACCGTCTTCTCGGCGAGGAACATCCGGTCGGCAATCTCCTTGTTGGTCAGCCCTTCCCCGAGCAGGTGAAGCAGCGCTTTTTCCTGATTGCTCAGACCCGAGAGCGGATCGGCGTGCTCGGCGGCGCTGCGCAGCTTCGACATCAGTGCCGCCGCGGCCCGGTTGTCCAAAAGCGAGCGCCCCGCACCGACTTCCTTGATCGCCTTGGCCAGATCCATGCCCTTGATGTCCTTGACCACATAGCCGCTGGCTCCGGCCAGTACCGCGTCGAGCATCGCCTCATCGGAGGTGAACGAGGTCAGCATCAGGCAGCGCAACCCGGGAAGCCGAGACAGCAGGTCGCGGCACAGTTCGATGCCGTTGCCGTCGGGCAGGCGTACATCGAGCACGGCGACGTCGGGGTTCATCGCCGGGATCCGGGCCATGGCCTCCGAGACCGAACCTGCTTCGCCGACCACGTCGAGTTCGGGATCGGAACTGAGCAGATCGATCAGGCCGCGCCTGACCACCTCGTGGTCGTCGACAACGAAAACCCGGACCATCCCGACACCCTTCGCCCTAGGTGATCCTCGGCGGGAATCGGTGCCGCAACTAGGGTCGCAGGTCCTTGTTCGGCAGGGACCTCGGACTCTGCCACCGGCACGGCGCCGACGCCGATAGTCATCATGTGCAACGGTTGACCGCGTTCGATGCCGGGTTCCTCGACGCGGAGGACGCCGACCTGCACATCAGTATGGCGGTCGGGGCAGTCTCGGTCATCGAAGGTCCGGTGCCCGATCACGACGAACTGATCAACGTCCTGAGCGAACGGGTCCGCGCGGTCCCCCGGCTACGGCAGGTGGTGCGTCGGGACCGGTTCGACCTGTCGGCGCCGGAGTGGGTCGACGATCCGACCTTCGACCTCGCTCACCATCTGCATCTGGCCGCCCTGCCGCACCCGGGTGACGACCGGGCGCTGTTCCGGTTCACCGCCGAGGCGATGGAGCCCAGGCTGGACCGGGAACGCCCGCTGTGGCAGTGCTGGGTCATCGAGGGGCTGGCCGCCAACCGGTGGGCGCTGCTGATGAAGGTGCATCACTGCATGGCCGACGGCATCGCTGCCATGCACCTGCTCGCCGGCCTGTCCGACGGCGGGGAAGGCCAGACCTACGCCGGCGCCATCCGGGCCGCGCACACGGTCCGCCCCGACCCGCCGGCGCTGCCGGCGCTGACGCTCAACCCGCTGCGATGGGCTCGCGCAGGTTGGAGCACCGCAACAACGCTGCTGACGGCGACAGCCACCACCCTCGGGGGCGTCGCGGAGATCGTCGACGGCCTGGTCCGCAGGTCGGACTCATCGCTGAACGGTCCGGTGACAACCATGCGGCGCTACAGCGCAGTCGAGGTTCCGATGGCTCAAGTGCTGTCGGTGTGCCACGCGTTCGATGTGACGCTCAACGATGTTGCGCTGGGGGCGATCACGGACAGCTTCCGCTCCGCACTGCAGCGACGCGGTGAGGCGCCCCACCCCCGTGCCCTGCGGACCCTGGTCCCGGTGTCGGTACGATCTGAGGACGCCGCGCACCGGCTCGACAACCGGGTGTCGGTGATGCTGCCCTATCTGCCTGTCGACGAGCCGGACCGGATCACGCAACTGCGGACCGTGCACGAGCGATTGGAGCGGGCCAAGGCCAGCGGCCAGCGACAGGCCGGCAGCCTGGTGGCCACCGCGCTCAACCTGGCGCCGTTCGCCGTGGTGTCCCGGGTGATCCGCGCGGTGACGTCGCTGCCGCGCAATGGTGTGGTGACCCTGGCGACGAATGTGCCGGGGCCGCAACAGCGTTTGCAGTTGATGGGCCGTGACGTCGTGCGCATGCTGCCGATCCCGCCGGTGGCACTGGGACTGCGAACCGCGGTGGCGATCCTGAGCTACGCCGACAGTGTCATCTTCGGGATCACGACCGATTTCGACGCCTTTCCCGATGTCGACGAACTCGCCGCGGGCATCGGCGCGGCGGTGTCTTGGATGGCCGCCCAGCCATGAATCCGCCGCCCGCAGTCGCTACTGCCCAGACGAATCTGCTCGGCCCGGTCGACCAGGCTTTGCACCACGCGACCCGAGATGTTCCGGCATTCACACCCGACGTCTCGGTCGAAAATGCACTCGACACGATGCGCGGCAAGCGGTTCGCCAGCGCAGCAGCCATCGCGGTGATCGGCGGGGACCGACGGTTGGCCGGAATCGTGACGGTGGAGGCGTTGTTCGCCGCCGCGGCGGGGCAGCGACTGGGGGATGTGATGGACCCGGCACCACCGACGGTGGCCCCCGACACCGACCAGGAGCATGCGGCGTGGCAGGCGGTACAGCGGGCCGAGCCCTATCTGGCCGTCGTCGACGCCGACGCCCGGTTCCTCGGGTTGATCCCACCGCACCGGCTCCTCGGCGTGCTGTTGGAGGAACACGACGAGGACCTCGCCCGGCTGGGCGGATTTCTCAGCGATGTGGAATCCGCCCGGTCCACCAGCGTGGAATCCGTCCGAAAACGGTTGTGGCATCGCCTTCCGTGGCTGATCGTCGGCTTGCTCGGGGCAATGGCATCAGCGGTGCTGATGACTGCCTTCGATGCTCAACTCAACGCTGACCTTGCTGTCGCGTACTTCGTGCCGGGCATCGTGTACCTGGCCGACGCGGTGGGCACCCAGACCGAGACGCTGGCGATCCGCGGCCTGTCGGTTGGCGTCGGCATCCGCCGGATCGCCCGGCGAGAAGCACTCACCGGGGTCTGCGTGGGTCTTCTGCTGGGCGCGGTGATGTGGCCGGTGGTGGCACTGATGACGGCGAACTACGCTCTTGCACTGGCAGTTTCGCTGACAATTCTCGGCGCGGGCACGGTGTCCACGCTGGTCGCGATGTGCCTGCCCTGGCTGCTGCATCGTCTCGGGAAAGACCCGGCGTTCGGGGCCGGGCCACTCGCGACGGTCCTGCAGGATCTCCTGTCGATCCTGTTCTATTTCGCCGCCGTGACCGTGGTGCTGAGCTGAGCGCTCAGATCGAGTGCTCCGGCGATACGGGCAGCATCCGCGGCGCGAACGCCGGGCGATCACCGGCGATCAGCGGTATCCCGATGTCACGCCGCAGCAATTCGGTGACCAGGCTGCGCGCTGTCAAGGCCGGTCACCCCTTCGCTGTCGGACGCCTCCCTGATCGTCTGATGTGCTGCTGGCGTCAGTGTGTTCTGGCCTGCCAGCCACCCGGAAAGGTCGCAGGTCCTCGACTTGGCGTCGGCGCAGGGCCGAAGGGCTCTTGAGACCTCATGCCCGCAGCCTCTAACGTGGAGGACCTGCCGGGTGACCCCAGAGCCGGCCGCCGTCCAGTCGAGCAGAGGAGCCACATGTCCCCGGCCACAGAGATCGGGAAAGTAGTTGTGGGCGTGGATGATTCGCCGTCCTCGCGGCCCGCACTGGAATGGGCTGCCGAGGAGGCCAAACTGCACGGGGCTACGCTGACCATCCTGTACGCGTCCACGTTGCCGGTGGGTCTGTGGCCGGTGGGGGCAGCCCCGGTGGGATTCATGGACTGGCAGACCCAGATCGGCGAGGACGCGCTGACTGCGGCCGCCAGGTCGGCACAGGAACTCACCGGCGGCGCGGTGCCGGTGAACACCGAGTTCGCTGTCGCGAGCCCGCCAGCAGCCCTGGTGGAGGCATCCCGTGACGCCGGGTTGGTGGTTGTCGGTTCGCGCGGCCGGGGCCGGCTCGCGCGCGCCATTCTGGGCAGCACCAGCATGGCTCTGGTTCACCGCGCGCACTGCCCGGTCGTCGTGGTCCGTGAAGAACAGCCGACACCTGCGCCCGAGGCTCCGGTCCTGCTGGGTTTCGACGGCTCACCAGCCTCCGAACCTGCCGTTGACATCGCATTTCACGAAGCGTCGCGGCGCGGGGTCACGCTGATCGCACTGCACGCATGGTGGTCACCGGGCGCGTTCGAGATGCCGGGCTTCCACTGGGACGAAATACGCCCCGAGATTGAGCGCGACGCCACCCAACAGCTGGCCGCGTGGCAACAGCGCTATCCCGACGTTGCGGTGGAGTGCGAGGTCGTCGCCGATGAGCCGGCCCGTCGGCTCGTCGAGCGAGCCGAGTCGGCTCAGCTGCTCGTGGTGGGTAGCCGGGGTTACGGCGCCGTCGCGGGCACGCTGCTCGGCTCGGTCAGCGGCGCAGTGGTGCAGGCCGCGACAATACCCGTCATGGTGGTGCGGCCCCGGTGAACGCCGCCGTCATCGCCGCTTTCGTCGGCGGATGGTGCCTGGCTGGGCTGCTGTCGGGCGTGTGGATGGCCCGGCGGGGCTATGACCCGCTGTGGATCCTGGTCGCCTTGCCGTTGGGTCTGATGTTCGTGCCCATCGCCATCGAACGTGTGCAACGCCAACCCCGACAGGTGCAGACCACGACCTCGTCCCCGCCGCCGGTACGGCGCGAGCAGGGCCGACGTGTGCGCGTGCTGGTAGGGCTCGACGGCTCAGGAGAATCGCAGCAGGCCATGGCGGCGGCGTCGGACGTCCTCGGACCGATCGCTGAATTGCTGGTGCTGGCCGAAGTGGTCCACCACGAGGCGGCCGAGGATGAGACCAAGGCCGAGATCGGTGCTGCTTCTCGGCGGTTGGCCGCAGCAGCTGCCGACCTCGACACAGCGGGCGCGGTGCACACCGAGGTTCTCGCTGGAGCGCCTGGGGCCGCGCTGTGCCGCTACGCCGCCGAGCACGACATCGACGTGGTGGTGGTCGGCCGGCGCGGTCGCGGTCTGTCTCGTCGGGTGCTGGGTAGCGTCTCCGGTGAGATCATCGAGCACTCGTCGGTTCCCGTCCTCGTCGCACCGCACCGGTAGCGGCGCACCATCGCATATGGACGTTCATCCATTCGCCACCATCGCCGCCGTTCTCGCATTCGCCACCGTCGCCGGCCTCATTGCCACCAGACTGCGCCAGCCACTGATCGTGGCCTTCATCGTCGTCGGCATCGCCGTCGGACCGGTCGGTCTGGGCTGGGTCTCCAGTCACGGCACCGTCGACCTGATGGCCCAGCTGGGCATCGCGATTCTGTTGTTTCTGGTCGGTTTACGGCTGGATCTGCAGATGATCCGCAGCACCGGGCCCGTGGCGGTGGCCACCGGACTGGGCCAGGTCCTGTTCACTTCCGTCGTCGGCTTTTTCCTGGCGCTGGCACTTGGCATGAACACCGTCACCGCCATCTACGTCGCGGTGGCGCTGACATTCTCGTCGACGATCATCATCGTCAAGCTGCTCTCCGACAAGCGCGAGCTCGACCAGCTGCACGGGCGGATCGCCGTCGGGTTCCTGATCGTGCAGGACATCGTCGTGGTGCTGGTGATGATCGCGCTGACCGCATTCGGCCAACAGACCGGCGACTCGCTCGGTCTCGGAATCGCGGCGGTGATCGCCAAAGGCGCGGCGCTGATCGTCGGCACGTGGGTGATGATGCGTTACGTACTGCCGCAGGTCCTGCCGCAGATCGCTCGATCGCAGGAACTACTGATGCTGTTCGGCGTGGCCTACGCGGTCGCCGTCGCCGCCCTGAGCGAATGGCTCGGCTTCAGTTCGGAGGTCGGTGCCTTTCTTGCCGGAGTCACGTTGGCAGGAACCAGGTTCCGCGACGCCGTCGGCGCACGGCTGACGAGCCTGCGCGACTTCCTGCTGTTGTTCTTTTTTGTCAGTCTCGGAGCGCATCTGGATTTCGCCGACGCCGGCCGCCAGCTGCTCGACGCCTCGATCCTGTCGGCTTTTGTACTGATCGGCAATCCACTGATCGTCATCTTCATCATGGCGGCGATGCGCTACCCGGTGCGGATCGGCTTCCTAGCCGGTCTCACCGTGGCCCAGATATCGGAGTTCTCGCTGATCCTGGCTGCGCTGGGGCTCAGCTTGGGCCACATCACCAACTCCACGGTCAGTCTCATCACCGTTGTCGGTCTCATCACCATCGCCGGCTCGACATACATGATCATGTACTCCCACCAGCTCTACGACCGGCTCGAACGGTGGCTCATCCGTGTTGAACGCAAGCGCAGCCGCGCGCCAGCACCGGCCCGAAGCGACGACGACTTCGACGTCATCCTGTTCGGACTGGGCCGCTTCGGCAGCCATCTCGCGGAGCGACTGACCCACGCCGGCCATCGGGTTCTCGGGGTGGATTTCGATCCGCACGGAGTGACGACGCACCGCCGCAACGGCGTGTCGACGGCGTTCGGAAGTGCCGAGGACATCGACCTGCTCGAAACACTGCCGCTGGACCGCGCCAGGTACGTCATCAGTGCGATTCCGGTGCTACAAACCAATCTGGCGTTGCTGCAGGGGCTTCGACAACATCACTTCACCGGTGCGATCGCGCTCACCGCCCACACCCGGTTCGATGCCGACCGCCTTCGCGCCACCGGAGTCGATATCGTCCTGGAGCCGTTTTCCGCTGCGGCCCACTCGACGTCGGAGACTTTGCACGACCTGCTCACCACCGGCGACGACGGCGCCGATGAGGGGCCAGGGCGTCAGCCAGAGCCGCCGCCCGGGTAGCGCTGACCCGCCCCGTCGTCGACGTGCGGCGTCAGTCGCACTTCGGTGATGGCGTGCCGGTCCACCGCTGTCACGTCGAATCGATAGCCTGCGATGTCGACGTGATCACCCGCAGCCGTCGGCACGTGTCCCAGTGAACCGAGAATCAACCCCGCGACCGTCGTGTAATCGCCGACCGGCAGTCCTGAGATGTCGACGCCCAGGTCGACCAGGTCGTGGATCGGGAAGGAACCCGGCAGGATTCGGCTGCCGTCAGGTAGCAGCCGCACCGCTGTGACGTCTTTGTCGAGTTCGTCGTAGATCTCACCGACGACCTCCTCCAGCAGGTCCTCCAGGGCCACGATGCCCTCGACTCCGCCGCGCTCACCGATCACCAAGGCGAACTGCTCGCGTTCGGCCATCAACCGCGACATCGCACCGGTGACCCGCAGGCTGTCGGGCAGCAGCAACGCCGGCCGCACCACCTCGGTGACCGTTGCGGCCGGTCCCAGCAGGTCGCGTAGGTGCACCACTCCGATGGCATCGTCGAGCTCGCCGGTCGGCACCACCGGGGCCCGAGTGTGTCCTGATTGGGCGAGTTGTGTGAGAGCCTGCGGCACAGGAAGATCAGCGCGTAGCCGAAACACTGCCGGGCGAGGGACGAGGATCTCGCGCAGCCTCCGGTCGTGAATCTCCAGCGCTCCGGCGATGATCTTGCGCTGCTCGGCACTGAGCTGGCTGTGTCCGGTGATCAGCTCCTTCAGTTCGCCGAATGTCGGTTCCTGCTTGCCGATGTCGGGATCACCGCCCAGGGCTCGGACCACAACGTCGGTCGCCTTGCCGAGCAGCCAGACAGCGGGGGTGGCCAATACGGCCAGCGCCCTGAGCACCGGCGCCACCATGACCGTCCAACGGCGGGCATACTGCATGCCGAGCCGCTTGGGCGCGAGTTCGCCGACCACCAGTGTCGAGGCGGTGACCACGACGGTCACCGCGGCGATACTGACGGCATCGGCGGCAGCACCGAGAACCTCGAGTCGGGCCCGCAACGGAGCCGCCAGCGAGACCGCGGCCACCGCGGAGGCGAGGAAGCCGGCGAGGGTGATTCCCAGCTGGATGGTTGCCAGGAACCGGTTCGGCTCGCGGGCCAGCTGCACCACGATGCGGTCGCTGCGGCCGCCCCGGCGTTCCATGTCGCGCAACTGGGCTTCGCCCAACGTGATGAACGCGGCCTCGCTGCCCGAGAGCACACCATTGATCACGACCAGGGTCCCCACCAGTGTGAGGTCGAGCCAGTATCCGTCCACCGAATCAGGGGGCCCACGAGGCTGTCACGGCCTCGTGCGCGCTGTGCCGGGGCAGCGGGACAACCCACTCGACGACTGTGCCTGTGCCCGCGGGGTCTTGTCCGATGTGCGCTGTTCCGCCGAATTGCTCTGCGCGCGCGACGATGTTGTGACGGCCGTGGCCCATCACGTCATCGTCGGAAACACCGATTCCGTTGTCACGCACTGTGATGTGCAGTTGCCCGCCGTCCACCTTGACAGTCACGCTGGCGATTGTGGCCCGTGAATGCCGGGCGACGTTGCTCAGCGACTCCCGAACAACCGCGAGGATCGCGGCATGCAGCTCGGGCTGAATCGGTGTCTCGTCGATCGGGCCCTCGAACTGCAGAGTCGGGCTGTAATCCCATCCCGCCACACTGCCCTCGACCACATCGATGATGGCCGAACGGATCCGCGTCGACCGGCCGGGCGGTGAAATCGCCTGGTGCAGGTTGAAGATCACTTCACGCAGGTCGCGGATGATCGCGTCGGTTTCGTCGATGAACGGTTGCAGATCAGTGTTTCGGCGTCGGTTGGCCGACGTCAGACTCAGGCCCAGCCCGAACACCCGCTGGATGATCCGATCGTGCAGATCCGCCGCGATGCGCGCCTGTTCCTCCCGCAGCTCACTGTCGATCAGCCGATCTGTGCTGGCTCGCAGGCTCAACCGCATCTGTTCCACAGCGTCGGCGATCTCGGTGGTTTCACGCAGACCCGGCCGAACGACCGGCTTATCGTAGTCGCCGTCGGCGATTGCCCTGACCTCCTGCACCAGCGATCGGACGGGCCGGGTCAACGTGCGCTGCATCATAATCGCCGCACTGATGACGGCACCTAGTACGATCACGGCCCCGACGGCCTGGACGGTGATCGCCGCCCTCTCCACGGATTGAATCCGTGCGAACTGCGTTTCACCCATACCGTCGGTATGCGCGGCCAGGGCACGCAGCTCGGTTCGTAGCTGATCGAAAAGCTGCAGGGCAGTTACTGTGACGCCCTTGCCCTCGGCTGCAGTACGCGGTTCGGCCACCTCGGCTGTCCAGGCCGCCGCTGCCCTGTCGATCCGATCGATAAGTGCTTGGCCTACCGGGTCATCGGCCATCGCCGGGCGCAGCCGTGCGAGCAACTCATCTGACGTGGCGACGCCGGCCGCGTAGAGATCCAACGAGACGGTATTGCCGGTCAGCGCGAACCCACGTTGACCGGTTTCCTGATCGGTGAAGGCCCGTCGCAACGCCTCCACGTCGCGCTGGATCGGCACCACAGAGTTGCTCAGCTCGTCGACAGCGCGGGTCACACTCACCTGGCCGAGCGCGGCCACCACCGAGACTGCGACGAATGCCGCGGCCATCACGCCCAGGCATACTCCGACGAGCTGCTTGAGCGAGATCCGCCGCAGTCTGTAGTCCTCGGACATGATTGTGCTGCCCCAACTCTTCGGTGACGAACCGACTTCCCAACAACATTCGGCTGCAGCCGATGCCGGCACAAGGGCACTCTGACCCCAACTCGCCAGAGCGCATTCCACAGCACCCGCCGGATACCCCCAAGGGTATCATCATCAAGCGTACAGGTGAGGCGATCGCTATCCCTCCGGGACCAAAGACCCTGACCGAAGCGACCAACGGCTCTGAGTAACCCGCCCTCACCGTGGAATAGGCTGAGCATCACGACGTGAAGCGAGGGTCTGGTGGGTGAAGGCGGCCGCACCGAGCAGGTGTCATTTCCCTGCGGAGATTCCCGGATGGCCGGAATGCTCTACCACCCACTGGCTACCCCGCCCCCATATCCGTGTGTGGTTTTCGCTCATGGTTTTTCGGGAACGATGGACTGGATTCTGCCTGACTTCGCGCGGGTGTTCGCGGCCGCCGGCCTGGCAGTCCTGACCTTTGACTACCGCCATTTCGGGTTGAGTGAGGGGCAGCCACGTCAGCTGGTCGACCCAGACCTGCAGCTGGCCGACATCCGGGCCGCATTGGCCTACACGCGCACCCTCGATATGGTCGATGGACGCCGAGTCGCGCTTTGGGGAACCTCATTGGGCGGCAGCCATGTCGTCACCATCGCCGCGGCCGACCCTGGGATCGCCGCAGTGGTGGCCAATGTGCCGGCGCTGGACCTGTATGCGGGACTTCGGGGACGCTTTCGGTCGCGGGACTATCGTCCCGGGTTGACTCGCTCCATCGGCGCCACGGTGCGGTTGACCGTCGCCGCCGTGATCGACTCACTTCGTGGGCAATTCGGCTTCCCACCGCACTACGTCGCTGTTTACGGCCGCCTCGGCCGGGCCGTGTTCAGCGACCCCGCGCTGGCCCCTTTGTTCGCCGACGTCGAAATTCACTCACCGACATGGCGCAACGCGGTAACCCCCCGGTTCCTGTTCCACGCGCCCCGGTACCGGCGCGGCACCATAGAAGCCATCCGCTGTCCGGTGCTGGTGACGCTCGCGAGGGATGATGCCGAAATCTCGACGCCGTGGATCAAGCACACCGTCGGACGCGCCGCCTGCGTGGAAATCAACGAGTACCCGGTGGGACACTTCGACATCTACCATGGCGCCGTCCGCGATCGTGTCGCCTTCGATCAGCGCAGCTTCCTGGTCCGCCACCTCGCAGCCACTAGGTGAGGTTGCGGTTGACGATGGCCACGGCCGCCTTCAGATGGCGGTCAGCCTGGTCGACGTTGGAGGTGAATTCGGCGTCATAGTTGTTCAGCGTCCGCTCGAGCACCGCCAGGCACATGTGCGCCGCCTGGTGCGCATCCACCGCAGCGGCATTGAGGGCCGCAGTCAGATCACGATCCGGTGCCGGCAGTTGCGCGACGAGATCAACCCCGGCGGCATCGTGCATCCGCTGGCAGGCCGCAGTGAGTAGGGGACCATCCATGCCCTTGAGCGCCCTACGCGAATCATCAAGGGCCTGCTGTAAATCGGTGACATGCGGGTATGCGCTCGACCACCACTGCGCAATGTCTGCACGCGCCGACGGTGGCTGACTACTCGGAGGCTCCGGACGGCCGGACAGCACGATGACGAAGACCGCTGCTGTCACCACCGCGACAGCAGCGATGGCCACCGCGGCGATGCCGGGCCAGGTGCGGTACCACGACCGTCCTTCGGGCATGCGCCGTTCCATGGAATCCTCCTCGGGTCCGTTCCGCAGTCGGGCGGGGTCAGTCCAGTGACTGCACGTGCTCGTGAGTGACGCTCTCGATGTCCTCTGCGGTCTGGGCCAACAACTGGCGCGCCAAGTCCGAGAGTGCTCGTGCCACGGCGAGTTCGTCGCCGATCACCGCGACGTTGCGGTCGGCCGGGTTGCAGCGGGCCACGCCGACACCGGTGATGTCCCGTTCATCCCAGACCAGCCACGCGGTCGCGCGGGTGTGATCGTCATGCTCGTCGACCGAGACGCCCACGGCCCATTCTTTCGGTTCACGGATTGTGCTCGTCATGGCGCTCTCCTTCGCTCGACGCTGATCCGTCGATCCGACGGTATCCACAAGCGCCGGTGTCGCTGTAGGGCCGAAAGGACCTAGGCGCGCAGGTTCATCGGCACGCTCCGGAGGGGGTGGCGGTGCCATCGGAACCCCTCGCCCCGATGGCACCCGAACCAGCAGCGCTCACCCCCCGGCACCGCGCGCAACGCGACGCAACAGCGCACCCGGGTTGTCGAGCAATCACGGTCAATCCGCTGTCTTGCCGCGTCAATCGTCGCAGCATGGAGCGTCGCCGTCCATGGCTCGGAGTGTGAATTTCGGCCAGACCCGGTGATCAGCGGCCCGCAGCGGCCAACTAGCCGTAACGTTACGCCACATGGGAGTGTCCCGGTTGTCCTGCTGGGAATGCGGACTCACGTTCTTCGGTCGAACCGACGCCCGCTATTGCTGCGCGGCATGTAAACAACGCGCCTACCGCCGCCGGGGGCGGGACCGATCCGCGCAGACGACGCACTCCGGTGTTGCTGCGGTCGACGAGGCACGCAGACTTCGCCGGGAAGCCGCGAGCATTCAGCAACGCGCGCTGGAGGCGCGGCGGGCAGCGCACACCGTCGCGCAATCGCTGCGGGGTGTCACCTAGCCACCAGCTCACGCACATCGATCACCCGCGCGACGTCGGCCGCCGTCACGACCCCGACGGCCCGGCCTGAGTCGAGCACGACGACTCGGTTCCCGGCTTGAGGCGTCAGCCGCTCCAGCACCGCCACGAGTGGTTCGGCCGGCTCGGCGGTAGCCATCCGGGCTCGCGGGATGGCGATGTCGGAAAGGCGAGCGACGGCACGCCGGGCCGCCGGGACACCGCGCACCTGTGCCAGTGTGACGAGCCCGGTGCACACCCCGCCGTCTGAGGTCACCGGATATGCCGAATGCCGGTCCCCGAGAAGGAAGTCCTCGATGAAGCGCTCGACCGAGACGGACTCGGCCACGGTGTGCGGGTTCGGTGTCATGACGTCGGCAACCCGGACCCCGGCCAGCGACGCGCGGGCACGCACGCCAACCTTCTCCGCGCGTGCTGCGGTCAGCAGGAACCATCCGAGGAAGGCCATCCACGCGCCCCCGATGACCGACGCGAGGAGCAGCTGGAGCAATCCCAGGCCGATCAGGGCGTAGCCCAGCACACAGCCTGCACGTGCCGCGCCGATGGCTGCGCGCACAGGATCACCGTGCCGGTGCCAGAGGTAGGCACGAAGAATGCGGCCGCCGTCCAGCGGCGCGCCCGGCAGCAGGTTGAAGATCGCCAGTATCGCGTTGGCGACCGCCAGCCAGACCAGCACCGCGGTGACCAAGGAGGATGTCCCGCCGGCGGCCAGTGCCGCGGCGGCTGCGGCGAACAGTCCGGAAAGCGCCAGACTCAGCGCGGGGCCGGCTGCGGCCATCCGGAACTCGTCGCGCGGTGTGCGTGCTTCACCGGCCAGCCGGGCTATCCCGCCGAACAGCCACAGGGTCACCTCCGGCACGGGAATGCCGGCACGGCGAGCCACCACCGCGTGGGCCATCTCGTGGGCCAGAAGAGCGACCGCCAGCAATATCGCACCACTGAATCCGGCCAGCCAATACGTCGCTCGTGGATAACCGGGCGCGGTCTGCGGCAGCGTGGCCGCCAGACTCCAGGCGAAAAGCCAGACGATGACCAGCACGCTCCAGTGCACGCTGAGGGTGAGGCCGCGCACCGTGCCCAGAACGAGTCCACTTTCCACGCCGGTCTGCGTGCTCACGACAGCGTGCTGTGGCGCTCGACGTATCCGACGACGTCGGCCAGCGTGCGCAGCTTCTGATAGTCGGACTCCGGGATGTCGACCTCGAGCCTCTTGTGAATCCCGACAAGGAAGTTCAACCAGTCCATCGAGTCGAGGTCGACCTGGTCGCGCAGCAGAGCGTGGTCGTCGAGTTCGTCCGGTTCCACCTCCGGGGCGATCGAGGTCAGTACCGACACAATGTCGCCGCGGATGTCCTGTTCTGTTCTCATGTCGTCATTTCTCGAGTTGGTCGGGTTGTTGGAGAAGTTGGTCCACCGCGGCGAGGAACATCGCTCCTCGATGACCGTCGCTGGCACGGTGATCCGCGGCCAACGACGCATGTACCGTCGTCGCGATACGGATCGCACCGTCGACGGCCCAGACGCTCTGCGCGGGTTTGCCGAAACCGACAAGTGCCACCTGCGGCGGATAGATGATGCCGAACACCGTGTCGACACCCTGATCCCCGAGGTTGGTCACGGTGATGGTGGGATCGGACATCTCCGAGCTGCGTAGCGAACCGGCACGGGCGCGCCGCACCAGATCGGTGAGGTCGGCCATCAGTTCGTCGAGTTTCTTGCCGGCGACGTCGTGGATGGCGGGGGCAACCAATCCGCCGTCACGCAGCGAGATCGCCACACCGACATGCACCGACTCTGCGGGTTGGAATCCCTCGTCGATCCAGAATCCGTTCATCTCCGGAAAGCGCCGCGCGGCCAGGGCGACGGCCTTGAGTTGCAGCACCGCCGGCAGCACCCGGTCGGTGATGGAGCGCTGCGCATTACGCTCGGCCAGCCAGTGCTGCGCCGGATCCATCAGCATGCGCTGCTGCAGGTAATAGTGCGGGATTTCGCGTTTCGAGCGACTCATCGCAGCGGCGATCGACCGGCGCATCTCGATGCCACGCTGTGCTGCCGCAGGTTTGACTGTCGACGCCGGCTGATGGGTCGACGCTGGCTCATGGGGTGGCAATGCTGCGGCGTGTTCGACGTCGGCGATGGTGACCGCACCTTGCGGCCCGCTACCGGTGATCGCATCGAGGTCGACGTGCAGCGAGGCCGCCAAGCGGCGCGCGGCGGGCGAAACCCACCGGCGGTGGCCGGGTGACGCGGCCGGCCGCGCAGGCTGGGCCGTCGGGCGGTCCGCCGGTTCGGCGAGTGGTATCTCCGGCTGCCCGACGGGCCCGGCCAGTGCTTCGGTGGCAGACCCGCCGAGTGACTCGGCGCATGCTTGTTCGGCGGATTCCCCCGGCGCCAACAGGGTGGCCAACGGAGTTCCCACCGACACGGTCTGCCCGACAGGTACCAGCAGTTCGTGGACCGTGCCGTCGTGCCAGCACTCCACTTCCACCGCAGCCTTGGTGGTTTCGACCACAGCGACGATCTGGCCGCGACTGACGGCGTCGCCAGGCTTGACCAACCATTCGTTGAGAGTGCCCTCGTCCATGTCGGCGCCCAGAGCCGGCATCGCGAACTCGATCACCGCGGCCCCCCGAACAACTCCCGCACAGCCATGACGATGGTGTCCCGCTGCGGGAGTGCCGCTTCTTCGAGGTGACGAGCGTAGGGCACCGGGACCTCGACGCTGCACACCCGTCCCACTGGTGCGTCGAGGTCGAAGAACGCCTGTTCGGTGATCTGTGCGCTGATCTCGGCGGCCAGACTGCCGGTGCGCCACCCCTCGTCGATGACCACCGCGCGATGCGTCTTGCGCACCGAACTCACGAACGTCTCGGTGTCGAGGGGGCGCAGAACCCGCAGATCGATGACCTCACAGTCGATTCCGGTCAGCGACAACTCATCGGCGGCGTCGAGTGTCTTGGCCAGGCTGCCACCGTAGGTGATCAGCGAGACATCCGAACCTGCTCGCCGGACCGCCGCCCGCGCGAGATCGGTGGGTCCCAGCGGTTCGGCGTCGGCTGAGGTGTTGTAGAGCGCCACGTGCTCGAACACGATCACCGGATCGGGGTCCTGCAGCGCGGCCGTCAACATCCCGTAGGCGTCCTCCACCGTGGCGGGGGCGACCACCTTGATCCCAGGAATGTGGGCATACCAGCCTTCCAGGCTGTGCGAATGTTGGGCGGCCAGCTGCCGGCCGGCCCCGGTCGCCATCCGGATCACCAGCGGTACCGAGAATTGGCCACCCGACATATGACGCAGCGCAGCGGCGGTGTTGACGATCTGGTCGAGTGCCAGCAGGCTGAAGTTGACCGTCATGATTTCCACGATCGGCCGCAACCCGCCCAGCGCAGCGCCGATTCCGATCCCGACGAACCCCAGCTCCGACAGCGGGGTGTCACGCACCCGGTCGGGTCCGAACTCCTCGAGGAGGCCCTTCGACACCGCGTAGGTGCCGCCGTAATGTGCAACGTCCTCACCCATCAGCAGGACCCGTGGGTCGTCGCGCAGCGCATCGCGGAGCGCGTCATGCACGGCGGTGCGGTAGCTGGTCTTCATGACCGCTGACCCGCCGGTGTCAACACATCGCGTTGCAGATCTGCGACGTCCTCCCATGTTCCGGCTTCTGCGAAGGCCACCGCCTCGTCCAGTTCGACGCCGACGGCATCTTCGATCGCGGTGATGTCGTCGGGACCCAACAAACCTTCGCCGAGACAGCGCTCGGTGAACATCGCGATGGGGTCCCGGGTGCGCCACTGTTCGACCTCGGCTTTGTCGCGGTAGAGCTCGGGGTCGAACATGGAGTGCGGGCGGAATCGGTAGGTGCGAAACTCCACGAAGAACGGGCCGCCGCTGCGGCGGATGTGGTCGACGGCCTCCTGCGCGGCGAATCGGCAGGCTGCGACGTCCATTCCATCGACGGCCATGGTGGGGACGTTGTAGGCGGCGGCCTTGACGGTCACATCGGTCTGCGACAGCTCGTGGCGTAGTGCAGTGCCCATCGCGTAAAGGTTGTTCTCGCAGCAGAACAAGACAGGCAGCTGCCAGAGCACCGCCATGTTCAGTGATTCGTGAAACGCTCCCTCGGCGACAGCTCCCTCGCCGAAATAGCAGGCCGTCACCCGGGGCCGGCCCAGGTAGGCGTCGGACAGCGCGAGCCCAACCGCCAGCGGCAGTCCGCCGGCGACGATCGCGTTGCCGCCGTAGAACCGTCGGTCGGCGTCGAAGAGGTGCATCGATCCGCCCCGGCCGCGCGAGCAGCCCTGCACCTTGCCATACATTTCGGCCAGGATCGCCGTCATCGGTACGCCGCGCAGTAACGCGTGCGCGTGTTCTCGGTAGGTGGCGACCACGGCGTCCTGGGTGTCCAACGCGCGCAGCGAGCCGGCGGCCACCGCTTCCTCACCGACGTAGAGGTGCAGGAATCCGCGGATCTTGCTCTGGCTGTACAGCTCAGCGCACTTCTCTTCCAGCCGGCGGACCCGCACCATGTCCGACAGCAGATCGCGGGCCTGGTCGCTGTCCATCACGGGGTCACCGCCGGGGCAGTGACACCGCCACTGGTCTCTATCGTCGACGTGTCCCCCTCGGGGAGACCGAGTTCGCGGGCCTTGAGCAGCCTGCGCATGATCTTTCCGCTGCGGGTGTGCGGCAGTGACTCGGTGAACTCGATGGTTTTCGGAGCCACGGCGGCGCCCAGACGCTTGCGGGCGTGCGCCAGCAGATCGCGTTGCAGCGCCTCGTCGGGCTGGTAGCGGTCGCGCAGCGTCACAAACGCTTTCACCACCTCACCGACGGTCGGATCGGGCACCCCGATGACCGCGGCCTCGGCGACCGCCGGATGGTCGGTCAGCGCGTTCTCGACTTCGAAGGGACCGATCAGGTGCCCGGCGGATTTGATGACGTCGTCGGTGCGTCCCACGAACCAGTAGTAGCCGTCGCGGTCGCGTTTGACCATGTCACCGGTCAGATACAGCCCGCCGGAAAACGCGTTGCGGTAGCGCTGATCCTGATGCAGGTAGCCGCGGAACATCGAGGGCCACCCCGGCCTGAGCGCCAGTTCACCCTCGACGTCAGGGCTGGAGATCACCTCGATGTCGCCGTCCTCGCCCCGGTGGACGATCGCGGCCTCCACCCCGGGTAGCGGCCTGCCCATCGATCCGGGTTTGATGTCGAAGGCCGGCGTGTTGGCGATCATGATCCCGCCGGTCTCGGTCTGCCACCAGTTGTCGTGAATGGGCAGTCCCAGCACCCGTTTACCCCACCAGACGGCTTCGGCGTTGAGCGGCTCCCCGACACTGGCCACAAACCGCAGTCGAGGAAACCGATACCCGCCGGCCAGCTCATCTCCGGCCTTGATCAGCATCCGGATCGCGGTGGGCGCGGTGTACCAGACGGTGACGCCCTGGCTCTCCAGGATGCGGTACCACCGCTGGGCGTCGAACTCTGCTTCGTCGACCACCGAGGTCACGCCGTGCAGGAGCGGGGCGATCACTCCATAGGACATCCCGGTCACCCACCCGGGATCTGCTGTACACCAGTAGATGTCGTCGTCATGAAGGTCGAGCGCGTAGAGCCCGGTGATGTAGTGCATCGTGACCGCACCGTGGACGTGCAGCGCACCCTTGGGGGTTCCGGTGGTGCCACTGGTGAAGTGCAACAGCGCCGGGTCTTCGGCGGTGGTGGGTTCGATCGGGGTGTCGTCGACGGCCGCATCCATCCACCGCCAGAAGCTCACGGTGCCCGGTCCGGCACCCTCACTGGCATGGTCGTCGATGATCAGGACGTGGCGCAGCGAGGTCAGCGTGTCGCGGATGCCGGCGACCTTCTTGCGGTAGAGCGCTCTGGTGGTGATCAGGACTTCGGCTTCACCGATGCTCAACCGGGTCGCAATCGGCTCGGGGCCGAAGGCGGAGAACAGCGGTGACACCACACTGCCGTTGCGCAGCGCCCCGAGGATCGAGATGTAGAGCTCCGGACACCGACCGAGCAGCGTGTAGACCCGACCGCCCTTGTGGACTCCGACCGAGCGCAGCACACCGGTGAACTTGGCGACCAGCCGGCCCAGTTCGGCAAAGCTCACGTCGCGGACGCTGAGCCCGCCATCCCAGCCCGACGAGGAGACGAAGCGCAACGCGGTACGTGTTCCCGTCGGGCCCTCGGCGTGGCGATCCACGGCCGCGTAAGCGATGTTGCACAACCCGGGTCCCATGCCCGCGCACACGTTCGGCACATCGGACCAGTCGAACCCGGAACGGGCCTTGTCGTATTCCACGAGGTTGGGAGTGACCTGCCAGTCCTGGTCGGTCTTGTGGATGACGGTCATGGCGTGGCGCCGCTGTTCGACGACCGGAGTATGCCCTGCTGCGCGGCCTTGCCGAGGTTGGCCATCACGCGTTCGAGCAGCGCACTGTAGGCGGTTCCGTCGTCGTGCAGCCTGCGGTGACCACGGTGGCGCAGGAAGACGTCGAGCCTGCGGTCGATGGGCCATTGCGCATAGCGGTCGTCGGTGAATTCCGAACGCAGGAACTCCCATGCGACGTCGTCGAGCTGGCGCTGGGTCAGGGTGAGGCGATCGGTCGATGTGGTGGGCATTCCCGTGCTCTCTCTGCGGCGGTGCATCGACCTCATCGTTCATCCGGGCGGCCCCCGGAAATAGAGACGAAAGTCACCATTGTCGGAAGGTGCCGAAGGTCCCTACAACGGTGCCCGCATGACCCTGCCTGCCTCCACGCGTTCTCGGTGAGCATCGGGTCATGCCACGCCAATCCACCCGTGCAGCCAACAACGCCGTGCGGACATTCAACAAACACGTCCTCAATCCGGTGATGTTGTTGCTTGCCGGCCGACGGCACTGGTATGCCGCAGCGATCCGGCATACGGGACGCCGCACCGGCACAACCCACACCACTCCGGTCGTCGCGGTACGAGTATCCGATGGCTTCATCACCCCGTTGCCCTACGGCACCGATGTCGACTGGCTGCGCAATGTGTTGGCGGCCGGCACCGCGACGATCACCGCCGACGGCCGGACCTTCGATGTGGTCGACCCGCGCATCATCGATGCCGCAACCGCTGCCCAAGAACTTCCGCCACATCGCCGGAGAGCCTTCCAGCGATTCAGAATCCAGCATTACGTCAAGTTCGGCCTGGTAACCGGTGAAGGGACCCTCCATGACAATTGACCGACAACGCGACGCGCGCCGCACGCTGTGCGCCGCCGAAGGTGTGCTGGTGGCCCTGCAGCAGTGCAGCCTCGATGACGCGCTGCTCGACATCGTCGGAACCGCGCGCCACCACAACGTCGATCCGTTACGTCTGGCAACCGCCCTACTCGCCAGAGCCGAAGGACGCCCGATACCGGCCGACGACGAAACACTCGGCGTCGTCGTCGATACCGTCTGGGGAGATGTGCTCAGGGGCGCGCCGGCTACGAGCGCCGCGCAACGATGACCGGGATACGCGACTGCTCGGCCACTGCGGTGCTGACCGAGCCGAGCAGCTTGCCGGCGACCGCGCCCCGGCCGTGGCTACCGACGACGATCAGTTGCGCGCGTTCGGCCTGTACGAGAAGCTGGCGGGCCGGGTTCTCGAACCGCACCAGGTAGTGCACCGTCACGCCCGGGTACTGCTGCTGCAGTTCGGTCAGTGACTTCCGCAGGAACTCCTCGGCTTCGTGTTCGATCATCGCGAAATCGCTGTGGCGCATTGTCGGGTTGTCGGCGTCCTTGCACACATGCAGCGCCAGCAGGTCGGTGGCTCGCCGCGACGCCTCGTCGAAGGCGACAGCCGCCGCGCTCACCGATCTCTTGGACCCGTCGATTCCGACCAGAACCGGTTTACGGCCGGGACCACGCCGCGGCGGCTCGTCACCGTGGACGACGGCGACCGGGCAGTGCGCGTGGTGGAGCAGTCCGACGCCGACCGAACCGATGCGCTGACGCAGATGCCCTGCGCGACCGCGCGATCCCACAGCGATCAGCTGCGCTTCTTTGGCGGCTTCGACGAGTTCGTCGACCGGCTTGCCGTGGGCGTGCCGGTTGTCGATCAACGAGGGCTGGCTTCCGATGACGGTCAGTGCCGCCGCCTCGGCCTGGCCGAGTACTGCGTCAGCCTCGGCGCCGGCCTCGGGGGCGTCGTCGACGTGGACGAGGGTGAGCCCCACCTCGCGTAGCTGGGCGTCGCGAGCCGCCCAGCGGACGGCCGACAGCGACGACGCGGACCCGTCGATCCCGACGACGACTCCGTGAACTGCTGAGGGTGCCGACATCTGGTCTCCTTCGACGTGCCGATGTCGTGACGGTAGGGCCGCGCACCGCAGCGGCGCTGGGGGCCTAAGTCGCCAATCTCGGGCCAAAAGACCTCTGGGCCGGACAGTTGATGGCCCTGCAGAATCCGTGCAAGAAGTCGTCCGGTTCTGGGATCGAGCACATCCGCACCCCAGATCGCCGAGTGGGAGGCGGTGACCGACCTTTATGGAACCTGATCGCGCCACCCGGATCTGGACCGCGGTGGCGCTGCGCGCCATGCGCGCGAAAGAACCGCTCGCACCGGGCCATGCGTGCGTCGAGTGCATCGAAGCGCTGGCTGTCAGCGGCGCCGGCCTGATGCTGGCAACGGGCCCGCAGACATTGGAGCCGTTCTACTGTGTCGGCGACCACGCCGGTGAAGCCGACGGACTGCAAGCCACCGTCGGCGAGGGACCGGGCATCGATGCCTCGGCTACCGGGCAGCCGGTCCTGGTCGACGACCTGGCCTCGGCCACCTCCCAGCGACGGTGGCCGGTATTCGCGGTGCAGGCGGCCCCCCTCAATGTGCGTGCCATTCATAGCTTTCCGCTGGCATTGGGTGCCATCCAGGTCGGGGCATTGAATCTCTACAGCGACGCCCCCCGCGACTTCGGCCGCGACGATCTGGTGGACGCCCTGGTCTACGCCGACACCGCGCTGCTGCTGGTACTCGACGCACGCAGCGGTGTCGATTGTTCTGGCGACGACGCGATCGTCGATGGCCAGGTCACGGCGCTGTGGCGGGCAGAGGTACATCAAGCGGCCGGAATGGTGTCGGTGCAGTTGGGAATCTCGGTGCTCGATGCGCTGGTGCGGCTGCGCGCGCACGCCTATCGGTACGACCAACCGCTGCCGACGGTGGCCCGGGCGGTGGTGGAGCGCAGACTACGTTTCCGTGCCGTTGCCTAATGCTTGGTGCGGCGCAGGATTTCCGACTGGACGGCCCCGAATCGGCGGCGCGCGCGGGCGTCGGCCTGGTGCTGGGCAGCGGCGGTGACGACCACCGCATCCGGACCCGGAAACACCACGGCTTCATGCTCGGAATCGAGCCAGCGCACGACGTATGGCGGCGAGCCGTCGCGCGAGCGCACCTCGGTGATCAGGCCTCGATGCTCGGGCCGGTCGACCGTCAAACCCTTGATGACCAGCCAGTCCCCCACTTCGGCGTGCATACGTCCTCCCTTCGCTGAGCAGATGTTCGCGCAGACCGGCGCGATCCGATAGGGCTTTGCGGCCCTTGATGCGGAGGCCGAAAGTCCTACCGGGTCAGCCCGGGACCGTTCAGCGCAACGGCGCCTGCCAGCTCAGCCGGGTGCCGCCGGAGGGCACCGCCTCGATGGCAAAGGTGCCGCCGACCTCGGCCGCGCGCCGCTGCAGGTTGTTCAACCCGCTGCCGGTGATGTCGGCAGGGATGCCACAGCCGTCGTCGACGACCTCGATGCACAACTCATCGCCGGCGACGACGCTGACCGACAACGACGTCGCGTCGGCATGACGCACGGCGTTGCTGACCGCTTCGCGCACCACGGCCTCGGCGTGATCGGCCAGGACCGCGTCGACCACCGACAAAGGGCCGGAGAACGCAACGGTGACGTGCACCTCGGGGGTGGCGAAGGCGGCGATGGCCTCGTCGAGTCGCTGCCGCAGGCGGGTGCTGCCGCCCTGGCCACCGTGCAGGTCGAATATCGCGGTACGGATCTCCTGGATGACCTGCTGTAGATCATCGACGCACTCGGTAAGCCTGGACTGGACCTCCGGTGTGCGTGCTCGCGGGATCGTGCCCTGCAGCGTCAGGCCCACCGCGAACAACCGCTGGATCACGTGGTCGTGCAGGTCGCGCGCGATCCGGTCCCGGTCGGTGAGCACATCGACCTCCCGCAACCGACGCTGGGCGGTGGCCAACCGCCACGCCAGCCCCGCCTGGTCGACGAATGCCGCGACCATGTCCAGCTCCTCGGCGTCGAACGGCGCGGCACCCTCGGGCCGCAGCGCGACCAGCACGCCTGCGACGGTGCCGCTGGCGCGCAGGGGCAGAACCAGGGCCGGCCCCGGCCACGAGACCGCGGCATCAAGGACGAGAGCATCCAAACGTCGGGGGGTGGCGCTGGCGAAGACCTCGGCGATCACGTTGCCCGCCGTCGGAATGGCCGCCGGGATGGCCGCCAGCCCGTGACCCGAGGCGGCCACCACCAGCAGCTCCTCGATCTCGCCGTCCGGGTCGTCGAGGTCCGAACGCACCGCGACCAGCGTGGACTGGGCGCCGCTAAGCTGGCGCGACTTGTCGGCCACCAGCCGGAACACCGTCGACGGATCGACCCCCGAGAGCATCTCGGTGCCGATGTCACGGGTGGCTTCGATCCAGGACCGCCGGATCTTGGACTGCTCGTAGAGCCGGGCGTTGTCGATGGCGATGCCCGCTGCGGCGGCCAGTGCCTGCACCAGGACTTCGTCGTCCTCGCTGAACGGTTGCCCACCTGCCTTCTCGGTCAGGTAGAGATTGCCGAACACCTGATCACGGATGCGTACCGGCACTCCGAGGAATGTCCGCATCGGCGGATGGTGATCGGGGAAACCCACCGAGTCCGGGTGCTGGGAAATGTTGTCCAGCCGGATGGGCTTCGGATCGTCGATGAGCACCCCGAGCACGCCGCGCCCCTCCGGAAGATGACCGATGTGCTCCCGCGTCGTCTCGTCGATTCCCTGGTAGATGAACTCGACGAGTTCGTGGTCGTGACCTCGGACTCCCAGCGCTCCGTAGCGGGCGTCCACCAGCTCGACCGCGGTGCCGACGATGGTGCGCAACGTTTCGTCGAGTTCCAGGCCCGAGGTGACGGTAAGCATCGCGTCGAGCAGGCCATCAAGGCGGTCCCGGCCCTCGACGATCTGTTCGACGCGGTCCTGAACCTCGTTGAGAAGTTCGCGAAGGCGGAGCTGGGACAGTGTCTCCCGCAACGGGCGCATACCGGTACCAGCGTCCGACTTCCCCCAGTCGGTCACGGGTCCCATAGTGCCACTCCCCGAACCCGTCCACTCGCCCTCGACGGAAATTCTCACCTCACTTGATCGACGCAGGACAGATACTCCCCGAAACGATGGTCGACATCGTCGCGCAGGAACGTCGCGGTTCCCGGAGTCCGGAGTTTGGCTGTCGCCGCTGCGATGCCGTACCCCACGGCACGGCGCAATGTCTGGCCCCGAGCAAGGCTGACGGTGATACCGGCAACCATCGCATCACCGGCGCCGACCTCACTGACAGCAGCCACCGAAGGTGCCGGGAAATGTTCGGCGCCCTCGCGGGTGACCAGTAGCGCACCGGCGGCGCCCAATGACACCACGACGACGTCGGTGAGCCCGCCATCAATGAGTTCCCCTGCAGCACAGACCTGTTCGTCCTGTGTCAGCAGTGCACGGCCGACACATTCGCGCAGCTCACGCAGACTGGGCTTGAGCAGGTACACACCCGAGGTCACGTACTTGAGCCCGCCCCCGGACGTGTCGAGGATCAATGCTGCCTGCGTCTGACTGCACATGTCGGCGACGCGCTGATAGAAATCCGGCGGAGCCCCCGGCGGTAGGCTGCCGCTGGCCACCACGAACTGCGCTGACACTGCGGCCCGCCGCAGCGCCGCAAGGCACTGTTGCTGCTCCCCGGACGTCAGCGTGGGACCGGGGAAGATGAACCGATACTGCTTACCGCTCGCGAGTTCGTTGACTGTGAAACTCTCCCGCGTCGCCCCCCGGATGGCCACCGGCACAGCAGCTACCCCCTCGGCGGTGATCAGGTCGGTGACCTGCGAACCTGTCGCACCCCCGGCAGTGAAAACCGCCGAGATCGGCATCCCGAGCGCGTGGGCGAAACGCGCCACATTGACACCACCGCCGCCCGCGTCGTACCGCTCGGCGCGGCAACGGATCTTCTGGGTCGCGACGACGTCGTCGGCGTCGGCGGTGACGTCGAGGGCGGTGTTCAACGTCAGCGTGACGATCGGCGGAGCAGTCATAGGCCGGTCGGATAGGTTTCCGGGGTTTCTCCGGCGACCCACCTGCTGGTGACCTCGAGTGGCTGCAGTGCGGTGGTGGTGTCGATGTGGATGATCGCATCGAACTGCCCGCCCGGCCGGACGTGGTAGTAGTGGCTCTGCCGCTCGGTCGCGGGCTGGTAGATGACTCCGATGGCACGCGCCAGCCGCACGGTGTCCAGCGGTTCGGCGGCCGCCCGGCAGATCGCCCCGGACACCATGAATGCGGGCCGGTCGACCTCGTGGAGCAGTTCTTCGATGCTGCCGTTGAGTGCCGGGCGCACCACCTTGCGTTCGGCGATCCCGCCCCATTGGCTGGCCGCGGTCACCGTGCCGGAGTAGGTGGTCATGCCGATCAGTCGGGCCGCCTCGCCGAACTTCTCGCGCACCAGCTGCCCGAGGGTCAACTGCCCATCAGCACCGACCTCGGTGGCGCGCGCATCGCCGACGTGCGAGTTGTGTGCCCATACCACGATCCGCGCCGGTTCGACTCCACCGCGCCGGTCCAGATGCCGGTCCAGGTGCCCCAGCAACGCCTCCAGCGTCTGGGCCATGTGTCGGTCCCGCAGATTCCAGGAACTGACCCGCGCCCCGAACATGGCGCGGTAGTAGGCCTCGGCGGCGCGGACGGTCTGCGCGTTCTGCAATGCGTAGAACAATTCGTCTTCGGCCGGCAGGCCGTCATGACGCAGATACTCCAGCCCGTGGCGGTGCAGTTCGACGAGCTGTTCGACCGCTTGGCGTTCACAGGACACCCCAGCACCGAACGCTGCGGCATAGCCGTAGGCCTGGCCATCGTCGGCCGAGGTGTGCTCGAAGCAGGAGTACCGCTGTCGGGCTCGGCGCGCCGCGACGGGGTCGACGTCGTCGAGGTAGTCGACCACCTCGCGGATCGACCGGTGCAGGCTGTAGAGGTCCAGCCCGTAGAACCCGGCCGCACGTTTGCCTTCGGTCCGGCGCTGCGCATTGTGGGCCCGTAACCATCCGACAAAATCGCGAACCACGGTGTTGCGCCACATCCAGGCCGGGAACCGCTCGAACCCGCTCAACGCCTCCTCTGCCGACCCGTCGTCGCCCTGCCCGTGGGCGTAACGATTGACCCGGTAGGCGTCGGGCCAGTCCGCTTCGGCAGCAACCGCGCAGAAGCCCTTCTCCTCGATCAACCACCTGGTGATCTCGGCGCGCGCCTCGTAGAACTCGTGCGTGCCGTGCGAGCTCTCGCCGATCAGCACGATGCGGGCGTCACCGATCAGCTCGTCGAGGGTCTCCCGCGGTGGCATGCCGCCCGGCGCGTCGACGGCGCTGCGGAAGATCGCCTCGGCCGGGGTTTCGGCCAGCCGGATCCGCGCCGTGGGCATCCCGACGGTGGGGGTGGCGAGCAGCTCGCGCACCTCGTCGTCGCTGACCTGTCGGAAGTCCCAGAACGACTCCCCGACCGCGAGAAACGGGGTGGGCATCGACGCGCAGACGACGTCGTCGACGAGCCCGGCGAACTCGCGACAGGTGGATTCCGGCGCGGCGGGGACGGCGACGACGATCTCCTCGGGATCCAGCTCGCGCAGCGCCTGTACGGCGGCGAGCATGCTGGCCCCGGTGGCCAGACCGTCGTCGACCAGAATCACCGTCTTACCGGCCAGTTCGAGTGGTGGCCGGCCGGCCCGGTAGGCGGCCTCGCGGCGCAGCAGTTCACGCCCTTCCCGCTCGGCGACCTCGCGGACCTGCTGAGGCGACACCCCCAGGCCACGCACGACGTCGTCGTTGACCACCAGACGTCCGCCGCTGGCCAACGCTCCCATGGCGAACTCGTCGTGCCCGGGGGCGCCGAGCTTGCGCACGATGAAGGCATCCAGCGGGGCACCGAGGGCCGCTGCGACTTCCCAGGCGACCGGAATGCCGCCCCGGGCCAGTCCGAGAACCACCAGGCCCGTTCTGCCGCGGTACCCGCCGAGCATTCCGGCCAGCACCCGGCCGGCTTCCCGACGATCCCGAAAGACCCGCCGGGATCCTTCGCTGCGCGATTCCTGGGCAATACTCGTCATGACGGCTCCCGTTCTGCGAGGGTCATCCCAGAACGGGATCTTCGGCGGCCGGTGCGGGTGCGGTCGCGGGACCGAACACGAACCGTCTGCCGGTGATGCTGAGCGGGCGGATCTGGACGAAATGCGGCTTCTCCGTCGGCGTCCACGGCAGCAGGTCGGCACGTTCGGCCTCGGCGATCTCTTCGTCGTCGCGCAGTGAGCGCGCCGTGCCCGCGACAATCACGCTCCAGCCCTGCGCGGCGTCGTGGTCGTCGGCCTCGAACAGGACGTTGTTGTTGATCGCCGCGCTGACCAGCTTGGTGCCCTGCGCGGTGCGGAACAGGATGCTGCGGTTGTGTACAACGAAATTGACCGGAAAGATCGCCGGATTGCCGTCGACGCTGGTGACCAGGCGACCCAGCGTGACGCCGGCCAGCAGGTCCCAGCATTGCGAGGCCGGAAGGACGGTGATCGGTGAGGTGTTGTCGGTCATGATTCGACCATAGGCAGCGCCGAACCGGCTCGGCTATGGCACAAGGTCCCCAGTTCGCCCGTCACTGCGCGAACTCGACGGAGCGCCCGGCGGCCAGTTCCCTGCTATCGCCTCGACATTCGACCAGCACCGGCGCAGCGTCGCCCGGTTCGGCACTCAGCGTGGCACTTCGCCCGACGACGCTGATCCGCAGTCGATGCCCGCGGTAGCGGAAGGTGAACGTCAGCCGGCCGAGCGAGGTGGGCCACAGCGGCCCCACCACGATGCGGTCGCGCCGCAACTCCAGGCCGGTGAAACAGCGCTGCAGCAGATCGATGCTGCCGGCCATCGCAGCCAGGTGAATGCCCTCCGCGGTGGTGCCGTGCTGGATGTCGCTCACGTCGGAGGCCATCACCTGACGGAAGTAGTGCATGGCTTGGCGCCGGTCGCCGCGGGCGAGTACCCAGGAGTGCACCACCGCACTCAAGGTGGAGCCGTGTGAAGTGCGCTTCTGGTAGTAGCCGATGGTCGCCGGGATCTGTTCGGGGGCCAACGAGTAGCCCAGCCGGTCGAACAATTCGTAGAGCTCGTCGGCCGAGAACAGGTAGAACAGCATCAACACATCAGCCTGTTTGGCCACCTTGTAGTTGTTCGCGCTCGAGCCCTCGGCTTCGAGGATCCGGTCCAGCCGCTGCAGGTCGGCATAGCGTGCCCGGTAACCGTCCCAGTCCAGTTCCTCGAGGTCGGCATAACCTTCGAACTGGCTGATGACCCCGGCGTGGAACGGAACGAACATCCGCCGGCTGACGTCTTCCCAACGCCGCAGGTCGTCGTCGTCGACCTGCAGCATCTCCAGCAGGGCCAGCCGGTAGCTCAGCGGCAGCCGTTCCAGCGCCTCCAGCGCCCGGACGATCACCCACACCGCCAGCACGTTGGTGTACGCGTTGTTGTCGATGCCCTCGTAATCCCGGCCGGGATAGCCGGAGTGGAACTCGTCGGGCCCGATCACGCCACGGATCACATAGCGGTCGCGTGCCGGGTCGAACGTCGCGGCGCTGACCCAGAACTGGGCGATCTCGGCGAGCATCTCCGCCCCGTAGTCGATCAGGAACCCGATATCTCCGGTGACCTGATAGTGCTGCCAGACGTTGTAGGCGATCGCCAGTCCGACGTGATGGGCGCGGGCGCTGGCGTCGGGGTTCCACCGCCCCGACCGCGGATTCAGATGCAGACGCTGGCTCTCCTCGCGCCCATCGCTGCCCGACTGCCATGGAAACATCGCACCCCGGTAGCCGGCCTGCCGGGCAGCGCGGCGGGCCTCGGGCAGTCGGCGGTACCGGTAGAGCAGAAGCGAGCGCGTGACTTTCGGCAAGCGCATATTCAACACCGGGAACACGAACAGCTCGTCCCAGAACACATGCCCGCGGTAGGCCTCGCCGTGCAGGCCGCGCGCAGGCACCCCGACATCGAGGTCGGCGGTGTGCGGCGAGAGCGTCTGCAACAGGTGCAACTGATGCAGACGCACCAGCCGCAACAGGTCGGGCTCGTTGCCGAGGTCGACGTTGAACCGCTCCCACAGATGAGTCCAGGCCAGCCGATGACCCTCGAAAAGCTCGTCGAAGTCCCCTATGTTGGCCAGTTCGCGTTCGGCCGCGGCGACCGGCCCGGAGATCCCGTGGTCGCGGCTGGTGTAGATGGCCGCCACTTTCTCCACGGTGACCGCCGAACCCGAGGTGACCTCGACGGCCATGTCGTGACCGATCCGGTTCACATCGCGATGAACCTGACACTCGGCGGTCAGATCGACCAACCGGTGACGCACCGCCACCGCTACCCGAATCTGTGACTCACTGGTATGGCACTCCAAAAGCACGGAATCGCACAAGACTTCGCGCATGGAGTCCACCACCAAGTGCTGTGCGGACAACTCCCGATACCGTTCGACCCCGAGATTGCGGACGCCGCCGTCGATGACCGATCGGAATTGCAGTCGTCCTGACCAGTTCTCGGCATGCACGGTGGTTTGCATCGCCGCCACGTGCGGCCGGTGCATCGCCACGCAGCGGCGCTGGGCAATCCTGGTGATACGTCCGGTGGGGTCGCACACCACGAACTCGCGCACCAAGATGGCCCGACGGAAATCGACCGTCGCCACGTAGGACCTGACCTCGACATCGTCGATGTCGAACCACGGACCATCATCGATGCGGAAGGTCAACGGCAGCCAATTCGGCAGATTGACCAGACTCTCGTTGTCGATGTCGACACCCGAGACCTGATCGGTGAGGCGATTGTAGATTCCCGCGACATAGGTTGCCGGATAGTGATTTTCCCCTGTTTCACACTCCGGCGCCGCACCCCGCACCGCCAGGTACCCGTTACCCAGCGTGCACAGCGTCTCCCGGAGCCGCTCGTCGGCCGGCCGATACGCGCCGAACATCAGCGTCCACGGGTCGTTGGTGGGGTTCTGGCCGACGGCCAGCTGATCGGACAACCGCACCAGGAATCGGCAGACGGCCTCGGGACCGTCGAGGGCATATCGCGCGGCCGACCTGCGGTCCCCGGATTCGGCGCTGCGCACCGCGACACCAATACCTTTGTGGCGCAAGACATCGAAGGCGTCCTCGTCGGTGAGGTCATCGCCGATGTAGAGGGGCAGCAACAGTTCCGTACCGTCGATCTGGTCGAGGATCCAGTCCACTGCTGTGCCCTTGTCCCAGTCGGTGTCCGGGCGCAGTTCGATCACTTTGCGTCCGTCCGCGGTCCGTAGGCCGCACCGCTGGCCGACGGTCCGCGTGGCAGCGATCACCTGATCGACTCGGTCGGCGGCGACGTGCCGGTAGTGCACAGCCACGGTGAACCGCTTGTCCTCGATCAGCACACCGTCGATTCCGGCCAGGCCGGCCCGCAGTTCGGCCACCGCAGTCGCGAGCACCTGCGCTTGGGTGGCACCGGTCTGGCTCTGCTGGCGGGTTCCGTCAGGAGCCCAGAGCTCCAGACCGTGGCTGCCGGCATACCAGATGCCCGGGACACCGACCCGGTCACGGATGTCGTCGAGTTCACGGCCGCTGATCACCGCAACCGGACACCGCGCAGCCAGCGATTCCAGAATCTCGCGGGCTCCGGGAACAAGCGAGGCCGTGCCCGGGTCACCGACGATCTCCGAGAGCGTCCCGTCGAAGTCCAGCAGCACCGCCGGCGTGCGTGTCTCGACCAGCGGTGCGATCTCGCTGTAGGACCGCAGCGCATCGGCGGTGGCAGAGATGGGCCGGAATCCGTCACGAACTGCGAGCGACACCAGGTCGGGGACCACGACGTCGGCGCCGCAGCGATGCAGACGCTCTGCGCTGCCTGCCGCGGCCACGCCGATGACCAGCGCGAAGCCGCTCACGCGTGCGGCGGTCACACCGGCCGGGTCGGCGTCGATGACCACACACCGCGACGGCCGGACCCCGAGCGCGCGGGCGGCGTCACACAGCATCTGCGCATCGGGTGTGCTGTCGACGGTCGCCACGCTGATGTCCACGGCTTGCAGTTGCCGCACCAGTTCGGCACTCACACCGGCCTGTGGCCCGAGGATCACCGCGTCGAAACGCCTCGGATCGACCAGCACCGGAAGCCCCATCACCCACGCTCCTTTTCAATGGCAGGTCTTCATCGTTGCCGCACCACGACTCGGTGCGCACCGGATTGCCTCGACGAATGACCAAAGGCCCTAGGGCCACACCGGCAAAGCTCAATAGCGTTGAGGTACGCCCTGGAACGGAGAACCCCATGACACCCGAAAGCGCGCCCCCACCGGTGATCGCCGGTATCGACGGATCGGCAGCGGCTCGACGGGCCGCGTTGTGGGCCCTCGAGGAAGCCGCAGCCCGGGAGACGACGCTGCGGTTGATCTACGCGATCAAGCCGACCGGCCTGAGCGCACCGGAGTACGCCGAACAGGTACGCCATGCCCGTGAGTGTCTGCGCGAGGCCAAGAGAGCGCTCGAAGCCACCGGCAGACCGGTTCAGGTCGAGACCGAGATCGTCGACGGGCCGCCCGCCGCGGCGCTGGTGTCCCAATCCGCGCATGCTGCGATGGTGTGCGTCGGCTCGGTCGGCATCGGCCGCTACGCACGGTCGATCTTGGGCTCGACCGCCGCCGAGGTGGCCGAGAAGGCGCACTGCTCGGTCGCTGTCATCCGGCCCGAGTTACACCTGAGCGCACAGGGTCTGAGCTGGATCCTGGTTGCGGTGAACGACCGGCCGGACAACCCCGCCGTCGTCGAACACGCGCTACAGGAAGCAGAACTGCGCCGTACCCCAGTGCTGGCCCTGGGCGAGGGGCGCGATGCGAACTCGGCCGAGGCGCTCGAGGAACGCATCCGCCCGTGGCGTGACCAGTACCCGGATGTGCACATTTACCCGATCGTCGACCACGCAGACGTCGCCCAATTCCTCAAGAAGCACGACGAGCCGGTGCTGTTGGCGGTGATCGGCAGCGCCGAGGCCGACGAGGTCGCCCAGATCTTGGGGTCGGGCCATTCGGTGCTGCGCCACGGCACGTCCTCTGCGCTGGTCGTTCGCTCCTAACCCGTCGAGCTCACCAAGGAGACGCGAGATGCCCGAGAAACTCAACGACATCGGCATCCTCGTCGGTATCGACGGCTCACCTGAGTCCCATGCTGCGGTGCGGTGGGCGGCTCACGAAGCCGCACTGCGCCAACGGCCGGTGACGCTGATGCATGTGGTCTCCCCAGTCATCGTCACCTGGCCGATCGAAGCACCGTTGCTGAGCTTCTACGAATGGCAGGAAGACAACGCCGCGCGGGTGCTCAAACACGCACGAGAGACGCTGGACGCGGCCCTCGGAGACTCCGCGCCGGTGACGGTCCACACCGAGATCCGCCACGACGGCGTCGTCACCGAGTTGACCGACACATCCGCCGAGGCCGACCTGCTGGTGATCGGCAGCCGCGGACTGGGACCTGTCGGGGGCGCCGTGCTGGGGTCGGTCAGCCGCTCGCTGCTGCACCACGCCAAGTGTCCCGTCGTGGTCACCAGGGAAGGGGCGGTTCGACGGCCCGATCACACCTTGCCGATTCTGCTCGGTGTCGACGGTTCGCCGGCATCGGAGAGCGCGACAGCCTACGCATTCGACGAGGCGTCACGCTGCGGAGTCGACCTGGTGGCTCTGCACGCCTGGAGCGATGTGGCGGTCTTCCCGATCCTCGGGATGGATTGGCACCAGTACGAACAACAAGGCCATGAAATTCTCGCCGAGCGGCTGGCCGGATGGCAGGAGCGCTACCCCGATGTCGTCGTCCACCGCAGGATCGTGTGCGACCGGCCGGCCCGCTGGCTGATCGACGAGTCCAAGAACGCACAGATGGTGGTGGTCGGCAGCCGCGGCCGCGGCGGTATTGCCAGCATGCTGCTCGGCTCGGTGAGCACCTCGGTCGCCGAGTCCGCACTGGCACCGGTCGCCGTCATCCGCGGCTGACGTGCCCACCCCGCAGTCGGCTCGCTGGCGCCCGCGCGTGGAGCCCACGCTGGCGGTATGCACCGTAGGTGCACTGGGCGCCGGCGGCGTCGCCTGGCTGCTCGGCGCGCCCCGTGTTGCCGACGCGTGTTGGGCCGCCGGCACTCTGGTCGCGATCGTACCCGCCGTGCTGTGGGTGGTCGCGGCGCTGCGCCACGGGCGGCTGGGCGTCGACATCATCGCGGTGCTGTCGCTGACCGGAACGCTGCTCGTCGGCGAATATCTTGCCGGGGCACTGATCGCCGTGATGCTCGCCGGAGGCCGGGCCCTGGACGCCGCAGCCACCCGACGAGCGACCCGGGACCTGCAGGCACTGCTGGAGCGAGCGCCGCGGTTCGCCCGTCGCCGCGTCGGCACTCAGGTCGGCGTCGTCCCGATCACTGAAGTCGCCGTCGACGACATCCTGGTGATCGCGCCCGGTGACGTGGTGCCGGTTGACGGCCGGATCACCGAATTCCAGGCCGTGCTCGACGAATCGGCGCTGACCGGCGAACCCGGGCACGTCGAGCGGCCCGCCGGCGAGGCCGTGCGCAGCGGGGTGGTCAACGCCGGCGGAGTATTTGAATTGCGCGCCACCGCGACAGCCGACAACAGCACCTACGCCGGGATCGTGCGACTGGCTCAGCAGGCAGGTGCCGAGAGCGCGCCCGTCGTGCGGCTCGCCGACCGATACGCCATGTATTTTCTCCCGCTCGCACTGCTGATGTCAGGCGCCGCGTGGCTGGCCAGCGGTTCAGCGGTCCGGGCCGTCGCGGTCTTGGTGGTCGCCACCCCGTGCCCGCTGCTGCTGGCCGCGCCGGTGGCCATCGTGTCAGGGCTGTCCCGGGCATCGCGCGCCGGTGTGGTCATCCGAAGCGGCGCTGCGCTGGAAAGCCTGGGTCGGGCAACAACTCTGGTGATGGACAAAACCGGCACCCTGACGATGGGAGCGCCCGGGGTCGTCGACGTCGTCGCCGCTCCGGACCGCGACGGGAGAGAGGTCCTGCGAATCGCCGCTTCGGTAGACCAGGTGTCGCCGCACGTGCTCGCCGAAGCGATCGTCGCCGAGGCACTGGCGCGTGAGCTGAGTCTGACGCTGCCGACGCAGGCCACCGAGGAACCTGGCCGCGGCGTCAGTGCCACGGTGGAGGGTCACCGGGTGACGGTCGGCAAGCTACCGGAGGACACCGCCACCGCCTCTTGGGCGCAGGGGGCGCTCAACCGGGCCCGGCTGGACAACGCAGCGGTGGCCTGGGTGTGCGTCGACGCGCAACCGATCGGCGCGATCCTGCTCCGGGACCCGCTGCGCCGCCAGGCCCCCCGCACCATGAGGCGACTGCGCGAAGCTGGTTTGAACCGCTTGGTGATGCTCACCGGCGACCGACCCGAACCGGCACGCGAAGTCGCGACCGTGTTGGGCCTCGACGAGGTGTACGCACAACAAAGTCCAGCCGACAAGGTCGCCGCCGTCGGCGCCGAGCGTGTCCGTGCGGTCACGGTGATGGTCGGTGACGGCATCAACGATGCACCGGCGCTGGCGGCCGCCACCGTGGGCGTCGCCATGGGGGCTCGCGGAGCGACTGCGTCGTCGGAGGCCGCCGACATCGTGCTGACCACCGACCGGCTCGACCGACTCGCCGACGCGATGGACATCGCCCGCTGGTCGCGGCGCATCGCGGTGCAGAGCGCCGTGGTCGGGATGACGCTGTCACTGATCGCGATGACGGCGGCCGCGCTGGGCTGGCTGCCACCCGCGGCCGGGGCCCTGCTCCAGGAAGCCATCGACGTCGCAGTCATCCTGAACGCATTACGCGCGCTGCGGGGTGATCCGCGAACCAAAGTGGAGTTGGCTGCCGCTACCGAAGCCATGCTGCAGGAGTTCGCCGCCGAGCACGAGGAACTGCGCGACGCGCTGAGCCAGATCCGGGCCAGCGCCGATCGCTTGGTCGCCGGTGCCGACGCCGCGGCTTTGCAGTCTGTGCAGCGGTCGTACACGTTGCTCACCGACTGGATCCTGCCGCACGAGCACGCCGAGGAAACCGAGTTGTACCCAGCGCTGGCCGCACCGCTGCACAGCAGCGAAGCCACCGCGACGATGAGCCGGACGCACGCGGAAATTCAACGCCTCGCCGACCGCATCGGTGCACATATTCGGCTGGCAGGGGCGGCAGGTGGCATCCAAGCCGACCAGGTCGATGACCTGCTGGCCTGCCTCTACGGGCTGTACGCGCTGCTGCGCCTGCACTTCGTCCAGGAAGAGGAGAACTACTTCACCCTCGCGCAGAACGAGTCCGACGCGCCGGGTTGAGGACCATTGGCCCTGGTCGGGCAAGGACCGCCGGACCAGGGTGGAACCAGCGAACGGAGGTCTACCCATGCGCGATGTGGTCGTCGACATCGACATCGTCACCGACGCGGTGGCATTGGCCTGCCGTGCGCCCTCGCTGCACAACAGCCAGCCGTGGCGCTGGGTCTGCGAGGGGCCTACCGTTTCAATTTTCCTCGACGACACGTCGGCGCCGAGGTACACCGACCCCACCGGGCGGGAGCTGGCGATCAGCTGCGGAGCCGCTCTCGACCACTTTCGGGTGGCCATGGCCGCGGCCGGCTGGGTAGGCCACGTCGACCGATTCCCCAACCCCAACAATCGGGATCACCTGGCCGCTGTGGACTTCAGCCCGATGGACTTCGTCACCGAAGGTCATCGACAGCGTGCCGAGGCCATTCGCCGACGGCGCACCGACCGGCTGCCGTTCGCCGAACCGCACGGCTGGGACCTGCTGCTCCCCCGGCTGCGTGAAGCCACTGCGGCCGGTGCGGTGTCGCTGGACATCATCGCCGCCGACGCGCGCCCGGCGCTGGTCCGGGCCTCCGAGCTGACCCGGTCGGCGCGCCGCTATGAGTCCGACTACCACGCCGAACTCGTCGGCTGGACATCTGATATCGCTGTGACACAAGGCATTCCCGCCCCAGCATTGCCGTCGGTCACCGAACGCGAAGCGGTGGGTTTCGGCCGGGACTTCCCGGTGACCGGTCACGACGAACCGGGCAGCGACATCGGCGAGGACCGCGCCAAGGTCGTGGTGCTCTCGACGGCCGACCAGACCCGCGACAGCGCCGTGCGGTGCGGTGAGCTGTTGTCCTCGGTGCTGCTCGACGCGACGCTGGCCGGGCTGGCGACGTGCACGTTGTCGCATCTCACCGAGGTTCCCGAGAGCCGGGAGATCGTCGCATCGCTGACCGGGTCGACCGGTGTCCCGCAGGTGCTGGTGCGGGTGGGGTCGGCACCGGCCACCCGCGATCTGGGTGCACCGACGCCGCGGCGACCCCTGTCAGAGGTGTTGGAACTGCGACGGTGAGCCGATGAGCAGCACCGAACAATCCGGGTAGCCCAGGATCGGATGGCATGCAGGCACCTGGATGTCGGCGAGTTCGGCGGCCTCACGGGTCCCCACCACCGCCAGACCGAGCCCGGGGACACTCCGGTCACCGCGGCAGTACTGCCTGCCGGTGCCGGCCGCGGCCAGCTCGACGTGGACGTCGGGGTAGCGCCGCACCCAGCTGTCGGTGCGCTGGTCGATCAGCCGAACTGTCGCGCCGCGCAGCCGGCCTTCGTGCATCGCCAGGTGGACCAGATCGTCGGTGTGGTCATCATCGGTGAGCACCACCGAGACCACCCCGTCGGTCTGCGCGGTGCCGTCGGCGCGAGTCCGGATGATCGCCACCGGACACTTGGCATGCCCCGCCAGGAACAGTGCGGTGGAACCGAACGCCGGTGCCCCGGCAACCGCGGGCAGTGCCCCGATACAGACCATCGCCGCTTCCGACGAGGCGCGGACAAGCACCTCGCCGGGCGACCCGACCATCGAATCGATCTGCACCTGAAGTGATCTGGGACCGGCATTGACCACGTTCTGCGCCTCGGCCAGAACGGTGTCGGGGCCGCCGCGGTCACCGGCAGTGGCATGGACCAGGCGCAGGCACACATCCCGGGCCACCGCTTCGGCGACCGCCCACCGAACCGCGTTGAGGGCGGCATGCGATCCGTCGACACCGACGATCACCGGGCTAGCTTGCGTTGTTTGCACGTCCACCGTTGTCTGCCAGGTCGTCGAGCTCGCGGTCCCACTCCTGAAACCGGTTGTGTATCAGGCGCAGTCGAACAGCCAGCCACACTGCGACACCGAGTGCCGAAGCCACTAGCCAGAAGCCGAGCGCGCTGCTCACCGCTGCTGCGGCGGCATCCTCACCCGTCAGCGGCGGTCGCGCCCGAACGCCGGACTCGTCGATCCAGATCGGCACCGAGTCACCGGCACTCAACCGAGGCGTGCGGATCTCGTCACTGTGCGTGGTTCCGGCGAATTCCCACTCGACGGCGGTGAGGTAACGCATCTGGTAGGGCTGGGGCGCCGCCCGGCTTTCGGCAACCGCGGTCGCCTCCACCTGCTGCCGGGTCAGTTGCTGCTCGCTGATGGTCACCATCAGACGGTCGTATTCGGCGGTGCCCACGGCCCCGGCCACCGGGATCGCAAGGATGCTCAGCGTGGCCACCAATAGGATCACCGCGGCTTCCATCCGATCGGTGGCGCGGACCAGGGGATTGCGCGCGGCGAGTCGGCGCGCCCAGACGCCGATACCCAGGGTGAAGGTCTGCATGGTGGACTCCGTATCGCCAGTGGTCCGACCTTTCTGATGATTCCGATCATCGTCGGTACCGACCCCACGCGGGGAGGGGCTAAGGTCCCTTCTGGTGAGTTCGTCCCGTCCGCCCCGGCGCCCCCCACCGCACGTGACCGTGCGCGAACTCGACAGTGGCGACTACGACGCCGTGATCCGCCTCGCCAGTGAACTCGACCTCGCCGAACGCTATCTACGATTCCTCACCCGATACCCCACCTACATCGGCCAGTGGGCACTGTCGTTGACCACACCCTCGGACGACGCATGTGCACTCGGGGCGTTCGAGGCCCAGGAACTGATCGGAATCGCCGACTACGTCGAGTCCACCGACGGTGGCTGCGCCGAGGTTGCCGTGGTCGTCGCACACGAGCAGCACCAGCGCGGCATCGGCACGTTGCTGCTCTACGAGCTGGGTCGGCGCGCTCAAGCAGCTGGGCTGCATTGCCTGGTCGGCATGGTTCTCGCCGAGAACTCGCCGATGCTCGAGGTGATCAACGACGCCGGCTGGCCGGTCGATCAGAGACGAGACGGTGACGTCGTGCGGGTGCGCGTCGCGCTCGACAATGCGGGCTCAGGATTGGCGCACCACGACGACCGGGGTGCGCGCGGCCTGGACCACAGTCCAACTGACTGAACCCAGCAGCATGCCGGCGAAGCCACCGCGACCCCGGCTGCCGACGACCAGCAGCTGCGCCTGCTGCGATTCTTCGACCAGCCGGCGGGCAGGATTGTCCTGAACGATGACGCGGCGCACGACGACGTCCGGATAGCGTTGCGCCCACCCGGAAAGCTGCTCACTGAGCTCGGCGCCAGCCTGGGTCGCCAAGTCCTGCACGGCCACATCGACGTAGAAGTCGGCGCGGTTCATCCAGGTGTGCACCGCAACGAGTTCGACTCCTCGCCGAAACGCCTCGTCGAAGGCCAGACCGACGGCAGGTTCGGAGGCCTCGGATGCGTCGACACCGACGACCACCGGCCCGGTGAAGCGCAGTGCCTCGTCGGGCAGGTCTGCGTGAATCACCGCGACCGGACAGTGCGCGTGGTGCACCAGTGCCGCGCTGGTCGAGCCCAGCAGCAGCCGCTCCAGTCCGTTGAGCCCCCGGGAGCCGACGACCACCATGTCGGCAGCCTGAGACAGATCGAGCAGCGTACGCTTGACCGGGCCGGGCAGGATCAGCTCGTCGACGCGGACCGCACGTCGTCCGGCCAACTCCGCGGATGCGAGTTGCGCTGCCGCCTTGACGATCTCGGCGGCCTGCTGGTCACGCTGGGCCGCGTACTCGTCGCTGATCGGCACATCCAGCCACGGACCGATTTCCTCGGTCGGTTCGACATGGGCGACGGTGAGGGGCACCTCACGCAGCGAAGCTTCTCGTGCAGCCCAGCGCAGAGCGCGCTGCGAGGGCGGTGAGCCGTCGACCGCCGCGACGATTCCGTGGATCCTGCCGGACGCGGTCACCGCGGCTATCCCGCCGGGGTGATCACGGCGTAGTCGCCGTCGAAACGCCGATACAGCGCACTGGCCCGGCCCTGTGCGGCATCGATGAAGAACAGAAACGGTAGATCGAGCAGGCCCAGTCGCTCCAGCGCGTCCTGCTCGCGCAGACAGGGAAGCGGGTGGGGACTGATCGTGACCTTCGCCGTGAACGGGGCCACCTCCCCGGCCAGCGCCGGCGCCACCAAAGCCAGCCGATATCCCGTGGGACCGCCGCGGTACACGACTGCCGTGGCACCGGAACCGATCTCGGTGAAGAGATGAAAATCGTAGTCGAGTGTCTCCATGTCGGCGATCGCGTCATCGACGGTGCAGGGCGCCATGGCGAAGGTCTTACGCCGGACGATGCGGGGCTCATCGCCCCCGCGCGGCACCGGCCGTGGCATCCGGTCGAATGTCGCCCCGCCCCGCCACGGTGGCGCTGCGTCGGGCCCCTTCGGCGCTTCCCAGAGCGCGGTGACATGTTCGAGTCTGCGGCGCAGCCGCGCGGCCAATGCGTCGAGGGCTTCCTGCGCCGTATTGGCCTGCACCTGCGCTCGCACCGGCCGGCCGGCGACATCGAGATTGGCCTGCGCGATCACCGGCCGACCGACGGCCAGGTCATGGCTGCGGGTCACGCGGACCCGCGCGTGCGCGATCGGCCGGTGGGCGAAACGGGCGAGGCCGGCGATCTTCTCCCGTGCGTACTCGACGACTCCGGGAGATTCGTCGCGGGCTGTCACGTCGATGGCGAGATCAGGGGACGCTTGGGCTCCGTTGCTCATGGCTCGTTGGTACGCGGTCAATCGCCGGCTGCGTTAGGGCCGAAGGTCCTTGGTGCGACGCGTTCGGCGCTGCGCTCTGCGCGCCGCTTGATGCCCAGCAACATTCCGCGGGTGACGAAGGCCCGGGCCGGCCCGGCCAACTCGGCCAGCGCGACCTCGCCAGGGTGCCGCAACGCCAGCCGCGACCTGATCAACAGTCGGCAACGGTCTTCCCACCGCGGTAACAGATGAAACGACCACACCATTTCCCACGGCAAACGGGGCGGCGCGGCGTGCAGCACGATCGACTCCGGGGCGGTGATCGCGGTGACCGTCAGCTCGACACCGTCGGTCAGGCCGAGCCAGCCGCGCGGGACCAGCCGGACGGAGTCGCCGACCGCGAGGTCCTGCCACTCATGATGGATCCGGTCGGCGTTGCGGTATTGCAGGCCCACTGCGTTTTCGAGCACTTCGAAGCTGTACAGGCCGCCTCGATCCTGTCCCATCTGCACCAGCCAGGGCCACACCTGCTCGGCGGGCGCCTCGATCCAGACCCCCTCGGTGGCCTGCAGCACCGGAGCAGCCACCAGTTCGTCGCCGGCCAGTGTGGCGCCGGACTCTTCCTTGGTGGTCCCCCAGTCACGGAAGTACCTCCTCGCGCCGTACAGCAGCCCGGCAACTGTCAGAACCTTCAGTACGCGGTTGGCCATGAGCTCATCGTCACGCCGGCCGATGGGCGCCCGCTAGGGCCGCTGGTCCTCAACCTGCCTGTGCCGGCGAGCGCGTCCCTTCCGAGTGACTTCCGCCTCTAGCCGCGGCTCCCGATGGGTGGTCGGATGCAAAGAGCAAACACCCGCTGATCTACCGGGAGGAAACATGAACAACGTTGCCGTGCAGCACCATCACCGCTCCGCGTGGCCGGAGGTCTCCGAACTGTTCTCGGGCCTGCCGTCGTGGGCCAGCCTGCGCCCGATGTTCGGCAAGCACCTCATCAAGGTCGAGGACGACGTCAAGGACGGCAGCTACGTCCTGCAGGCCGAGATCCCCGGAGTCGACCCGGAAAACGACGTCGAGATCACCGTCCGCGACGGTGTGTTGACCATCAAGGCCGAACGCAGCGAGAAGAAGGAATCCAACGGCCGCTCGGAGTTCTCCTACGGCTCGTTCACCCGCGCCGTGACACTGCCCGCCGGGGCCGACGAGGACGGCATCAAAGCCAGCTACGACAGAGGGATTCTGCAGGTGTCGGTGCCGCTGAAGGAGTCCGAAAGCCCGGAGAAACGCATCCCGGTCGAACCGGCGAGCTGACCGGGCCGAGGGCGGCAGATATGGGCACCCAACGGCCACTGCTGGCCGACATCATGGCCGTGATCGGCATCGCGGCGCTCTACCACGCCCACGTGCGCCCGTGGATGTTTCGCTGGGGCGCCCGTGACGACGAGGTCGCCGCCCACCTACCTGGCGACGAGTTGGTCGACCCGCGGGGACCGCGGACCACCCGAGCGGTGACCATCGACGCATCGCCCGGCGAGGTGTGGCCGTGGCTGGCCCAGATCGGTGAGGACCGTGCCGGCTTCTACAGCTACTCCGTCCTGGAGCGCGCGGCGCTGGCCGACATCCACAACGCTTCGGCGATCCACCCGGAATGGCAGCAGATCGAGGTGGGCGACACGGTGTGGCTGGCCCGACGATACGGGCCGCGGGCCCGCCAGATCGTCGCCGCCGTCGAACCGCGGTCACATCTGGTGCTCGTCTCCCCCGCTGATTACGAACGCCTTCAGCGCGGCGAGAAGGCCTCCGGCTGTTGGTCTTTCACGTTACGCAGGGAGGTCGGCTGGACCCGGCTGGTGGTGCGCGGAAGCGGCGGACCGGTCGGTCGCTTCTGGTTCGACATCCCGCATTTCGTGATGGAGCAGAAGATGATGCGCGGTATTGCCGACCGGGCCCAACGAGCACGCCGGCAGGTGATCGCCGCCAGCATCGCGCGCCATCCCTCGCACGCGCCGCCCGATCGGCCACGCACCACCAGCACCGGGCGGTGACACCGACCGATTTCGGCTGGACAGCCCGCGCATACTGGAGGCGATGACTGGATCGCAGCCCCAGCCCCGCAAACCCGTGATCTTGACCGTGGACGACGACCCGGCGGTGTCGCGCGCCGTTGCCCGCGACCTGCGCAGGCATTACGGCGAGAAGTTCCGCATCGTGCGCGCAGAGTCGGGCCCCGATGCACTGGAGACGCTCAACGAGTTGAAGCTTCGGGGCGAGACCGTGGCGGTGTTCGTCGCCGACTACCGGATGCCGCAGATGAGCGGCATCGAGTTCCTCGAGGCGGCGATGGACATCTTCCCGATGGCCCGCCGGGTGCTGCTGACCGCCTACGCCGACACCCACGCCGCGATCGACGCGATCAATGTCGTCGACCTCGACCACTACCTGCTCAAGCCGTGGGATCCGCCGCAGGAGAAGCTGTATCCGGTGATCGATGCGCTGATCGACGCCTGGCGGTCCACCGGGGACCGGGCCATCCCGCACACCAAGATCATCGGACATCCGTGGAATGCCCGATCCTCGGAAGTGCGCGAATTCCTGGCCCGAAACCGGCTGTACTACACCTGGTTCCGTTCCGATGAGCCGCGAGGTGCGCAGCTGCTGGAGGCGGCCGGCCAGGACGGGATGACGTTGCCGGTGATCATCACCGAACAAGGTGAGACGCTCGTCGACCCCAGCGACGCCGAGTTGGCCGCCACGCTCGGGCTGAGCACCGCCCCGTCCGGGGATTTCTATGACCTCGTCGTGATCGGTGGTGGCCCGGCGGGACTGGCGGCCGCGGTCTACGGCGCCTCGGAAGGTCTCAAAACGGTGCTCATCGAGCGCACCGCAACCGGTGGTCAGGCCGGCCAGAGCTCGCGCATCGAGAACTACCTGGGCTTCCCCGACGGTCTGTCGGGGGCACAGCTGGCCGAGCGGGCCCGCCGGCAGGCCGAGAAGTTCGCCGCCGAGCTGATCACCGCGGCCGAAGTGGTCCGGCTCGCCGTGGACGGCAACGCGCGCACGGTGCACCTGTCCGACGGACGCGCCATCGGGGCGCGCGCGGTGATCCTGGCGATGGGCGTCGAGTACCGGCAGCTGGCCGCCGAAGGCTGCGCTGACCTGACCGGAGCCGGCGTGTACTACGGCGCGACAGCATCGGTGGCCGCCGACTGCGACGACGACGAGGTGTATGTCATCGGCGGCGCGAATTCGGCAGGGCAGGCCGCGATGTATCTGGCGCGGACCGCGAAATCGGTGACGATCGTCAGCCGGCGCACCCTGGAGGACTCCATGTCGCACTACCTGATCCAGCAGATCAGGAGCCAGCACAACATCCGGGAGATGCCGCACACCGTGGTGCACGCGGTCAAGGGCGACGGCCACCTTGAGGGCATCTGCCTGGAGAACACCCAGACCGGGGTACGCGAGGAAACCACCTGCGGTCGGATGTTCATCTTCATCGGCGCCGAGCCGCGCACCGAGTGGCTCGACGGCGTGGTGGTGCGCGATCAGCACGGCTTCATCCTGGCCGGACCGGACTTGCGCGATGTCAGCGGCTGGACGCTGGACCGCCCGCCACACCATCTGGAGTCCAGCGTGCCCGGGGTGTTCGTCGCCGGTGACGTCCGTGCGGATTCGGCCAAACGAGTCGCCGCAGCCGTCGGCGAGGGTTCGATGGCGGTCATGCTGGTGCACCGCTATCTGGCCGAGACGTAGCCGCCGGTGTCGGAATCAACCCTGGGCGATCCACGTTGTATTACGTCACTTCGTGTGTAGGAAGGACCCGCCATGGGTGAGAAGTGTCTGCCCGAGGAACTGCGTAGCCTGTTCCTGTTCGAAGCACTGACCGACGAGCAACTCGCGACGCTGTGCGCCAACGGCCACATTCAGACGTTCGAGCCCGGCCCCGTCCACACCGAAGGCGATCCGGCGACCTGCTTCTACGTGCTGATCGACGGTGAACTGGTGATGTCCAAGCGCTCCGGCGGCGTCGACATCGAGACCAACCGGACCTCGCAACGCGGGGTTTACTGCGGCGCCTGGTCGGCCTACATACCCGGCGAGGAGCACGTCTACCAGGCCTCAGTGCGCGTGACGCGCCTGTCGCGGTTCTTCGTGCTCGACGCCGAGGCCTTCGCGGAGTTCATGCAGAAGGAGTTCCCGATGGCTGTGCACCTGCTGGAGGGGCACATGGTCGGCGGGCTGCGCCAACGTCAGATCCTGGGTCAGCGGGAGAAGCTGCTGGCCCTCGGCCAGCTCTCGGCGGGCCTGACCCATCAGCTCAACAACCCCGCTGGTGCCACCGCGCGGGCGGTGGCCGACCTGCGTGAAGGCGTCGGCAAGATGCGGCACAAGCTGGCGATGCTCGCCGACGGCAAGTTCACCCCGGCCGCGCTGAAGGTTCTGGTCAGCATCCAGGACGAGGTCGCCGAACAGGTCGCGAAGTCGAAGTCGCAGGAGCTCTCGGCGCTGGAGACCTCCGACCGCGAGGACCAGATCGGTGACTGGCTCGATACCCACGGCATCTCCGCGGCTTGGGATTATGCCCCGACGTTCGTCGAGGCCGGGCTTGACGTCGACTGGCTGGAGCGGGTGGCCGCCTCGATCGACGATGTCGACTGCTCGGCGACGCTGCCTGGCGCGATCGGCTGGCTGAAGTACACCATCGACAACGAATTGCTGATGAACCAGATCGCCGAGGCGAGCAAGCGCATCTCGGCGTTGCTGGCCGGCGCCAAACAATATTCGCAGATGGACCGCGCCGAGTATCAGAGCGCGAATGTCCACGAACTGCTCTACAGCACCGTCAAGACGATCTTCGGAGACAAGGTCGGCAAGGACAACGCGGTCGCCCTGGTGTGGGACAAGGATCCGGCGCTACCGGAGCTGCAGTGCTACCCCGGTGATCTCAACCAGGTGTGGACCAACCTGATCGACAACGCAATCCAGGCGATGGACGGCCACGGCACACTGACCATCCGGACCCGCCGCCAGGACAACGACGGCGGCGTGGTCGTCGAGATCGGTGACAACGGCCCGGGCATCCCCGAGGACATCATCGACCGGATCTTCACCCCGTTCTTCACCACCAAACCGTTCGGCGAGGGCACCGGACTGGGCCTGGACCTTGCGTGGCGCATCGTCGTGGAGAAACACCACGGTCACCTGACGGTGCAGTCCCAGCCCGGCGACACCCGGTTCATCGTCTCGCTGCCCTGGCAGGCCCCGGCCCCGCACACCCCGACCGGCGGTTCGACGGTCAAGACGGCACGAAATGGGTAGTGACCCCGTTGGGGTGAACTGACCGAAAGGATGGCAATGACCGAGGGCGTATCGCTCAAACCGGCGCTGGGACGCTTCGGGGTGTGGACCCCCAGCCCGGTCACACCGGACCAGGCCGCGGCAATCGAGAAACTCGGGTACGGGACCGTGTGGGTCGGCGCGTCGCCGGCAGCCGACCTCTCCTTCGTCGAACCGATCCTCGAAGCCACCGAGAACCTCCAGGTAGCCACCGGGATCGTCAACATCTGGACCGCCGACGCAAAAGAGGTCGCCGCGTCCTACCACCGCATCGAGGACTCCTTCGCCGGCCGGTTCGTCCTCGGCGTCGGTGTCGGGCACCCCGAACACACCGCGCAGTACACCAAGCCGTACCAGGCACTCAACGACTACCTCGACGCGCTCGACGCGGCCAAGGTTCCGACCAGTCGGCGGGTGATCGCCGCGCTCGGCCCCAAGGTGCTGCACTTGGCAGCACAGCGCGCCGCGGGCGCCCACCCGTACCTGACCACCCCGGTGCACACCGGGCAGGCCCGCGAGCTGGTCGGCCCGACGGTACTGCTGGCCCCTGAACACAAAGTGGTGCTCACCAATGACAGTGCAAAGGCCCGGGAGGTGGGGCGCGCGGCGGTCGACTTCTATCTGGGTCTGTCGAACTACGTCAACAACTGGAAGCGGCTCGGCTTCACCGAGGAGGATCTCGAACACCCGGGTACCGACCGATTCATCGACGCGGTGGTGGCCTACGGCACCCCGGAGGACATCGCGGCGCGGCTCACCGAGCACCTGCAGGCCGGCGGCGACCATGTCGCTATCCAGGTTCTCGGCGGTCCCGACGAGCTGATGTCGACGCTGGAGGAGCTGGCCGGACCACTGGGCACCACCGGCTGACCGGTCACGCGCTAGGGTTCCATGCATGCGGTTGCTGGTAACCGGCGGCGCGGGATTCATCGGCGCGAACTTCGTCCACGCCACCGTGCGGGAACGCCCCGACGTCGAGGTGACGGTGCTCGATTCGCTCACCTACGCCGGCACCCGTGAGTCGCTGACCCCGGTCGAGGATGCCATCCGGCTGGTACAGGGCGACGTCACCGACGACGCGCTGGTTGCACAGCTGGTTGCCGACGCCGACGCGGTGGTGCACTTCGCCGCCGAGACCCACGTCGACAATGCACTCGCTGATCCCGAACCCTTCGTCCGGTCCAACGTGGTCGGCACGTTCACGGTGCTGGAAGCGGTGCGGCACGCGTCGGCCGAGAAAGGTGTTCGGCTGCATCACATCTCCACCGACGAGGTGTACGGGGATCTGCCGCTCGATGAGCCGACTCGGTTCACCGACTCCACGCCCTACAACCCGTCGAGCCCCTATTCGGCGACCAAGGCCGCTGCCGACATGCTGGTCCGTGCCTGGGTGCGCTCCTACGGCGTGGCCGCGACGATCTCGAACTGCTCGAACAACTATGGCCCCTACCAGCACGTGGAGAAGTTCATTCCACGCCAAATCACCAATGTGCTCACCGGTCGGCGCCCCAAGCTCTACGGCACCGGAGCCAACGTCCGGGACTGGATCCACGTCGAGGACCACAACAGCGCGGTGTGGCGCATCCTTCTCGACGGCCAGGTCGGCCGCACGTATCTCATCGGCGCCGACGGTGAACAGGACAACCTCACCGTGCTGCGCACCATCCTGGCACTGATGGACCGCTCCCCCGACGACTTCGACCACGTCACCGACCGAGCCGGCCACGACCTGCGCTACGCGATCGACCCCGCGCCGCTGCGTGAGGAACTCGGCTGGAAACCTGAGCACACCGATTTCGAGGCCGGCTTGCGGGAGACCATCGACTGGTACCGGGCCAACCAATCCTGGTGGGCACCAATCAAAGACGCGGTGGAATCGAAGTACGCCGAGCGGCAGCGATGACAGCCCGCGCGCTGTCGGTGCCCGGCGCCTGGGAACTGACACCGGTGGTGCACTCCGATGCCCGCGGCTGCTTTCATGAGTGGTTCACCGAGGCGGAGTTCACCGAGCTGACCGGGCATCGGCTGCAGTTGCGGCAGGCAAACTGCTCGGTGTCGCACGCCGGGGTGCTGCGCGGCGTGCATTTCGCCCAACTACCGCCCGGCCAGGCGAAGTACGTAACCTGCGCCCGGGGTGCTGTCCTGGACGTCGTGGTCGACATCCGGGTCGGGTCTCCCAGTTTCGGTCAGTGGGATGCGGTCCGACTCGATGATCGCGCCCATCGTTCGGTGTATCTCAGCGAGGGTCTCGGCCACGCGTTCCTTGCCCTGGAGGACCATTCGACGGTGACCTACCTGTGCTCGGCCCCATACGACCCGGCCCGCGAGCACACCGTCAATGCGTTGGACCCAGTGCTGGCGATCGACTGGCCTTACGACGGCGAGTTGATCCTGTCCGAGCGCGACCGGGCCGCCCCCACCCTCGCCGAGGCGCAAGCGGTCGGACTGCTGCCGCGCTGGGATGAGGCCACGGCATTCGTCGAAGGCCTGCGCGAGCGCTGATTACGGCACCACCGGAGGGCAGGCGCTGTATCAGGGCGGCAGCAGCATGTCCTGCCACGACCTGTCTCCCGTTGCGCCTACCGCCAGGTCCGATTGAGTCGAGCGCCGACCGTCGGGACCGGTGTAACTCCCGGTCGCCGGATCGTAAGCGGCGGCCGGCAGCGCCGGCGGCGCGGGGGATGCGGGCTGAGGCGGCAACTGCGGGACAGGCTGCCCTGACAAGGTGGCATTCGGGTCGCCCTTCCAGTTCAGGCCGTCGTTGAGCGGCACGTACTGTTCGTCGCTCTTACACATCGCGACCGTCGGTGCACGCTTGCCCGGCACACTCGCACACGGTGTGTTGCGGGCACCCCGCACATTGAACTGCGATTCCTGGGGCACACGGCAATACAGGTCGCCTTCAGGGCGGTCAGGAGCATCCTCGAGGATCGCCGAACGCTGCTGCTGTGGAGGCAGGAACCCGGTGGTGCACGGCGGCGGCAGATTGATGTTCAGGTTGAAACTCAGATACTGGCCCTTGTAGTCCTGTCTGGTGTCGTGGTTGGCCACCAGTCCCGCCTGCGCCGCAGACACCACCTGCGGAAACAGCACCAAGAGCTGTTCGATGTTGTCGTGATAGGTGACCGCCACCTGTCCGACGCTGACCAGGTTGGCCAGCAGGATCGGCAGCGTCGGGCTGACCCGGTCGATGAGCGCACGCACCGCGTCGGTGGCCGCGGCGCCGCCGTCCAGTACGCGGGCGACGGATCGATCGTGTGTCTGAAGCTGTGTGGTCACCGAGGCGACCTGGGACGCCCACGCAGCGATAGCCTCCGAGGTGTTGGTCTGCGAATCCAGCACGGGCTGTGCCTGATCGATCAATCTGATCAACGGATCGAGATGTTTGCGCGCCTCGATCGCGAGATCTGTTGATCCATCGACGATCCGGGATAGCTCGGGACCGAGCCCGCCGACCGCGAGATAGGACTCGTCGATGACGGTCTTGAGGTTGTCGCGCGGAATGGCCCGCAGTCCGGCGTTGGCTTCGGCCAGAAGTGTGTTGATGTCCGGTGGCACCGACGTGTCGGTGAGCGCGATGACGTCACCGTCGCGCAGTGGTGGGGCATCCCCGGAGTGTGGCATCAGAGCTACGTACTGCTCGCCGATCGCCGATTGGCTGTGTACTTCGGCACGCAGATCGGAGGGGATGTCGATACCGCTTTTCAGCGACAACACCGCCTCGACGCCGGCCCGTGTCAACCGCACGTCCTCGACCCGGCCAACCTCAGTGCCGCGGTAGGTCACGTTACCGCCGCTGTACAGGCCGCCGGTCTGTGGCAACTCCATGATGACGGTGTAGCGACCGACCCCGAACAACTTGGCTGGGAGCTTCATGAAGTGCAGGCCCATCGATCCCATTGCCACCAATGCGATCAGGGTGAAGACCACCAGTTGGATCTGCATTCGCCTGTCCAGTCGCACTACGGCCCCTGATCCCATCGGTATGGCACGGTCAACGGGTTGGCGCGGGTGTAGGGACTGGGAAACTGTCCGATCGTGCGACCCCACTGCAGCTCCAGCTCGGTCAAATCACCTTCCCACCGGGTCCCGGTGAACATGCCCGCATCGATCCGGCTGAAGGTAAGGTCGGCGATCGCAGTGAGGTTGGCATAGTCACCGCGCTGCCACTTCTCGATCGTCTCGTTGGGGAACGGGAAGGTCAGGATGTACGACAGCGCCCGAGTAATGCTTGGCCCGGCGTTGGCCAGCGACTCCAGCACCGGGCCGATATCGTCGAGTTCCTTGACCAGGTTGTCCTTGGTCTTGTTGATCGAATCTACCGTCAATGCACTGAAATCGCCGAACTGGTCCGCGGCTTCGACGAGGTTGTCGCGCCGCCCATTGATGACGGCCAGCGCGTCAGGGATGGTCTGCAGGGCGTGGTCAAGCACCGGCCGTTGTGCCGCGAATTGCCCGACCAGGTTGTTGAGGCTTTCGGTGGCGGCGATGACGTCGCCGGTCTGGTCGTTGAGGTTACGGGTGAAGGTCTCCAGCTGACCGATCATGCTGCGCAGGTCCTGTTCGCGGCCACGAAATGCCGTGGCGAGCGCGGTGGTGATGTCCTGCACCTGGCCCAGCCCGCCCCCGTTGAGCACCACCGACAGCGCCGCCAATGTCTGCTCGGTGCTGGGGAATGCGTCACCATGCGACAGAGGAATGAGCGAACCCTCGCCGATCCTGCCCTTCGGGGCGGCATCGGTCGGCGGCGCCAACTCAATGTGCAATGACCCCAACAGGCTGGTCAGACCTATTGTGGCGGTGGCATTTTCCGGTAGCTGGACATCGGCGTCGAGTCGCATCGTCAGCAACGCGTGCCAGCCTTGGCGCTCGATCTTGGTTACCGTGCCGACGTCGACATCGTCCACGCGGACCCGCGAGTTCGGCTGAATGTTGTTGACGTCGGGCAGCTGCGCCTGGATCACGAATGATCCGGGGCCACGACCCGCCGTGCCCGGCATCGGCAACGAGTTCAGTCCCTGCCACCTCCCACAACCGCCCACCGAGACCGCAATGGCGATCGTCAACCAAACTGCCACGATTCGCCGCCACCGCACGTGCGTCATGAGCCACCTCCGCTGGCGGGCAGCATCATTCCCGACAGGCCGGCTGCGGGATCCGTTGCGATCGCCGGCGGCGACAGGTCGGCAGGCGGCACAAAATCGGGCCGCATCCGGTCCTCGCTGTAGGTGACCTCGTTGGGCCTGGCCTGCGTTCCCACCAACAGGTTCTCACCGATCGGCGGAAAGTTGTACTGCCGATTCTTGACGATCGGGGCCAGGTATTGCACACACAGCTTCGCCGACTGCTCGGCGCCGCGCCGAGAGGCCGCCTGAATTGCGCCACAGAGAAAGCTGATCGGGTTCGCGAAGTTGTTGACAGCCAGCGCGCCGGTCAGCGCGCCGTTGGCCGGCTCGAAGATGTTGGAGAAGTTTGCCAATGTGCCCGGGGCGATGTGCAGTGTCTGCTCGATGTCGTCGAGACTCGCGACCAACACGTCGCTTATCGATGCCAGCTTGTCGCCGGCGGTGCCGATGACTTCTCGATTGTCGTCGGCGAAGTCTTGCACATCACCGATGACCGCACCGACATCCTCGACCGTGCGCGCGACCTTCTGGGGGTCGTCGGCAATCAGCGATGTCACCGCCGCCATGTTGCCGTTGAGCTGCTCGAGCAGGTCGGCGCTGTCGTGCAGCGCAGAAACCAGTATCGACAGGTTGGTGAACGTCGAGAAGATGTCGGAGCTGTGCTCCCCCAACGTCGCCAGCGCATTGGAGAGCCTGATGACCGTCTCGCGGATGTCGGCACCCTGTCCGCGCAGGTTGTCGGCCGCGGTGTTGATCACCGCGCCCAGGCTGCTGGTACCGCCTGGCCTGGTCGGTTGAAGCATTCTGGTCAAGCGCTGCAGTTGGATCCGGATGTCGTCCCACTCCACGGGGACGGCGGTGCGCTCTTGCGGAATCACCGCGCCGCTCGCCATGGTTGCCCCGCCGGCATATACCGGCGTCAGCTGTATCGCCCGACCGGTCACCAGTTGTGGCGAGAGGATCACCGCCTTGGCGTCGGCCGGTATCGGATGGTGGTGGTGTACCCAGAAGGTGATCTTGGCGCGGGTTGGTTGTGGCTCGACGTGTTCCACGCGTCCCACCGGCACGCCGAGGATGCGCACGTCGTCACCGGCGAACAACCCATTGCTGTTCTCGAAATACGCTGTCAGCCAAGTTTTCCCGATCCTGTCAGAGTGTCGTGCCACCAACACCACCCCGGCGATGAGTGTCAGGGCCAGCATGGTCGCCAGCGCCGGACGTAGCCAGCGCGGCCCGGTCATGGCTGCCCCGATTCCGAAGGCGCGGTACCGGACAATGCGGGTGTACCCGGCGGAGGACCGCCCGGCGGCGGAGCCGGCAGCGGTTCGCGGTACGGATAGCGCGGATCACCCGGGTTGCCGGTGATCGCATCGGGCAGGGTCAGATGCGGCTCCCCGCCCTGCCCGGTGCGCGGGAAGGGCACCGGCAACCCCGGCGTGCCCGGCTGGCCTGTCGGTGGATCTGTCAGCTGCGACGGAAGCAACACGTTGGGGTCGAGGCCGAGGTCTGAGAACGCGGCATCGACGAACGGCTGTACGAACTGTCCCGGAAGCAGGTTGACCACATAGGCCTTGAAGAACGGCCCGGATGACAAGGATTCGCCGAGCGACATGGCGTATTTGTTGAGCAGTTTGACCGCTTCCTGCAGCCGATCCTTGCGGTTGTCCAGGATCGCCATGACGCCGTTGAGTTTCTCCAGTGCGGGTCGCAGTTGGTGCTGGTTCTCGGCGATGAACCCCTTCAATTGTGCTGCGGCCGAGGAGATATTGATCCAGATCTGACTCACCGCGTCGGCCTGGGTGCGTAGCTGCGCCAACAGCGCGTTGGTGGCAGCGACCAGCCGGGCAACCTGGTCACTGCGGTGGGCCAGAACCCCCGTTACCTTTGCCGCGTTGTCGAGCAGCGTACGCAACTGCGCGTCCCGGTCGTTGAGCGACTGGGCGAATCGGGCGACACCGTGCACCGCGTCTCGCAGCTCGTCGGGGGTGTCGGTGAAGGTCTCCGACAGCGTCGACAACGAATCCGAAAGTTGATCTGTGTCGAGCCCGCTGATGGTGTCGGCGAGGTCGCCGAGCGCCTCGGGCAGTTGGTAGGGCGACGTGGTCCGCTCCATCGGAATGGGCCCGTCGAGCTCGCCTTGGCCCTGCGGAAGGACGGCAAGCATCTTGGTGCCCAGCAAGCTCTTCGTCTTGATCGCGGCCTCGGTCGCCTCGCCCACCCGGATGTTCTTGTCGATGCGGAAGCCCACCAGCACCACTTCCCCATCGAGTTCGATCGACGACACCTTGCCCGCCGGATAACCGGAGACCTCCACGGTGGCCCCGGTCAACAGACCACCGGCGTCGGCGAACTGCGCCGAATAGCTCCTGACCTGATTGACCAGCGGAAGTTTCTGGTACTGCAGTGCGCCGACGACAACGGCGGAGACGATCAGCACACCGACGGCCCCAATCACCAGCGGGCTGCGTTCCGTGAAGGACCTCATTTCGGTGCGCACCGCCCCGAAACCTGTTCGGCGATCTTGACATACACCGGCTGGCCACCTTTCCCGTTGAGCTTGAGCACGATGTCGCACAGGTAGAAGCTGAAGAAGTCACCATTGATGCCCTGCCGGCCCAACGCCCGATACTTGTCCGGCAGGGTGTTGAGGAGATTGTCGAGGTAGTCGTGATCGGCCACCGCGATGGCGGCGGCGCGATCCGTTTCGCGGACGATCTTCGCGAACGGTCGGCGAGATTGGGCCAACAGGTCGGCCACCGAGCCAGCCGCGGCATCGGTGTAGGCCAGAGCCGTGGAAAGGTCGACCTTGCGCTCGGCGAGCCCCTGCACCAGTTCCGACAACGAGGTCACCGCCAGATCGAGGCGTTCGGTTTGACTACCCAGCGATCCCAGTACCACGTTGAGGTTGTCGATGACCTGACCGATGAGCACGTCACGGTCGGCCAGCGTGTTGGTCACCAGGGCCGCCTGTTGCAGGAATGACCCGATGGTCGGGCCTTGGCCTTGCAGAGCCGAGATCAACTGTCCACTCAGCGTATTGACCTGCTCTGCATCGAGCACCCGGAAAAGCGGTCTGAACCCGCCGATGACAGAGTCCAAGTCGAGGGCGGGCTGCGTGCGCGCGACCGGGATCGTGCCGCCGGGCTGCAGCAGGCGCAAGCCGCCGGCGCCCTCCTCGAGCGCCAGATAACGGCCGCCGATCACGTTGTCGTAGCGGACGGCCACGCGGGTGCCCTCGGTGAGGATCACCGAATCGTCGGTGGCGAACTCCACGCGGACGGTCGAATCCTGGTTGAAGGAGATGTCCTGGATCGTGCCGACCTCCACACCCGCGATGCGCACCATGTCGTCGCTCTTCAGACCGGACACATTGGTGAATTCGGCGAAGTACCGCTTACCACCGCCGAATCGGAAGTCGGCGAACACCACCAGCAACGCGAACGTCCCGACGGCGCACACCGTCAGGAAGACCAACAGGCGCCACGCCGCACCCTTGAAGTCGTCCTTCACGATGTCGTCTCCTGCACTCGATACGATCTGCTCATCGGGCCGGTGGCATTCCCGGCCACAGTGGCACCCCACCTGGGCCGTACAGCGCCGCCCCATAGGGCGGCGCCCCCGGGTACGGGATCGGCCCCGGCGCAGGCCCGGGCAGGCACTGCCGGATGCTCGCCGGCTCGGGGTTCGCCCGGGTCACGGGAAGGTAGTTGGCCCAACATGGTCGTCCTATACCGGGATTCGGCCGAATGTCCAGACCCGTTCCCCAACCGGTGTTCGTGATGAGCTGACGAACCGGGAAGTTCTTGGTGGCATCCGGGAGTGACCCGCAGCCGGGTTTCCCACCGGGGCCGCCCTTGGCGGCAATGACCGGCAGGTGGTTCGGAAACTCGTACGGGTCGTTACCGAACAACAGGCCGACATCGAGCTGAATCGAACGGCCGTTGTCGCCGCCCCAGGCGTCGTATCCACCGTTCTCCAGAAACCACGTCGCGCCCTGTAACCAACACGCGTAAACCGGGCTGTACTTGTTCAGCAGTCCGGTCGTGGACTCCAGCGTGCCGACCAGGTCCACCAGGCTGTCCTTGCTGACCGCCAGCAATTCGGTTCCGGATCGCGCCAAACCGGTGGTGTTGAGCAGCAGGGCATCTAGATCATCTGCCTGCTCGACTACGGTCCTGCTGGTGGTGCTCGCATCGGAAAGGATGGTCACGATGTCAGAGGCGACCGCGGAGTAGGTGTCGTTGAAACGTTTGAAGGACCGCCAGTCCTGGCGGATCGTCTCGTTCCGTTCGTTGAGCGCGGTGAGCACCACGTTCAAGTCGGTGGTGGCCTTCCCCATCCGTTCACCTTTGCCACGCACTGCCTCGGCCAGGGCGGTCAGCACCGCGTTGACCTTCGACGGGTCGACCATCTTCAGGAGGTCGGACAGATTCTCGAAAATGGTGTTGACCTCGGTGCTGACGTTGATCGCCTGCAGCACTGCCCCCTCGGCCAGCGAAGCCGGGCTGGGGTCCGACGGATACACCAGGTCGACGAATTTCGCGCCGAACGCTGTCGTGACCTGGATCTGCGCCTGCACGTTGGCCGGAATGAACTGGATCTGGTCCGGATCGATGCCCAGTTCCAGCTTGGCCCGACCGTCACCGCCGCTGATGCTTTGGACGCGACCCACCTCGACGCCGCGCAACTTGACCTTGGCGCCGGCCTCCATCACCAGTCCGGACCGTTCCGACGTCAAAGTAACTGGTACGTAGGATCGGAACGTACCGCTGTAGACACTGGCGGTGACGGCGAGAAATGCGGCGATGACCGCCAGCAGAATCGCCGTCCACCATGCGTTGTGAATGCGGGCTTCACCGCTGCGTGGCCGCATGTCAACCCGCCAGATTGAAATTGCCCGACTGACCGTAGACGGCCAGTGAGATCATCACGATTTCGACCGCTGCGACGACCATCGATGTGCGGACCGCACGGCCCACCGCCTCGCCGACGCCTGCGGGACCGCCGGACGCGGTGAACCCGTAGTAGGTGTGCACGAGCATGATGACGACCGTCATGGCCACGCATTGGAAGAAGGACCAGATCAGGTCGGTCGGGTTGAGAAACGTCCCGAAGTAATGGTCGTAAACGCCTGAACCCTGGCCGTATATCACGGTGGTGCCGAACCGCGCCGCGAAGAAGGCCATCATCACAGCCACGCAGTAGAGCGGGATGACGACGATCACCCCGGCGAGGACACGGGTCGCAGCGAGGTAGGTGGTGCTGCGGATTCCGATCACCTCGAGCGCATCGATCTCTTCGTTGATTCGCATGGCGCCCAACTGGGCGGTCGCGCCCGCACCGATGGTGGCCGACAACGCCACCGAAGTCGTGCCGGGCACGATCAGCCGGACATTGAAGAAGGCCGACGCGAATCCGGTCAGCGCCTCGAAACCCACTGAGGAAAGCTGGTTGTAGCCCTGCACCGCAACCAGAGCGCCCGTCGTCATGGTCAAGAATCCGACGATCGCGACGGTGCCGCCGACGACGGCCAAAGCCCCGCTGCCCAGTCCCATTTGGGCGATCAATCGCAGCAACTCGGTACGATAGTGGGTGAGGGCGTCGGGAATCGCCGCCAACGTGCTCGCGTAGAACCGCGCCTGTCCACCGACGCGGTTCCAGCCGCCGACAAACCCTTCGACCAGATGTGCCGGTCGCCCGAAGGGCTTGCTCGGTGTGCTGACGGTCATGGTTGTCGCCTCACGACACCGTGAACTGGATGCCCACAGCGGTCACGATGACGTTGATCGCGAACAACACCATGAAGGTGAACACCACCGTCTCGTTGACTGCATTCCCCACGCCCGCGGGTCCGCCTTGCACGTAAACCCCCTTGTAGCAGGCGATCAGCCCGGCAGCCAAGCCGAACAACGTGGCCTTGGCCAGGGAGACGACGACATCCCCGGCTCCGGTGAGCAGCGTCAGTCCCGAGATGAATGCTCCCGCTGAGACATGCTGAATGTACACGCAGAAGACGAAGGCACCCGCCAGGCCGACAATGATGACCGAGGCGGCCAAGGCCAGGGCCACGGTGGTCGCGGCCAGCACGCGGGGTACCACCAACGCTTGAATAGGGTTGATACCCATGACCCGAAGCGCGTCGAGTTCCTCGCGGATGGTACGGGCGCCGAGATCTGCGCACATCGCCGTTGCGCCGGCACCGGATACTACCAACACCGTCACGATCGGACCGATCTGGTTCACCGTGCCGATGGCTGCGCCCGTTCCCGAGAAGTCCTTCGCGCCAAACTCATTGAGCAAGATGTTGAACGTGAACACGAGCAGTACCGAGTACGGCATGGTCAACATCAGCGCCGGCAGTACCGATACCCGCGCGACGAACCAGGTCTGGATGACGTACTCGCGCCACGCGAATGGCCGCTTGAACATCAAGACGAAAGTGTCCAGCGACATCGCGAAGAAGCCGCCGAGCACACGGATCGGCTTGGTCACCGTCTGCGCAGTCATCACCATCGTGGCGCGCCGGCCAGATGCACAGTCATGCGGGCAGCACCTGAAGGGCACCCGAAGGGCACAGTCCGACGGCCAGCCGGACCCGCGCCTGGATGTCGTCGGGCACCCCTGCGCGCATGAGAACGACCGAGCCGCCGGCATCCTGGTCGAAGAACTCCCCGGCGGTCATCACGCACATGCCGGCGGACATACAGACCTCTCGGTCGGCGATGATCCTCATCGGCTGAACGCTTCGGCGGTCAGCGCCGAGTTCATGAAGTCGCGGAAGTACAGCCAGCGTCCGTCCCGGAGGGTGATGATATGCGCGAATTCGGACTGCCATTCGTATCCGGTGTCGAGCCTTCGAAAGCGCTGCCGTCCCCAGACCGCGAGGTCGTCGCCCTGTGCGATGAACTTCCACGGTTCCATCTCGACGATCGAGATGGCCTGTCCGACCTTGGCGAAGAACGTCATCGCTTCGGTGATGCCGTGGTAATCACCGGCATACGGAATCATCGCAGTACCGTAGTAGGTGATCCGCACGTCGGGATCGAGGTGCCGCAGCGCCGTGTTCAGGTCGCCTGCCGGCACGGCGGCATAGATGGCCTTCGTCGCTTCGATATTTCGGTCCTGCTCGGCGATGGCGGTCATGACAGGCGCAGGGGAAGACGGACGTACGCGTGGGTCAGCAGACTGGCGGTCTGCTTGGTGCCGGGATCGTCGCTCAACGCGATGTGTTGATAGCGGTCGAGCACCGCGTTGAGCATCGTCGTCACCTCCAACCGGGCCAAGGAGGACCCGAGGCAGAAATGCAGGCCGTGGCCGAGCGAGAGTTGCTTGCGCAGATTCGGTCGATCGATGTCCAGCCGCGACGGGTCGGGAAATACCGCTGGGTCACGATTGGCCGAACCGAAGAACAGCGCCACCCAGTCGCCGGCACGGATCATCTTGCCCCCCACCTCGACATCGCGGGTGGCTATCCGGAACAGCCGCTGCGGGGGTCCGTCGAGTCGCATGGTCTCTTCGATGAAGACCGTCAGCAGTGCCCGGTCGGCGCGCAGGCGCGCAGCGACCTCCGGTTCGCGCGCAAGCGCATGCAACAGATTGCCGATCAGAAACGTCGTGGTCTCGCTGCCGGCGACCACCAGCGTGACGCAGAATCGAACGATCTCCTCTGGAGTCAGCCGTTGACCGTCGACCTCGGCGCGCAACAGCGCCGAGATGAGGTCCTCGGCGTCGTCGATGTCTTCGCTGGTCTCCTGCGCTGCAATGCGGGCGGTGTGCTCGGCCAGGCGAGCGGCGAAGGTCGCGACCATCTCTTGATTGCTCGCCATCCGTTCTTCTGGCGTCAGCGACGACGACAACATGAACGCGTTGGCCCACCTGCGGAACCGCACGTGGTCACCTTCGGGCAGACCCAGCAGGCGCACCATGGCCCTAGTGGGAATCTCGGCCGCGAACGTCATCACGTCCACCTCGCCCTCGCCGAGGTCATCGAGCAGGCGCGGAATCAGCTCCCCCAGCCAGCCTTCCAGCCGTTTGATGCGACGCGGAGAGAATGCTTGGCTGACCAACTTCCGTTCCACCTCGTGTTTGGGGGGATCCGTATTGACCAGCATCAGGCTCGGCGCAGAAGACGCCTCTTGCAGCGGATCTCGCGACGAGAACGTGGCGCTGTCGCGCGCAGCGTCGAAGACCTGGTCGTAACGGAACAGCGCCCACGCGGTGACGGGTTGGTCGGCTCCCGGCACGGTTCCCGGCGGCCAGTCTCGATAGCCGGCTACCGGAGACTGGCTGCGCAGCTGATCGTAGAGCGGGTAAGGGTTGGCGATGCCCTCAGGCGTGGTCAACATCTCGAGCGCCGAAACAGTGGTAGATGACATGTCCGTCAGCCTCTGCGAAGCAGAACAGCAAAGCGATCCCCCGTTGGGGAGCACTCCCACTCCCGTAGGAGGGCAATTTGCGATTCCGACCGCACCGCAGCTGTGGTCGGAGGAAAGTAGCCCCTATGACCACCGCCGACGCCACGCCTGATTCCGGGGCGGCTGAGACGTTGGCCGGCCATCCCGGCTGGGCGTCGCGTCCAGCGCGGGAAAGCGAGGCCGCCCGTCGCTACCGGGAGACATTTCAAGGGTGGGGCATCGACCCCACCGACGACCCCATGGCCGTGGTATCCGAAGCCGTCGACACCAAGGCCACCGTGGTGCGCAACGCCCTGGAAGCGTGCGACGACGAGGATGCACTGCTTGCGCTGGAGGCGGTGCTCGACCTGTGCGCATTGGAGCGGGAGCTGATCGAGGACGGCGCCCGGCGGCGCACCTTTGCGCTGTTGCAGGTCCAGGAGGGCTTGAGCAAGCTGCGGGTGGTCGATGATGTCGCGACGATCGTCGACCGGGCTCCGCGAGAGTTGGTGGAGTCGTGCGGATTCGATCGAGCCGTGCTCTTTCGCGTGCACGAGGGCCGGATGGTCATGGAGTCGGCGTACTTCGGCGAGGACCGGGAGGGCGCCGAGAAGATGGTCGCGTTCGCGCAGTCCGTCGCGCCGCCGTTGGATCACATGCTGCTCGAGACCGAGATGATCCGCCGCCGCGCACCGGCGATTGTCCGCGACGCCCGCAACGATCCCCGCGTCAACAAACCGATCATCGACTTCTCGATGACCCATTCCTATGTGGCGGCACCGGTGATGCCGACGGGCAAGGTGATCGGCTTCCTGCATGCAGACCGCCTGTATTCGGGTCGCCTCGTCGACGAGATCGACCGCGACACGGTGTGGGCGTTCGCGGAGGGGTTCGGGTATGCCTACGAGCGCACAGTGCTCATGGAGAGGATGCGCCGCCAGCACGCGGAGGTCCGAAACGCATTGGCCTCGGCCGATGAAGCGGCTCGGGCGTTGCAGGATGCAGATCTGGACCTGCGCAAGATCGAGCCGCTGGAGCGTAGTCCCGCGGCACGCTCGCTGGCCGACGTACAGACCCGCGTGATGACGGTCCTCACCCGGCGCGAGGTCGAGGTGCTGCGACTGATGGCGGCCGGTCGCACCAATCAACAGATCGCCGACGAACTGGTGATCTCGGCCGGCACGGTGAAGTCACACGTGAAGAGGGTGCTGCGTAAATTGCACGCGACCAACCGCGCCGAGGCGGCATCGGCTTACGTGCGCCTGGCCAGCGTGCCCGACGTCGGCTGATCGGCACGCCGGCGGGGTCACGGGGCCGAACCGTCACCCTCGGAGTAGAGCAGCATCCGCTCCGGGTGGTGCAGATCGTTCACCCGCGCCTGCCCGGTATCCAGACTAGGAGGCGGGATCCACTCGGTGCGACCATGTTTGCCCTGCGCCGTCGTCCAGCCCGTCGTCTCGACCATGCGATTGTCCGGACCACAGGCCAGCGTCAGGTCGTCGATATCGGTGCGACCGTCATTCTTCCAGTCAGCCGCGGCGTGGTGCACCTGACAGCGGTAGCCGGATGCGTCGCACCCCGGGCGGGTGCAGCCACGGTACTTGGAATGCAACATGATTCGTTGTCCGGCAGTCGCGCACCGTTTTGTCCGGCCCAGGTAGAGGGCCTGCTCGGTGTGTTCGTCGAAGACGGCCAGGTAATGGTGGGCGTGGGCGGACATCCGGATCAAGTCGCGCATCGGCAGCAACGAGCCGTCACCGGTGACCGCCTGTCCGGCACCGGATTCCAGTTCCTGCAACGTGGTCGACACGATGACCGTCACGGGCAGGCCATTGAGCTGACCCAACCCGCCGGAGCACAACAGCGCGCGACCCATCGCCACGAGCGCATCATGATTACGCTGAGGCTGCGTCCTGGAGTCCTTGTCAACCGCGTCATGGCCCGGCTCGCCCTCGATGGTCGGCTGTTCGTCGTCCGGGTTGCACATGCCCGGACCCGCCAGCTTCGCCAGCAGTGATTCGAGCACCGCTCGGGCCTCCGGTGTGAGTTCTCCGGCGATCCGGCTCAACCCGTTGGCCCGTTGTGGCCCGAGCGTCACGCCGCGCCGGCGGGCCCGCTCGGCGTCGGTGAAGTCCCCATCCGGATGCAGATGCGCCAGCAGCCGGTTGGCCGCCTTGCGCAGAGCCTCGGGGCTGTGTCGGCTCGCGATCCGCGCCAAGGTCGGCGTCGGCGTCGGCGCGCGTGGCGACGTCGACCGTGTCGGGCAGCGCGGCGAAGAATCCCCGGATCACCGTGACGTGCTCTGCGCCGATCCGGCCGTGGCGCTCGGCCTCCGCGGTGTGTTCCAGAACCGGCGCCAACGGTTCACCCGACATCGCCGTGCGCGGGCCCAACTCGCCGGCGACGTCGATGCGGCGGCGCGCCTCGACCGCACTGAGCCGTAGCCGGAACGCGAGCACCTTCGACAGCGACGTCGCGCCCAGTTCCAGTGGGTTGGCCTCGGCGACCAGCCGGTTGACGATGTGGTGACGCAGCACCGGCGCGCGGCGTGCATCTGCTTCCAGCGCGTCCATCACCTCGAGCAGCTCCGCGTGCCGCAGCGACGTCACATCCAGTGCGTTCACCGCATCACGGGCCGCCTTCAGGGCCGCCAGAGCCGCCGCGACAGGACCATCCACATATCGAACACTAGTTCGATATGTGGCGGATCGACACAGGAAAACCGCAAGCGAGCCGAAGCTGGGGATGAACTCACAATTGGGGATAACCGACCCTTCGAGAGCTCTTGCGCCCAGCAGAACGATATTACTAGGATATGCAAGTATCTACGCAGAAGAAGGCTGGAACATGACCACACGCATTCCTCATTTCATCGACGGCAAGCGCAGCGAATTATCGTCCACCCGCACCGCCGACGTGCTGAACCCGAGCACCGGCACGGTGCAAGCCGAAGTTCTACTCGCCGGCGCCGCCGACGTGGACACCGCGGTGGCCTCGGCCGTCGAGGCGCAGAAGGAGTGGGCGGCGTGGAACCCGCAACGTCGCGCCCGGGTGATGATGCGGTTCATCGAGTTGGTCAACGCCAACATCGACGAACTGGCGGAGCTACTCAGCCTGGAGCACGGCAAGACCGTCGCCGACTCCAAGGGTGACATCCAGCGCGGCATCGAGGTCATCGAGTTCACCATCGGCATTCCCCATCTGCTCAAGGGTGAATTCACCGAGGGCGCCGGCACCGGCATCGACGTCTACTCGTTGCGTCAGCCCCTGGGTGTGGTCGCCGGTATCACCCCGTTCAACTTCCCGGCGATGATCCCGCTGTGGAAGGCCGGCCCCGCGCTCGCCTGTGGAAATGCATTCATTCTCAAGCCCTCCGAGCGTGACCCATCGGTGCCGGTCCGACTGGCCGAGCTGTTCATCGAGGCCGGCCTGCCCGCCGGCGTCTTCCAGGTGGTCCAGGGCGACAAGGAAGCCGTCGACGCGATCCTCGCCCACCCCGACATCCAGGCCGTCGGCTTCGTCGGCAGCTCCGACATCGCGCAGTACATCTACGCCAACGCCGCGGCCAACGGCAAGCGCGCGCAGTGCTTCGGCGGGGCGAAGAACCACATGATCGTGATGCCCGACGCCGACCTCGACCAGGCCGTCGACGCGCTGATCGGCGCCGGCTACGGCAGCGCCGGAGAGCGGTGCATGGCGATCAGTGTCGCCGTCCCGGTGGGCCGTGAAACCGCCGACCGCCTCCGCAACCGACTCGTCGAACGGATCAAGGAGCTGCGCGTCGGCCACAGCCTCGACCCCAAGGCCGACTACGGCCCGCTGGTCACCGAGGCCGCGCTCAACCGCGTCAAGGACTACATCGGCCAGGGCGTGGAGGCCGGCGCTGAGCTGGTGATCGACGGCCGCGAACGCGCCTCGGATGAAATGACTTTCGATGACCAGAGCCTCGAGGGTGGCTACTTCATCGGACCTACCCTGTTCGATCACGTCACCACCGACATGTCGATCTACACCGACGAAATCTTCGGCCCGGTGCTGTGCATCGTCAGAGCCGACGATTACGAAGAAGCTCTGCGACTGCCGACCGAGCACGAGTACGGCAACGGCGTGGCGGTCTTCACCCGCGACGGTGACACCGCACGCGACTTCGTCGCCCGCGTCCAGGTGGGCATGGTCGGGGTCAACGTGCCGATTCCGGTTCCGGTGTCCTACCACACCTTCGGCGGCTGGAAGCGCTCCGGCTTCGGCGATCTCAACCAGCATGGCCCGCACTCGATCCTGTTCTACACCAAGACCAAGACCGTGACCCAGCGGTGGCCCTCGGGCATCAAGGATGGCGCAGAGTTCGTCATTCCGACGATGAAATAAGCTGCGACATGGACTACTTCGGCCTCGATGAGGACGAGCGGGTGATCGCCGAGACGGCTGCGGCCTTCGCCGAGAAGCGGCTGGCGCCGCATGCTTTGGAGTGGGACCAGACCCATCACTTCCCCACCGATGTGCTGCGGGAGGCCGCCGAACTGGGCATGGCGGCCATCTACTGCCGAGAAGATGCCGGCGGCAGTGGTTTACGGCGAATCGATGCGGTGCGCATCTTCGAGATGCTGGCCACAGCGGACCCGACCGTGTCGGCGTTCCTTTCCATTCACAACATGTGCGCATGGATGGTGGACAGCTTCGGCACCGAGGAGCAGCGCAAGGAGTGGGTGCCACGCCTGGCCTCGATGGACGCGATCGCCAGCTACTGCCTGACCGAACCGGGCGCCGGGTCGGACGCAAGCGCGTTGCGTACCCGAGCGGTTCGGTCGGGTGGCGACTACGTCCTCGACGGGGTCAAGCAGTTCATCTCCGGTGCCGGGTCGTCGGACGTCTACATCGTGATGGCCCGCACCGGAGACGACGGTCCGAAGGGCATCTCGACCTTCGTCGTCGGCAAGGATGCGCCGGGGCTGAGTTTCGGTGCCGACGAGCAGAAGATGGGCTGGAACGCCCAGCCCACCAAGCAGGTCATCTTCGAGGGCGCGCGGGTGCCGGCCGACGCCATGCTGGGCGGCCCCGAGGGCGAGGGCACCGGGTTCGGCATTGCGATGAACGGACTCAACGGCGGTCGCATCAACATCGCGGCATGCTCGCTGGGCGGGGCGCAGACCGCATACCAGAAGGCCGCGGCGTTCCTGGCCGACCGACAGGCTTTCGGCGCATCGCTGCTCGACGAGCCGACGATCCGGTTCGCGCTGGCCGACATGGCCACCGCCCTGGAGACATCACGGACGCTGTTATGGCGTGCGGCAACTGCACTCGACGACGACCACCCTGAGAAGGTGGAGTTGTGCGCGATGGCCAAGCGCTATGTCACCGATACCTGCTTCGACGTCGCCGACCAGGCGCTGCAGTTGCACGGCGGTTACGGGTACCTGCGTGAGTACGGCCTGGAGAAGATCGTCCGAGATCTACGGGTGCATCGAATCCTGGAAGGCACCAACGAGATCATGCGCGTGGTGATCGGGCGGGCAGCCGCCCTGCGAGCCCGCGCATCCTGATACGAGGATATGAGATGACGACGATTGCGTTCCTGGGCCTGGGCAACATGGGCGGCCCGATGGCGGCCAACCTGGTCGCAGCGGGACACCGTGTGCATGCCTTCGATCCGGTTGCCCCATTGAAGGAGGCAGCAAAAGCCAACGGCGCGAGCACCTTCGACAGCGTTGGGGCAGCGGTCTCAGAGGCCGACGCGGTCATCACGTCGCTGCCCAACGGCGCGATCGTCAAGGCGGTCTACGACGAGGTGGTGGCGGCCACCAAACCCGGAGCGCTACTGATCGACACCTCGACGATCTCGGTCGACGACGCCCGTGCCATCCACACCCAGGCCATCGAGAAGGGCCTGGCCCAGATCGACGCACCGGTCTCCGGTGGGATCAAGGGCGCCACGGCCGGCACGCTGGCGTTCATGGTCGGCGGTGAGCCCGACGCGTTCGAGCGGGCCCAGCCGGTGCTGGAGCCTCTGGCGGGCAAGATCATCCACTGTGGCGCGTCCGGCGCCGGACAGGCCGCAAAGTTGTGCAACAACATGGTGCTTGCGGTGCAGCAGATCGCGATCGGTGAGGCCTTCGTGCTGGCCGAGAAACTCGGCCTGCCGGCCCAGTCGCTGTTCGACGTGATCACCGGCGCCACCGGCAACTGCTGGGCGGTGCACACCAATTGCCCGGTGCCCGGCCCGGTTCCGACCTCTCCGGCCAACAACGACTTCAAGCCCGGTTTCGCCACCGCCCTGATGAACAAGGACCTCGGGCTGGCGATGGCAGCGGTCGAGTCCTCCGGGGTGAACGCTCCGCTGGGCAGCCACGCCGCCCAGATCTACGCAGACTTCGCAGAGAACCACGCGGACAAGGACTTCAGCGCAGTGATCGAACTGCTCCGCGGTCCATGACGGTTTCGGCGAGCATGCGCCGCAGCCACGTGCGGTAGGCCTGGTCACTCCAGCGGGAGCGGTCGACAATCTTGAGGTACGTCTGGACGTCGGCCAGCAGCGCCGCGGTCTCGACGAGATCGTCGAAGGGTAGATCCTCGCGCAGCCACCCCCGCTCCCGGAACAGCACCAGGACACGGCGCATCTGACGTTTGATGCCGGTGAGCAGTTCATCGAGGTAGCGGTCCAACGTCGGGTCCACCGCGGCGCCACCGAACAGAGCCCGCGCGGGATGCGCTGAGCGACTGTGCAACTCGGTCTGGAGCGCGACCAGGTAGTCGAGAGCTGCCTCAGGATCCTCGATCTGCGACAGCTGCTCGCCGATCTCACTGTCGAGGATGTCCCGGTCGCCTGTCTCCCCGAAGGCGGCGTACTCCACCGCGGCGATCATCAGCGCGGCCTTCGGACCATGACTCTGCACCGTCTCGACCGAAACCCCGGCCGCGGCGGCGATCTTGGCCAGCGTGGTGCCCGCGTACCCGTGCTCGGCAAACAGTGCGGCCGCGGCGGTGACGACGTCGAGACGCGTCTGCTCGGCCTGCTGGCGCCGCAACGTCGACCGGTACCGGCGTGCCGGCGCCTTCGCACCCGCACCGGATATTGACCTGTATGACATAGTACTGAATACTATACCAAGGTATTGAATTCCCCGAAGGAGCCCTGATGGCCTCGATCCTCATTGCCAGCGTGCCGATTCACGGTCACGTGACACCGCTGCTGGCCGTCGCGCGTCATCTGGTCGAGCGTGGCGACGACGTCAGATTCCTGACCGGCAGCCGGTTCGCCACTGCCGTGGCCGCCACCGGTGCCCGACATATCGCATTGACCGGGGACGCCGACTACGACGACCGCGTCGACCATGACGCGCTGTTCCCGGAGCGGGCGGCACTGCGCGGCATCAAGGCCGCCGCATTCGACATCGAGAACATGTTCGTCCGGCCCGCGTCGATCCAGGTCGAAGCCGTGCTGGCCACGCACGCCGAGAAGCCCGTCGACGTGCTGCTGGTCGACCCCACCTTCACGGGCGCGGCATTCCTGCTCGGGTACCCCCGCTCGGCCCGACCCGCGATCGTCGACTGTGGGGTCTTGCCACTGGCGATGAGTAGCCCCGATGTTGCGCCGTTCGGCATGGGCCTGCCGCCGGCGCGCTGGGGGAACCGAATCCGCAACACCGCGTTGACCTTTGCCACCCGCGGCGCACTGGCCGGCGTGACCGAACTCAGCAACGAAATCTACCGCGATCTGCACGGCACCGACATGCCGTTTCCGGTGATGGACTGGGCCCGCCGCGCCGAGGCCGTCGTCCAGTTCACCGTCGCCTCGTTCGAGTACCCGCGTGCCGACATGCCGCCGACCGTGCATTTCGCCGGTCCGCTGTCGGCCAGCGGGTCCTCGGCGCCATTGCCACCCTGGTGGGGCGACCTCGACGGCACCCGCCGCATCGTGCACGTCACCCAAGGCACCATCGCCAATAAGGACTACACGCAACTCATCGTCCCCACAGCGCAGGCACTGGTCGACGACGATGTCCTGGTGGTCGTGTCGACCGGTGGGCGACCCGTCGACACGCTGCCGCCGCTGCCCGCCAACGTACGCGCAGCCGAGTACCTGCCCTACGACGAATTACTCCCCCGCACAGATGTTTTCGTCACCAACGGCGGCTACGGCGGCGTGCAGTACGCACTGCGTCACGGAGTGCCGATCGTGGCCACCGGCGGCAAGGAGGACAAGCCGGAGGTCGGCGCTCGCGTCGCGTGGTTCAGCGTCGGGGTACAGATTCGCCGCGACCGGCCCACCGTGCGTGCGCTACGTCGTGCGGTGCGCCGAGTGCTGTCCGACCCGGACTACCGCACGGCGTCACAGCGGATCGCGACCGAGATGGCCGCCAGCGGCGGTTACCGGGTGCTGACCGACGTCGTCGACGACGTCGCCCGTCAGGCCGCGGTCGGTCTCGGATGCGATTGATTCCACTGGTCGCGCAGCTGCCGGCAGTCGGCCACCCGCAGCGTCGTCGCCGCGTCGTCGCCGCCGACAAGCACCGTCGGGACACCGGCGGTGGCGGCCACCCGCTGGTTGGCCGGCGACCCGGCGAACGCGAGCGCATCCTGCGCCGTCACACCCAACTCGTCGAGCGCGTGCCGGTACATGTTGCCCTCGGTCACGTCGTCGGCGGTGACGACCGTCGCGACCACGCCGTCTCCGACCAGCTGGCGTACCAGTGGCTCCACCCAGCTGTGACGCCCGGTGCTGACGATGCCCACCGCGATACCGGCGCTGAACGCCTCGGTGATCAGATCGACGATCGCGCTGCGGGGTGCCAGATCGGCATCCAGGATGGTCTCGTCGAGAATCATCGACTTCGTCGCGCAGATCTCGTCGACGAGAAGTTCGGCGAGCACATCGCAGTCGCTACGCACACCACGCTTGCGCAACTCGGCGGCCACCCGGGTGCGTTCGTCGGAGAGCACCCGTAGCTGCCGGTAGCGTTGTTCGGACCACCTGATGTCGAGTCCAAGCTCGGCAAAGGCCGCGTTGAACGCGGGCAGGTGTCCGGCAGCGTCGATGTCGGCAAGGGCGTCGAGGTCGAACACCATCGCTTTCAGCGGGGCCATGTTCGCGTCGTTGGTCCGCGGCCAGTCCCACCAGAACCGACCGGCTCGCCAGGCTTTCTGCTCGATAGGCTGCACAGATCGATGGTGTCCTAGATCACACTGGCGGCGCCTCCCCCACTTGGGGGATTCGACGCGCCACGTTGGTCGACGTTCGATCACCACCGGCCCGCGCCGGCTTTAAGGTTGGGGCATGGCCGACCCCGTGCCGGTGCGAATCGTGCTGGTCGACGACCACGAAATGGTCATCGAAGGGCTCAAGGCGATGCTGGCGGCCTTCAGCAACCGTGTCACCGTGGTCGGACAGGCGGTCGGGCCCGAGCAGGTGCTCGACGTGGTGAGCGAGCTCGACCCCGACATCGTGCTGTGCGATGTGCGGATGCAGGGCTCCAGCGGGCTCGACGTCTGCCAGCAGCTGCGCCAGCGTGACCCGGACCGCAAGGTGGTCATGCTGTCGGTCTATGACGACGAGCAGTATCTGTTCCAGGCCCTGCGGGTGGGCGCGTCGGGTTACCTGCTCAAGAGCATCAGCAGCGAGGAGTTGGTCCGCCAGCTGGAGTTCGCCCACGGCGGTGTGACCGCGATCGACCCGGGGATGGCCGCGCGCGCAGTCGACACCGCGGCCCGGCTGCAACGTGACGAGTTCTGGCCCGGCGCCCGCCAGGGACTGACCCAGCGAGAGAGCGAGATCCTGGCGCTGGTGGTCAACGGCCTGTCCAACCGCGCGATCGCCGCCAAGCTGATCATCGGCGACGAAACCGTCAAGACCCACCTCAGCTCGATCTACCGCAAGCTCGGGGTCAGCGACCGGACCGGCGCGGTGGCCACCGCGCTACGGGAGGGCATCTACCAATGACGCCGACCGGCAGAGCGGTCCTGACGGCCGACCGGGAGCTGGCGCTGCTGCGCGAACTCATCCAGGCCGCCTCCAGCGGGCCGGGGGTGGAACCGCTGGCCGCCGCCGCGGCACGGATGATCACCGCGGCCACCGACAGCGACGTGTGTTTCGTCCACGTCCTCGACGACACCGAACGCTCGCTGACACTGGCCGGTGCCACCCCGCCGTTCGACGCCGAGGTCGGCAAGATCCGGCTGCCGCTGGGACAGGGCATCTCAGGGTGGGTGGCCAGCCACCGCCGGCCCGTGGTGATCCGCAAGGACAAGGAGTCCGACCCGCGGTACCTGCCGTTCCGGTCGCTGCGCGGCCGCGATTTCACCTCGATGGTGTCGGTGCCGATGGAGACTGCGCCGGGTGGGCTGGTCGGGGTGCTCAACGTGCACACCGTGGCCGAGCGCGACTTCGGTGAGCGCGACGTCGAACTGCTGCTGGTGATCGGCCGGTTGATCGCCGGAGCCATGCATCAGGCCCGCCTGCACCGGCAGTTGGTCGCCCGCGAGCGCGCGCACGAGAACTTCGTCGAGCAGGTCATCGAAGCGCAGGAACTCGAGCGGCGACGGTTGGCCAGTGACATCCACGACGGCATCTCCCAGCGGCTGGTCACGCTGTCCTACCGCCTCGACGCCGCGGCTCAGGCACTCGACGACCGGGCGGCCCTGACCGAGCAGCTCGAACGGGCCCGCGAGCTCGCGGCGCTGACCCTGCAGGAAGCCCGCGCGGCGATCGGCGGGCTGCGCCCACCGGTTCTCGACGACCTCGGGTTGTCCGGCGGCCTGGCCAGTCTGGCGCGCTCGATCCCGCAGGTCGGAATCGAGGTCGACCTCGCCGACACCCGGCTGCCCGACCATATCGAGCTCGCGCTGTACCGCATCGCCCAGGAATGCCTGCAGAACGTCGTCAAACACGCCCGGGCCACCCGCGCGCGGCTGACGTTCCACCTCGACCGCGGGGACAACGGTCAGACCGCCCGCCTGGAGATCGCCGACGACGGGGTCGGGTTCGACACCTTCGAAAATCCGCTCGGTAGCGACGAGATGGGTGGTTACGGGCTGCTGTCGATGGCCGAGCGCGCCGAGATCGTGGGCGGCCGACTCAACATCCGCTCCCGTCCGGGCGCCGGTACCACGGTGACCGCGACCATCCCGGTGCCCGCGCCGAGCTAGCGCCTCAGAAGTCGCCGGCGTTGCGGCGCAAGGTCTGGATCGACGCGGCCAGCGCGCGCGACTCGGCGACCGACATCCCGATGTCGGCGAAGACGTCGTTGTTGAGCGTGACCGTCGCGTCCTCGACCGTGGACCGACCCAACCCGGTGATCTGCACCAGCGTGGTTCGCCCGTCGGTGGGATGTGGCAGCCGCTCGACCAGGCCGTCGGCTTCGAGCCGCCGGATCGCGTGGGTGACGCTGGTGACATGGACCTGCAGCCGGTCGCTGGCCTTGGTGATGGGCAGCGCCCCGGTCCGGCTGAACGCCAACAGACGCAACAGTTCGTACCTGGAGAAGCTCAGATCGTAGGGCCGTAACGCGTTCTCGACCCGCGCCAGCAGGATCTGGTGGGCCCGCATCACCGAGGTCACCGCGACCATGCCGTCGGCGACCTCACCCCAGCCACTGCTTTCCCAGTTCGCGCGTGCGACCGCGATCGGGTCTCGATTCATCAGCAGGTCAAGATGCGTGGTCCGTCGTCGGTCACTGCGACGGTGTGCTCCCAGTGCGCGGCCCGTGAACCGTCTGCGGTCACCACGGTCCACTCGTCGTCGAGGATGACGGTGCGGGTGGTGCCCAAGGTCAGCATCGGTTCGATCGCCAGCACCGAGCCCGGCACCAGATACGGACCGCGGCCGGGCGATCCTTCGTTCGGCAGGAACGGATCCATGTGCATCTCCCGGCCGATGCCGTGCCCGCCGTAGCCGGCCACGATGCCGAACCGCCGGCCGTGCCGTTTCTCGGCCGCACGGGTGCCGCACTCGATGGCATGGGAGATGTCGGTGAGGCGGTTACCCGGAACCATCGCCGCGATGCCGGCCTCCATCGACTCCCGGGTGGCCTGCGACAACTTCTCGTCCTCGGGGCGGGCTGCGCCGACGCTGAAGGTGAACGCCGAGTCACCGTGCCAGCCCTCGAGGATGGCGCCACAATCGATCGAGACCAGATCGCCTTCGGCGAGGATCTCGGCCGTCGTCGGGATGCCGTGCACCACGCGGTCGTTGACCGATGCGCAGATGGTGGCCGGGAAGCCGTGGTAGCCCTTGAACGACGGGACCGCACCGGCGTCGCGGATCACCGACTCGGCGGCGGCGTCCAGTTCGAGCGTCGTCACCCCGGGTGCCGCAGCCGCGCGGACGGCCTTGAGCGCGGCAGCGACCAGCGCCCCGGCCGCGGCCATCGCGTCGAGTTCACCGGCGCTGCGTGCAGCGACGACCTTGCGGCCGCGCAAGCTGGGCAGAGAAACCATCGACGCTAGCGGCCGAGCGCCTTGAGCGCCCTGTCGAACACCTCGCCGAGGTCGCCCACGGCGTCGACGGTGGTGACGGTGTCGCGGTAGTAGTCCAGCAACGGCGCAGTCTCGTCGCGGTACACCTTGAACCGGTTCCGGATGACGTCCTCGGTGTCGTCGGCGCGGCCGCGGCCTTTGAGCCGGCTGACCAGCTCCTCCTCCGGCACCCGGAACTCCAGCACCGCGTCCAGGGACAGCTTGCGCTTCTCCAGCATCGCGTCGAGGGCCTTGGCCTGCTCGACCGAACGCGGGAAGCCGTCGAGGATGAACCCCTGCGCGGCATCGTCGTCGTCGAGTCGGTCGTCGACGAGCGCGTTGGTCAGAGTCGCGGGCACCAGGTCGCCGGCGTCGAGGTACTTCTTGGCCTCCAGGCCCAGCTCGGTGCCGTTGGTGATGTTGAAACGGAACAGGTCTCCGGTCGAGACGTGGGGAACGCCGAGGCTCTCGGCCAGCTTCTCCGCCTGCGTTCCCTTACCCGCACCGGGCGGCCCCAACAACACGATTCTCAACTCAAGAACCCTTCTCTCACTTCAAAAAGCCTTCGTAGTTGCGCTGCATCAGCTGGCTTTCGATCTGCTTGATGGTGTCCAGGCCGACGCCGACCATGATCAGCACCGCGGTTCCGCCGAACGGCAGGTTCTGGACCGACCCGGTATTGCCCATCTCCAGGAAGAGATTCGGCAGCACGGCGATCACACCGAGATAGATCGAGCCTGGCAGCGTGATCCGCGACAGCACGAATCGGAGATAGTCGGCGGTGGCCTTACCCGGTCGGATGCCCGGGATGAAGCCGCCGTACTTCTTCATCTCGTCCGCGCGTTCGTCAGGGTTGAACGTGATCGAGACGTAGAAGTAGGTGAAGAACACGATCAGGCCGAAGTACATCGCGATGTATATCGGGTCGGCCGGGTTGGTCAGGTTCTCCGCGATGAAGGTCTGCCACCAACTGGTGCTGGCGCCGTCACCGGCGCTGGCCGCCAACTGGCTGATCAGGTGCGGAATGTAGATCAGCGACGATGCGAAGATCACCGGGATGACGCCCGCCTGGTTGACCTTCAGCGGCAGGTAGGTCGAGGTGCCGCCGTACATCCGGCGTCCGACCATGCGCTTGGCGTACTGCACCGGGATCCGGCGCTGGCCCTGCTCGACGAAGACCACACCGATGATGATGATCAGAGCCGCGACGCAGACCAGGGTGAACACCATGCCACCGCGGCTGTCCAGGATGGTCCGGCCCTCGATCGGGATGCGCGCGGCGATACCGGCGAAGATCAGCAGCGACATGCCGTTGCCGATGCCACGCTCGGTGACCATCTCGCCCATCCACATCACCAGCGCCGCGCCGGCGGTCATGACCAGCACCATGACCACCAGGGTGAAGATGTTCAGGCCTTCGCTCTGGCCTTCGATGATGTCGAGGGTGCAGCCCTGCAGCAGACCGCCGTTGGCCGCCAGCGCCACGATGCTGGTGGCCTGCAGGACGGCCAGCGCGATCGACAGATAACGCGTGTACTGCGTCATCTTGGCCTGACCGGCCTGGCCCTCCTTGCGGAGCTGCTCGAAGCGCGGGATCACCACGGTGAGCAACTGCACGATGATGCTGGCGGTGATGTAGGGCATCACGCCCACCGCGAACACCGTCAACTGCAGTAGCGCGCCGCCGGAGAACAGGTTGATCAGCGAGTAGATCTGCGCCGACTCCCCGCCGCTGACGTCAGCGATGCACTGCTGGATGTTGGGGTAGTTGACACCGGGAGACGGGATCGCCGCGCCGACCCGGTAGAGGACCACGATGCCGAGGGTGAACAGGATCTTGCGCCTCAGATCGACTGTCCGCAGTGACGAGATGAAAGCCGAGAGCACTCTTTCCTCCTGCACGGCCGACGTGTCGCTGCGGCGTGCTCATGTGGCTGGCGTGACCAGCGTTGGTTTAAGTCGTGCGCGCGACGGCACGAGCAGGCATCACGCCTGCGCAAGTCACGCGTTCAAACAGTCTACGAGACTAACAGTTGCAGCTCCGTTGCCCCGAATCAGAAGCGTACAGTCGGTGTCAGCTCCTTATACCAACTAACTAGTCAGCAGAGGTTCTCCGTCATGCCCCGCAGCGACAACGACTCCTGGGATCTGGCCTCCAGCGTCGGCGCCACCGCGACCCTGGTCGCCGCCGCCCGCGCGGTCGCATCCCGCGCCGCCGAGCCCGTGATCGACGACCCGTTCGCCGCACCGCTGGTGCGTGCGGTCGGCGTCGACTTCTTCACCCGGCTGGCCACCGGCGAGCTGACCCCGGCCGACCTCGACGCCCACGACGGCGGGTCGCCGGTCGGCATGAGCCGCTTCGCCGACGGGATGGCCGCCCGCACCCGGTTCTTCGACGACTTCTTCGCCGCAGCGACCGCCGCAGGCATCACACAGGCGGTGATCCTGGCCTCCGGACTCGACGCCCGCGCCTACCGTCTGGACTGGCCGGCCGGCATGGTGCTCTACGAGGTCGATCAACCCGAGGTGACCGCGTTCAAGCACCAGACCCTCGCGCGGCTCGGCGCTACGCCCAGGGCCGAGCTGCGCACGGTGGCCGTCGACCTGCGCCACGACTGGCCCGCCGCCCTCGCCGACGCCGGATTCGACGCCGGCCGCCCGACGGCATGGATCGCCGAAGGGCTGTTCGGTTACCTGCCCCCCGACGCGCAGGACCGGTTGCTCGACCAAGTCTGCGCACTGAGCCCGGCGGGTAGCCGATTGGCCGCCGAAGGGGTGCCTGCTCACCACGACACCGAAGCCGACGAGCTCCGCGAGCGCATGCAGGCCTCCACCGAGGCGTGGCGTCGCCACGGATTCGAGTTGGACTTCTCCGATCTGGTCTTCCTGGGCGATCGCGCCGAGCTCGCCGGCTATCTCGCCGAGCGGGGCTGGACCGTCGATGCGGTGCCGACCAACGACCTGCTGCAGCGCTATGGGTTGGACCGGCTCGACACCGACAAGGGGTTCGCCGACGTCGTCTACGTCAGCGCGATGAGGGCGCCGCGATGACCCGCAGCGAGAAGCGCTCCGAGAATGACACCTGGGACCTGGCCTCCAGCGTCGGCGCTACCGCGACATCGGTGGCCGCGACGCGGGCATTCGCCAGCAACGGGCCTGACGCCCTGATCGACGACCCGTATGCGGCCGTCCTGGTCGAAGCCGTCGGACTGCCGCACTTCGTCAAGGTGGCCCGCGGCGAGGTCGACTTCGACTCCGATCCGCTGTTCGGCGCCCAGCTGATGCGTGAACAGATCGCGGTGCGCACCCGGTTCTTCGACGACTTCCTCACCGAGGCGGTGCGCAGCGAGATCATGCAGGTGGTGATCCTGGCCTCCGGCCTGGACACCCGCGCCTACCGGTTGCAGTGGCCGGCGGGCACCGCGATCTTCGAAATCGACCAACCCGACGTCATCGAGTTCAAGACCCGGGTACTGGCCGAGGCGGGCGTGGCGCCCAGCGCCGACCGCCAGACTGTCGGCATCGATCTGCGCGACGACTGGGCCGCCGCATTGCGAGCGGCCGGCTTCGACGAAACAGCGCCGACGGCGTGGATCGCCGAAGGACTGCTGATCTATCTGCCCCCGGACGCCCAGGACCGCCTGCTCGACCACATCAGTACGCTCAGCGCCCCCGGCAGCCGGGTGGCCACCGAGCACATGGACGCCAAGGCGCTGACCGGCCAGTGGGCCAAGGCCATGACCGAGCGGGCCCGCCGGCACGGCAGCGACATCAACCTCGAAGAGCTGTTCTACAGCGGCCCGCGTACCTCGGCTGCCGACCATCTGCTCGCCCGCGGCTGGCAGGTGAAGGTGCAGCCGACCACCGAGGCCTATGCGGCCAACGGCTTCCGTGCGCCCGACAACGACCTGATGGCGATGATCGGCGACTCCGGATACCTGAGCGCTCGGCGGGGGTAGCGAGGATGGCACGCGCCGATGACGACACCTGGGACCTGGCGTCCAGTGTCGGGGCCACCGCGACGATGGTCGCCGCCGCGCGGGCGATGGCCAGTGCCGACCCCGATCCCCTGATCGACGACCCGTTCGCCGAACCACTGGTGCGGGCGGTCGGCATCGACTTCTTCACCAAGATGCTCGACGGCGCGCTCGACCTGTCGCTGTTTCCCGACATGACCCCCGAACGGGTGCAAGCCATGATCGACGGGATGGCTGTGCGCACCAAGTTCTTCGACGACAGCGTGCTGGCCTCGACGGCGGCCGGAGTCCGTCAGGTGGTCATCCTGGCCTCTGGTCTGGACGCGCGCGCCTACCGGCTGGGCTGGCCGCCCGCAACCGTGATCTATGAGCTGGACCAACCGCAGGTCATCGAGTTCAAGACCGACACGCTGGCCGGTATCGGCGCCGAGCCGACCGCCACCCGACAGCCCGTGGCCGTCGACCTGCGCCAGGACTGGCCGTCGGCGCTGCGCGCCGCCGGCTTCGATGCCTCGCAGCCGACAGCGTGGCTGGCCGAGGGGCTGCTGATCTATCTCCCGTCGCAGGCCCAGGATCTGCTGTTCGACCGGATCACCGCGTTGTCGGCGCCCGGCTCGACGGTGTCGACCGAATACGTGCCCGGCATCGTCGATTTCGACGCCGAGAAGGCGCGCGCGCTCGCCGAGCCGCTGCAGCAACACGGTCTCGACCTGGACATGTCGGCGCTGGTCTACGCCGGCGAGCGCAGCCACGTGATGGACTACCTGGGCGGCCTCGGCTGGCAGGTGAGCGCCGAGCCGCGCGACGAGCTGTTCGCCCGCTTCGGACGCGAGCTGCCCGCCGACGCGGCCGTGCAGGATCCGCTGGGTGGTCAGATCATCTACGTCAGAGCCGAGTTGGGCCCAGCCACAACAGGTTGACCCCGGTCAACGAACGCTGGGTCTGGTCGACGGCCTGGGCTACCGACCGTAACGCCAGCCCACCCAGCGCATCGGCCACCGAGCCCGCCGGTAGCGACGACGGTTTGGGTCGCAGCATGTCCAGCAGCGACGAGCCGGGCAGATACTCGAGCGCGACCTCGTCGTCGGCGTCCAGACCGGCCAGCTCTTTGGCCCGACCGATCGCGGTGCGCAGACCGCCGAGCTCGTCGACCAGGCCACGCTCCCGGGCGTCGGCACCGGTCCACACCCGCCCGCGGGCGACCTGCTCGACCTGCTCCACAGTCATCGACCGGCCCTCGGCGACGCGCGCCACGAAATCGGTGTAGAACAGGTCGGCTTCGGCCTCGACGTGGGCCTGCTGTTCCTCGGTGAACGGCGCATTGACCGACCACGCGTCGGCATTGGCGTTGGTGCGCACCGCATCCGAGCCGACGCCGAGGCGATCTTTGAGCCCGCGCGCCACCAGCTTGCCGGTGACCACACCGATCGACCCGGTCAGCGTGCCCGGGTTGGCGACGATCGCATCCGCCGCCATCGACACGTAGTAGCCGCCCGACGCAGCCACCGCTCCCATCGACGCCACCACCGGCGTGCCCCGCTCGCGGGTGCGGACCACCTCCCGCCAGACGGTCTCCGAACCAGTCACCGAACCGCCGGGACTGTCGACGCGCAGCACGATCGCCGCAACGTCGTCGTCGGCGGCGGCCTCCCGCAGCGCGGCGGCGATGGTGTCCCCGCCGGCGGCCGAACTGCCCATCGGGGACAGCTGCCGTCCGCCGCGGCCACTGACGATCGGGCCGGACAACGTCACCACCGCGATCTTGGGCTGACTCTTCAGTCCAGGCATCGCCCGCTTCTTGGCGCGGGCATAGCGGGACAGGAACAACCGCGGCGGTGCGCCGTCGGCGTCGGCATCACCCGTCTCGACGTTCGCGATATGCGCATAAGCCTCGTCCCGAAAACCGACGCGGTCGATCAGTCCGGCTGCCAGCGCGTCGTCACGCAACAGCGGAGCCCGATCGGCCAGCGCGTTGAGCGCCGCGACGTCGAGGCCGCGGGCGGTGGCCACGGCCTGCCATACCTGCGAGCGCAGGCTGTCCACCAACGCGGCGTCGGCTTCGCGGTGGGCCTCGGTGTAACCGTGCTCGGTGAACAGGTTCGCCGCCGATTTGTACTCACCGCGGGCGACGAACTGCGCTTCGACGCCGAGCTTGTCCAACGCGTCGCGCAGGAACAGCGCGCTGGTCGCGAAGCCGACCAGACCGACGGTGCCTGAGGGCTGCATCCACACCTCACCGAACGCCGAGGCCAGGTAGTAGGACAGGGTTCCCGGGTAGGTCTCGGCCCAGGCCAACGACGGCTTACGGGCGGTGAACGCCGCGATGGCCTCGCGCAGCTCCTGCACCGGTCCGGGTGGGGCGGCGGCGATCTGCACCCGGGCGATCAGACCGGCCACCCGCGGGTCCTCTGCGGCCCGATGGATCGCCTCGACAGCCTCGCGCAGCAGCAGCGGACGGGTCGGCCCGACCACCCCGGACAACACCGCCAACGGATCGAAACCCGCGGTTTCGGGCGGCGCGCTCTGCAGGTCCAGCTCCAGGATGCAGCCGTCGGGGACACCCTGGTGGCGCGCGGTGTCGACCTTGCGGGCCAGCTGGCGAACGTCGTCGAAGCCGGGCAATCCGGACAGCAGAGAATGCATGGTCGAAAGCCTACCGACGGGCTGCGACGCTGCGGCCCGTGCGCGGGGTCAGCGACCGACCAGGCGCATGTATTGCGGGCAGTAGGCAGCCACCGAGACCCGCATCAGCCCGGTGGCCTTGTCCCGGTCGAGTCCGGAGTTCTGCACCGTGGTGCGCACGCCGCGCACCACCGGAACCGGGTTCGGGTTGCCGGCCAGCCCCGAGGTGAGCAGTTCGCATACCTGGCGACCGACCGCGGGCACGTCGGGGATGTTGCTGGTGTCGATGCCCAGCGATTTCACCGCGTCGTCGAAACGCTTGTCGTCGGGCTGGGCTGCGGCCGGCGCGGCCGCACCGAAAGCGGCCAGGCCGGCGACGACGATCGCCGCAGCTACGGTACGGCGGTTGCCAATCATGGTTGCTCCTCGGTCATTTCCCCTGCGGCAGTCTAATCGCCGACGGCGCCGCGCGCGTTACGAGCCCACCGTGCACAAAAGCCCCCGCCGGGGCGGGGGCTTCTGTACGCAGCGCGTTCTCTACAGTTCGGTGGCGGTGCCGCCGGCCGAGGTGATCGCCTCGCGGGCGCTGCCGCTGAACTTGTGCGCGGTCAGGTCGATCTTGGCCGACAGTTTGCCGTCGCCGAGCACCTTGACGAGCACGTTCTTGCGGACGAGGCCCTTGGCCACCAACTCGTCGACACCGACGGTGCCGCCGTCCGGGAACGCCTTGTTGATGTCGCCGACGTTGACCACGCCGTACTCGGTGCGGAACCGGTTGCGGAAGCCCTTGAGCTTGGGCAGCCGCATGTGGATAGGCATCTGCCCACCTTCGAACATGACCGGCACGTTCTTGCGGGCCTTGGTGCCCTTGGTGCCGCGACCGGCGGTCTTACCCTTGGAGCCCTCACCGCGACCCACGCGTGTCTTGGCCTTCTTCGACCCGGGCGCGGGCCGCAGGTCGTGCAGCTTGATCGTCATGTCTAGACCTCCTCAACCGTGACCAGGTGGTGCACGGTCTTGATCAGTCCGCGGGTCTGCGGATTGTCCTCGCGGACCACCGACTGGCGGATCTTGCGCAGGCCCAGCGTGCGCAGCGTCTCACGCTGCTTCCACCGCGCGCCGATGGTGCTGCGCACCTGGGTGATCTTGAGCTCTGCCATCTGTTATGCCGTTCCCTCACGCGCAGCGCTGGCAGCCAGGGCCTCCGCCTCACGACGGGCCTTGAGCATGCCTGCGGGCGCTACATCTTCGATCGGCAGACCGCGGCGAGCCGCGACCTCTTCGGGGCGCTGCAACAACTTCAGCGCGGCGACGGTCGCGTGCACCACGTTGATCGCGTTGTCGCTGCCCAGCGACTTGGCCAGGACGTCGTGCACCCCGGCGCATTCCAGCACCGCACGGCAGGCGCCGCCGGCGATGACGCCGGTACCCGGGCTGGCCGGACGCAGCATCACCACACCCGCGGCGGCCTCCCCTTGCACGGGGTGCGTGACGGTGCCGCCGATCAGCGGCACCCGGAAGAAGTTCTTGCGTGCTTCCTCGACGCCCTTGGCGATGGCGGCCGGAACTTCCTTGGCCTTGCCGTAGCCGACACCGACCATGCCCTTGCCGTCGCCGACGATCACCAACGCGGTGAAGCTGAACCGGCGACCACCCTTGACCACCTTGGAGACGCGGTTGATCGTGACGACCCGCTCGAGGTAGTTGCTCTTCTCCCGGTCGTCGCGACCGCCACGGCCACCGCGGTCGTCACGGCGCCCGCGGCCTCCGCGGTCATTCCTGCCGTCGCGGCCGTCGCTCGACGGCCCGCCGGCTCCTACAGCCTGCTCGGCCATCATGCGTTCCTTCCGGTGTGATTGCGGTTGATCTGTTCGATCATCAGAACTTCAGCCCGCCTTCGCGTGCGGCGTCGGCCAGCGCGGCGATGCGTCCACCGTAGGTGTACCCACCGCGGTCGAACACCACCTCGTCGATGCCGGCGGCCTTGGCGCGCTCGGCGATGAGCTGCCCGACCCGCGTGCTCTGGGCCTTCTTGTCACCCTCGACGGCACGGACGTCGGCTTCGATCGACGACGCCGCAGCCACCGTCACGCCCTGGGAGTCGTCGACCAGCTGCACATGGATGTGCCGCGACGAACGGTTGACCACCAGGCGGGGACGCGCGGCGGTGCCGGCGACCTTCTTGCGCAGCCGTGCGTGGCGACGCAACCGAGAGGTGCGCCGCGTCTCGGAGATGTTCTTGCCGACCGGCTTGTAGCCGGCGTCTTGAGTCTTGGTAGCCATCTACTACTTACCTGTCTTTCCGACCTTGCGGCGGATCTGCTCGCCCTCGTAGCGAATCCCCTTGCCCTTGTAGGGGTCGCTCTTACGAAGCCGGCGGATGTTGGCCGCGATCTGGCCGACTGCCTGCTTGTCGATACCGGAGATCGAGAACTTGGTGGGCGTCTCCACCGCGAAGGTCACGCCCTCCGGAGCCTTGATCAGCACCGGGTGGCTGTAGCCGAGCGCGAACTCCAGGTCACTGCCCTTGGCCACCACGCGGTAGCCGACACCGAAGATCTCCATCTTGGTGGTGTATCCCTCGGTCACCCCGGTCACCAGGTTGGCGATCAGCGTCCGCGACAGACCGTGCAACGAGCGGCTGCGACGCTCGTCGTCGGGACGGCTGACCACGATGGCGCCGTTGTCGTCACGCGAGACCTCGATCGGGTCGGCGACGTCGAGGGTCAGCGTGCCCTTGGGGCCCTTGACCGACACGTTGCGCCCGTCGATCGTCACGTCGACCCCGTTGGGGACGGTGACCGGCTGTTTTCCAATGCGAGACATGTTTCTAGCCCTCCCTCACCACACGTAGGCGAGGACCTCGCCGCCGACGCCCTCACGGGCCGCCTGGCGGTCAGTCCTCAGACCGGACGACGTGGAAATGATCGCCACACCGAGCCCGCCGAGCACGCGCGGCAGGTTGGTGGACTTCGCGTAGACGCGCAGGCCGGGCTTGGACACCCGGCGCAGGCCCGCGATGCTGCGTTCCCGGCTGGGGCCGTACTTCAGCGACACCACCAGGGACTTGCCCACGCGGGCGTCTTCGGTGCGGTAGTCGCTGATGTAACCCTCGCGCTTGAGGATCTCGGCGATGTTGGCCTTGATCTTGCTGTGCGGCAGGGTCACTTCGTCGTGGTACGCCGAGTTGGCGTTGCGCAGACGCGTCAAGAAGTCTGCGATCGGATCCGTCATGGTCATGACAGCCGGTTCACCTTTCTCGCGGCGGTTCCCCGGACGGGGCCTACCGCAACTGTTTAGTAGTGGTTGGCTGGCTTACCAGCTGGACTTCTGGACACCGGGCAGTTCGCCCGCGTGCGCCATCTCGCGCAGGCAGATGCGGCACAGGCCGAATTTGCGGTACACCGAGTGCGGCCGGCCGCACTTGTTGCAGCGCGTGTAGCCGCGGACCTTGAACTTGGGCTTCTTGTTGGCCTTGTTGACCAGAGCCTTCTTTGCCATTGCTCAGTTCTCCTTGAACGGGAAGCCCAGCGCCCGCAGCAGCGCTCGTCCCTCGTCGTCGTTCGTCGCCGAGGTGACGACGGTGATGTCCATGCCGCGGGGCCGGTCGATGCTGTCCACGTCGATCTCGTGGAACACCGACTGCTCGGTCAACCCGAACGTGTAGTTACCGGTGCCGTCGAACTGCTTGGGGTTCAGACCGCGGAAGTCGCGGATACGCGGCAGCGAGATCGAGATGAGCCGGTCCAGGAACTCCCACATCCGGTCGCCGCGCAACGTCACCCGGGCACCGATCGGCATGCCCTCGCGGAGCTTGAACTGGGCGATCGACTTGCGGGCCCGACGGATCTCCGGCTTCTGCCCGGTGATCAGCGTCAAATCGTTGACCGCGCCGTTGATCAGCTTGGCGTCGCGGGCGGCGTCACCGACACCCATGTTCACGACGACCTTGACCACGCCAGGGATCTGCATGACGTTGGCGTAGCCGAACTCCTTGGCCAGCGCGTCCTTGATCTCCTCGCGGTAGCGCTGCTTCAGGCGCGGCAGCGTCTTCTGCTCAGTGCTGGTCATCTCAGATGTCCTTGCCGTTGGTCTTGGCGACGCGGACCTTCTTGCCGGTCTCGGCGTCGATGCGGTACCCGACCCGCGTCGGCTTACCGTCGGAATCGAGCAGCATCACGTTGGAGACGGCGATCGGCGCCTCCTGGGTGACGATGCCGCCCGAGGCGGCACCGCGCTCGGTGCGCGACTCTGCGGTGTGCTTCTTGATCCGGTTCACACCCTCGACGAGGATCTTCTCGCGGTCGGGGTAGGCCACCAGGACCTTGCCCTTGGCGCCCTTGTCCTTGCCGGAGATCACCAGCACGGTGTCGCCCTTGCGGACCTTCATCTACAACACCTCCGGGGCGAGCGAGACGATCTTCATGAAGCGCTTCTCACGCAGCTCACGACCGACGGGGCCGAAGATGCGGGTGCCGCGCGGGTCGTTGTCGGCCTTGATGATGACGGCGGCGTTCTCGTCGAACTTGATGTAGCTGCCGTCGGCGCGGCGGCGTTCCTTGACGGTGCGCACGACGACCGCCTTGACGACATCGCCACGCTTGACGTTGCCGCCGGGGATGGCGTCCTTGACAGTCGCCACGATGACATCACCGATGCCGGCGTAGCGCCGCGACGAGCCACCGAGCACACGGATGCACAAGATCTCCTTGGCGCCCGTGTTGTCGGCGACCTTGAGCCGCGATTCCTGCTGAATCACTAGATCTCCTGACCTGGTTTTTGTATGCACGCAGGATTACCGACCCTGACGTGCGCGGTCTTTGCCACCCAAAGGCACGCGGGGCCCATCCGCGCGGATCGGCCGAGGTCTGCCCAAGGCAACCCGTACATACTAGGTGAGCTCGGGAAATGATCCAAATCGCCCGAGCCGGGCTCAGCGTGCGCAGCGAAATCCGATGTGGGTGGTCGCGCTGTCCTGGGACTGCGGCGAACGCGCTGCGGGCCGGTAGCGGTGACAGTACTGCGGTGCGCACAGGTGCGATCCACCCTTGAGCGCCTGGCTGACCGTCGGATCGGGGTTGCTCGGCGGGCAGCAGGACGGTGCCGCGCCGATCCGGTGATGTCCGACGAAACGGGTGGTCGTCCACTCCCAGACGTTGCCGATCATGTCGACCAGGCCGTAGGCATTGGCCGGGAACGTACCCACCGGCGAGGTGCCGCACCACCCCAGCGCTCCGTCGTTACGGTACGGGAACCGGCCCTGCCAGGTGTTGGCCATCAGCCGACCGTCGGGCAGCGGGTCGTCACCCCATCCGTAGATGCTCGACGAACCGCCACGCGCGGCGAACTCCCATTCGGCTTCGGTCGGCAGCCGGCGACGGGCCCAGCGCGCATAGGCCAGCGCGTCGGTGTAGCAGACCGACACCACGGGGTGGTCCGGCTTGTCGTGCACCGAGTCCTCCGGCCCGAACGGGGCACGCCAGTGCGCGCCGGGCACCCATTGCCACCACTGCCGCCAGTCACGCAGATCGACCGGTCCGGCGGTGGGGCGGAACACCAGTGCGCCGGGCACCAGGTCCGCGGCGTCGGCACCGGGGAACAGTGCCGGATCCGGGGCGGTCTCGGCCACTGTGCGGTAGCCGGTGTCGGCGACGAACGCTGCGAACTGCGCGTTGGTCACCGGGTGCGCCTCGATGTGGAACGGCTCGACGGTGACGGTGTGCACCGGAGCCTCCTCCGGATAGAACTGTGTGCAGCCCATCCGGAACGACCCGCCGGGTAGCGCGACGAGGTCGGTCACCATAGGGGTCAGGGTAGGCCGATCTCGAAGTCGGCCGTCAGCAGCGTCGCGGCCTCGTCGAATCCGGCCGCCCCCGCAGGTGCTTGGACGTACACGGCGATCAGGTACGCCGCCGCGCCGGTCGGCACGTGCACGGTCCGCGCCTCGTACTGCACCGTGTCGGTGCCGTCGCCCTCCTCGCCGAGCACCCCCATCAACTTCTGCCCTGGATAGCCGCACAGGTCGCCGGGAAGCACGCTCACCGAGCTGATCACGGCGTTGTCGGTGAGTCCGTCGACGTAGGCGTCGAAAGCGGCTTCGGCCTCGGGCGAGGCCGGGGTGACAGTGACGGTGGCCAGCATCCCGTCCGGACCGTCCAGCCGTGCCCCCTGCGGCCCCGACGCCATCGACCACCCCTCGGGGACACCCACCGTGGCGGTGGGTGCCGACGGGTCCGGAATCTCGGCCTGGACCCGAACCCGCGGGAGATCATCAGGAACACAAGGCGTTTGGATTTCATCCGGGGTGGCCGGCACGGTGAGCGTCATGGTGGGCGCCGCCGGCGGGGTCGGGCCGGGAGACACGACGGCGGGCGCCTCGGTGTCGGCCACCGCCGTGCCCGGGTCGGTGCGCGTGCATCCCGGGGCCACCAGCGCTGCGCACACCGCCAGCAGCGTGACCACCATCCGGCACACGAGTCAGTCCCTGGCGAAAGCGCGCGCGAAATCCCGCTCCAGGTCGGCGTAACCGGCGCCGGAGACGTTCACGTCGACCCGCCTGATGGTGCCCCCGGTGAACGCGAACGGGGGTGCGTAGGACCGCGACACCGGCGAACCGGCGTTGCGGCCGACGCTGAGGCTGGCACCGGCCAGCCCGAACGTCGCCGGCATGGTCCGCATGCCCGGGTAGGTCGCCACCTGCGCGCCGCCGATGTAGAGCGCGGCGTCACCCAATGGGGTGTGGCTGTTCTCGACGGTGCCGGTGCGGGTGTAGGCGAACCCGAGACAGTGGGTTCCGATCCCGACCGGTTCGGACGACGACAGCGTCTGCTCCGTCTCGCCGAGGAAGTTGTAGCTGAAGTGCAGTCGGCCGTCACGCAGGAACATCACGTAACCACCATGGGCACCACCGTGTTTGACGATCACACCGGCGGCGTCGGCGGCGTTGATGTCGACCTCGGCCAGCACCGCGAAAGACCGTCCGCGCAGCTCCACCGAGGCCCCGCTACCGACGTCGGCAGTGCCCGGATAATAGGTGTAGGACGGGCGGTCCCCCGCCAGCGTCGGCCGCCACCGCGCCATCGTCTCCAGCACGCCCAAATCGCCCAGCGGCAGCCCGTTGTACTTCTGCGCCTCGGCGAACCACAGGTCGACCAGTTCGGCGACCTTGTCCGGGTTCTCGGCGGCCAGATCATGGCACTGGCTACGGTCGGACTCGATGTGATAGAGCTCCCACCGGTCGGCGTCGAAATTCGACCAGCCCGCCGGTGAGGCCGCGTGCACCGCGCTGGCGAACCAGCCCTTGTGCCAGATGCCGCGGGTACCCAGCATGGTGTAGAACTGGGTCTCCTTGCCGGTCGGCGCATCCGGATCATCCAGGGCCACTTTGAAACTCACGCCATCAAGCGGTTTCTGCGCGACGCCCCGAACGGTTGCCGGTGGGGTGATGTCGAGCAGGTCGTAGACCGTCGGGGTGATGTCGGCGACGTTGATGTAGGTGTCGCGAACCTCGCCGTGCGCGCGAATCCCCTTCGGCCAGGAGATGATCGCGCTGTCGGCGATACCGCCTTCGTGGGAGGCGTAGCGCTTGTAGAGCTTGTAGGGCGTGTTGAACGCCATCGCCCAGCCGATCGGATAGTGGTTGAATGTCTGCGGGCCACCCAGCAGGTCGAAGGACCGCAGGCTCTCCTCGACGGTGTCGATGTAGCCGTTGAAGAACTTGCCCTCGTTGACCGAGCCGTTGGGCCCACCTTCGCCGCTGGCCCCGTTGTCGGAGATGACCACGATGACGGTGTTGTCGAGCTGTCCGGTCTGCTCCAGAAAGTCCAGCACGCGTCCCACTTGCGCGTCGGTGTAGGACAGGAACCCGGCGAAGACCTCGGCCATCCGGGTGAACAACCGCTTCTCGTCGTCGGACAGCGAATCCCATGGCCGCACCGTGTCCTGCTCGGGCCAGGGTTGTCCGTCCGGGCCGGTGACCTCGGAGTACGGGTTGATCGGCGAGAGCTCGGTGTCCGGGGGCACCAGGCCCATCCTCTTCTGGTTCTCCAGCACGATGTCGCGGTAGCGCTCGTAACCCATGTCGAACACGCCGTCGTATTTGTCGGCCCACTCCTTGAAGACGTGATGCGGTGCGTGGCCGGCCCCGGGGCACAGATAGGTGAACCAGGGCTTGTCGGGGGCGATCACCTTGGCGTCGCTGATGAACTCGATAGTCTTGTCGGCCAAGTCTTTTGACAGGTGATAGCCCTCTTCCGGGGTACCGGGCGGCGCGACCGGGTGGTTGTCGTAGACCAGGTCGGGATACCACTGGTCGGTCTCGCCGCCGAGGAACCCATAGAACCGTTCGAAGCCGCGTGACAGTGGCCAATGGCGTTTGGTCGAGGCCAGATTGGATTCCTCGATCGGGGTGAGGTGCCATTTGCCGAGGCAGTAGGTGTTGTAGCCGTTGTCGGTGAGCACCTCCGACAGCAGCGCGGTGTCGTAGGGGATGCGGCCGTTGCAGTTCGGGAAACCGTCGGTGAATTCCTCGATGGTGGCCATGCCCACCGTGGTGGCGTTGCGGCCGGTCAGCAGCGACGCTCGAGTCGGCGAGCACAGCGCGGTGGTGTGGAACTGGGAAAGCCGCACGCCGCGTTCGGCGATGCGGCTCATCGCCGGCATCTGCACCAGGCCGCCGAAGCAGTCCCACGTCGCGATGCCGACGTCGTCCCACACCAGGTACAGGACGTTGGGCGCGTCCGGCTGCGCGGTCGGTGCCGCGTAGGGACCCCAGTCCGGCTCGGAATCCCGGATGTCGAGCGCGATCTTGCCGTTGAACTCCGTGGTCACGTCCGGAGGTTACACCGCGCAGGTGTCCCCGGCGTCAGAAAAGCCCCGCCGCCGGCAGGCAACGGGGCTCTTCGTCAGAAAGTTGTCTACTTGGCCTTTTCCAGGACCTCGACCAGCCGCCAGCGCTTGGTGGCCGACAACGGACGGGTCTCCATCAACGACACGCGGTCGCCGACACCGGCTGCCTCGTTCTCGTCGTGGGCCTTGACCTTGGTTGTGGTGCGGATGATCTTGCCGTAGAGCGGGTGGCTCTTACGGGACTCCAGCTCGACCACGATGGTCTTCTGCATCTTGTCCGACACGACATAACCGATCGCCGTCTTGCGACGGCCGCGCGGCTTTTCCGTGCGGGGCGTGTAACTCGGCCCCTTCTGATCGCTGTCTGCCATTACGAATCCTCACCTCCGGGTCCGGCGGCCAGACCCAACTCACGTTCGCGCAGCACGGTGTACACCCGCGCGATCTCCTGCCGGACGACCCGCAGCCGGCGATTGTTGGAAAGCTGACCGGTGGCCATCTGGAAGCGCAGGTTGAACAGCTCTTCCTTGGACTCGCGCAGCTTGTCGGTCAGTTCGTCGTCGGTGAGCTCACGCAGTTCACCGGGCGAGGTGCCCACTGCCATCAGAACTGCTCCTCTCGTGTGACGATGCGTGCCTTGATCGGCAGCTTGTGGATCGCGCGGGTCAGCGCTTCCCTGGCGATCTTCTCGTCGGGGTAGCTCAGCTCGAACAGCACGCGACCGGGCTTGACGTTGGCGACCCACCATTCCGGCGAACCCTTACCCGAACCCATACGGGTCTCGGCGGGCTTCTTGGTCAGCGGACGGTCCGGGAAGATGTTGATCCACACCTTGCCGCCACGCTTGATGTGCCGGTTGATGGCGATACGCGCGGACTCGATCTGCCGGTTGGTGATGTAGGCGTGGCCGAGGGCCTGGATGCCGTAATCACCGAAGCTCACCGAGGTCCCGCCGCTGGCGATGCCGCGCTGCTTGGGGTGGTGTTGCTTGCGGTGCTTGACCTTCCGGGGAATCAGCATGACTAGCTCTCCGTATTCTCAGCGGCGCCTGCGGCCGCCTCGGTTCCTGCGGTGGCCTCGGCGACGGCCGGGGCCTCGCCGGATGCCGCGCGACCGGCGTCGGTGCTCGTCGCCGTGGTGCCCGAGGCGCCGCTGCGACGCGGCCGGGTGCCCGACGGACGCTCGCGACGCGGACGGTCCGCGGCGGGTGCGGAGGCGGCCAGCTCGCGCTTGCCGCCGACGATGTCGCCCTTGTAGATCCAGACCTTCACGCCGATGCGGCCGAAGGTGGTCTTCGCCTCGTAGAGGCCGTAGTCGATGTCCGCGCGCAGCGTGTGCAGCGGGACCCGACCTTCGCGGTAGAACTCCGAGCGGCTCATCTCAGCACCGCCGAGGCGACCCGAGCACTGCACCCGGATCCCCTTGACGTTGGGCTGGCGCATCGCCGACTGGATGGCCTTGCGCATCGCGCGACGGAACGCCACGCGATTGGAAAGCTGCTCGGCGACACCCTGGGCGACCAGCTGGGCCTGGCTCTCGGGGTTCTTGACCTCGAGGATGTTGAGCTGGACCTGCTTGCCGGTCAGCTTCTCCAGGTCGGCGCGGATACGGTCGGCTTCGGTGCCGCGCCGGCCGATCACGATGCCCGGACGCGCGGTGTGGATGTCCACCCGGACCCGGTCGCGGGTGCGCTCGATCTCGACGTCGGCGATGCCGGCCCGCTCCAGGCCGGTGGCCAGCAACTTACGGATCGCGACATCTTCCTTGATGTAGTCCGCGTACTGCTTGTCGGCGTACCAGCGGGACTTCCAGTCGGTGGTGATGCCGAGCCGGAAGCCGTGCGGGTTGATCTTCTGGCCCACTACTCCGAGCCCTCCTTCGCCTCAGCCGAGGCCTCGCTCTTGGTAGCTGCGGTCTTGGTAGCTGCCTTCGACGCCTGCGCACGACGCGCGCGGGCCGCCGATGCCGAGGCACCCTGCTTACCGGTGTTCTTCGGCGGACGGCTTTCGACGATCACGGTGATGTGGCTGGTGCGCTTGCGGATCCGGAACGCGCGCCCCTGGGCGCGCGGGCGGATGCGCTTGGCGGTGGGACCCTCGTCGGCGTGGATGGTCGCGACCACCAGCGTCGACGGATCCAGGCCCTCGTTGTTCTGGGCATTGGCCGCAGCGCTGGCGATCACCTTGGCGACCGGCTCGCTGGCAGCCTGGGGCGCCCACCGCAGGATGTCGAGGGCTTCCTCGACGCTCTTGCCGCGGACCAGGTCGATGACGCGACGGGCCTTGGTGGCCGAGACGCGCACGAAGCGCGCCTTGGCCAGCGCGGATGGATATTCAATCGCTGTAGTCGTGGACATCTAGCGCCTCTTGCTCTTCCGGTCATCCTTGATGTGACCCTTGAAGGTGCGGGTGGGAGCGAACTCGCCCAGCTTGTGCCCCACCATCGCCTCGGTGACGAACACCGGGACATGCTTGCGTCCGTCGTGGACGGCGAACGTGTGACCGATGAAATCCGGGATGATGGTCGACCGGCGAGACCAGGTCTTGATGACCTGCTTGGTGTTCTTCTCGTTCTGGACGTCGACCTTCTTGAGCAGATGGTCGTCGACGAACGGACCCTTCTTCAGACTGCGTGGCATAGCTGTCTCTTCCTAGCGCTTCTTGCCGGTGCGCCGGCGTCGGACGATGAGCTTGTCGCTCGGCTTGTTGGGCTTGCGGGTGCGGCCCTCGGGCTTGCCCCACGGGCTGACCGGGTGCCGACCACCGGAGGTCTTGCCCTCACCACCGCCGTGCGGGTGGTCGACCGGGTTCATCACGACACCGCGGACGGTGGGACGCTTGCCCTTCCAGCGCATCCGGCCGGCCTTGCCCCAGTTGATGTTGGCCTGTTCGGCGTTGCCGACCTCACCCACGGTGGCGCGGCAGCGCACGTCGACGCGGCGGATTTCGCCGGACGGCATACGCAGCGACGCGTAGGCGCCTTCCTTACCGAGCAGCTGGATGCTGACACCGGCCGAGCGAGCCAGCTTCGCACCGCCGCCGGGACGCAGCTCCACGGCGTGGATCACGGTACCGGCGGGGATGTTGCGCAGCGGCAGGTTGTTGCCGGGCTTGATGTCGGCGTTGGCGCCGGACTCGACGATCATGCCCTGCTTGAGTCCCTCGGGCGCGATGATGTAGCGCTTCTCGCCGTCGAGGTAGTGCAGCAGCGCGATGTTTGCGGTGCGGTTCGGGTCGTATTCGATGTGGGCGACCTTGGCGTTGACGCCGTCCTTGTCGTGCCGGCGAAAGTCGATGACCCGGTAGGCACGCTTGTGGCCACCGCCCTTGTGCCGGGTGGTGATCCGGCCGTGCGCGTTGCGGCCGCCCTTGCCGTGCAGCGGGCGAACCAGCGACTTCTCCGGGTGATCACGGGTGATCTCGGAGAAATCGGAGACGCTGGAGCCGCGGCGACCGGGGGTCGTCGGCTTGTACTTACGAATAGCCATTCTTCACTCAGTCCTGTTCTTGTCCCGTCCGGCGGTCAGGCCGGCGCTCCGAACAGATCGATGGGCTTGCTGCCGGCGGCCAGCGTCACGATGGCGCGCTTGGTGTCCTTGCGCTTGCCGTAACCGGTACGGGTGCGCTTGCGCTTGCCCTGCCGATTGGCGGTGTTCACCGACGCGACCTTGACCTTGAAGATCTTCTCGATCGCGATCTTGATCTGCGTCTTGTTCGAGTCCGGGTGCACGACGAACGTGTAGACGTTGTCCTCGATGAGCCCGTAGGACTTCTCCGAGATCACCGGCGCGAGGATGATGTCGCGGGGATCGGTCACGGTAGCCATCTACGCCGTTACCTCCTGCTCCTGCTTGGTACCCGCCTCGATATAGGCGTTCAGGGCCTCGACGCTGAACACCACGTCGTCGGCCTTGAGCACGTCGTACGTGTTGAGCTGGTCGGGCGAAATGACATGCACGCCCGGCAGATTGCGCACACTCAAGGTGCTCGTCTCGTCGGTGCGACCGACGACCACCAGGACCTGCTTGCGATCCGTGAGGCTGGCCAGGAACGCCTTGGCGCTCTTGGTCGACGGCGTCTGCCCCTCGACCAGCTCGGTGACGGCATGGATGCGACCGTTGCGAGCCCGGTCGGTCAGCGCACCGCGCAGCGCAGCACGGATCATCTTCTTGGGAGTCCGCTCGCTGTAGTCGCGCGGCTTGGGGCCGTGCACGGTGCCGCCGCCGGCGAACTGCGGTGCCCGGGTCGAACCCTGACGGGCGCGGCCGGTGCCCTTCTGCCGGTACGGCTTCTTCCCGCCGCCGCGGACCTCACCGCGAGTCTTGGTCGAGTGGGTGCCCTGCCGGGCCGCCGCCAGCTGAGCGGTGACGACCTGGTGCATCAACGCGATGTTGGGCTCCACGTCGAACAGCTCGGCAGGCAGCTCGACCGATCCGTCCTTCTTGCCGGCTGGGGTCAGAACATCAATTGTGAGAGTCATGCCTTCTCGCCTCGCTTGATTGCGCTGCGGACCATCACCAGTCCACCGTTGCGTCCGGGGATCGCGCCTTTGATCAGCAGGACGTTGTTCTCGGCGTCGACCTTGTGCACCTTGAGGTTCTGGGTGGTCACGCGGTCATTGCCCATCCGGCCCGACATGCGGGTGCCCTTGAAGACGCGGCCCGGGGTGGCGCAGCCACCGATCGAGCCGGGCCGGCGGTGCACGGCCTGTGCGCCGTGCGACGCCCCTTGACCGCGGAAGCCGTGCCGCTTCATGGTGCCGGCGAAGCCCTTGCCCTTGCTGGTGCCGGTCACGTCGACGTAGCTGCCGTCGGCGAAGATCTCCGCCGTCAGCTCCTGGCCGACCTCGTATTGGGCGGCCACATCCTCGTTGTCGTCGAGCCTCAACTCGGCGAGGTGGCGGCGCGGATTGACCCCGGCGGCGGCATACTGCCCCGACAGCGGCTTGTTCACCTTGCGCGGGCTGATCTCGCCGTAGGCGAGCTGCACGGCGCTGTAACCGTCGCGCTCCGCAGTGCGGATGCGCGTCACGACGTTGGGCCCGGCCTTGACGACCGTCACCGGCACGACTTTGTTGTTCTCGTCGAACACCTGCGTCATGCCCAGCTTGGTGCCCAAAATGCCTTTACGTGCCATTTCTGTTGAGCTCCTACTGGATGTTGACGTCGACGCTGGCCGGCAGGTCGATGCGCATCAAAGCGTCCACCGTCTTCGGCGTCGGGTCGAGGATGTCGATCAGCCGCTTGTGGGTCCGCATCTCGAAGTGCTCGCGCGAGTCCTTGTACTTGTGCGGAGACCGGATGACGCAGTACACGTTCTTCTCGGTCGGCAGCGGCACCGGGCCGACCACACTGGCGCCCGTCCGGGTGACGGTCTCGACGATCTTGCGCGCCGAGGCGTCGATCGCCTCATGGTCGTAGGCCTTGAGCCTGATGCGGATCTTCTGTCCCGCCACGCTTCTCCTACCTCACTACTCATGGCCCACGCCGTCCGGGATGTCCCGGAACCCTGCTGGGCCTGGCTGTGCCGCCGCTGTTTACCTGTCTCTGGTTCACCGATCCCCGCGGTCGGGCGTGTCGCCCGTACGCATGCTCGACAGCGGCGGATTATCGTCGCGATCGAGGTTGGGGACCAGACGCGCCCCGAGGGGCGCCGGTCGCATGCCCGGCCGAGCGAACCCGGCTCAAGGCAACCCGAACAGTATGCCTCAGATCGGGACGTGCTCCAAATCCCGGTCCCGAGCCCTGGACCTGCGTCAGCCCAGTCCGGCCCAGAACTCGCACTGGTGTGCCCGAGCGTAGTCGCCGACCACCTGGTTGCCGTCCGGATGCAGCCTCATGACCTGGCCCAAACCGCGCTGCGGCCAGTCCGGCCCAGGCGAGCCGGTGCGTACGAATCCGGACCAGTGGTCGATCATCTGGTGACTGAGCTCCCGTTGCGCCGCGCTGAGGTCGGGCGCCCCGCCGACGTCGAAGAGGTAACGCACGTCCAGCGAGTGGCTGGCGCCGACCCGGTACGGCAGGGTGGTCAGCGGTTCGGGGACCGGCGCGGCGCGATCTGCGAACTCGTAGGCATAGACCGGACCGTTGCGCCCTAGGTCGGTAGCCAGGCGGTCGGCGACGCAGGCGAACACCGCGTCGGTCAGTGCCGCCGAATAGGCCAGCGCCGGGTCGTCGTAGCGGGCCGGCGGGTAGCGCTGCGCCACCGCGGCCGCATCCGGGCCGAACACCTCGGCGAGTGCCTGCGGATACCGCTGGGCGTCGATCGACTCCCCGGTGCGCAGTTGGCGCAGCGCGGTGAACAGGGTGAACTCGTCAGCGGTGGTACCGATCAGCACCGGCACCGGCGCTGTCGTCCCGTCGGCGGCGGCGGTGAGCGGGTCCACCGGCAGCACCGCCGAGCCGGTCACCGGGCCGGACAGCTCATCGGCACCGAGACGGGCGTAGAAGACGGGCTCCCGCAGCCGGTCGACGGCGGCTTCGCGCAGACACCCCGCCGCGGTCTGTGGATCGGCGCACCCGGCCGCGGCGGCGTAGTCGAGGCTGACGCGCTGTGCGTGGGCCAACGCGGCCTGCGCCTGACAGGGACCGCTCATGATGATGGCTCCGTGGAACAACCCCTGGGAGCCGGGCGCGACGAGGTGGTCGCACACCGACATTGCCCCGGCGGACTCGCCGGCCACAGTGACCCGGTCGGGGTCGCCGCCGAATGCGGCAATGTTGTCGCGCACCCAGCCCAGGGCGGCCTGCTGGTCGGCCAGCCCGTAGTTGCCGACCTCGCCGGCCGCACCGAGCGCGGGATGGGCCAGGAATCCCAGTGCCCCGAGCCGGTAGTTCAGCGTGACCACCACGATGTCGCCGCGCTCGACGAGCCAGCCCGCGTCGAACATCGCGCCGTTGCCGTTGACGAAGCTGCCGCCGTGAAACCAGACCATCACTGCCTTGGGCCCGTCGATCACTGCGGGGGCCCATACGTTGAGGAACAGGCAGTCCTCATCGCTGTGGCGTCCGAACTCCGGGTCGGGGCCGGGCGCCTGCAGACACCGCGGCCCCGGCCGACCGGCGTCGCGCACCCCGTCCCAACCCGGCGCCGGCTGCGGGGGCCGCAACCGTAGCGGCCCCACCGGCGGGGCGGCATAGGCAATGCCGCCGAAGAATCGATGCCCCGGCGCGTCGACACCGCGTAGCGCGCCGGCGGACGTCTGCACGACGGACCGATCCCCGGGGGCGGGCGCAGGCCCGCTCGGACCGGCGCAGGCGAGGGCCAGCAGCAGGATCACCACCGCGCCCAGCGCACGTATCGGCACGTCGTCCGAGCGTAGTGCCGACGTGGGATATCGTATTCTTGACACCTGTCAAGTCGATCCCGAGCGAGGCATCATGAGCACGCCCGTCACCGAGTCCACCGGTCCCGCCGGTGCCGTGCTGGCCGACCCGACGGCCTACTCCGACGAGGCACGCCTGCATGCCGCGCTGACTCACCTGCGCACGCACGCCCCGGTGTCCTATGTGGACGTCCCGGACTACCGGCCGTTCTGGGCCGTCACCAAGCACGCCGACATCTTGGCCATCGAGCGCGACAACGAGCTGTGGATCAACGCCCCGCGTCCGATGCTGGTCACCGCCGCCACCGACGATCTGTCGCAGGCCAACCTGGCCGCCGGCGGCGGGATCCGCACCCTGATCCACATGGACGACCCTCTGCACCGCGACATCCGCAAGGTCGGCGCGGACTGGTTCCGCCCCAAGGCCATGCGCGCCCTGAAGACCCGCGTCGACGAACTGGCCAAGATCTATGTCGACAAGATGGTCGAAAGGGGCCCAGAGTGCGACTTCGTCCAGGAAGTCGCGGTGAACTTTCCGCTGTATGTGATCCTGTCGTTGCTGGGGCTGCCCGAGTCCGACTTCGGCCGCATGCTCAAGCTCACCCAGGAGATGTTCGGCGGTGACGACGACGAGTTCACTCGCGGCAAGTCCCCGGAGGAACTGCACGAGGTCATCACCGACTTCTTCCGATACTTCACCGCACTGACCGCGCAACGCCGCGCCCACCCCACTGATGACCTGGCCTCGGCGATCGCCAACGCCACCATCGACGGCGAGTACCTCAACGACATCGACTGCCTGTCGTACTACGTGATCGTGGCCAGTGCCGGCCACGACACCACCAGCGCCGCGATCTCCGGCGGGCTGCTGGCGCTGATCGAGAATCAGGATCAGCTGGCCCGGCTGCAGGCCCATCCGGAGCTGATGGGTACCGCGGTCGAGGAGATGATCCGCTGGACCACCCCGGTCAAGGAGTTCATGCGTACCGCAACCGCCGACACCGAGGTGCGCGGCGTGCCCATCGCCGAGGGCGAGTCGGTGCTGCTGTCCTACGTCTCGGCCAACCGTGACGAGGACATCTTCGACAGACCGTTCCACTTCGACGTCGGCCGCGACCCGAACAAGCACCTGTCGTTCGGCTACGGCGTGCATTTCTGCCTCGGCGCGGCGCTGGCCCGGATGGAGATCAACAGCTTCTTCACCGAACTGCTGCCGCGGCTGGACTCCATCGAACTGGCCGGCGATCCGGAGTTCATCGCGACGATCTTCGTCGGCGGGCTCAAGCACCTGCCGATTCGCTACGCGCTGCGCTGATTCTCCTGACCTGACCCGCGTTGGCCTCGACACGTGGCCCCGATCACATAGACTGGGCTTGACACCCGTCAAGTACTCTGTGTGAGGAGTCCCATGAGCGCGTCGGCGATGGACCTGAAGATGGACGAAGCGGCGAAGGTGCTGGCCGACCCGACGGCCTACGCCGACGACGCTCGGTTGCACGCCGCGTTGGCCCACCTACGCGCCCACAACCCGGTCGCCTATGTCGACCACGGCCCGTACCGGCCGTTCTGGGCGATCACCAAGCATGCCGACATCATGGCCATCGAGCGCGCGAACGACCTGTGGTTGTCGGAGCCGCGGCCGCTGCTGGCCACCGCTGCGGCCGACGACCTGGCCAAGGCGCAGCAGGAGATGGGCCTCGGGCTGCGCACGCTGATCCACATGGACGATCCGCATCACCGCAAGGTTCGTGCCATCGGCGCCGATTGGTTCCGTCCGAAAGCCATGCGCGACCTGAAGGTGCGTGTCGACGAGCTGGCCAAGCGATACGTCGACCGGATGCGTGACATCGGCCCCGAATGTGACTTCGTCACCGACATCGCAGTGAACTTCCCGTTGTATGTGATCCTGTCGCTCCTCGGTCTGCCCGAGGAGGACTTCGGTCGGATGCACATGCTGACCCAGGAGATGTTCGGCGGCGACGACGACGAGTACAAGCGTGGCACCACCCCCGAAGAGCAGATGGCCGTGCTGACCGACTTCTTCAACTACTTCTCGGCGCTGACCGCGTCGCGGCGCGAACACCCGACCGAGGACCTGGCATCGGCCATCGCCAACGGTCTGGTCGACGGCGAGCCGATGTCGGACATGGACACGCTGTCCTACTACGTCATCGTCGCCAGCGCCGGACACGACACCACCAAGGACGCGATCTCCGGTGGGCTGCTGGCATTGATCGAGAACCCGGACGAAATGACCCGGCTGAAGGGCGATCTCAGCCTGATGGGCACCGCAGTCGAGGAGATGATCCGGTGGTCCACCCCGGTCAAGGAGTTCATGCGCACCGCCGCGGCGGACACCGAGGTGCGCGGAGTGCCGATCACCAAGGGCGAGTCGGTGTATCTGGCCTATGTGTCGGGCAACCGCGATGAAGAGGTCTTCGACGAGCCGTTCCGTTTCGACGTCGGACGCGACCCGAACAAGCACGTCGCGTTCGGCTACGGAGTGCACTTCTGCCTGGGTGCGGCGCTGGCCCGGATGGAGATGAACAGCCTGTTCACCGAGCTGTTGCCGCGGCTGGACTCGATCGAGCTGGCGGGTGAGCCCGAACTGTCGGCGACCACCTTCGTCGGTGGGCTCAAGCATCTGCCGGTGCGCTACTCGCTGCGCTGAGCCGCCTTGGCGTAGCTGTTGAGGAAGCCGTCGACCGCCGCGACGGCCGCTGCCCGGTAGTCGAAATCGGGCAACGTGCTGATCCGGCCGAATGCCAGCGGGCCGACCAACAGCGCCAGCGCGATCTCACGATCGACGGGCTGCAGCTGCTCGGCGGCGTCCGCACTGTCCAAGACGTTGTCGAACGGCGCCGAGTACTGCTCGGCGATGTGTTCGCGCAGTGAGAGCACCTGGCTGCCGGCGGCGTTGGGCATCTCGGTCATGTCGGGGCCCAGCGACAACCAGGCCATCGCGGTCAGCAGGGTCGGTGCCTCGGCGATCGACTCGGCCCAACCGACGACAACGGCCTCAAGACGCTCCCGCAGGTCCCCGCTCTCGGGCGGCATCGGCGGGGGTGGAATGAGGCTGGTGAACGCGGCGGCGACGAGGTCGTTACCGCTGGAGAAATGACGGTACAGGGTGGCTCGCGCCACGTTGGCGTGACGGGTGACCGCGTCGATGGTCACCGCACCGGGGCCGCCGGATCGCAGCAGCGCGGTAGCGGCGTCCAGCAGCCGGGCCCGGGACCGGGCCGGGCGCGGGTCGGTCATGGTTTCCCTCGATCCGGTTTGTCCCCCCGAAAGAGCGGGAACCTGAACGAGACTATCGGTCTTGTAACGAGACTGTTAGTCTCGTTAGACCCTTTTGAGACCAACAGTCTTGAAACCTCCTGCTGGAAGAGACGTCATGGTCGCCCTTTCTGGATCTGTCCAGGATATCGACACCGGGGATGCCGCCCTGTCGAAACGCGGGCGGGTCTGGCTGCTCACCGTCGCCGGTCTGGGTGTGGTGTTGGTGATGGCGTCGATGGTGGCGCTCAATGCCGCGCTGCCCGATATGGCGCTGGAGACCGGTGCGACGCAGGCGCAATTGACCTGGATCGTCGACGGGTATGCGCTCGCACTGGCCTGCCTGCTGTTGCCGGCGGGCGCCCTGGGTGACCGCTACGGCCGCCGCGGCGCGCTGCTGGTCGGCCTGTCCATCTTCACCGTGGCCTCGCTGGCCCCGACAATGCTGGACAGCCCGACCCAGATCATCCTGGCGCGCGCTGGTGCCGGCGTCGGTGCCGCGTTGATGATGCCGGCGACCTTGTCGCTGCTGACCGCGGCGTTCCCGAAGAGCGAGCGCAACAAGCCGGTGGGCATCTGGGCCGGTGTCGCCGGGTCGGGCGCGATCGTCGGCTTCCTCGGAGCCGGGCTGCTGTTGCGCTACTTCTCGTGGGAGTCGATCTTCTACGGTTTCGCCGCAGCCGGAGTGCTGTTGTTCGGGCTGGCCTTGACCATCGGCACGTCCCGGGACCAGACCGAGGCTCCGATCGACTGGCTGGGCGGGGTGTTGATCGCCGGGGCGATCGGGGCCTTCGTTCTGGGCATCATCGAGGGGCCGGTGCACGGGTGGACCAACCCGTGGATCCTGGCGTCCATCGGCACCGGTATCGCGCTGGCGGTCGCCTTCGCGCTGGTGGAGCTGTGCCGCGCCCATCCGCTGCTCGACGTGCGGTTGTTCCGGCGCCCTGACTTCGCCACCGGAGCGGTGGGCATCACCTTCCTGTTTCTGGCGAACTTCGGCTTCTTCTTCCTCGCGATGCAGTACATGCAGCTGGTGATGGGATACTCCGCTCTGGGGACGGCAGTCGCGCTGTCGCCCTTGGCTCTTCCGATCCTGGTGATGGGCTTCACGCTGCCGTTGTACCTGCCGAAGGTGGGCCTGCGGTTCGCGGTCACCTTCGGACTGGCACTGATAGCCGTCGGCCTGTACACGCTGCGCTTCCTCGACGGAGATTCCACCTTCACCGACCTACTGTGGCCGATGCTGATCATGGCCACAGGAATCGGGTTGTGCACCGCACCAACGACATCGGCGATCATGAATGCCACCCCCGACGAGAAGCAAGGCGTCGCATCCGCAGTCAACGACGCGACTCGCGAAGTCGGGGCTGCCATCGGTATCGCCGCGGCGGGATCGATCTTGGCGGCGGTCTACCAATCCTCGCTGGAGCCGAAGCTCGCGGCGTTCCCCGACGAGATCCGCTCAGCGGCAACCGATTCACTGGCCTCGGCGATCTCGGTGGCCGATAGCCTGGGACCACAGGGCGCCGAGGTGGCCAGGCTCGCCGTGGACGCGTTCATGGAATCGATGGACCAGGCGCTGCTGGTGTTGTCCCTGACAACGCTGGCCGGCGCGCTGTTCGTCGCGGTGTGGTCGCCTGGGCGCGACGGCCGACAGTGGCCGGTCCTGCGCCGGGGCTCACGAAAAGAATTCCGCAGCCCGGTGGCCGATCATGACGATGGTGGCGTGCGGGCCACGGCTGGGCGCCATCGGAAGGATCGAGCCGTCGACGACTGACAAGCCGTCCACACCGAATACCCGGCAACGGGTGTCGACCACCGCACCGTCATCCGAATCGGGGCCCATCCGCGCGGTGCCACACAGGTGCTGAGACGTCGCCCAGGAGGGTGCGGCCTGCGCCGCGCTTCCGGCCAGCTCCTGTGCGAGTTCAGTTGCTAAACGGAGCGTTTCGACATCGGAGGGCTCACTGTCATAGCGGTGTTCGATGACCAGGTCATTGCCCTTGATACCGACGCGGCCCCGCGAGCGCGGGCGCATCAACGTCACCCCGAGATGCGGATGGTCGGCGGGATCATCGCGCCCACTGTCAGTCATCACACCGAATCCCGCTGTATAGGGCCGAATTTCGACGCCGTCGCCGGTGGCCAGGATCGCCTCCAGAGGCGGGACCCCATTCGTGGGCATCCAGGCCACCGGTAACACCCATTCCGGGTGATCGACGGTCGCGACCCCGACAGGCAGATCAGCGACCACCGCGACGCCGGCAGCGCACAGCCCAGAAGCAGGCCCGATACCGGAGGTGAGCAGCAGCCGCGCGGTTTCGATGGCGCCGGCGCACAACACGATTCGGTCAGCCATCAGGTCGATCGGCCCGTCGGGCCCCACTCCCTGCACACCTACCGCAGTGGTACCACGCAGCAGTAGGCGTGACACCCGGGTGTCGGTCCGGACCGTCAGGTTGGACCGGCCCAGGGCGGGCTGCAGGAAAGCGCCCCCGGGGCCCACGCGGTGTCCGCCGTCGATGTTCAGCGGCACCGCACCGACGCCCTCAGGTACGCTGCGGTCCGCAGTGGCGCCGTTGAGGTCGTCAATCCACCGGTACCCGGCAGCGCGGGCAGAATCTACGAACGATGCTGTGGCACCGTCGAATTCAGCAACCCGACGCACCCTGATCGGGCCGTGTCGGCCATGCACCTTGGTGTCGAAGTCCAGGTCGTTCTCGATCGCCCGAAAGTGCGGCAGCACGTCAGCCCAGGACCAGCCGGGTAGATCCCAGCTGTCGAAGTCCGACGGCAGGGCCCGGCAGAAGTAGCCCCCGTTGACCGCACCCGAGCCGCCGATCACCGAGCCGCGCATGATCTGCGCCACACGCCTGGGTTGCTCGGTCAGCACGCTCTCATAGCGCCGCACCACCGAGCTGGCAGGTCCGATCGGCAGCCGCAACCCGTCGGTGATCTGCCGGGCCACCCGCGCGTCAGCGGCCGCCGGACCCCACTCGACAACGGTGACACTGCAACGCTCGTCAGCCGAAAGCCGCTCGGCCAGTACTGAACCGGCGCTGCCCGCACCCACGATCAGGATGTCGGTCATCGGCGACTTCAGCGGCGGATCTGCGGCTTCAGCGCGCCGACGTGCCGCTCACGCACCACCCCGGTCCACAACCCCCACCCGTAGGCGATGTCGTCGAGTCGTTTGAGCAGGAGGTAGGTCAGCACACCGACGCGCTTGCCGTCGTCGTCGACGCGGCCGGAGCGGACCAGCCAGTCGAGCAGGCCGTCGAGCACCGCGGCGACCACCACCACCCGACGGCATCGCCGCGACAACGCCGCGGCCAGCAGAGCCAGCGGCCAGTAGTGCCGGCAGATAGCAGCCGCCAGTTGGGCAGCCGCCGACCACATCGCCTGGGTGGCGACCGCGACGACTTCCATCGGCTCGGTGCGCACACCGGACAACGTCTTGGCGATGCGGCGACCGGTCAACACCGCGACGATCAACGACGCCAGATAGCCGACGCCCGACCCCAGGGCAGCCAGCAGACAGGCCACCAGAGCCGGGCCGGAGATCACCAACGGGGCCGTCTTCCCCGGATGGCGGATGTTCAACGGGGCGGCAGCACCGCCATAGAAAGCCTTGCGCAGGAACCACTTCCGAATGTCTGTCCGATGATCGTGAGCTACCAGGGCGATCGGCTCGTAGCGCAGGCGGGCACCGGCCTCGTTGAGCCGCCAGCACAGGTCGACGTCCTCGCCGGAATGCAACGACTCGTCGAATCCACCGATGTCCAGCAGTGCGGCGCGCCGGCTGATGATGGCGGCGCTGGGAACGTAGGACACCGTGCCATACGGCACCACGGGCGCCTCGCGCAGACCGAGGTCCAGCGACGAGCGCACGGCCTCGTAGCGGGCCACCGCGCCGTCGGTGTTGTTCAGCGCCACGATGCGCGGGGCCACCAATGCCACCGCCGGATCGCAGAAGTGGCCGCACAGCGCTTCCAGCCAGCCACGTCGGGGTACCACGTCGGAGTCCAGGAAGGCCACGAAGTCGGTGTCGCAGGCCCTCAGGCCGGTGTTGCGGGCTGCGGCCGGGCCTTTGCTGCGCGGGTGGCGCAGCACGCGTACCGCGCAGTGCATGGATTCGAAGTCGGTTTCGCGCACCGGTTCGACCGAACCGTCGTCGACCACGATCACCTGCAGGCCCCGCAGTGCCGAGACCAGACGAGTCAACCCAAAATGGTTGTCCTTGACCGGGATAACGATCGTGATGTCCCGGTAGGAGGGACCGCTGAGCGGCCGCGGGTGCGCGACGGTGGCGTCGAGCAGGGTCCGGGCGAGCTGCGCACTGACCGCGTCGTGGACTTCCAGCCGCCCGCCGTGCAGCATCGTCTGGGCCGCCGGCGCCAGTCGCAGCAATCGGGTCGGTGAGCCCCCGAGTAGCGCCGCACCCTGGCCGAGTACGCGCACCCGGCGGTCCACCTGGACGGCGAACCCGTCCGGGAGACGCGGGCCGGTCATGTCAGCATCCCCCCATTGTCGGGCCGCCACCGTGTGACGCGCGCCCAGCACGCGTCCACCATCTCGGCCAGAATTCTGCTTCCTTCGTGTGCGGTAGCCGTTGTCGGGTCCCCCAAAACCCCCACCGGACTGACCGCGGCGACCCCGCCCTCCCGCAGCGCCGGCATCAGCTCCGACAGCGGCGCCGTGTTCCCGCGAACCCGATCCTGGGTATTGACGACCGCGGGCGCGATATGCAGCAGCACCGAGGTCTCGGTGTGGCCGGCGTGGGCGTCGGCGTTGCGCGACACGCACGAACACCAGGCGGCGTCGCGGCCCTCGTGGCGCAGCAGCGTGGTGGCCCGGCGCAACGCCGCGACGTTTCCGCCGTGGCCGTTGACGAACAGCAGCCGGGAGGCCCATCGACACGCTGAGCGACCGAACTCCACGACCAGGTCGGTCAGCGCGGCCTCGCCGATGGAGATGGTGCCCGGGAATCCCTCGTGCTCTCCGCTGGCGCCGTAGCAGACCGGGGGCGCAACCTGCCAGGCTCCGGCGGCATCGGCCGGGCCGGCGGCGCGCAGCCGGACGGTCAGGGCCTCGGCCACCGCCGTGGCAATCCGGGTGTCGGTGTCCAGGGGCAGATGGGGCCCGTGTTGCTCGGTGGAACCGATGGGAATGATCAGAGCCGGAGACGTTTGATGTAGCTGCCGCGACGTCGAGTTTCCGAGGTCGATGGGGAAAGCCACGCGACGATGGTAGGCCGAATTCACCTGTTGCGCGCCGATTGTTGGCTCGCCGGACAACAGAATTTCGGTTGCATCGCCCGCCGGGTTCACCCCAGCCCCCTGCGCCCCGTTGGCACCAGCGCGCCGGCTAGGTACCGAGGGTGCGGGTGAAGCCCTCCGGGATCAGCACATCGTCGCGGGACAGCTCGTGGATCGAGGATTTCGCCAGACCCATCAGTGCCGAGTCGATGCCGCCGCGCATGATGTCCAGGACGTTCTCGACGCCGGCCTGTCCGTTGGCGGCCAGACCCCACAGGTACGCCCGGCCGATCATGACCGCCCGGGCACCCAGGGCCACGGCCTTGACCACGTCGCTGCCACGGCGCACTCCGCCGTCGAGCAGGACCTCGATCTGATCGCCGACGGCGTCGGCAATGGCGGGCAGGCAGCGGATCGCCGCCGGGGTGCCGTCCAGGTTGTTGCCGCCGTGATTGGAGACCGTGATGGCCGAAACCCCGGCGTCCACAGCTCGTTTGGCGTCGTCGACCCGGACCGTGCCCTTGAGCAGGAACGGTCCGCCCCACTGCTCGCGCAGCCAGGCAACGTCCTCCCAGGTCGGCGGCGGGGTGCCCATCCACTGGCCGTAAGCCTCGAAGAAGGTGGGACCGGGCTCACCGCGGCGACCCTGGTTGGGCACCCGCAGGTCCGGCGGCCGCAGCGTCTTGGCGAAACTGAAGAACCACCGTGGCTTGGTGATCACCTCCGGTGACATCCGCAGCGTGGTCTTGATGTCCATCCGCTCCGGGATCTTGGGGCTACCCCAGTCCCGACCGTGCGCGAAGCTCCAGTCGGTGGTCAGGATCAGACCCTTGGCCCCGGCGGCGCGGGCGCGCTCCATGCGCGCCAGGATGTCGTCGCGGCTGCCCAGCCAGTAGATCTGGAAGAAGATCTTGTCGTTGACCGCGGTGACGTCCTCCATCGGTTTGCTGGCAAAGGACGACAGGCCCATCGCGGTGCCGCGCGCGGCAGCCGCCCGCGCCACCGCGACCTCACCGTCGGGATCGATGGCTTGCACTCCGGTCGGCGAGATGATGACCGGCAGCGAGATGTCCTGTCCCATCACCGTTGTCGCCATATCGCGTTTCTCGGTGGCACCGATGACGTGCGGGGCGAAGCCGAGCTCGGCGAAGGACTCGACGTTGTCGGTGACCGTCACGCCCTTCTCGCTGGCGGAGACCAACGACGAGTAGGCCGACTTGGGTAGCCGCTTCTTCGCCCGTTGCTGGGCGATGGCCACGGTTTCGAACCAGGTATCACGTGCCATGGGGAGTTACACAGGACTTTCGTTACAGAATTTCTTGGGAGGCGCGCTGAGCAAGGTCAGCGGGATGGGACCCTTCGGCTTCCGGCTGGCCGAACGGGAATGGTCCACGCTCGATTTGGGCTTGTCGCGTTCGAGCGCCAGCGCGGGTTCGCCGTAGCCCTGCACACATTCGGGATCCGGTCCGTCCATCGGCAGCCCGGTGAAGAACTTCGCGGCCATGCAGCCGCCGCGGCACGCGTCGTAGTGGTTGCAGCCGCTGCAGGCTCCGGCCGACTGCGGCTCTCGCAGTTCCCGGAACAGTTCCGAGTGCTTCCACACGGTGTCGAAACCACCGTCGCTCAGCACGTTTCCTGCCAGGAACTTGTCGTGGATGGCGAACGGGCAGGCGTAGACGTCGCCGACCGGGTCGATCAGGCAGACCACGCGGCCGGCGCCGCAGAGGTTCAACCCGGCCAGCGCGCCGGGCTCACCCAGGCCGGACAGGTGGAAGAACGAATCACCGGTCAGCACCCGCTCACCGTGGGCGACCAGCCAGTCGTAGAGCTGAACCTGCTGGGCCGGCGTCGGGTGCAATTCGTCCCACACGTCGGCGCCGCGACCCGACGGGCGCAGCCGGGTGATGCGAAGAGTCGCTCCGTAGGAGTCGGCCAAGGCCTTGAAGTCGTCGAGCTGATCGACGTTGTGCCGGGTCACCACCACCGAGATCTTGGCGTCGGTGAAGCCGGCGTCACGCAGGTTCTCCAGTGCCCGCACGGCCATCGCGAACGAACCGGGGCCCCGCACGGCGTCGTTGACCTCAGCGTTGGCCCCGTCCAGCGAGATCTGCACGTCGACGTAGTCGCTGGCGGCCAGCTTCGCCGCGACCTCCGGGGTGATGCGGACACCGTTGGTGGAGAACTTCACCCCGACGTGGTGTTCGGTCGCGTAGTCGACGAGTTCCCAGAAATCACTGCGCACCGTGGGCTCGCCCCCACCGATGTTGACGTAGAACACCTGCATGCGTTCGAGCTCGTCGATGATGTCCTTGCATTGCTGGGTGGACAGCTCGCGGGGATCACGCTTGCCCGACGAGGACAGGCAGTGCACGCAGGACAGGTTGCACGCGTAGGTGAGCTCCCACGTCAGGCAGATCGGCGCGTCCAGGCCGCGCTCGAACTGGTCGACCAGCCGGGGTACCGGGGCAGTGACGGTCATTGATCCTCTTCCGCGACAAGCATCTTGGACTGGGCGAGCACGCCCAGAGCATGGAGGTAGGGCGCCTGGGCGTCGTCGTCGACACCCGCGGCGCGGCATGCGGACCGAACGTCGGGGTGATCAGCCAGAGAGTTGATCACCTCGACGATCGTCCGGTTCTTCAGGAACGAGAGCTTGCGGGTCCCGAAGTGGTAGAGCAGTGCGCCGAACGGCTCCGGGCGGACCGCCACCTGGGGGTGCAACCGCCAGCGTCGGTCCGCGTCGAAAGCAGTCGGCGCAACCATGCTCAGTAGACCCCGCACATCCCGTCGATCGAAACTTCCTCGACCAGGCTCTCGGTCACCAGCTCGTCGCTCTGGGGGTTCTGATTCTGTTCCATCAATGTCACCTTTCTGGTGGGACAAGGGTCTCGACATTTGTGATGCAGGTCGCTAACAATATGGCATCGAGTGCCGAAACGGAAGAGGGGGTGCGCGTTGGACGTCACGAGGCCGCGCGTGGGCCGGCGCCGATCCACCAGTTGGGAGCACATCAGCGACGTCGCGATCGACCTGTTCATGACGCGGGGATTCGACGAGGTCAGCGTCGACGATGTGGCCGCTGCCGCGGGCATCGCCAGGCGGACGTTGTTCCGCTACTACCCCTCGAAGAACGCGCTGCCGTGGGGTGATTTCGATGCGCACCTCGACCACATGCGGACCCTGCTCGACGACGCCGACCCCGACGTGCCGATCCGGCAGGCGCTGCGCACCGCGCTACTGGCCTTCAATGACTTCGACGACGGTGAGCGACACCGACAGCGTATGCGATTGATTCTGGAAACCGAGGCGCTGCAGGCATATTCGATGACGATGTACGCGGGCTGGCGGGCCGTGGTGGCCGGGTTCGTAGCGCGACGGCTGGAGCTGACCGAACGTGACCTGGTGCCCCAGACGGTGGCCTGGTCGATGTTGGCGGTCGCGTTGGCGGCCTACGCACACTGGCTGGCCGATGAGGCGGTATCGCTGGCACACGCGCTGGGCGACGCGTTCGATTTGGTGGCCGACGGTCTGGACGAACTCGAAACTGGGGTGTCGGAGTAACGGCCCCGGAGGCGACGATAAGGGTGTGAGCGCCGAACCGGACAGCACCGACGCTCCGCGGGCATTGCTGACGCTGTACGACGACGCGCTACCGGTCGTCTACGGCTACTTCGTGCGGCGCTGCGCTGACCGCGGAACGGCTGAGGATTTGACGTCGGAGACCTTCCTCGCGGCGATGGACGCCGCCCGCAAGGACAGTCCCCCGCCGATCACCGTGCCGTGGCTGATCGGGGTGGCGCGCCACAAGCTGGCCGACCACTACCGGCGCCGCCACGACCGGTTCAGCGTCCCGGTCGCCGAGGTGCCCGAACACTCCGAGACTGACCACTGGGACGCCGAACTCGACCGCATCGTCGCCGAGAGCGTGTTGGCCAGGCTGCCCGAGCAGCACCGCACCGTGCTGGCGTTGCGCTACATGGACGACCGCTCGGTGCCTGAATGCGCCGAGCTCATCGGTCGTACGGTGCACGCCACCGAAGCGCTGCTGGTGCGGGCGCGCCGCGCGTTCCGATCGAAGTACCCCGAGTCGGAAGGGAGGAAGCCATGAACGACAACCGGGATCCCTTCACCGTGCTCAACGGCGACGACCTCCCCGTCGCGCCCGATCCCGCATTCGCCGCGCGCCTGCGGGCCCGCCTACAAGCCGCCCTGTCGTTACCCCACCGAACCGAAGGAGTTGTCATGAGCGGAGCCGACACGATGATCGCCGAATTGGCCGAGCCGGCCACATCGAGCAGCACCCCACGTCCGGCAGCGTTGCCCTATCTCTCGGTGGCCGACGCCCGGGCCGCCATCGACTGGTACGTCGATGTGCTGGGAGCGACGGTCAGTGGTGAACCGATCGTGATGGACGACGGCCGCATCGGCCATGCCGAACTGTCACTGGCCGGCGGGATGTTCTACCTGGCCGACGAGTACCCCGAGATCGGTATGAAAGCACCTGATCCACGGGGGGTTTCGGTGATGCTGGTGCTGGCGGTCGCAGACACCGATGCCACGGTCGAGCGGGCCCGTGATCGCGGCGCCACCGTCCGGCAGCAGACCCGGGAGGCGCATGGCTCACGAAACGCCACCATTGTCGACCCCTTCGGTCACTGCTGGATGGTCAACGGACCGGTGACCGGCGCGGCGACCACCATCCAGAATGGTGACGTCGGCTTCGTCTCGGTGTGGACGCCTGACGCCGACCGGGCGGCAGCGTTCTACGGCCATGTCCTTGGGTGGAGTTACGACGCGCAGACCGGCATGGTGAGCAACACCGAGCAACGCATCGGTATCTTCAGCGTCCCCGATCGGCACACCCTGGTGTGCTGCTACGCAGTCATCGACCTGGCCGGCGCACGGCAGTCGATTCTCGACGGCGGTGGCCAGGTCGGCGGGCAGCGACAGTACGACTTCGGCACCGTGCTGGAGGCGACCGATCCGGCCGGGATGCCGTTCGCGGTGTTCGAGCCGACGCCCGGGACACCGCGGCCGAAGCTCAACGGCGCTGGGCCGGGCGAACTTTCCTACATCACCTACCAGGTTCCGGACTCGACGACGTTCAAAGCATTTTACAGTCGGATGCTGTTCTGGGGCTTCGAGCCCGGCCGCATCGAGGACGGCTGGCAGATCGAGTACACCCATCCGATGGCCGGCGTCGCCGGCGGGAATCCCGATCCGGTCGTCGTGCCGATGTGGACCGTCGAGGACATCGACTCGGCGGTGACCCGGGTCCGGGAAGCCGGCGGCACGGTGATCGAGGAACCGTCGCAACAGCCCTACGGCACGTCCGCCCTGTGCACCGACGATCAGGGCACGCGGTTCTATCTCGGCCAGTTCTAGACCGGTGGTGGTTGCTGCGCCGCGTTCTCGGCCCGTTCGGCCTTGATGCGTGCGGCGGTGTCGGCGGCGCGGGCGCGTCGCCGTCTCGGCGCCCTCAGTCTTCGCAGCGGGTCAGGCGGTGGTTGTGCCATCGGCGGCAGTTCGGCGGTCGTGGTATCCCACGCTGGAAAGTACAGTCGGCTCGCGGGCATGGTGCGGTACGTCTGTCCCTCCGGAGTCGTCCAGATGACTTCCCCGGTGGATAGCTGCACATCTCGATAGCCATCCCAAAAAGTCTTGGCCAGATGGTGATTGCGGCATTTGCAGTTCAGGTTCGACGCATGTGTCGGCCCGTGCGGCCACGGGACGACATGGTCGATATCGCAGTGCTCGGCAGGCACGTCGCAACCCGGGAAACGGCAGAACAGGTCTCGCGTACGCACGAACTCGGCCAGTTTCGCCGACGGACGATAATGGGGTTCAGGGTCCGGACCCGGCACCCATAGCGGCTTGAACCGGGCGCCGTTCCGAATCGCCTCGGCCAGCGCGGGGGTCGGCAACACCCGCCCCTTGGACCGGATCGCTACCCCCGCATCCTTCTTCGACTGATGTTCGCGGTCCTGCTTGGCAATCAGGTCCTGGGCCGAGTCGACCGCGGCCTGATCGGCAATCACGTGGATCACCACGCTGGTGGTGCCGGGGCCGGCCGCCGGGCAGTCCGGCGACCCGCAACGACAGGTCAGCCGATCGACGCCCTGCACGACGGCGCCGGCGGCGTCTGACCGCAGCTCCCCTGCCGTGCGCGGGTCAGCCTCGCAGATTCCCTTGAGCAGCGCAGAGATCCGTGCCTCGAAGACCTCTCCGTCGCAGGCCGACAACTGCCCGTGGACTGCCACGATCTCATTCGGGTCGTCGCACGCACCGATACGGAAGTCGCGGGTGCGAATGATCTCCTGCGCCCGGCGGACGGCATCAGGATCGTAGCGCGCGATCACCGACTCGATCGCCCCGATCAGTTTGGCGGCCGACAGCGGTCCCCACTTCGCGGCCCGATCGGCCAATGCGGCGTCGACAAGCGCCAGGACCTCATGATCCTCGACAAGGTGTGTGCGCCAGGTGATCTCCGAGATCAACCGGGCACTGATCAACCCCTGGCAGAACAATGCGGCGACCCTGGGCAACCGGTCACGAAGAGCCACCGCGATGCGCATCTGCCCGGATGCCCGGCGTTGCCCGATCGACAGCGCAGCTCCGACATGGGCGGCGGTGTTGTTCCAGGGATCGAACGCCCAGTCACCGCGTTCGTCGTCGTCATCGACGGTGCGGTGGACGAACTCCGCGATCGCGGCGAACCGACGTGCAGCGGCTCGATGCTCTTCGCGCGCAGCCTGTTCGATGACAGCCACCAACGCCTCATCAGGCTCGTCGGCGAAAAGTCTATCGAACATGTGTTCGACACTACCGGACCCCGCCGACAGTTCGAGTCGCGAATTCCGCGACCTGTGGACAACTACCCCAGCAGCTCGGAGATCGGTGCGCCGGAGGCAATCTTGTTGCGGGTCTTCATCACCTTGCCGGGGAACCCACCGCCGACCACGCCGACCACGACACCGTCGCGCTCGTAGTAGGCCAGGAACTTACGGCCGTCGTCTTCGACGATGTGCACGGTGTCGGTGGCCTCGGGCTCGCCCAGCGCCTGGATCTTCACGTCGTACTGGTCACTCCAGAAGTACGGGACCGTCACCGCCGAGGCCGGCTGCTGCCCGAGCATGGTCGGCACCAGGACGCGGGCCTGGTCGGCCACATTGCTCCAGTGCTCGACCCGCACCTGCCCGCCGACGTGGTCACGCCACGACGCGACATCACCGATCGCCCACACGTGCGGCGCGCTGGCCCGACCGGCGTCATCACAGACCACGCCGTTGTCGACCGCGATACCGCTGCCTTCCAGCCAGTCGGTGTTGGGATGCGAGCCGATACCGACGATCACCACGTCGGCGTCCACCTCGGCGCCGTCGCTGAGCGTGACCTTGCGGACCCGGTCGTCGCCGTCGACGCCGGCCACCCCGACACCGCAGCGCACGTCGACCCCCTCGGCACGATGCAGCCGGGTGATCAGCTCGCCGATCTGCTCGCCGAGCACCGAGGCCAGCGGCGAGGGCTGCGGTTCGACCAGCACCACGTCGACACCCAGCTTGCGCAGGCTCGCCGCCACTTCGCACCCGATGAATCCGGCGCCGACGACAACCGCATGCTTGGCCGTAGCGGCCTCCTTGCGCAGCGCGAGGCTCTCGCCGACATTGCGCAACACATGGATACCCGCCAGATCCGGGAACGACGGGATGCGCTTGGGCACAAGACCTGTGGCGATGACGAGCTCGTCGTAGCGCAGCTGTGTGCCGTCTGCCAGCGTGAGCGTCTGGGCGCCGGTGTCCAGCGAGCGCGCTCCGTTGCCGAGCAGGACCGCGATGTTGTTTTCGGCGTAGAACTCGGCCGGTTTGAGCGTGACATCGTCGGTCTCGGCCCGCAGCACCTCCTTCGACAGCGGCGGACGATCGTAGGGCAGATGATCCTCGTCGCTGACGATGGTCACCGGGCCGCTGAACTCGGATCGACGCAGTTGTTCGGCTGTGCGTGCCGCGGCCAGCCCACCGCCGACGATCACGACACCGTTCGGGCCACCCTGCCCCTCTGAAGTGCTCACGGGGGATTTTTACACGACGCGGGTACGCCGGTGTAGCCCACCCCACGGGTGGGCGCTCAGCACCGACAGTGGGGGTCAGTACTTCATCACGCCGCGGTCGACCGCGATCTGAGAACCCGAGATGGTCATCGAGCTGTCACCGGCCAGCCAAGACACCACGTCGGCGACTTCTTCGGCCGCCATGAACTCCTGCAGGCCCGGCTTGCCGTCCCGATCGACGGGTTTCAACGGCATCGGCGCGAAGCTGTGCAGGAAGCTGGGGAACTTCGTGAAGATGGCCGCCATCGCGTCGGGTTCAATCATCGGTGTCTGGATCGAGTAGGGATGGATCGAGTTGACCCGGATGCCGAACTCCCCCGCTTCGAGCGCCAGTGAGTTGGTCAGCGCGACCAGGCCATGCTTGGACGCGGCGTAGTGCGCGTTGCCCGGCGTGGCCTTCAGCCCCGCCGAGGAGCTGACGATGATGATCGACCCGCCGTTGCCCGCCTCGATCATCGCCGGGACCGCGGCCCTGATGGTGCGCCAGGTGCCGTTGAGGTTGACGTCGATGACGGCGTCCCACTGGGCTTCCGACATCTCCCAGATGCGGCCCCAGCTGAGGATGCCGGCGTTGGCCACAACGATATCCAGGCGGCCGAACTGCTCGATACCGGCGGCCACCACGTCCTGCTGCGCGGCGAGGTCGCGGATGTCGACCTCGCGGGCCAGCACCTTGCGGCCGGTCGCCTCCACCAGGGCGACGGTCTCGGCGAGGTCGTCGGGGGTCGGCATCGGGTAGGTGACGGTGTCGGACACCGGTTTGCAGACGTCGACGGCGATGATGTCGGCGCCGTCGTTGGCCAGCCGCACCGCATGCGCCCGTCCCTGCCCGCGCGCGGCGCCGGTGATCAGCGCGACGCGGCCTTCCAGTGGTGCTCGAGATGTCACCGGGTCAGGCTAACAGCAAAACTAGAACGCGTTCTAGGAACCCGCTCACAGCTCGGCGATGATCTCGGCCCGCTTGGCCGCGTACTCGGTGTCGCTGATCGTCCCGGTTGCCCGCAGGGTTTCCAGCTGCTGCAACCGCTCACCGGCTGACGGCTCGGCGGGCGGGCTCGTCGGGTCGACCGGTGCGGGCATCCGAGCTGCGGCCTGGCGCACGATCGCCTGCACCTGCTGGCGGGCAGCAGGATTGGATCTCAGGTCGATCATGTTGTCGACCGCGACACCGTGGGCCTTGAGCACCTGCAGGATCTCCATCAGCGGCTCGGTCTGCCCGGTCAAATCATAGGTCCGGTTGTCTTCGGCCACGCTGAACGTCGCCGGCATCATCCCGCTGACCAGAGCGCTTCGCTCCCAGTCGATCTGGTAATCGTTGGTCGCGGGATCCACCAGCGCGACGAGCTTGCGGCTGGTGATCATCGGCAACCTGCTCACCGACGCGATCACCCGGTCCTGAGTCGCGAATGGCGTGATACCCGGCCCGGACACCTGCAGGTCGAGCTTGACCAACGGTCGATCGTTGATACGCGTGTTGGTCTCGTGGATTCCGGTGACCAGGGCCAGCGCCAGCACGCCGTTGGCTTCCAACGCCTTCTTGCCGGCAGCGGACTTGGCTCCGAAGCCGGTGAGCACCAGAGCGATCAGTACATCGAGCGCGGTGATGAGCAGGCCGGTCCAGAACATCCAGCCCAGCAACGGATCGGCGCCGCTGGCGAAGTAGATGGCCAGAAAGATCGGACCGACGATTCCGCACAGCAGCACAAAGGCCTGAATCCGCAGATATCGCCAGAAAGTCGACATGGCAGCATTATCGCCGCGTCTCCCCGGCCGCGCCGGGATTCCCGCGTCAGGGGCCGGCGGCGACAACCAGCGGTGCGCTCGGCGCTGCGGTATCGCCAGTGGCGACCAGTTGATACAGCGGAATCGTCCACGAGTCCAACGCCGCCGAGTTACGCGCGTAGCTGGTGTGCACCGCCACCGCAACCGGGTTCATCTCGTCCACTGCATCGGGGTCGTAGTCGCACACCGCGTCACCGAGGTCGCAGACGCTGATCGTGCGCATCCCGACCGACACCGGCAGCGGGGCCGGTGCCTTGGCCAGGATCGGCCAGTCCTGGGCAACGCCCTTACCGGCACCCGGCACCGCGGTGACCGAGCCGAGGTTGATGGTCGGGTCCTCGGGACGCCGATCGCCGTCGGCCACCAACAGCGCGGCAGCCAGGTTCGGGCTGGCGTCGAGGGCATGCAGGTTGCGGTGCACCACCATCGCGCCCTGCGAATAGCCCGCCAGGACCACCTGAGTGGTCGGACACTGCGCCACGAACGCGTGATACTGGGCCGCGAGCGCCTGGGTGCCGGTGTCGACGCTGCCCAGGAAACCGACCCAGTCCAGGATTCCGCCGTCTTCGGGGACCGCGGTGGCCGGATAGGCGACAGCCTCCCCGGTAATGGTGCGCCCGTCCTGTTGCACCAGCCGCGCGAAATCGCGATAGGACTTGTAGACGACGCGGCCCATGCCACCGTCTGCGGAGATGTCCCCGGCACGTTCACCGGAACCGGCGGCGCCGATCCAATGCACGTCGGGGCAGGCAGGTTGAGCGGCGGCAGTGCCCGCGCTCAGGCCTGCCATGGCTGCGACGCACCCGAGCGCGGCAAGCGCCGCCAGGCCATTCTTGCGAAAAGACAACCGACAACCTCTTAGCTCGATACTGCACTCTATGCCGGCCGACCCCTCGACGACCGTCGCGACATACATCGTCGGGCGAGGGTGGGGCGTTACAACGGTGTCGGCACACAAAAGTGGCGCCCACCCATAAGGTGAGCGCCACTTTCGTTGGCTGGTACCTAGATCACTTCAGGATCACGTAGGCGGGCCTACTTGAGGATCTTGGTGACGCGGCCGGCGCCGACGGTACGGCCGCCCTCGCGGATCGCGAAGCGCAGGCCCTCGTCCATGGCGACGGGCTGGATCAGCTTGACGGAGATGTCGGTGTTGTCACCGGGCATCACCATTTCGGTGCCCTCGGGCAGGGTCACCACGCCGGTCACGTCCGTGGTCCGGAAGTAGAACTGCGGACGGTAGTTGTTGAAGAACGGCGTGTGGCGGCCACCCTCGTCCTTGGACAGGATGTAGACGCTGCCCTCGAAATCGGTGTGCGGGGTGGTGGTGCCGGGCTTGACCACAACCTGGCCACGCTCGACATCCTCACGCTTGATACCGCGCAGCAGCAGACCGACGTTGTCACCGGCCTGACCCTGGTCGAGCAGCTTGCGGAACATCTCGACGCCGGTGACCGTGGTCTTGGTGGTCTCCGGACGGATGCCGACGATCTCGACTTCCTCGTTGACGTTGACCACGCCGCGCTCCACACGACCGGTGACCACGGTGCCGCGGCCGGTGATGGTGAAGACGTCCTCGACGGGCATCAGGAACGGCTTGTCGGTCTCGCGAACCGGATCCGGGATCGACTCGTCGACGGCCTCCATGAGCTCCTCGACGGACTTGACCCACTTCTCGTCACCCTCGAGCGCCTTGAGCGCCGAGACCTTGACGACCGGGGCTTCCTCGTCGAAGTCCTGGGCGGCCAGCAGTTCGCGGACCTCCATCTCGACGAGCTCGATGAGCTCCTCGTCGTCGACCATGTCGGCCTTGTTCAGCGCGACCAGGATGTAGGGCACGCCGACCTGACGGGCGAGCAGCACGTGCTCACGCGTCTGCGGCATCGGGCCGTCAGTGGCGGCGACCACCAGGATCGCGCCGTCCATCTGGGCGGCACCGGTGATCATGTTCTTGATGTAGTCAGCGTGACCGGGGGCGTCCACGTGGGCGTAGTGCCGCTTGTCGGTCTGGTACTCCACATGGGAAATGTTGATCGTGATACCGCGCTGACGCTCCTCGGGCGCATTGTCGATCTGGTCGAATGCGCGCGACTCGTTCAAATCGGGGAACTTGTCGTGCAGCACCTTGGTGATCGCCGCGGTCAGCGTGGTCTTGCCGTGGTCAACGTGACCGATGGTCCCGATGTTGACGTGCGGCTTCGTCCGCTCGAACTTCGCCTTCGCCACTGTGTTGTCCTCCTGGACTGTGTTGGTGCTTTGGTTAAAGCAGTTGTTGATCTTTGCAGTTGCGGTTCCCCGCGAGCCGACCGGGGGTTACTGTCCGGTCGCCTTCGCGATGATCTCCTTCGACACGTTGGCCGGAACCTCGGCGTACGAGTCGAACACCATGGAGTAGTTTGCCCGGCCCTGGGTCTTCGACCGAAGGTCTCCGACGTAGCCGAACATCTCCGACAGCGGAACCTGCGCCTTGACGACACGGGCACCACTGCGCTCTTCCATGGCCTGGATCTGACCACGGCGGGAGTTCAGGTCGCCGATCACGTCGCCCATGTAGTCCTCGGGCGTGGTGACCTCGACGGCCATGATGGGCTCCAGGATGACCGGCTGCGCGGACTGCGCGGCCTTCTTCAGCACCTGGGAGCCGGCCACCTTGAACGCCATTTCCGACGAGTCGACCTCGTGGAACGCGCCGTCGAGCAGGGTGACCTTGACGTTCACCAGCGGGTAGCCGGCCAGCACGCCGTACTGCATGGCGTCCTGAGCACCGGCATCCACCGACGGGATGTACTCGCGCGGGATGCGGCCACCGGTGACCTTGTTCTCGAACTCGTAGGTGGCACCGTCCTCGCCGCTGAACGGCTCCAGGTCGATGAGCACCTTGGCGAACTGGCCCGAGCCACCCGTCTGCTTCTTGTGGGTGTACTCGACCTTCTCCACCTTGCGGCGGATGGTCTCGCGGTAGGCCACCTGCGGCTTGCCGACGTTGGCCTCGACCTTGAACTCGCGACGCATCCGGTCCACCAGGATGTCCAGGTGCAGCTCGCCCATGCCGCCGATGACGGTCTGGCCGGTCTCCTGGTCCAGGTGCACCTTGAAGGTCGGGTCCTCTTCGGCGAGCTTCTGGATCGCGGTGCCCAGTTTCTCCTGGTCACTCTTGGTCTTGGGCTCGATGGCGACCTCGATGACCGGGTCCGGGAACGTCATCGACTCGAGCACGATCTGGTCGTTCGGATCGCTCAGGGTGTCACCGGTGGTGGTGTCCTTGAGGCCGATGACCGCGTAGATGTGGCCGGCCGAGGCCCGCTCGACCGGGTTCTCCTTGTTGGAGTGCATCTGGAACAGCTTGCCCAGCCGCTCCTTCTTGCCCTTTGTCGCGTTGATGACCTGGCTGCCCGACTCCACGGTGCCCGAGTAGACGCGCACGTAGGTCAGCTTCCCGAAGAACGGGTGGGTCGCGACCTTGAACGCCAGCGCCGAGAACGGCTCGTCGGTCGACGGGTTGCGGGTGATCTGCTCGTCTTCCTTGTTCGGCACGTGCCCCTCGGCGGGCGGCACGTCCAGCGGAGACGGCAGGTAGTCGATGACGGCATCGAGCATGGGCTGCACGCCCTTGTTCTTGAACGCCGAACCACACAGCACCAAGTAGGCCTCGGAGTTGATGGTGAGCTTGCGCAGCCCGCTCTTGATCTCCTCGATCGAGAGCTCCTCACCACCGAGGTACTTCTCCATCAGGTCGTCGTCGGTCTCGGCAGCAGCCTCGATGAGCTTGAGCCGGTACTCGTCGGCCTTTTCCTGCAGATCCGCCGGAATGTCGACGACGTCGTACTTCTCGCCGAGCTTGGCCTCGGCGCTCCACACCTTGGCCTTCATCTCGACCAGGTCGACGACGCCCTCGAAATCGTTCTCCGCGCCGATCGGCAGCTGGATCGGGATGACGTTGGCGCCCAGGCGCTCTTCCATCGTGCGCACCGAGAAGTAGAAGTCGGCACCCAGCTTGTCCATCTTGTTGACGAAGCAGATGCGCGGGACGTTGTACTTGTCGGCCTGCCGCCACACCTGCTCGGACTGCGGCTCGACGCCCTCTTTGCCGTCGAACACGGCCACCGCGCCGTCGAGCACGCGCAGCGAACGCTCCACCTCGACGGTGAAGTCGACGTGGCCGGGGGTGTCGATGATGTTGATCTGGTTGTCGTCCCAGAAGCAGGTGGTCGCAGCCGAGGTGATGGTGATCCCCCGCTCCTGCTCCTGCTCCATCCAGTCCATCGTGGCGGCACCGTCGTGCACCTCACCGATCTTGTAGCTGATACCGGTGTAGTAGAGGATGCGCTCGGTCGTGGTCGTCTTACCGGCGTCGATGTGCGCCATGATGCCGATGTTGCGGACCTTGGTCAGGTCGGTCAGCACGTCCTTCTGTGCCACAGAAGTCTTCTCTTTCGCTTGGTAGTTAGCTGTTCCTTGCGCCGGCACCGCCGGCGGTCATCACCAGCGGTAGTGCGCGAAGGCCCGGTTGGCTTCAGCCATCTTGTGGGTGTCCTCACGTCGCTTGACGGCGGCACCCAGGCCGTTGCTGGCATCGAGGATCTCGTTGGCCAGGCGCTCGATCATCGTCTTCTCGCGACGCTGCTTGGAGAAGCTCACCAGCCAGCGCAGCGCCAGCGTGGTGGACCGGTCCGGACGGACCTCGACCGGCACCTGGTAGGTGGCACCGCCGACCCGGCGGCTACGGACCTCCAGCGACGGCTTGACGTTGTCCATGGCGCGCTTGAGCGTGACCACGGGGTCGGTGCCGGTCTTGTCGCGAGCCTGTTCGAGCGCACCGTAAACAATGCGTTCGGCCAGCGATTTCTTCCCGTCCAGCAGAACCTTGTTGACCAGCTGGGTGACCAGCTGCGACCCGTAGACCGGATCGTTGACCAACGGACGCTTGGGCGCGGGTCCCTTGCGCGGCATCAGCTCTTCTCCTTCTTCGCGCCGTAGCGGCTGCGGGCTTGCTTGCGGTTCTTGACGCCCTGGGTGTCCAGCGACCCGCGGATGATCTTGTAGCGCACACCGGGCAGGTCCTTCACACGACCACCACGCACCAGCACCATCGAGTGCTCCTGCAGGTTGTGACCCTCACCGGGGATGTAGGCGGTGACCTCGACCGCGCTGGTCAGCCGCACACGCGCGACCTTGCGAAGCGCCGAGTTCGGCTTCTTCGGGGTCGTCGTGTACACGCGGGTGCACACGCCGCGGCGCTGCGGGCTGCCCTTGAGGGCCGCGGTCTTCACCTTGGCGATCTTGTCGCGGCGACCCTTACGGACCAGCTGGTTGATGGTTGGCATGTACCGGCTTTCTGTGTTGCTCGTCTTGTACTGCTTTGTTCTTCTGAAGTTCTCTTGTCCTGCAGTTACACCCTCGCCGCTTACCCCGCGGCCGGGCGTGTCGCATGCGGCCAGCCGCGCTTGTCGGGGCAATTCCCGAGTCACTGACGACGGAGGACATGCAAAGGTGGCCCGGAGTGCAGGCTTCGCTCGCCTATCTGCCAGGCACGACGGTCCACGATACCAGGGTCGCCGACCGCGACAAAACCCGCTGACCTGCGGCGCTCGTCTCGGCGGGCGTCACCGCGACCGCATACCGGCGGCCAGGCGCACGACCATGTCGGTGAAGACCGCGTCGGTGTCGATGCCCGCCATCACCCCGGTCATCTCCAGCAGCACGAAGCCGTGCATGGCCGACCAGAACTCCAATGCCGCGCAGAACGCGGCTTCCTCGTCGAGGCCGTAGGTCGCCAGCACCGAGATCACCGGTGCCGCGGCAGACTGGGTGGCCTCGGTGAACTCCGGGTCGTCACCACCCAGCGGCATCCGGGTGAATGCCGAGTACCGGCCCGGGTGATGGTGGGCGTAGCTGCGGTACGCGCTGGCCATCACCACCACCGCATCGTCCGGGCTGCGGCCCTGCGCGACGTTCTTGAGCATGTCGATGATGTCGCCGACCACCCGCATCCGCACGGTCCGACGCAGGTCCTCCAGGCTGTGCACGTGGTTGTACAGCGACGGGCCCTTGGTGCCGAGCTGGTTGGCCAGCGCATTGATCGTCAACGCCTCCCAACCCTCCCGGTCCAGGAAGGTCAGCGCGGCGTTGACGATGGCGTCGCGACTCAGCTTCGCCGAACGCGGCGGCCGGACTACCATGCGCGCGTCCCCCTCAGGTATCTCCCACGACCCCGACAGGGGTCAGCGAGAAACTCTAGTTCACCCGCTGTTGGCTGAGCTGAGCCAGTTCTTCGACGATCGAACACAGATCTGGCAACGTCGCCGAGTTCAGCGTCTGGATCGACCACGCGATCACGTCGCGATCCTTGGCCACGTAGATGCTGCACGCGGTGTTGTCGAAAGCCATAAAGCCCTTGGTGCCGTCGATCGACAGCTCGGTCAGCGTGCGCCCGGCCCGCGCCTCCAGTTCGCGCTCGGTGTCCATATCGCTGCCGCGGTACCACCACGTCGAGATGCCCATTCCGAGGCCGACCGCACCGATCACGCTGTCCTCCTGCCAGAAGCATCCGGCGTCGCCGACCACAGCCGGCTCGAACATCGGCGCACCGACGGCTTCGTCGATGTCGGCGTCGGTGATCCCGTTGCAGTCCCGACTGTCGAAACCCGGCCCGGTGGCGGGGGCCGGATCGGCCGGGGGCTCGGACGGGGCGCAGCCGGCCAGCGCCAGGCAGGCCGCGACGACCCAGAACTTCGTGGCGACGGTCACGTCACATGTCCGAGCGCAAGGTCGCCGCCAGCAGCTTCTCGGCCTCGGCGCACGGTTCACCGCTGTCGCGGCCGCGGTACTGGACCCACCAGCTCAGCACGCCGGTACCGGCCGCCGCGGTCGCCGAGCAGGCCGCACCGGTGACGTCGCGGCGCACCACAAACGCCGGACGCCGCTCCACCACCGTCTCGGTGACGGTACCGCCGCGTTCCTCGGCCAGCGCGCGCTCGCGCGGTAGGGCTCCCGACTCGAACCAGGAGAACGTGACGTCGATGAGCATCGGCTCGGGGCCGCGCATCAGCACGTACTGGCACACCGCCCCGCTGTAGGGCCGGGTCACCTCGTCGGCACCCAGCAAACCCTGGACCGCGCTGTCGTCGAGCAGACCACAGCTGTCGTCGACGTAGCCGTAACTGCGATCAGGATCAGCGGTGGCGTCCTGGCGCTGCGCAGTCCCGGTGACCGTTTGCGAGCAGGCCACGACAGCCGCCGCGGCGGTCACCACCGCGGGCAGCACCCGCCCGACACGTCGTCGCATCATTGCCGCTCACGCTACCCAGGAGCGCTGGCTCAAGCACCTCCTGGCGTCGTAGGCTCTCGGCATGAAGTCGACGTCTGCTCCACGGTTGCTCGCGGTCGGTGCGCTCGCGGTCTCGGCAGGTCTGTTCGCCGCCCCGACGGTGTCTGCGGTCAACGGCGACACCCACATCACCGGAGTGGGTGTGGTGCAGACCATCGACTGCAACAACGGCACGGTGTACGTCAACGGTGCCGAGAACCGGGTGAACGCCATCGGCAGCTGTTGGGCGGTGACCGTGCAGGGGTCGTCCAACGTCGTCGTCGCCGACAACGTCGTCAACGACATCACCGTCTACGGCTACGACCAGACGGTGTTCTACAAGACCGGTGAGCCGATCGTGTGGGATCGGGGGCGCGAACTCGGGATGACCAATCGCATCAGCCGGGTACCCGCCTGACCATGCGGCTGTGCGCATTGACGGCAGTCGGCCTGACCCTGGCCCTGGCCGGGTGCGGCGCCACGAGCGAGGACACCAACAACCCGACCGCGACGGCGGGCTCGTCGGGGGCCCAGGTCGAGATCGGCAACACGATCAACTACGGGTCGTTCGGCACCACGACCGAGATCGACTGTGCCGACGGCAAGTCGCTCAACGTCGGCGGCTCCAACAACACCCTGACCGTGTCCGGGACGTGCGCCAACGTCAACATCGGCGGCTCGGACAACCGGATCACCATCGACCGCGTCGACAAGGGGCTGGCGGTGGTCGGGCTCAACAACACCGTCACCTATCGCGACGGTGAACCCCAGATCAACGACACCGGCAACAACAACAGCATCAGGCGGGGCTAATTCGAGTCCCTAGGTATTGACGCCAAATTCCAATTTGGCGTACTTTGACATGGACATGAATACGCGCTCCTATGTCATGCGGGAACGTCAGCGGGCCAAGGAGGCCACGCGAGACGCAATCCTGGCCAGTGCCATCGACGCCGTCATGGCCGAGCGCTCCTTCGCCATCACCTTGCCGACGGTGGCCGAACGCGCCGAGGTCACGGTCAAGACCATCCTTCGCCACTTCGGCAGTCGCGATGGTCTGATCGACACGGCGCTGGAACGGGCGTACGACGAGGTCCTGGCTGAACGCAGCCCGCCGACCCATGCGCCTGCGGATGCGCTGCGCGTGCTCATCGTCCATTACGAACGGCGCGGCGACATGGTGCTCGCCGCCCTCGCGCAGGAGAACGACCCCCGCGCCATGCGTTTGACCAGCGCAGGACGGATCGCACACCGCGCCTGGGTCGACGAGGTATTCGCCCAACGCCTCCCCGCCGAGGAGGCGGCCCGGACCCGACTGGTCGATGCCTTGGTCGTCGCCACCGATGTGTACTGCTGGAAACTGCTGCGCCGCGACCGCGGCCTCTCGGTCGATGAGGTGCTCGACCGCATGTTGCTGATGACCGAGGCACTGACCGGGACAAGCTGATGAAGATCCTTTTCGCGATGTTCGACGGCGGCGGGAACGTGCCGCCGCAGCTGGGCGTCGCGAAAGAGCTGCGACGGCGCGGCGCCGAGGTCGTGGTCATCGGCCATGACGGCCTGCGCGGACGGGTCGAGTTGGCCGGGTTCGCGTTCGAACCATTCTCCGCAGGACGGCCGTTCGATCCGACGTTGACGCGCTCGCTGGCTGCGATGATGATCGACTTCACCCGGGTTGCCTCGGATCGTCAGCTGGGCCGCATCGTGATCGATGCCGCGCACCGCCACGGTGCCGACGCGGTGATCATGGACATGGTCCTGGTGACAGCCATCGCGGAGGTCGTCGAATCCAGTCTGCCGACCGTCGTTTTCGTGCACTACTTCTACCGCGCGTACCAGGACATGGCCGCCGGGCCCGTGGGGTGGGCACTGCGCCTGCGCGGCACCGATCCGCTGGCCGCCGAGCACCGGGGCGTCGCGCACATCGTGTCGGCCCGCGCCGACCTCGATCCGGTACGCGGGACTCCAGCGGTGTGCCACAGCGGCGTGGTGTGGCAGGGTCACCCGTGCGTCACCCGGCCGGCGCCCACCCCCCGGGTTCTGATCAGCCTGAGCACCAACGGCTTTGCCGGGCAACGGCGGATGCTGCAGCACATCCTCGACGCGGTGGCGCCACTGCCTGTGGACGCCACCGTGACGGTGGGCCCGAGCATCGACGCCACCGGATTACGAGTGCCGCCCAATGCCGACGTGTACCCCTGGCTCGACCACGACGAGGTGCTGGCCACCACATCCCTGGTCATCGGCCACGGCGGCCACAGCACCGCGATGCGGGCGCTGTCGTTCTCGGTGCCCCAGATCGTGCTACCTGCCAACCCCCTGATCGACCAAAGAACTGTCGGGGCCGCATTGGCCCGAGCCGGAGCCGGCGTGCTGTTACCCAAACATGCAGGAGCGCACAAGATTCGGTCCGTCGTCGAGACAGTACTCGGCGAATCCGCTTACTACCGAGCCGCTGATCGCCTGGGCGAGGACATCCGCCGCGTCAACGGCGCCGTCACCGCCGCCGATGTCGTGTGTGCGGTGGCCCGACGTCAGGCCGGGGCGCCGTGACGGCCCGCACCGCCGGCGAATCGGGCAGCGCCGTCGAGTGATTCGGCGGCCACCCGCGACATGCTGCCGAATTCGAAGTCCATCGCCTCGGCCTCGGAGCAGCCCCACTGGTGCAGCACCGACATGCGGTCGGCCCGCAGGCACTGCTGGGGCAGGGCGGCCAACTCGGCGGCCAACTCCTCGGCGCGCTGCCGGGCCTGACCGGTCGGCACCACCCGATTGGCCAGGCCGATCGCCTGCGCCTCGTCGGCGTGCACCGCGCGCCCGGTCAGGATCAGGTCCATCGCTCGGCTGTGCCCGATGAGCCGCGGCAGCCGCACGGTGCCGCCGTCGATGAGCGGGACACCCCAGCGCCGGCAGAACACGCCCATGATGGCGTCCTGCTCGACCACCCGTAGATCGCACCACAGGGCCAGTTCCAGACCGCCCGCGACGGCATAGCCACTGACCGCGGCGATCACCGGTTTGGACAACACCATGCGACTCGGCCCCATCGGCCCCGGCCCGCTGCGGTGCACCGGGTTGACCTCCGGTGTGCCGAAGGCCTTGAGATCGGCGCCCGCACAGAACGTCCCGTTGTCGCCCCACAGCACAGCCACGGCGGCCGACTCGTCCTGGTCGAAAGCCTCGAAGGCCGCATACAGTTCGGCTGCCGCCGGTCCGTTGACGGCGTTGCGGGCGTGTGGCCGATTCATGATCACCGTGGTGACCGGGCCGTTCTTCTCGACTCGCACTCCACCGCTCATGTCGCCTCCATCAGCGTCACTGGATCTCGTCGCGCCACCAGTTCGGTGGCGAAATCGTGGTAGCTAGTGCGCAATCGCTCACCGGGCCAGTGCGCCGGGAGCAGGTCATCGGGCAGCACCGGATCGGTGAGCAGATGCCGCACGATGGCCGCTGCCACCAAGAACCGCGACGGGATGTCGTGCGCGGCAGCCATGTGCGTGAGCAACCGTTCGGCCGCCTCAGCCCAGCCGGAGAGGTCCCACAGTTGCGCCGCCAGCCCGGCAGGGTCGCCGTCCCGCATGCTCATCACCCGTACGTGCTCGGTGACCTGCTCGTCCAGGTCGACCTCCAGATTGTCCGGACGGAGCCACAGGCCTTCGCGGAGTTCTCCGAAACGGTTGTCCTGAAGCGTGTTCCGCAGCGCCGAGCGGGTCCGCGGGTCGGCGCCGACGCTGGTGATCACCAGCGCGGTCCAGGTGCCGTTCCAGGTGCGCCGACGCGGGTCCAGAGCCTCGTCCTGCCGGCGTTGGCGGGCCATCAGGCGATCGGAGAGCCGGTAGCCGTCCTCGGAACGGACCAGGTCACCGGCGGCCACCATGCGGGTCAGCGCGACCCGGACGGTGGCCTCCCGGATACCGAAATCGGCGGTGAGCCGGACCAGTTCGGCGGCGGTGGCCCACGCCGGGTGCGCACCGAGCAACACGCTGAGCACGACCGACCGCGCCGTCATCCGGGTCAGCGGCTGCGACACGGTTCAGACTCCCGAGGCGGTGCGGCCGTGGTCGCCGAACGGCTCGTCGCGGCGGCGTACCGCGTCCCGGAAACCGTGCTCGCGGGCCTGCGCGACGAACGCGTGACCCTCGGGGGTGTGGCGGGCGATGCCGTCGAACACCGTCGAGATCATCGCGCTGTTGGCCACGCCCTGGTTGTACAACGCGCTGTTCATCGCCAGCTTGACCATGATCAGCTGATTGACCGGGACCGCGGCGATCCGCTCGACCAGCCGTTCGGTGCGCTCGTCGAGATCCTCGGGTGCGGGCGCCTCGACGGCCAGCCCCCATTCCGCGGCCTGTGCTCCGGTGAGGCAATCACCGGTCAGCAGAAGACGTTTGGCGCGTTGGTCACCCAGCCGGTGGGCCCACATACCCGCCGCGGGCACACCCCAGACGCGGGTGGGTGGATAGCCGATCTTGGCGTCGGACGCGGCGATCACCTGGTCGGCGTGCAGCGCGATGTCGGTGCCGCCGGCAATGCAGTACCCGTGGATCTTGACCACGGTGGGCTTGTCGGCCCGCATCAGGCTGGAGAACCCACGCACGAACCGGCTCATCATCTGGTAGTCGATCATCGGGTCCCACGGCTGATCGGGCAGGTGGTTGACCGCCTGGGTCCGGCCCGAAAGCACGGTGTCGCGGTAGGCGCTGCCGCCACCGGCCGACGAGGAGCCCTCGGCGTAGGCCGACAGGTCGAACCCGGCGCAGAAGCCCTCGCCGCGCCCTGACACCAGGATGACGTGCACGTTGGGGTCGAGGTCGGCGCGTTCGACCAGCGCCGAGAGCTCGAGTGGGGTGTCGGCGACGATCGCGTTGCCCTTGTCGGGCCGATTGAAGGTGATTCGGGCGACCCGGTCGGTGACCTCATAGGTCATCGTCGTGAGGTTGTCGAAGTCGACGGGCCTGATCGCGTGGGTCACGCTTTCACCAGGGCGCGCTCGAGGATCGGCGACAGGTCCAGCCCGGCGGGCAGGGTGCCATACACACCACCGGACTTACCGCCCAGGCGGCTGGCCAGGAATGCCTCCGCCACCGCGGGGTGGCCGTGCCGGACGACCAGCGACCCTTGCAGTGCCAGCGCGATGTCCTCGGTCACCTTTCGGGCCCGGTGCTGGATGCTGTCGAGATCCTCCAGCTGCGGCCGCAGCGCCTCGACGTGGGCGTCCAGCCGGTCGTCGTGGCCCTGGGTCTGGGCGAGCTCGTCGAACAGCACCTCGATGCACTCGGGTCGAGTGGCCATGGCGCGCAGCGTGTCCAGGGCGCTGACGTTGCCGGAGCCCTCCCAGATACCCATCAGCGGCGCCTCTCGGTAGAGCCGGGGCATACCGGAGTCCTCGACATAACCGTTGCCGCCCAGACATTCCATCGCCTCGGCGGCGTGGCCGGTGGCGCGCTTGCACACCCAGTACTTGGCTGCGGCCAGACCTATTCTGCGCAGCAGGGTTTCGCGCTCGTCACCGCGGACCGCCCAGTCGGTGGCGCCGGCCATCCGCATTGCCAACATCGTCGAGGCTTCCGCCTCGACGGCCAGGTCGGCCAGCACATTGCGCATCAACGGTTGGTCGATCAGATAGGCGCCGAACGCTTTTCGGTGTTGGGCGTGGTGCACGGCGCGCATCAACCCGGTGCGCATACTGGTCGCGCTGCCCAGCGTGCAGTCCAGCCGGGTCAGGTTGACCATCTCGATGATCGTCGGCACGCCACGGCCCTCGTCGCCGACCAGCCACGCCGTGGCGCCGTCGTACTCCACTTCGCTGGAGGCGTTGGCGTGGTTACCCAGCTTGTCCTTCAGCCGCTGCAGCAACATCCGGTTGCGGGTCCCGTCGGGCAGTACGCGCGGGAGCAAGTAGCAGCTCAGGCCGCCAGGTGCTTGCGCGAGCACCAGGAAGATGTCGCACATCGGCGCCGAGGTGAACCACTTGTGTCCGCGCAGCGAGTAGGTGCCGTCACCGTTGGGCGTGGCCTCGGTGGTGCCGGCACGAACGTCGGACCCGCCCTGTTTCTCGGTCATCGACATGCCCGCGGTGATGCCGGCCTTGGCGGTCGGCACCTTCAACTCGGGGTCGTACACGCGGCTGGTCAGCAACGGTTCGTAGAGCGCGGCGAGGTCGGGATTGTGCCGCAGCGCGGGCACCACCGCGTAGGTCATCGAGATCGGGCAGATGTGGCCGGGTTCAGGGGTCCACACCGACGTCTTGGCCGCCCGCACCACATGGGCGCCGGGCCGATCGTCGGCCCACGGGGCGGCGTGCAGGCCGTGACCGACCGCCACGGTCATCAGTTCGTGGTAGGCGGGGTCGTATTCGACCTCGTCGATGCGGTGGCCACTGCGGTCGTGGGTGTGCAACACCGGCCGGTGGCGGTCGGCCAGCTGGCCCCAGCGCTGCGCACGGGCGCTGCCGGCCAGCGCCCCGAGCTCGGCGACCTCGTCGACGCCCCACTGGCCGCCCTCGCGGATGAGCGCCTCGGCCAGGACCGGGGACGCGGCAGGGTTGAAGTCCTCCAGCGGTGGGACCTGGTTGGTGACGACATGGGTGTCCATTCCCCCACTGTTACATTTTCTCGACAGTCACACAAGAGATGTAATGAGTCATCTCTTGGATGGCGCCGCGGTGGTGGTGGTCCTGGCGTAGAGCACCCGGCCGGCCACCCCGGTCAACCCGAACACGACGGTGCTCACCACCAGAATCAGCGTGCCCGCCGCCAGCAGCGTCTCGTCGACGCCGACGCGGTCGGCCTCCATCGTCAGGTAGAACAGCGCCGACACCCCGATCGGGCCGAACCATCCCAGGTAGAGCGCATCGGCGGTCTTCAGACCGAGGGGCCTGCGCAGCAACAACAAGATCGGGATTCGACGCAGCAACAGGACCCCGACGGTCAGCGCCAGCGCGCCCCAGCCCAGACCTGCCCACGCCTGCCACGGCAGCGCCGCGCCCAGCAGCACGAACAACGGCAACACCGCGAACCTGTTGATGGCCTCGTCGATCGGCACCTCGGCCGTTCGGTCACTGCCGGTGCCGGCCACGTTGAACAGCAGGCCCCCGACGAACACCGCGAGGATGCCGTCGACGCGCAGCAGGCCGGCCACCCCGAGGATGCCCAACGCCAATACCACGGTGAAGAACAGCGCCGGCGCTGCGTCGGTGGCACCGTACTTCTCCCCCCACCGCAAGGCCTTCCCGCCGGCGAAGCCGGCGGCGGCACCGAAGGCAACGGCGCCGAGAACCTGCCACAGCGACTCCGCGGCGGCAGATCCCGCGCTCATCGCGCCGGCGATCGCGACCGCGGCCAGCACCAGCGGCAATGCCAGCCCGTCGTTCGCGCCGGATTCCAGCGACAGCAACTGCCGCACGCGCGCCGGCAGATCCCGTTCTGCTTCCGCACCGGTGGCCACGCTGGAGGCCAGGACCGGGTCGGTCGGGCACAGCGCCGCCCCGAGCAGAGCCGCGGTGGCGAACGGGACAGCCAGCAGCAGCCACCCCAGCGCAGCCGTCACCACAGCCATCGTCGGCATCACCACGACCAGCAGCAGCGTCAGCGGTCGCCAGAGGTGCTTGAGCACCGCCGCGCGGTAACGCAGCGCGACCGCCATCACCGACACCGCCAGCAACACCCGGCTGACCTCGTGCAGCAGCGCATGCTCCTCGGTGACCGGCCCGACATGTAGCACGCCGAGCACGACCGGTCCGACCACGATCCCGGCGATCAGACCGAGCAGCGGCTCGGAGATCGGCAACCGACGCATCTTCGCCGACAGCGCGGCCACTGCGACTCCGAGCAGCCCGACCGTGGCCAGCAGGATGTCGATGTCCATGCGGGCAGAGATACCCCGCTATGCCGGTCCGGCCTCCTGTCTGGCACGTCGCCAGCGGTCGTAGCGATGCAGCGCCAGCAGGGCGGTCCCGGCGAACGCCCAACCCAGCATGATGTCGACGACGTAGTGCTCGGCGGTGTAGACCAGCGTGAAAGCCATGATCAGCACGTAGGCCACCAGTACGGGCCGCCAACCGCGGTGCACCCGGTGCCACAGGAACGCCGCGATTGCTGCCGTCATACCGGCGTGCAGTGACGGAATCGCCGCGACCAGGTTGACGCTGGCCTGCCCCTGATCGAGCAGCGCCGTGGCCGAATGCAGGTTGAGCTTGCCCCAGCCGCGTCCGACGATCCGCTCGATCCAGGGATTGGCGTCGTCGTGGTGGTTCTGCATCGCACCGAGAAGGCCGCCGTCGGGAACGCCGCGGGCCGGCCGGAACATGCACCGCGGATCGGAGGGTCCGCCTTCGACGTCACCCGGGGTGCAGCGCGCCGCGGCCCACGGTGGGGCGGCCGGCACCAGCACGTAGACGATCAGCGCGCAGAAGTTCAGCCCGACGAAGAGCCGGACGAACGCCTTCCATTCGTCGCGGTTTCGCAGCCACAGCACCGCGGCCACCACATAGGGGAGGATGAAGAACGACATGTATACCGTGCTGATGACGACTTCCCACCACGGCGGCGAACCCAGCTTGAGTCGTTCCTGCAGCCACACCGTCGGCATGATCCCGAAGAACATCCAGCGATCGGCATCGGCCGGCCAGTGCCACAGCGTCGGTCGGCCGACCATGGTCGCCGCTCCCCTGCTGAGGTCGTAGGCGATCAGGACCAGCGCGAAGGGCAGCCAGTCGCGGATGACGTAGAGCATCCGCCGGCCCTGCCCGATACTGGCGGCCAGCAGACCGATCGCGATGTAGAGCAGCAGCAGTTCGCGGTTGAAAGCGAACCCGTCGGTGATGGTCCGGTAGACCACGACGGTGGCCCAGGTCGCCACCGCAACCCAGCGCACCACGCGCAGTCGACGGGCCCGGCGATCGATGCGGTCATCAATCACGATCGCGTCGTCGGCCGGGCCGGCGGGCACGCGAGCCGACGCGACAGACGCCTCGTCAACGGACACGTCGGCCTTTCGTCACGGACGGGGGTTCTCGGGCGATAAGCCTAATTAACCCCGCGGCCGCGCGACGTTCATGTGACGTTTGGCAACCGAAGTGTGATCAACCGTTCGATCAGCCCACGTGCTCCCGCAGGAACGCGATGTCGTCCTTGCGACCCTCGTCGGAGGTTTCGCAGATGACCGGTGCGTCGGCGGCGGCCACCACCGCGACCAGCAGCTGCGGGTCGATCTGGCCGAGACCGAAGTTGGCGTGCCGGTCGGCTCCCGAGCCTGCCGCATCGCGGGAGTCGTTGCAGTGCACCAGGTCGATGCGACCGGTGATCGCCTTGATCCGGTCCACCGCGTCGATCAACGCCTCCCCGGCGGCCCAGGCGTGGCAGGTGTCCAGGCAGAAGCCGATGCCCTTGTCGCCGATGTGGTCCCACAGCCGGGCGATGGTGTCGAAATGACGGGCCATCGCGTGGTCGCCGCCGGCGGTGTTCTCCAGATACACCGGTACGTCGGTCTCCAGGTAGTCCAGCGCCTTGACCCAGCGCTCGAACCCGGCGTCCATGTCGTTGTCGTCGGCGTGGCCGCCGTGCACGATCACCGCGGTGGCACCGACGTCGGCGGCGGCGTCGCAGGTGTCCTGCAAGATCTTGCGGGACGGGATCCGGACCCGATTGTTCGCCGAGGCCACGTTGATCAGGTATGGAGCGTGCACGTAGATCGGGATCGGCGAGGACTTCAGCGACTCGGCGTCCTCGCGCGGCTTGGGTTTCTTCCAGCTCTGCGGGTTGCCGAGGAAGAACTGCACCACCTCGGCGCCATCGGCCTGCGCCGCGGCCAGCGGATCGTCACCGTGGACATGGGAACCTATGAGCACGTTGCCGAGTCTAGGCGGCCACACCGACGGGCCGAATGTGTACTTGTGTCACGCCAGAGCGCCCCAACCGTGCCACAACCCAACGTTCGGCCGCGAAAGCCCAGAAGCGAAAGAGCCCCCGCCTCCCGGTGAAGGGAGTGGGGGCTCTTCCGATGAATTACCGGTAGTCCGAGTAGCCGTAGTCGTCCAGCGGCACCGCAGCGCCGGTGGCCTGGCCGAAGTCCGGGCTGTAGTACTGATCCTCGTAGGACGGGATCGTGTACGCCGCAGCGCGGGCCTCCTCGGTCGGCTGAACCTGGATGTTGCGGTAGCGGTTGATTCCGGTACCGGCCGGGATCAGCTTGCCGATGATCACGTTCTCCTTCAGACCCTGCAGCTTGTCGCTGCGGCAGTTGATCGCCGCATCGGTCAGCACGCGGGTGGTCTCCTGGAACGACGCCGCCGACAGCCACGAATCGGTGGCCAGCGACGCCTTGGTGATACCCATCAGCACCGGACGGCCGGCCGCGGGCTCGCCGCCCTCGGCCACCACCCGACGGTTTTCGGTCTCGAACTCGCCACGCTCGGTCAGCGAGCCGGGCAGGAACTCCGTCGCACCCGAATCGATGATCGTGACGCGACGCAGCATCTGCCGGACGATGACCTCGATGTGCTTGTCGTGGATCGACACACCCTGGGCGCGGTAAACCTCCTGGACCTCCTTGACCAGGTGGATCTGCACCTCGCGGGGGCCCTGAACACGCAGCACCTCGTGCGGGTCGGCCGAGCCTTCCAGCAGCTGCTGGCCCACCTCGACATGGTCACCGTCGGCCAGCAACCGCTCCGAACCGTCGTCGTGCTTGAACACCTTCAGGCGCTGACGCCGCGAGAGCTTGTCGTACACGACCTCCTCGCCCCCGTCGTCGGGAACGATGGTGATCTTGTAGAACTTCTCGCTCTCCTCCAGCTGGACCCGTCCGCTGACGTCGGCGATCGGGGCACGGTTGCGCGGAACGCGGGCCTCGAACAGCTCCTGGACACGGGGCAGACCGCCGACGATGTCGGCGCCGCCGGTCACACCACCCTGGTGGAAGGTACGCATGGTCAGCTGCGTGCCGGGCTCACCGATGGACTGCGCGGCCACGATGCCGACGGCCTCGCCGATGTCGACCAGCTTGCCGGTGGCCATCGAGCGCCCGTAGCACATCGCACACACACCGGTACCCGTCGCGCAGGTCAGCACGGAGCGCACCTTGACCTCGGTGATACCGGCGGCCAGCAGCGCGTCGATGGCCGGATCACCCAGATCGTGGCCACGCTCGACGACGACGTTGCCGTTGCTGTCCACCGCGTCGGTAGCCAGCGTCCGGGCGTACGCCGAGGTCTCGATGTGCTGATCGCGCACCAGCGTGCCGTCGTCGGCACGCTCGGCCAACGTGACGGTGATCCCGCGCTCGGTCTCACAGTCGGTCTCGCGCACGATGACGTCCTGCGAAACGTCCACCAGACGTCGGGTCAGGTAACCCGAGTCGGCGGTACGCAGCGCGGTGTCGGCCAGACCCTTGCGGGCACCGTGGGTGTTGATGAAGTACTCCAGCACCGTCAGACCCTCGCGGAACGAGGACTTGATCGGACGCGGGATGAACTCACCTTTCGGGTTGGTCACCAGCCCCTTCATGCCGGCCAGCGTGCGGGTCTGGGTGAAGTTACCCGTGGCTCCGGACTTCACGATCGTGATGATCGGGTTGTCCTCGGGGTAGTACTCCTCCAGCGCCTTACCGACCTCTTCGGTGGCGTCCTGCCAGATCTTGACCAGAGCCTCGTTGCGCTCGTCGTGGTTGAGCGCACCGCGCTGGTACTTCTTCTCGATGCCGTCGGCCTCGGACTCGTACCGCTCCAGGATCTCCTGCTTCTGGGGCGGCACCAGCACGTCGGCCATCGAGACCGTGACACCCGAGCGGGTGGCCCAGTAGAAGCCGGCGTCCTTGAGCTTGTCCACGGTCTGCGCGACGACGATCATCGGGAAGCGCTCGGCCAGATCGTTGATGATCCGGGCCTGCACCTTCTTGTGCATCTGCTCGTTGACGAACGCATAGGTGGGCGGCAGCAGCTCGTTGAACAGCACCCGGCCCAGCGTGGTCTCGGCCGTCCACGGCTGACCGAACGTCCAGCCCTCCGGGAACAGTTCGGCCTCGAGCTCGGCGGGCGGACGCTGCTGGGTCAACCGGACCCGGATCTTGGCCCGCACCGACAGCGCACCGCGGTCCATCGCCATGATGGCCTCGGCCGGCGAGCTGTACACACCGCTCTCCGGGGTGTCCTTGGCAGCCGGGGTGTACTCGCCCTGGTCTCCCTCGACCATCGTGGTCAGGAAGTACAGGCCGGTCACCATGTCCAGTCGCGGCATGGCCAGCGGGCGGCCCGAGGCGGGCGAAAGGATGTTGTTGCTCGACAGCATCAGGATGCGTGCCTCGGCCTGCGCCTCGGCCGACAGCGGCAGGTGCACCGCCATCTGGTCACCGTCGAAGTCGGCGTTGAACGCCTCACACACCAGCGGGTGCAGCTGGATGGCCTTGCCCTCCACCAGCTGCGGCTCGAAGGCCTGGATACCCAGGCGGTGCAGCGTCGGCGCGCGGTTGAGCAGCACCGGGTGCTCGGCGATGACCTCTTCGAGGACATCCCACACCTGGGGACGCTGACGCTCGACCATCCGCTTGGCGCTCTTGATGTTCTGCGCGTGGTTCAGGTCGACCAGACGCTTCATCACGAACGGCTTGAACAGCTCGAGAGCCATCAGCTTGGGCAGACCGCACTGGTGCAGCTTGAGCTGCGGGCCGACCACGATGACCGAACGGCCCGAGTAGTCGACACGCTTACCGAGCAGGTTCTGACGGAACCGGCCCTGCTTGCCCTTGAGCAGATCGCTCAACGACTTCAGCGGACGGTTGCCCGGCCCGGTGACCGGACGGCCGCGGCGGCCGTTGTCGAACAGCGCGTCCACCGACTCCTGCAGCATGCGCTTCTCGTTGTTGACGATGATCTCGGGAGCACCGAGGTCGATCAGTCGCTTGAGCCGGTTGTTGCGGTTGATGACACGGCGGTACAGGTCGTTGAGGTCCGACGTGGCGAACCGGCCACCGTCGAGCTGGACCATCGGCCGCAGCTCCGGCGGGATCACCGGAACCGCGTCGAGCACCATGCCCATCGGCGAGTTGCGGTTGGTCTGGAACGCCGCGACGACCTTCAGTCGCTTGAGCGCACGAAGCTTCTTCTGACCCTTGCCGTTGCGGATGGTGTCGCGCAGAGAGTCGGCCTCGGCCTCGATGTCGAAGGTCTCGATGAGCTTCTTGATCGACTCCGCGCCCATGGCGCCTTCGAAGTACTCGCCGTAGCGGTCCTGCAGCTCGCGGTAGAGCAGCTCGTCGACGATCAGCTGCTTGGGAGCCAGCTTGGTGAACGTGGTCCAGATCTCTTCGAGCCGGTCCAGCTCACGCTGGGCCCGGTCGCGCAGTTGGCGCATCTCGCGCTCGCCGCCGTCACGCACCTTGCGGCGCACATCGGACTTCGCGCCCTCCTCCTCGAGCTCCTTGAGGTCGGCTTCCAGCTTCTGGGCGCGTGCCTCCAGGTCGGCGTCGCGCTGATCCTCGAGAGCCTTGCGCTCGACGGCCATCTCGGCTTCGAGCGTGGAAAGCTCGTTGTGCCGCATCTCGTCGTCGACGCTGGTGATCACATACGCCGCGAAGTAGATGATCTTCTCGAGATCCTTCGGGGCGAGGTCGAGCAGGTACCCCAGCCGCGACGGGACGCCCTTGAAGTACCAGATGTGGGTGACCGGCGCGGCCAGTTCGATATGGCCCATCCGCTCACGACGCACCTTGGCGCGGGTCACCTCGACGCCGCAGCGCTCACAGATGATGCCCTTGAACCGGACGCGCTTGTACTTACCGCAGTAGCACTCCCAGTCGCGAGTAGGTCCGAAGATCTTCTCGCAGAACAGGCCGTCCTTCTCTGGCTTGAGCGTGCGGTAGTTGATGGTCTCCGGCTTCTTGACCTCGCCGTAGGACCAGTTGCGGATGTCGTCCGCGGTCGCGAGACCGATGCGGAGTTCATCGAAGAAGTTGACGTCTAACACGTAACTCCCTTTCCCCTTTCGGGTGTTGAAACTTGACTAGGCACCACGGCTGAGCCGTGAATCAGGCGAGGTCCTCGACAGAGGCGGATTCATTGCGGGACAAGTTGATTCCCAGGTTCGCTGCAGCGCGCTCCAGGTCCTCGTCGTCGCCGTCACGCATCTCGATCGCAGCGCCGTCGCTGGACAGCACCTCGACGTTGAGGCACAGCGACTGCAGCTCCTTGAGCAGCACCTTGAACGACTCGGGGATGCCCGGCTCGGGGATGTTCTCGCCCTTGACGATGGCCTCGTACACCTTGACGCGGCCGACGGTGTCGTCGGACTTGATCGTCAGCAGCTCCTGCAGCGTGTAGGCCGCGCCGTAGGCCTGCATGGCCCAGCACTCCATCTCACCGAAGCGCTGACCACCGAACTGTGCCTTACCGCCCAGCGGCTGCTGGGTGATCATCGAGTACGGACCGGTCGAGCGGGCGTGGATCTTGTCGTCCACCAGGTGGTGCAGCTTCAAGATGTACATGTAGCCGACCGTCACCGGGTACGGGAACGGTTCGCCACTGCGGCCATCGAACAGCTCGGCCTTGCCCTGCGCGTTGACCATGACGTCGCCATCGCGGTTGGGCAGCGTCGACCCGAGCAGGCCCTCCAGCTCCTTCTCCTGAGCACCGTCGAACACCGGGGTGGCGACGATGCTGTCCGCCGGCGCAGCCTTGAGCTGCTCGGGCAGGTTGCCCGCCCATTCCGGCGATCCCTCGATGTTCCAGCCCGCCTTGGCCACCCACCCGAGGTGGGTCTCCAGGATCTGGCCGATGTTCATACGACGCGGCACACCGTGGGTGTTGAGGATGATGTCGACCGGGGTGCCATCCGGCAGGAACGGCATGTCCTCGACCGGCAGGATCTTGCCGATGACGCCCTTGTTGCCGTGGCGTCCGGCCAACTTGTCGCCGTCGGAGATCTTGCGCTTCTGCGCGACGTACACGCGGACCAGCTCGTTGACGCCGGCGGGCAGCTCGTCGTCATCCTCGCGGGAGAACACCCGGATGCCGATGACCTTGCCGGATTCACCGTGCGGCACCTTCAGCGACGTGTCGCGCACCTCGCGCGCCTTCTCACCGAAGATCGCGCGCAGCAGCCGCTCTTCGGGGGTCAGCTCGGTCTCGCCCTTCGGGGTGACCTTGCCGACCAGGATGTCACCGTCGCGGACCTCGGCGCCGATGCGGACGATGCCGCGCTCGTCGAGGTCGGCGAGCACCTCATCGGAGACGTTCGGGATGTCCCGGGTGATCTCCTCGGCGCCCAGCTTGGTGTCGCGGGCATCGATCTCGTGCTCTTCGATGTGAATCGAGGTGAGCACGTCCTCCTCCACCAGGCGGTTGGAGAGGATGATCGCGTCCTCGTAGTTATGGCCCTCCCACGGCATGATCGCCACGAGCAGGTTCTTACCCAGGGCCATCTCGCCGTTCTCGGTGCACGGTCCGTCGGCGATGACCTGGCCGGCCTCGACACGCTGACCGGCGTCGACGATCGGACGCTGGTTGGCGCAGGTGCCGTGGTTGGAACGAGCGAACTTGCGCATCCGGTAGGTGTGCCGGGTGCCGTCGTCGGCCATCACGGTGACGTAGTCCGCGCTGACCTCTTCGATGACGCCGGCCTTGTCGGCGACGACGACGTCACCGGCGTCGATGGCCGCGCGCAGCTCCATCCCGGTGCCGACCAGCGGGGCCTCGCTGCGCACCAGCGGAACCGCCTGGCGCTGCATGTTGGCACCCATCAGGGCACGGTTGGCGTCGTCGTGCTCGAGGAACGGGATCATCGCCGTCGCGACCGACACCATCTGGCGCGGCGAGACGTCCATGTAGTCGACCTCGCTCGACGAGATCTGCTCGACCTCCCCGCCCTTTCGGCGGACCAGGACGCGCTCCTCGAGGAAGCGACCGTTGTCGTCGATCGGCGAGTTGGCCTGCGCCACGACGTGGCGGTCCTCCTCGTCGGCGGTCAGGTAGACGATGTCATCGGTCACAACACCGTCGACGACCTTGCGGTAGGGCGTCTCGATGAAACCGAAAGGGTTGACCCGCGCGTACACCGACAGCGAACCGATCAGACCGATGTTCGGCCCCTCCGGCGTCTCGATCGGGCACATCCGGCCGTAGTGGCTGGGGTGCACGTCGCGGACCTCCAGGCCGGCGCGCTCACGGGACAGACCACCGGGGCCCAGCGCCGACAGGCGGCGCTTGTGGGTCAGACCCGACAGCGGGTTGTTCTGGTCCATGAACTGGCTCAGCTGGCTGGTGCCGAAGAACTCCTTGATCGCCGCCACGACGGGACGGATGTTGATCAGGGTCTGCGGGGTGATCGCCTCGACGTCCTGGGTGGTCATGCGCTCGCGCACAACCCGCTCCATGCGCGACAGGCCGACCCGGATCTGGTTCTGGATCAACTCGCCCACGGTGCGCAGACGACGGTTGCCGAAGTGGTCGATGTCGTCCACCTCGACCGGGACCTCGGTGCCGCCGGGAACGGTCATCACCTTGTCGCCCTGGTGCAGGCGCACCAGGTACTCGATGGTGGCGACGACGTCCTCTTCGGTCAGCGTCGAGCTGGTGATCGGCTGACCGACGTTGAGCCCGAGCTTCTTGTTGACCTTGTAGCGACCCACCCGGGCCAGGTCGTAGCGCTTCTCCTTGAAGAACAGGTTCTCCAGCAGGGTCTGCGCGGACTCCTTGGTGGGCGGCTCGCCCGGGCGCAGCTTGCGGTAGATGTCGAGCAGCGCCTCGTCGGTGCCGGCGGTGTTGTCCTTCTCCAGCGTGCTCATCATGATCTCGGAGAAGCCGAACCGCTCGGTGATCTGCTCGTTGGTCCAGCCCAGCGCCTTGAGCAGCACGGTGACCGGCTGACGACGCTTGCGATCGATACGCACACCCACGGTGTCACGCTTGTCGACGTCGAACTCCAGCCACGCACCGCGGCCGGGGATCACCTTGACGCTGTGCAGCGTCTTCTCGGTGGACTTGTCGATGGACTCGTCGAAGTACACGCCCGGCGACCGGACCAGCTGGCTCACCACGACGCGCTCGGTGCCGTTGATGATGAAGGTGCCCTTTTCGGTCATCATCGGGAAGTCGCCCATGAAGACCGTCTGGCTCTTGATCTCGCCGGTGTTGTTGTTGATGAACTCCGCGGTGACGAACAACGGCGCCGCGTAGGTCATGTCCTTGTCTTTGCACTCGTCGACCGGCGCCTTGACCTCGTCGAAGCGCGGATCGGAGAAGGACAGCGACATCGAGCCGGAGAAATCCTCGATCGGGGACAGCTCTTCGAGAACCTCCTGCAGCCCGCCCCTGGGGTCCACGTCGCCGCGGTCGACAGCGCGCTGGAACCACTCCTCTGCGCCGATCAGCCACTCGAACGATTCGGTCTGGACGTCGAGAAGCCCCGGAACCTCGAGCGGCTCACGAAGTTTTGCGAAGGAAACTCGGTTTGGCGCCCCGGGAACGGAGCTATTAGTGGTAGCGATATCTGACTCGATCTGGCGGGACCCTGCCAAGATGCATCCTTCCAGCACCTCATGCGACGTTCTCAGGATCCGGAGGTCTCCGGAAGTCACACCGGAGGAGCACCGGAACCTGCGCCGCGAATCTGCGTCGGTTCGGCTGGCTTCACCAGCCTGATCCGGACGCAGGGCACGGGTCTAGATCTCTGAGCAGACCTCAGAGGACCGCGTGCGAAGCGGGTCTTGGAAAACCGGAGTGGGCAGGATGCAGCCAGCGCAACGTCCAACAATAGCGCAGGACGCAACATTCCTCAACAACCGCGTGCATCCTCGGCTATTAGCTGGGGCGCGTGGCCGGTCGGGCGCTGGCTGGCCTTCTCAACCCGTGCATACATGCTGGGCATTAGATTGGCGTGGTTTCGCCCCGTCGTCAAGAGATAACAGGGTGTTTGGTGTGGACATTTTCGCCGGCCGATCGACGCTGGCGTGCGACATCGCGTCGCCGGCCGGGACGCACGCGGCGAAGTTGAGCGTGAAGATCCACTGGGTGAATGCGGTGAAAACGATGTCGATCAGCGTCAGCCGCTCGGGCGGTCCGGGCGAGACGTAGGCCTGGGCCAGCCCTCGGGCGGTCTGGATCTGCAGTGTTTCCCCGGGTGCGCCGTAGAACGGCGACTGCAGGTCAGGCCCGGTTCGGGAAAACATGTCGTTGATCCACGCGGCGCTGAGGATCTCGGCGGCCGTCACGTTCTCCGCCCTGGAGAACCCGGTGACCAGGTTCAGCGCGAACTGGATCAGCGGGTTACCACCGGTCATCGGGTCCGAGTGCAGACCGCCGATCAGCCGGACCCCGGTGAACGCATCGGGCCGGGCTTGCGCCAGCGCGAGGTTGGCCGCGCCGTTCTGGTTCCAGAAGTAGGACTTGCCCGACAGGTTGAACACCGGCATGTCGACCGGCAGCGTGGCCAGCGCGGTGGGCACCACCGGACCGAACCCGACGCCGTCGAGCATCACCACCCCGGCCAGCCGGCCCAGCGCACCGTTGCCCGTCATCGCGCCGGCGGCTCCGGCCGCCAGACCCCCGCCCAGCGAATGACCGACGAGCACGACGTCGTGCACCCCGGCCAGCACAGCGCCGTATCCCGCTGCTTGCGCGCTGTCGGCCAGGGCGGTGCTGTCGACGGCGAACAGGTTCGCCACGGCTTGGTGCATCGGTGATCCGCCGAGCCAGCATCCGTCACAGGCCAGGAAATTCGAGGTCAGCGATGTGGTCACGACGATGCTGTTGGTCGCGACAGCCAACCGCGCCGCGGTGAAGCTGTAGAACGGGCCGGCCGCCAGGAAGCCGTGCTGGGAGTAGATCAACCGGGTCGGCACGGCGCCGTCGGGCACATACCAGTCCGCGGGCACCCGGTAACCGTCACCGCAGTCGATCTCCAGCATCGAGGAGGACACGGTGACACCGGAATCGGCGGGCAGGATCGGCGGTCCCCCGAACACGCGCAGCGCCAGGCCATACATGTTGAACACGGCGGTACCGATCAGGCCGAGCGGGGTCGACCGAACCGGTGCCGACGCCCCGGGCGGGGTCTCGGCGTTGCGCAGCGCGCGACGCACCGATGCGGGCGAGGCGGTCGGGGCCGGAGCGGCCGTGGCGTCGTCGGACTCGGCCACCTCGAAGATCATCGCCCGGTGTTCGGCGGGCACATCGGCGGTCGGCGCGTGCTCGACCGGCTCCTCGCCGATCAACACGTCGGCCACCAACCCGTCGTCGCCGGGCTCGTCGGCTACGGGCTCGTCAGCTACGGGCTCGTCGGCGACCAGCTTGTCTTCGACGGCCTCCTCGGTCGGCTCGTCAGCGACCCGCGTCTCGCTGCCCACCCGGCGTTCCCGGCGCGACTCGAGGCGGACCGCCCGATCCGTGGACCGCGACTCGGCGCGCTCCCGGCCGGCGTCTGCGGACGCGGAGCTGCGGGCGGAGTCGGCCCCGCCGCCGGAGTCGGTGTCCGCACCGGCCACGCCCGCACCGGCGAGCATCGCCGCCGACAGGCCTGCCGTGACGATGCCGGAACCGACGAGCGAAGTCATCCGTCGTCGCATCAGTTGCCCCCGGTCCAAACTCATCGGAATCTGGCAAACGCTACAGCGCAGCGACGACACCGACCCCGTTTTCACGACCACCCGGCGAGAGTGCTCCCACTGTCGTGCGGACAACCAGATCGCTACCGTCAGCGCACTTTCGCGGCGCTCTCAGGCCGCCGACGTGCGTGCCGGCCGGCATTCGGTGTCAGACGGGTTGAGCAGGCACGTGAACAGCAGATGCAACGCACTCAGCGAGATCGTCTCCACCGACAGCACCTCGGCTGACTGACGCCACCAGCCGGCGAGGATCTTCAGCGACGAGCCCGGCTCACCGTAGAACTGCGCGGTGTGAGTGCCCTTGAGCAAGTCACCGATCCATCCGGCAGCGACGGTCCCGCTGACCGCGACATTGCCCGGCTTGGAGAAACCGGTGGCCAGGTAGGCCAGGAACTGCACGGTCGGACTGGCGCTCTGCATCGCATCGGAGTGCTTGCCGCCGCTGATCTGCAGTCCCGTGAACGTCTCCGGTCGCGACTTGGCGAGGTAGTAGCTGGCTTCGCCGTAGACATTCCAGCTGTCGGGCTCGGCAGCCAGGTTGTACACCGGGATAGACGTCGGGATCTTGGCCAGCGCCGAGGCCATGGTGCCGAAGAACGCGGCGCCGTCGAGCATCACCACGCCGGCAAGGTCGCGGGTCTGGCCACGGTCGACGAGGTAGCCGGCAGCGCCCACCACCGCGCCCCCACCGGCGGAATGTCCGGACAGCACAACCCGGTTGGGCAACCGTCCGTTGTAGCCGGCCAGCGCGGCGCTGGCGTGCAGAGCTTCGCGGTCTCCGATGAACAGGTCGCCGATGGCGCGGTAGGTGTGCGGCAGCATCAGGGGGTAGTTCTCGATGTCGAAGACGTTCCACGTCAACGTCGGAGCGATGACGATGCTGTTGGTCTTCTCGGCAAGGTAAGCCGCCGTCGCGCTGTAGAACGACGCGGTGGCCAGGAAACCATGCTGGAAATAGATGATGCCGGTCGGGCGTCGGGTGCTGGTCGGAAAGTACCAGTCGGCCTTGACCTCCACGCTGTCACCGAGCACCAGCGTGGACCGCTCGACGCGGACCTTGCTGCCGAAGGGCGCGCGCACCGGCCCGGCCAGGAATTCCATCGTCCGGGTGTAGAGGTTGTAGACCGCGGTGCCGATGTCGTTGAGAACGTCGAGGACCTTGACGACGTCATTCGCCGCGCCCACCCACGGGTTCTGGACCGCCGCGACGTGCAGGACCACGGCGTCGTCGCGTGCGGAGAAGTCGGTCTCGATGCTCTGCACGAACGTGCTCTCAGCGGGTTCGTCGATCTCGGCCTCGACCGCCGGGGCGGGCGTGCCGACCACTGCTGCCTCGCGGGCAGGGACCGGCTGCTCGACGGGCTCCGGGACGACGGCGGTGGGTGTCGGGCGCTGCGACTCGCCCGACACCGGGTTGTCGTCGGTGCGGTCTGAGTCGGCAGGGTCCGGGTCGGCTTCGCGCTCGTCCTCGGTGCGCTGCGCGGCCGCACGCCGGGTCTGCACCCGATCGGCTCGATCGGCTCGATCGGCCCGGCTGGTGCGGTCGGTGCGGCCGGTGCGCTCGCCGCGTCCGGACTGCGAACCCGATGTGGACGCACCGGCCCGCGTGGAGGCCGACGCACCCGAGCCCGAATCTGTCGACGAGCCGCCGCTGTCGGCGCCGGCGACGCCCGCCCCGGCGAGCATCGCCGCTGAAACACCCCCCGCCAGGACGCCTGCCCCCAACAGGACTCGATAGCGGTCCACCATTGCTCTCCCGACTGAGTACCACCAGAAATATGCGCGCTTGTGCGATCCTGGCAAACTCTATAAGCGTCAGCGTCAATTTCGCAACCCCACGGCACGGAAAAACGGCACGTCGTGCATATTCCACGGATTCCGCTGATAGGGACCGGATATCCAGTCCCCTGAACACGCGGTACTACACGCTCACGCGAGTGCGGCCGTAACTTGACTGCCGCCCACGCAAAATCAGCAACGGTGGTCACATCTGCACCGGTTGTCGCAGGTGGTTTCGCCGGGAAGCGGCGCTGAGCGCAGAAAAAGGCCGGGTCCGGACTCGACGTCCGGACCCGGCCTTTCGATGTGCTCTAGCTGGTCAACGCTCTCCGGCCACCGGGATACGACCGGTGGGTGCGTCGTCCTCAGCCTGCTGCTGACGGGTGGTGCTGTCGTCGGGGTAGTCCTGAGTGGTGTACTGCTGGCTGCTCTCCAGGTCGGCGCGGATGGCCTCCTGCGCCTTGGCGGGCAGGGTGTGCATGATTTCGCGCACCCGGGCCTGGCGACGACCGACGGCCTTGCGCTCGGGCATCCCCGGAGTCGCCATGACCTGCGGCGGCACGCCTTCGATCTCCTCGGTGCCACCGTCGTGGTGACCCGCGTCGACCATGGCCTGCTCCTCGGCCATCGTCGACTCGTCCTTCTCCTCCGACATGCCGATCGGCCCGATCCGACGCCCGTTGAGGAACTGCTTGACCACCGGCTCGTCACTGGTCAGCAGCACCTCGCGGGGACCGAACATGACCAGGTGCTTACGGAACAGCATGCCCATGTTGTCGGGCACGGTGCGGGCGATGTTGATGTTGTGCGTCACGATCAGGATCGTGCAGTCGATCTGGGCGTTGATGTCGATCAGCAGCTGCGACAGGTAGGCCGTACGTACCGGGTCCAGACCGGAGTCCGGCTCGTCGCAGAGAATGATCTGCGGATCCAGCACCAGCGAGCGGGCCAGGCCGGCGCGCTTGCGCATACCGCCGGAGATCTCGCCGGGGAACTTGTCCTCGTCACCGCCGAGACCGACCAGGTCCAGCTTCTCCATGACGATCTTGCGGATCTCGGATTCCTTCTTCTTCGTGTGCTCACGAAGCGGGAACGCGGTGTTGTCGTAGAGGCTCATCGAGCCGAACAGGGCGCCGTCCTGGAACATCACGCCGAACAGCGTGCGGATCTCGTAGAGCTCCTTGGCCGAGCACTCGATGATGTTGGTGCCGTCGACGACGATCTTGCCGCGCTCGGGACGAAGCAGACCGATCAACGACTTCAGGAACACCGACTTACCGGTACCCGACGGACCGAGCAGAACACTGACCTCACCGGCCGGGAGGTCGAACGTGACGTCCTCCCAGATTCGCTGGGCTCCGAAGGACTTCGTCAGCCCCTCAACCTGAATACCAATGCCCACGCGGATTCCTCTCAACCAGTCCCGGATTCCTCGCCACAGGCTTCCCGCCTGTGGCTTGAGTCACTGTAACCTACCGGCTCAGCCGACGACACCGGGTCCATCGAAGACAACTGTGGGGCCGGTCCGTTTGCCAGACCGGCCCCACAGCGAATGTCTCGGTCGACGTTACTTGACGGTGACCGATGCGCCGGCAGCCTCGAGCTTGCCCTTGGCTTCCTCGGCGGCCTCCTTGTTGACCTTCTCGAGCAGCGGCTTGGGGGCGCTGTCGACCAGATCCTTGGCCTCCTTGAGGCCCAGGCCGGAGACGATCTCGCGGACGACCTTGATGACGCCGATCTTCTTCTCACCGGCGGACTCGAGGATGACGTCGAACTCCGACTGCTCTTCGGCAGCCTCGGCCGGCGCACCACCGGCGGCGGGGCCGGCGGCGGCCACGGCGACCGGAGCGGCGGCGGTGACCTCGAAGGTCTCCTCGAACTTCTTGACGAACTCCGAGAGCTCCAGCAGCGTCAGCTCCTTGAAAGCGTCGAGCAGTTCATCGGTGGACAACTTGGCCATGATGGTCCTTCCTGGTTCTTACTTCGTAAGTAGTGGTGGGGGTGAAGCGGGCCCTAGGCGGCCTCTTCGCCCTGTTTCTTCTCTTGCAGCGCGGCAGCCAGACGTGCGACCTGCGACGCGGGAGCGTTGAACAGACCGGCAGCCTTGGACAGATTCGCCTTCATCGCGCCGGCCATCTTGGCCAGCAGCACCTCGCGCGACTCGAGGTCCGCGATGCGGTTGACCTCGTCGACGGACAGCGCACGGCCGTCCATGTAGCCGCCCTTGACGACCAGCGCCTTGTTGTCCTTGGCGAAGGTCTTGATCGCCTTGGCGGCGTCGACGGCCTCGCCCTTGACGAACGCGATCGCGGTGGGCCCGACGAACAGGTCGTCGAGTCCTTCGATGCCCGCCTCCGCCGCGGCACGCTTGACCAGCGTGTTCTTGGCGACTGTATAGGTGGCGGAATCACCGAGCGAACGGCGCAGGTCTTTGAGGTTGGCGACGGTCAGTCCGCGGTACTCGGTGACCAGCGCCGCCGAGGCCTCCTTGAACTGCTCGGCGATGTCGGCAACCGCGGTGGCCTTTTCAGGCTTGGCCATGCATGCCTCCTCGTGGTGGATATCGGGGTTGTCCCACCGCATGAGGGGCCGGAAAACACGAACGCCCCGACGCAGACAGGTCGGGGCGCGCACATGACGTACTGGCCTCGTCCTCCTGCGTGGGCCGCCGAGTCGAAACCCGGACCTTCAACCATTGCTGGTGACCGACGGTCTTCGGTGGAACCTCGACACTTTAGCGCGTCGGGCCCCCATCAGCCAAAACGGTGCGCCAGGGCCGCGGCACCCACCAGGGGCGCCTGCTCGCCGAGTTCGGCGGCAATCACCTTCAGGTCCCGGAGAAAGTCCAGGCCGGCGTAGCCGCACAACGCCCGCCGCAACGGGTCGAACAGCAGCGATCCCGCGTTGGCGACACCTCCGCCGACAACGACGAGGTCCAGGTCGCACACCGCCGCCGCCGAGGCGATCGTCCGGGCCAGCGCGTCGGCGCCACGGACGAAGGCCGCCCGGGCCACGTCGTCGCCACCACGCGCCGCGTCGGCCAGCATCCGCGCGTCGGCGTCGACCGGCGCCTGCCAGCCCTGGCTACGGGCCCACCGCACCAGGCTCGGGCCCGAGGCCACGGTCTCCACACACCCGCGGGACCCGCACGTGCACCGGGCCCCGTCCGGTTCGACGATGACGTGGCCGACGTGGCCGGCATTGCCGGTGCGACCGTGTACGGGTCGGCCGTCGAGCACCAGGCCGCCCCCGACGCCGGTCGACACCACCATGCCCAGCGCGAACGTCGCGCCGCGGGCGGCGCCGCGCCAGGCCTCGCCGAGCGTCATGCACAGGCCGTCGCCGCCGAGCCGCACCGGCAGCCCGGTGGCCTCGGCCACCCGGGCCACGATCGGGAATCCATGCCAGCCCTCGATGTTGATCGGGCTGACCGCACCCCGCCGCACGTCGACCGGGCCGGCCGAGGCGATGCCGACCGCGGTGGGCCGGATGTCCGCGCCGTGAACGACAGCGTCCAGCAGGGCTTCCACGGCCCGCCAGATCTGCTCGGCGTCGCCGTCGCTTGGGGTGCCGCAGCGACGGGTGCGGATCAGATTCCCGTCGGCGTCGACGAGGGCAGCCGCCAGCTTGGTGCCGCCGACGTCGAGTGCCAGCACACTCATCCGGCGGCCGCCGCGGCCAGCCGGTCGGACATGGTCCGCATCGCGGCGATGACCTCCGGGGGTTCGAGCACTTCGAAATCGCAGTCCGGCAACGCAAGCCAGGCCACCATGCGAATCGGGTCGTCGCCACCCGCAGTGACGATGCAGGCGTCGGGCCCGTCGGGCTCGATGTCCGCCGAGGCCGGCGAAAACACCTGTGCGACGGCTTCACTGGGCGCGAAGTAGCGGACCCGTGCGACGTAGGGGTACGGCGATGAGCTGATCGCACGGCGCACGTAGGACGCGGGGTCGGGTGCCGGGCGCGGACGGAACGTCGAGCCCGCCGCCGCCACCTCCGACATCCGGTCCAGCCGCAGACTGCGCCAGTCCTGGCGATCACGGTCGAAACACAGCAGATACCAGCGCCGGCCCGTGGTCACCAGGTGATAAGGCTCCACCCGACGCGCGGTGACGGTGCCGCGGATGTCGACGTAGGTGGCGGTCACGTGCTCGTGGTCTCGGCTGGCCCGGGCCAGGGTCATCAACACGTCGGGGGCCACGGGGGTGTCGGTGGCGGTACCGAGCGTCACCGTCGACTCGTGCACCGCGGCGACCTGAGAGCGCAATCGAGCCGGCATCACCTGATCGAGCTTGGTCAACGCGCGCAACGCGGACTCCCCCACCCCGGCGACGCTGCCGCCGGCGGCCACCCGCAGACACACCGCCATCGCCACGGCTTCCTCGGGGTCGAGCAGCAGCGGCGGCAGTGCAGCACCGGCTCCCAGCTGGTATCCGCCGCCCACCCCGGTGCTGGCGTGCACTGGGTAGCCGAGCTCACGCAACCGTTCGACGTCGCGACGCACACTGCGGGTGGTCACCCCGAGACGACGGGCGAGCTCGTCCCCACCCCACACCCGTCGGGACTGCAACAGTCCCAGCAATTGCAACACCCGCGCAGTGGTTTCCGACATGACGCCGAGTTTCCTCCTATCGCGGACAGAATCTGTCCGTTATGGCTGCGATGGTGAACCCATGAGCACGCACTTGGCCCATCTGCTGGCCGATCAGCTGGACTTCCACTGGCAAGGACAACTGCGTCCGCGGCTGGACGGGCTGACCGACGACGAGTACTTCTGGGAACCGGTGCCGAATTGCTGGACCGTGCACCGCGACGGCACGGTCGACTTCGCCCATCCGCCACCGCAGCCGGAGCCGGTCACCACGATTGCGTGGCGGATGGCCCACGTCATCGTCGGCGTCCTCGCCGTGCGTGTGCACTCGCACTTCGACGGACCGCCGGCCGACTACTCGTCCTGGAATTATGCGACGGAGGCCGCAACGGCGCTGGCCCAACTCGACGACGTGTACCGGCGCTGGAACGCCGGCGTGCGCGGGCTCGACGACGCCGCGCTGGCCCGACCGGTGGGACCGGCCGAGGGCGACTGGGCACAGCACCCGGTCAGCGAGCTCATCCTGCACATCAACCGCGAAGTGATTCACCACGGCGCCGAGATCTCGCTGCTGCGCGACCTCTACGCCCATACCGAAAGGACGAACTGACATGGCCGCTCTTCCCCCACCCATCCGCGACGAGCGAGACGGATTGAAGCACTACCTCGCCGCTCAGCAATATGCATTCCACGCCATCGCGTTCGGGCTCACCGACGACCAGGCCCGATCCACTCCATCGGTCAGCGCGCTGTCAGTCGGTGGCCTGATCAAGCACGTGACCAATTGCCAACGAGGCTGGATGGAGCGGGTGGCCGCGGCCCCGGGCCCGTGTCCTGCCGACGAACGGCCGATGGCCGATCAGGCCGCCGATTACGCTGACCAATTCGTCATGGGCGCCGACGAGACGCTGGCTGATCTGCTGGCCGCGTTCGACGAGCAGAATGCTCACGCGATCGCGCTGCTGGAGGCGGTCGATCTCGATGCGGCGGTACCGATACCCCAGGATGTGCCGTGGTTCCCCAAGGACGTCCCGGCGTGGTCGGTGCGCTGGGTGTTCTTCCACATGATCGAGGAGTTGGCCCGCCACGCCGGCCAAGGTGACATCATCCGCGAAAGCATCGACGGTGCAACGCTTTACGAACTGCTCGCCGGATTGGAGGGGTGGCCGCAGACAGATTGGCTGACGCCATGGAAACCTGCACCGTCATCGACTCCGGCGACTGCGTCGTAGCGACATGCGAAAGGGGCACCCCCGAGGGAAGGGTGCCCCTTTCTTGCAGGTGGTCAGTCCGGCAACTTAGGAGATGGTGACGAAGTAGGTCCGGCCCGCGGGGACCAGGATGCGCTTGTCACGCTGGAGGTCCCACTGCCAGTCGTGGAATTGCGGGCCGGGACGGACTGCGACCACGCTGGCCTCCGACAACGGGGTGTTGCCCTGCCGGTTGACGATCACCCGATGCCCCTCGGCCTCGAGCTGGCTGATGGTCGCCTTCGCGCTGCCGTTTCCGGACGGGGCGGCGACGGCCGGAGCGGCCAGTCCCAAGATGGCGGTCGACAGTCCAGCAGCGGCGGCGGTGGCGATGGCGAACTTCTTCATGAGATGTTTCCTGCTTCCCGATCTTGTTGGTATGCACCCTTAAACCAGCAGGTCAAGGTATTAATTCCGGTGGCAGGAATTGATCGACAAGTGGCAGGATCGCGGTGTTCGGTGGCGCCTTCTCAGCGCAGCACGAGCGCCAACGCGTAGTCGACGACGACATCGAGGTCAGCACCGAGATGACCGGTGAGCCACTGCTGGGCCAGCTCTGCCATCGCACCGGTGTACATCGCCGCACCGACCATCGCCGCGACAGCGTCGGTGTCGGGGTGCAGTCGCCACCCTTCGGTCAGCACCGCCTCGCGCAGCATGTCCTGGGTTGCCGTGCGCCGCGCGGTCAACACCGCGCTGGCCCGGGCATCGGTGAACAGCACCCGGCCACGGCGGGGATCAGCCGAACTGAAATGCAGCACCGCGGTCATGCCGGCGCGGGTGCGTGCACGCAGCGAGTCGGGCGCCCGACTCATGGCCCGCTCGACCTCGCCTGCGAGCTCGGCACTGACCCGGTCGTAGACCGCCCCGAGCAGCTCGTCGGTGCCGGCGAAGCTCTCGTAGAAGTACCGGGTGTTGAGACCGCACTCGCGGCACACCGACCGCACCGACAGCGCGGCTTCGCCGCCCTCGCCGAACAGCCGAAACGCGGCGTCGATCAGCAGTTCACGACGTTCGGCCCGACGGTCGGTCAATGGGACCCCGGCCCACCTGCCGGTACTCCCCGCCGGAGGGGAGGCCGAACTCCGAGACCGACCAGACACCGCACCAGCGTAGGCGGCGGGACTCCGGTTCTGGTCACAATCGTCACCAGACGCTATTCTGGCTACACCTGTGACCAATCTGGAGGCCTGCGATGTTCCTGCCGCACCAGCTCGTCGGACAGTTCTTCGACCAGCAATTCGACCGCGACATCCGTCGGCACTTCTTCAAGGGGATGGAGTTCGCCGCCCCGACCGGTGACCCTGGCTGGTTCGGGCCGGGCAGCGCGGTCTGGCACGTGCACTCACATATGCAGGCCCTGGTGTTCGGGCTGCAGTGCGCGGCGTTCTTGGAACGGCTGGACCCGTCGATCTACTGGATGGGCATCCACCACTCCCGGCTGGTCAAGCCCGAGACCCGCGACGACCCGATGCCCCAGATCGACCCGAAGGGCGCGCTGGTCCGGCTGGGCCACTCGGTGGCGTTCTTCATCGGCACGGCCTACGGCAGCACCGACACCGCCGAACGGCTCGCGCTGGCGGTGCGTTCGATGCACCACACCATCAAGGGCACCAGGCCCGACGGCGCCCGTTACGACGCCGACGATCCGCAATGGTTGCGGTGGAACTATGCGACGGTGGTCTGGGGGATCGCCACCGCGCACGAGCTCTACCACCCGAACCCGTTGCGCGGCAAGGACCTTGATCGCTACTACGGCGAGTTCGTGCGGGTCGGACACGCACTGGGCGGTACCGACCTGCCGAACACCAAGGCCGACACCCTGGACTGCCTGAAGTCCTATCTGCCCAAGCTGGCCGTCACCTACGGCACCGCGATGGCCACCGGCCCGAATCTTCCGCTGCCACAGAGCGCGCTGAACTGGGCGGTACGCGACACCATGCCGTCGTGGGCCAAGGGCCTGATCCAACACCGCGACCCGAACGTCGTCGAGCGCACTGCCCGCCGGGCGCTGGTGTGGTCGGTCATCAACGGCATCCACGTCGCCTCCGGCCCGGTGCCGGAATTCGAGCAGGCCAAGGCCCGGGTGGCGGGGGGCCTGGACCCCGAGCTGGCGCCGCACACGGTGCCGACCTACCGCCTGGGCTCCGACCCGGCGCGGTCACGCGAGGACATCGAACAGTCTTTCGCGCGCGCCTGACCCGCGGTTCGCCCAGGATTTTTCCCGGGCGGGTTGTTTTTGGGACACTGGCGGACTATGAGCACCACCCGCAAGACCAAGCAGAGTCCGCAACGCGAGGGTGCCCGGCTGGATCGGGTGCCGCTACCGGTCGAGGCGGCCCGCGTCGGCGCCACCGGCTGGCAGGTGACCCGCACCGGCGCCCGTGTGGCCGCCACGTTGATGGGACGCGGCTCGCTGCAGCAGAAGATCGTCAAGCAGATCCCGCAGACCTTCGCCGACCTGGGCCCCACCTACGTCAAATTCGGCCAGATCATCGCGTCGAGTCCAGGTGCCTTCGGCGAACCGCTGAGCCGGGAATTCCGTGGCCTACTCGATCGGGTGCCGCCGGCCGACGCCTCCGAGGTGCACACGCTGGTCCGTGAGGAACTCGGCGACGAGCCGGCAAACCTGTTCAGGTCGTTCGACGCGAAGCCCTTCGCGTCGGCGTCCATCGCGCAGGTGCACTACGCAACCCTGCACTCCGGCGAAGAGGTCGTGGTCAAGATCCAGCGGCCGGGCATCCGTCGTCGCGTCGCCGCCGACCTGCAGATCCTCAAGCGCGGCGCGCGGCTGGTCGAGCTGGCCAAATTGGGTCAGCGGCTGTCCGCCCAGGATGTCGTCGCCGACTTCGCCGACAATCTCGCCGAGGAGCTGGACTTCCGGCTGGAAGCGCAGTCGATGGACGCGTGGGTGGCGCACATGCACGCGTCCCCGCTGGGGCGCAACATCCGGGTACCGCAGGTGTACTGGGACCTGACCAGTGAGCGCGTACTGACCATGGAGCGCATCAGCGGGGTGCGCATCGACGACGTCGCCGCGATCCGCAAGAAGGGCTTCGACGGCACCGAGCTGGTCAAGGCGCTGCTGTTCAGCGTGTTCGAGGGCGGGCTGCGGCACGGCCTGTTCCACGGCGACCTGCACGCCGGCAACCTCTACGTCGACGACGACGGCAAGATCGTGTTCTTCGACTTCGGCATCATGGGCCGCATCGACCCGCGGACCCGCTGGTTGCTGCGGGAGCTGGTACACGCGCTACTGGTCAAGAAGGACCACGCAGCAGCGGGCAAGATCGTGGTGCTGATGGGCGCGGTCGGGACGATGAGGCCCGAGGCCCAGGCCGCCAAGGACCTGGAGAAGTTCGCCACCCCGCTGACGATGACGTCCCTGGGCGACCTCAGCTACGCCGAGATCGGCAAGCAGCTCTCCGCGCTGGCCGAGGCCTACGACGTGAAGCTGCCGCGCGAGCTGGTGCTGATCGGCAAGCAGTTCCTCTACGTGGAGCGCTACATGAAGCTGCTGGCGCCGAAGTGGCAGATGATGAGCGACCCGGCGCTGACGAGGTACTTCGCGAACTTCATGGTCGAGGTCAGCCGCGAGCACGATCAGAATCTCGACGCATGATCGACGTCCGCGAAGGCAAGGCCCCGTCGGGTGATCTGGAGATCCACTACGAGGACATGGGCCACCCCGACGACCCGGCGGTGCTGCTGATCATGGGGCTGGGCGCTCAGTTGGTGTTCTGGCGGGACGGTTTCTGCCGCAAGCTGGTCGACCAGGGTCTGCGGGTCATCCGCTTCGACAACCGCGACGTCGGACTGTCGTCGAAATTCGACGGTCACCGGAGCCGGGGCTCCCAGATCGGCAATATGGCACGGTCGCTGATCGGGCGCCGCAGCCCGTCGGTGTACACACTGGAGGACATGGCCGACGACACGGCCGCGCTGCTGGATCACCTCGATCTCGAGCACGCGCACGTGGTCGGCGGCTCGATGGGTGGCATGATCGCGCAGGTCTTTGCCGCCAGGCACGCCGAACGCACCCGCAGCCTGGGCGTGATCTTCTCGTCGAACAACCAACCGCTGCTCCCGCCGCCGGGCCCGCAACAGCTGCTGGCCGTCATCACCGGGCCGTCGCCGAACTCGCCGCGCGAGGTGATCATCGAGAACTCGATTCGGGTCAGCAGGATCATAGGCAGCCCGGGATACCCGTCGAGCGAGGAGAAGTTGCGCGCCGACGCGGTCGCCTTCCACGACCGCTCGTACTACCCGCAAGGGATCGCCCGCCAGTTCAATGCCATCACCGGCAGCGGCAGCCTGCTGCCCTACAACCGCCAGACCACCGCGCCGACCGTCGTCATCCACGGCACGGCTGACAAGCTGATGCGTCCGTCAGGTGGCCGGGCCATCGCCCGGGCCATCGACGGCGCGCGTCTGGTGCTGTTCGACGGCATGGGACATGAGCTGCCCGAGCCACTGTGGGACGACATCGTCGCCGAGCTCACCACGACGTTCTCCGAAGCGCACTGAGCCCGTCGACACGACGTCAGCCGTTGCCGTAGCGTCGGTACCGGGCTGACGAGCCGTACAGAAGACCGTCTTCGGGCCGGCCCCGAGGAAGGCCCGATGGCCTCGAAAGATCCGTCCGCCTCGCGGACCAGACCGGTACTGACGCCGCATTACGACGACGTCCAAGCCCACTACGACCTCTCCGACGATTTCTTCCGGCTCTTCCTGGACCCGTCGCAGACCTACAGCTGCGCGTATTTCGAACGCGATGACATGACGCTGGCCGAAGCGCAGCTGGCCAAGATCGATCTCGCGCTCGGCAAGCTGGGCCTGCAGCCCGGGATGACACTGCTCGACATCGGCTGCGGCTGGGGATCGACCATGCTGCGCGCCCTGGAGAAACACGACGTCAACGTCGTGGGTCTGACCTTGAGCAAAAATCAGCACGCGCGCGTCGAGCAGGTGCTCAACGAATCCGACAGCCCGCGCACCAAGCGGGTGCTGCTGCAGGGCTGGGAGGACTTCGACGAGCCGGTGGACCGGATCGTGTCGATCGGTGCGTTCGAGCACTTCGGCAAGGACCGCTACGACGAGTTCTTCGCGATGGCCCGTCAGGTGCTGCCCGATGACGGCGTGATGCTGCTGCACACCATCACCGCGCTGACGCTGCCCCAGATGGCCGACGCCGGGATGCCGCTGACGTTCTCGGTGGCTCGCTTCGTCAAGTTCATCCTGACCGAGATTTTCCCCGGTGGATATCTGCCGTCCATCGAGATGGTCGAGCAACGCTCTGCCGGTTCGGGTTTCGCACTGACCCGCCGCCAGTCACTGCAGCCCCACTATGCCCGCACCCTCGATGCCTGGGCCGCAGCGCTGGAGTCTGCGCGAGAAGCGGCGGTCGAGATGCAGTCACAGCAGATCTATGACCGCTACATGCACTATCTGACGGGCTGCGCACACGGTTTCCGCGTGGGTTATATCGACGTCAACCAGTTCACGCTGGCCAAGCGCCCCGGCGCGTAATTGGCTCGCGGGAGCAGCTGAGCGCTAGTCTGAACGACGCACCACGCGTGTTTGCAGCAGCGACGAGCAGGCGTATGGGTACGGTCGTTCGCGACATCGTTGTTGGACACTCGCCATCGTGGGCTAGCAAGAGCAGGGGAAATATGTCTGACCAATCCACCGGCACGAAGGATATGACGCCTCATTTCGAGGACATCCAGGCGCATTACGATCTGTCGGACGACTTCTTCGGCGTCTTTCAGGACCCCACGCGCAAGTACAGCTGTGGCCTGTTCACCGGCCCCGACTGCACCTTGTCGGAGGCTCAGATCGCCAATGTCGACCAGCACTTGGACAAGCTGGACCTCAAGCCGGGCATGACACTGCTCGAGGTGGGCTGCGGCTGGGGGCTGACGCTGCAGCGCGCCATGGAGAAGTACGACGTCAACGTCATCGGGCTGACCCTGTCCAAGAACCAGAAGGCCTATTGCGACCAGTTGCTCGCCAAGCTCGACACCGAGCGCACCTTCGACGTGCGGCTCGAAGGCTGGGAGCAGTTCCACTCCCCCGTCGACCGCATCGTCTCGATCGAGGCGTTCGAGCACTTCGGCTTCGAACGCTACGACGACTTCTTCAAGATGTGCTTCGAGGTCATGCCTGACGACGGCCGGATGACGGTGCAGAGCAGCGTCGGCTACCACCCCTATGACCTGGCCGAGCGGGGCAAGAAGCTGACCTTCGAGCTGGCCCGGTTCATCAAGTTCATGATCACCGAGATCTTTCCCGGCGGGCGACTGCCCACCACGCAGATGATGGTCGAGCACGGCGAGAAGGCCGGCTTCGTGGTCCCCGAGCCGTTGTCGCTGCGCAACCACTACATCAAGACGCTGGGCATCTGGGCCGACCGGTTGGAGCGCAACAAGGAGACGGCGATCGCCGCCAAGGACCAGCAGACCTACGACCACTACATGCGCTATCTGAAGGGCTGCCAGTACTACTTCATCGACGAGAGCATCGACGTCAGCCTGGTGACTTACCTCAAGCCGGGCGCCGCGGCGGCCTGACCGGCCTCAGGCCGCGGCCCGGGTGCGCTTGGTCCGGGTGTCGCTGGACGATTCGCGGTCGCTGCCACCCCCGCGTTCGCTGACCGCGGGGGCGTCCTCGTCGAAGGATCCCGATGTCCCCGGTGTCGAGGCGCCCGTCGTCGTGTCCTCTTCGACGGGAACCTCGATCGGCTCTTCGACGACGTCGACTGTGGGGAATTCGATGACCTCCGCGGTCTTGTCGACGGCGTCGCTCTGCGGGTCGAGGCCGGGACGTTGGTCGGTGTAGTACTCGACCTCGAGTCTGGGCACCTCGACTCCCGGCGCCGTGTCGCGGCGAGACTCAGCGGCCGGGCCGAGCTCCTGGGACTGCTGCACGCTGCGCTCGAGCTGCTCGAGTTCGCTCGTGGCCCGGGGCCTGATGAAATTGCCCAGGAACGCTTCGACACCCTTGACCGCCGCGACCGCGAAGTCGATCCCGACCTTGATCCAGTTCTGGAACAGCTTGAACGGCAGGATGCTCAGGCTGCGCGGCACTCCGGGATCCCCGCTCCAGTCGTAGCCGAGGTCGACGGCTTCGCGCAGTACCGGTTCGACGAGGTCGATGAACGGTTTGGCCAGCCAGCCGATGCCGATGTGGTCGGCGAACGACCGCACCAGGTCGGTCAGTGGCAGGCTCAGGGCTGGGATGATGATGTAGCTGTTACCGAATGTGTCGGTCCGGCAATTCTTTTCGTTGAGCGAACAATCCAGCTGCGGCGCCAGCGTCTCCGGGGTGTAGCCGTAGGGCAGCGTCGCGTTGGGATCGTTGCCGTTGGGCGAAAGGTAGTAGCCGTGCACCGTGTCCAGTGCGACGAAGGCGTTGAGCACCGCGAGCACATTGCCCCAGTACCTGGGCGCGAAGCCCACCGGGTCGTACTCGAAACCGATGCTGGTGGTGTGGATTCCGGTATCCACCGGCATCGGCGGGTTGAACGTGACATCGAAGATCGGGATCGGTGTGCCGAACAGGTAGCGCAGCCAGGCCAGCCGTTGCCACAGACCGCCGTCGGGATTCTCGATGCCGCCGATCGTGACGACCTGCAGCCGCGCCTTGACCTCATCGGAAAGATCCAGCCCGGCCAGATACTGCAGCGTGTTCGCCACGACAGCGCCACCTTGTGAGTAGCCGAAGATGAACACGTCCTCGTCGGAGCTCGGCGCCAGGAAGGGCTCCAGCGCAGCGTTGAGGTTCGCTACACCGATGCCCACCGACTCGTTCCACTTGTCGCACCGGCCGGGGACACACCAGCCCGGGATGAAGGTCATCGGCCAGAACGACGCCGGGTACGGGATGCCCTCGAGGGTCGGGTTGGCGCAGTCCACGGGGTCGGTGCAGGCGATGCCGTCGATGTAGCGGTTCCAGGCGTTCTGCTGGTAGTTGGCGACGTTGTCGGAGTTCGGCGTGCCGGTTCCCGGCACGATCAGTGCCGTCGCGCCCAGGGCCACCGCCGACACGAACGCCGAAGCGATACCGAGCGCCAGCACGGTGATGAACGACAGAACAACCAGGATCAACGCGCGGGCTTGACTCCTGCCACGAGTCTGCATGAGTCAACGATCACACAAAAGCAGCGGGCTTTCATCGGGAACTCACCAATTTCGGCCCCCTATTGACGGTACCGATGTAAATTTGCTGCAGGGGTGCTTCTCGACCGCCGAGCCAGGCGTTGGGGGACACGCCGGCAGCCTCTGACCGGGGCGCCTGGGCGGGCCGTTCGTGGGGGACGGCGGACCGGACGCGGTCAGCGGATCGGCGGTCGAGGAGCACTCGAACAACTCGCGACGAAGAAACCCCGCGCCCGGTCCGGGCTGCGGGGTTTCTCGTCAGAAGTGCATGAGTCGGCTAGCCGACCGGGTCAGGCCTCCGTGAAATTGCGGGTCACTGCCGGGTCGACCGGGATGCCCGGGCCGGTGGTGGTCGACACGACGACCTTCTTCAGATAGCGGCCCTTCGACGAGGACGGCTTGGCCCGCAGGATCTCGTCGAGTGCGGCACCATAGTTCTCGGCCAGCGCATTCTCGTCGAACGAGGCCTTGCCGATCACGAAGTGCAGGTTGGCCTGCTTGTCCACCCGGAAGTTGATCTTGCCGCCCTTGATGTCGGCCACGGCCTTGGCGACGTCGGGAGTCACGGTGCCGGTCTTCGGGTTCGGCATCAGGCCACGCGGGCCCAGGATGCGCGCGATGCGGCCGACCTTGGCCATCTGGTCCGGCGTGGCGATCGCGGCGTCGAAGTCGAGCATGCCGCCCTGGATCTGCTCGATCAGGTCGTCGCTGCCGACGATATCGGCTCCGGCGGCCTGCGCCTGCTCAGCCTTGTCACCCACCGCGAACACCGCGACGCGCGCGGTCTTGCCGGTGCCGTGCGGCAGGTTGACGGTGCCGCGCACCATCTGGTCGGCCTTGCGCGGATCCACACCCAGACGGATCGCGACCTCGACGGTGGCGTCCTGCTTGGTCGAAGACGTCTCCTTGGCCAGCTTCGCCGCCTCCAGCGGCGTGTACAGCCGGGTCTTGTCGACCTTCTCAGCGGCGGCCTGGTAGGCCTTGCTGTTCTTGCTCATTTGATTCTCCTCATTGTTCAGAAGTTGTGGTTTACGGGCCGAAGCTGGCCCTCCCACTGAATTGACTTGCATTGAGACTGTGCTCAGGGCACTCCCTACTCACACTTTGTCGCCCTCAGTGCAGTCTCAACGGGAATCACCGACTATTCGACGGTTATCCCCATCGACCGGGCGGTGCCGGCGATGATCTTGGCGGCCTGATCGATGTCGTTGGCGTTCAGGTCTTCCTTCTTGGTCTCGGCGATCTCGCGCACCTGGTCCCAGGTCACCTTGGCGACCTTGGTCTTGTGCGGCTCGCCGGACCCCTTCTGCACCCCAGCAGCCTTGAGCAGCAGCTTGGCCGCCGGCGGGGTCTTCAGCGCGAACGTGAAGCTGCGATCCTCGTAGACGCTGATCTCGACGGGGATGACGTTGCCACGCTGCGACTCCGTCGCCGCGTTGTAGGCCTTGCAGAACTCCATGATGTTGACACCGTGCTGGCCGAGCGCGGGACCGACCGGCGGGGCGGGGTTGGCCTGCCCGGCCTGGATCTGCAACTTGATCAGCCCGACGACCTTCTTCTTCGGGGGCATGGTTGTGCTTTCCTTCTTTTTCCTGGTGGGCTTGACGGCCCGCGTTAAATCTTGGCGACCTGGTTGAAGGTCAGTTCGACCGGCGTCTCGCGGCCGAAGATCGATACCAGCACCTTGAGCTTCTGCTGCTCGGCGTTGACCTCGCTGATCGATGCCGGCAACGTCGCGAACGGCCCGTCCATGACGGTGACGGACTCGCCCACCTCGAAGTCGACCAGGATCTCCGGACGCGCGTCTGCGCCGATCTCCGCCGCGGCCGATGAGGCGGCCGTCGCCTTCCCGGCCTTCTTGGCCGGGCTCTGCGGCAACAGGAACTTCACCACGTCATCCAGCGACAGCGGGGACGGGCGCGAGGTGGCGCCGACGAAGCCCGTCACACCGGGCGTGTTGCGCACCGCGCCCCATGATTCGTCGTTGAGCTCCATGCGCACCAGGATGTAGCCCGGCAGCACCTTGCGGTTGACCTGCTTGCGCTGGCCGTTCTTGATCTCGGTGACCTCTTCGGTGGGTACCTCGACCTGGAAGATGTAGTCGCCGACGTCGAGGTTCTGCACGCGGGTCTCGAGGTTGGCCTTCACCTTGTTCTCGTAGCCGGCGTAGGAGTGGATGACGTACCACTCGCCCGGCTTGAGGCGCAGCTCTTTCTTCAGCGCCGCGGCCGGATCCTGTTCCTCGTCCTCGGGGGCTGCTTCCGCAGGGGCTGCCTCGGCACCAGCTGCGTCGTCACTCACCTCGGCGGGGGCGGCATCCTCCTCGGTGCTCACCGCTTCCGCGTTGGCTTCGTCGACGTTCATGGTGTCGACGGTCTCGCCCGAAGGCGCGTCGCCGTCGAAGCTCGTCACGTGTCAGTCCTCTCTGAAATATCGTTTCTGGCGCTCACCGGCACGGCGGTCAGCCGAAGATCATGCTCACCAGCTGCGCCAGACCGAGGTCCGCGAGGCCGATCAGAGTCACCATGAACGCCAGGAACAGCAGCACCACGATCGTGTAGGTGACCATCTGCTTGCGGTTCGGCCAGATGACCTTGCGCAGCTCGCCGATCACCTCGGCCAGGTAGTTCAACACGAACGTGATGGGATTGCGAGACGGCCCGTCCTTGGGCTTCTTGGCCGTCTTCTTCCTGGCCCGGGGTCCGTCACCGTCGTCCTTGGACCCCGAGGTGTCGGTGTCCGGTCCGGTGTCGGCGTCGTCGTCGGTCTCGACCACCGCCGCGCCGCGACGCGACCGCTTACCCGTCGGGCGCTGCAGTCCGGTCACGACCGCGGTCTGGCTCCGGGTGTCGCCGTCGCCGTCGCCGGTCTGGGTGCCACCGTCGGTGCCTGCGTCGCGCTCGTCGCTCACCGCATGCTCCCTTTTCTGGTCGTGTCGATCTGGGTCACCCTCCAGTATCCCGGACTGTCGAGTGTCCACATCTGTTGTATTCAGTTGAGCAGGGGCGACAGGACTTGAACCTGCAACCTGCGGTTTTGGAGACCGCTGCTCTGCCAGTTGAGCTACGCCCCTTCAGCGATACCTACGGAGCCCACACAATTTGCGCGCTCCCCGTTCGGTCGATCAAAGCCGACGGACAGCGCGCTCAACTGGGAAAACCCCGAAGGCCCGAGTGTAGCGCGCCGGCGGGTGGAGTTGCTAATCCGTGTCGTCGTGGACGACCGGTTTGCGCACCACCTGGCCGGTCTCGGGATCCCAGCCGGCCGAGATCGAGTTGTCACCCTCATGGCCCATCAGCGTGGTGAACGATTCCATCACGATCTGGCCGGAGTCGTCGGTGAGCACATTACGGGTGGTGACGATGTCGGCGCCGAAACGTTCGACGACGGTCAGGATCTCCAGCTGTCCATTGAGTCGGTCCCCCTCTTTAATCGGCCGGCGGAACTCGAACTTCTGGTCGACCTGGACGATCTGCAGGGTCTCCAGGCCGACGTCGACGTGCTGGAAGAAGTGGTTCTGGATCATCACGGCGAAGATCGACATGAACGTCGGCGGCGCGATCAGGCCGCTGTGACCCATCTGGGCCGCGACAGCCTCGTCGTGGCTGGTCGGGTCGAAGGACTTGACGGCCTTGGCGTACTGCCGGATCTGCTCACGCCCGACGACGAACGCGTCGGGGTACTTCCAGACCATCCCGCGGATGTCGGTTTTCAGAGCCATCGGTCACGCCAGCTTCGCCACGGCCACCGCCCGGCCGAAGATCTTCTTGCCGCCGGAGGTTGCACTCAGCGCAATCGTGACCGACTTGGTGTCCGGATCAGTCGACTTCACCCGGCCGGTGAAGACGATCTCGGCGCCCTTGCCGTCGTTGGGCACCGGCACCACCGCGGTGAACCGGACGTTGTACTCGGTGACGGCGGCCGGGTCGCCGACCCAGGAGGTGACGTAGCCGCCACCGAGGCCCATGGTGAGCATGCCGTGGGCGATCGCGGTGTCCAGTCCGACCTGCTTGGCGATATCGTCGTCCCAGTGGATCGGATTGAGGTCGCCGCTGACGCCGGCGTAGTTGACCAGGTCAGCCCGGGTCAGCGGGATGACCTTCTCGGGCAGCTGATCGCCGACCTTGACCGAACCGAACTCACGCAGTGCCATGTGAAAAGCCACTCTTTCCGTCTTCTTCGCTACGCCCTGCCAGGGTGGTGTAGCACTCCTGCACGACATCGCCGTTGGCGTCGCTGACGATGTTCTTGGTCACGATGATGTCGGTGCCGTGCGCCTTCTTGATCGAGTCGATCCATACGTCGCAATAGAGGGTGTCGCCGGCTTTGACCGGACGGACGAACTTCAGCACCTGGTCGACCTGGACGATCTGCGCGTCGGAGATGGCGATGTTGTTGGCGGTGAACATCGCCATCTGCGCGGTGTAGCCGAACACCGAGATGAAGGTCAGCGGCGCCAGCAGGCCCTCATGGCCGAGCTCAGCGGAAGCCTTCTCGTCGAAGAACGCCGGGTCGTCGTTCTTGACCGCGGTGGCGTATTCGCGAATCTTCTCCCGGCCCACGACGTAGCTGTCGGGATAGCGGTAGTGCGTCCCGACGTAGCCGTCCAAAAATGACACGAGTGCTGGGGTGTCTGCCGACGCGGCGCCTAGCGCGACTCTTTGTGCGCCTGGTGCGTGCCGCAGTTCGGGCAGAACTTCTTGATCTCGAGTCGGTCGGGATCGTTGCGACGGTTCTTCTTCGTGATGTAGTTGCGGTGCTTGCACACCTCGCAGGCCAGTGTGATCTTGGGCCGTACGTCAGTACTGGACGCCACCTTCGGTGCCTCGTTTCAGAGCTCGGTTCTTCTCTACTTGTAGCGGTGGGGGGGCTCGATCCCCCGACCTCACGATTATGAGTCGTGCGCTCTAACCAGCTGAGCTACACCGCCCCGGTCGGAGCCAGGCTGGGCGCTGTCGGGCGCACCGCCCGTTTCCACCGAGCCCCCTAACGGAATCGAACCGTTGACCTTTTCCTTACCATGGAAACGCTCTGCCGACTGAGCTAAGGGGGCCTGTCACTGGCTCGACACTACGCACCAGCGGCGAGCCTTAAAGAGGGTACATTCTCACCGATTAGGACGCCAAACCGCCGGTCATGCCCGCCGGGAAAGCAGTCCGTAACCCGGATCCGGGCTGGATTACCCTGACGGACATGGCTGATTCCGACCGGCTCTACTTCCGCCAGCTGCTCTCGGGCCGCGATTTCGCGGCCGGCGACATGATCGCCGAGCAGATGCGCAACTTCGCCTACCTGATCGGCGACCGGCAGACCGGGGACACCGTCGTGGTCGACCCCGCTTACGCCGCGGGGGATTTGCTGGACACCCTGGAGGCCGACGGGATGCACCTGTCCGGGGTGCTGGTGACCCACCACCATCCCGATCACATCGGCGGCTCGATGATGGGTTTCGAGCTCAAGGGGTTGGCCGAGCTGCTGGAGCGGGTCAGCGTGCCGGTGCATGTCAACGCCCACGAGGCCGACTGGGTCTCACGGGTGACCGGCATCGCCCCCAGCGAACTGACCGCACACCAGCACGGTGACCGGGTCGGCGTCGGGCAGATCGACATCGAGCTGCTGCACACCCCCGGCCACACCCCGGGCAGCCAGTGTTTCCTGCTCGACGGGCGGCTGGTGGCCGGCGACACGCTGTTCCTCGACGGCTGCGGACGGACGGATTTCCCCGGCGGCAACGCCGACGACATGTTCCGCAGCCTGCAGGCGCTGGCCGAGCTGCCGGGCGACCCTACTGTCTTCCCGGGCCACTGGTATTCCGCGGAGCCCAGCGCGCCGCTGGATCGGGTCCGTCGTACCAATTACGTCTACCGGGCGAGCAATCTGGATCAGTGGCGCATGCTGATGGGCGGGTGACCGCTACGGAATCCGTGGCACTCCCCCGCTGTAGAGCCCTCGATTCGAAGCCAAAACACGAATTTCTTCCCTGATTCCGAAGACACTGCCCCGCCGATCTGGCAAACTCGACGTCAGCGCATCCGCTGCTCACGTTGGGGGGCTTCGTGAAGAACATCGTGCTGTGCTTCGACGACATCAACACTGTCGGCAATGCCGCCGCAGTGACCTCGCTGCTGCATCGCGACGACAGCCAGCTGATCTGGACGCGTCCTGACGACGGTCGGCGGCCGACGACGGCGCCGCACGCGCGCGCGGTGGTGGCGGCGGCCTACGAGTTCCTGGTCGACCACTGGCAACGCGGGGACCGCATCTTCATGTTCGGCACGGCGCACGCAGCCTTCTGCGCTCGGGCGTTGGCCCGCCTGCTCGGCACCGTGGGGGTGGTCCGCACCGAGTTCCGGGACTGGGCGCTGTCGGCCTACGCGATGCCACGAACCTCGCGCAGCGCGGCGGACTGGCGCCGGGTCGGCGAGCTCGCCGCCCAGCTGGCCGAAGACAGTGAGTTGGCCGTCGACGTCGAGTTCCTCGGGCTGTGGGACACCGTCGCGGTGCGCGGTGTGCCGCGTGCCGACGACTCGGAGGTGCTCGTCAACGTCGTGGCAGCCCGACACGCGGTGGCCATCGACGGTGGCTACGGCCGGCGTCGTCAGCGGCTCGTCCCGGCCGTAGCCGCCGGCGTCGAGGAGGTGTGGTTCCGCGGTGGCCATCGCGACGTCACCGGCGCGGCCGGGGCAGATGCGCCGCTGTCGGCGATCACGCTGGACTGGGTGCTCGATGGGGCGATGAAAGCCGGTGTGCTGCTTGCGGCGTCGGCCCGGCACCGAGCACCGGCCCCCAGTGTGCTCGACGCGCTGGCCGGAGCCGCACATCCGGTGCCCTCGCCCAAGGTGCCCGCTGACGCCACCGTGCACGCCAGCGTGCACAGCTATCTGCGGGCCCATCCCGGGTACTGGCGCCGACTCCCGGGCCGCGTGCATTGGGCCGACCTGGACTGGGCGGCGCGCGGTGAGCGGCTGTGCGCTGTCGGGCAGTCCTCGCCGGCGGTGCTGGCCACGACGGGTTGAGCGGGCGGTCGGCCGGCGGCCTGTTAGGTTCGTTGCGACCCTGCGTGGTGAGGAGAAGCATGAGCAGCAACGTCGCCTACGAACTCGCCGACTCGGTGGCCACCATCACGCTCGACGACGGCAAGGTCAACGTGCTCGGCCCGACGATGCAGACCGCGGTCAACGAGGCATTGGACCGGGCGGCGGCCGAGAAAGCCAAAGCTGTGGTACTGGCCGGGAACTCGCGGGTCTTCAGCGGTGGTTTCGATCTGTCGGTCTTCCAGTCCGGCGATGCCCAAGCCGCGCTCGGGATGCTGGCCGGAGGTTTCGAGTTGGCGGTGCGAACGCTGACGTTTCCGGTGCCGGTGGTGATCGCCGCAACCGGTCCGGCGATCGCGATGGGCTCGTTTCTGCTGTTGTCCGCCGACCATCGGGTAGGGGGTCCGAAAACACGCTGCCAGGCCATCGAGGTTGCGATCGGCATGGTCATCCCGAATTCGGCGTTGGAGATCATGCGGATGCGGCTCACCCCGCCGGCGTTCGAGCGGGCGGCCGGACTGGCCGCGACCTTCGTCGGCGACGCCGCGATCAACGCCGGGTGGCTCGACGAGATCGTCGACACCGACGAGGTACTGGCCCGGGCCCAGCAGGTGGCCCAGGAAGCCGCGACCACACTGCAGGCCGGCGCACACCTGGCGACCAAGCTCAAGGCCCGGCACAGCGCGTTGGAGGCGATCCGCGCCGGAATCGACGGATTGGCAGAGGAATTCGCGCTGGGTGCCACCACCGCGCCGTGACCCACATTCGCGGCCGGACCTGGGTCGACGGCAGGCCCTGCGACGACTTCGACTTCTTCGCGCTGTCGGATTATCTGGCCGCGGAGAACACGCTGGTCTGGTGTGACATCGACGCCCCCGACCACGAGACGCTCACCAATCTCGCCCATGAGATCGGCCTCAACGAATGGGCGGTCGAGGACACACTGGCCGACTCCGAACGCACCAAGGCCGTGGTGTATCGGACCCACACCTTCTTCACGGTATATGGGGTCACCGTCAGGGGTCGGCCGCCGGTGGCCGACGCGGCCGAGACTGTGCTGGACATGCACCGCATCTCGGTGTTCGTGCTACCGCGCGGACTGATCACGGTCCAGTTGGGTTCGGGCTTCGACATCGACGAGGTGTCGCGGCGATTCGACGCGCTGGGTGGACAGGAATACGGGATCGGCGCGCTCGTGCACGGCCTGCTCGACGTCGTGGTGGATCAGCACTTCGACGCGGTGCAAGCGCTCGACGACGCCATCGAAAGCCTCGAGGACGACCTGTTCGCCGAGAGCCTGCCGCGTCAAGGGTTGCAACGCAAGACCTTTCAGCTTCGCAAGGACCTGGTGCGGCTGCGCCGGGCGGTGTTGCCGATGCGGGAGGTGATCACCGTGATCCAGCACCGAAGGATGGATGCCGCCTCTGCGCTGGAGCTGGACCCCGCGTACGCCGATCTCTACGACCATGTCTTACGGGTCTCGGAGTGGACGGAGTCGTTGCGCGACATGGTCACCACGGTGTTCGAGACCAACTTGAGCCTGCAGGACGCCCGGCTGAACATCGTGATGAAGAAGCTCACCGGCTGGGCCGCGATCATCGCGGTGCCGACGGCCATCACCGGCTTCTACGGACAGAACATCAGCTATCCGGGTATCAACACCGTCGGCGGGTTCGCGGTCAGCACCTCGCTGATCGTCGTGATCGTGATCGTGCTGTTCACCGCGTTCAAGAAGCGAGATTGGCTGTAGCCTCCAGTGTTCCGAGCAGCCTGCCCTGTGCGGAGTAGGTCGCGGTGAAACCGTTGCCCCGTTCGGTCACCAGACAGGTATCGTGGCGGCCTCCCCAACCTCGGTAGGTCAGCGTGAATTTCCCTACACTGCAGGAGAATCCGGGCATCGTGTCCCAACTCGACGGATAACCCGCCGCCGTCAGGCCGGCAATGCGGCCCTGCAGCGCGGCGTCACGCCAGTGTTCGGCGATGACCCGTCGCCCGGCGGTCACGTTGTGGGCCAGCGTGATGTCACCGGCGGCGTAGACGTTGGGGGCCGACGTGCGCATGTGTTCGTCGACGACGACGCGGCCGTCGCGGATGGCCAGTCCGGCCTCGGCGGCCAGCCGGGTGTCGGGCCGGGCCCCGGTGGCGGCGACGACGAGGTCGCCGGCGAATACCTCTCCGCCCTCCAGCGTCACCGCGCAGTCAGTGACGCCGGCCACCCGGGCCGACCCGACAAAACGCACGCCGACATCGGAGAGCATCTTGGCGACCCGTTCGCCGACGTCGATGCCGAATCGGCGGTACAGCGGCACCACCTCCGGGGCAACCACGGTGGTGTCCACGCCGAGGGCGGCCAGACCTGAGGCGGCCTCGCAGCCGATCAGCCCGGCGCCGACGACGACCGCCGCGTGGGCATGCCGGGCGGCCATCTTCAGCGCCACCGCATCGGCCAAGGACCGCAGGGGCAGCGCGGACCGGCCACCCGGTGCGGCCAGCGGCACCGCGGTCGAGCCCGATGCCAGCACCAGATGCCAGTACGGGTAGCGCACGCCGCCGGTGGTGATCACCTGCGCAGCCGCGACGTCGATGTGTTCCACCCGCACCCCGAGGGTGAGGTCGATGTCGTTGCGAGCGAACCACCCGGCACTGTGCAGGTCCAGGTCAGTGGGCTGTCCGCACAGGTACTGCTTGCTCAACGGCGGTTTGGCATAGGGCAGCGCCGGATCGTCGGACAGAATGCGCACGGCGATGTGGCGATGCCTACTGCGGAAGGTCTCGGCCGCGCTGACTCCCGCCGGCCCGCCGCCGACGGCCAGGAATCCCGCTGACGTCATGGTGGGGAGTACCACGCAGAAGCGTTGCGCAACCGCACTGAGGTGCCCAGAAGCGATGCCGGACCAGCGCAGATGTGCAACCATCTGCCCATGGAACCGGATGTGGACCCGGAAGCGCGGATACGCGATCTGGAGCGCCCGCTCGCCGACCGTGCCCGCGCCAGCGAGTTGGGTACCCAGCCCTACGCGTCGTCGGCAGGGGTACCCGTGCCGCCACCGCCACCGTCGCCCTCCGCGGGGTATCCGGCCGGGGGTTCGCCCTACTATGCGCCACCGCAGCACGTGGTGCGCAAGAACTCTCATGCCACCGCGTTGTGGCTGATCCCGCTGTCTGCCGGCGTCGTCATCGTCACCGCGGTGATCGTCGGGATCATCTTCGTCACCTCCGGGTCGCCGAGCCTGCCGGCTCCGGTTGCGCCCCCGGGCATCGCGGGGGGCGGTGGGTCGATCGATGTTCCGGTGATCCCCGAAGTCCCCGCATTTCCCGCGATCCCGGAGAACCCGTTCGGGGCCGGCGAGGAGATCGTGACCGTCGGCCCGGGCGCGGTGACCAGCCTCGGCGGTGTCGACACCACCCGCACGGTGATGTGTGACGGCGGAACGGTCAGCATCAGCGGGGTCCGCAATGTCGTCGACGTCCAGGGCGCCTGCTCGACGGTCGTCGTCTCCGGGCTGGAGAACGTGCTGACCGTGGACACCGCCGAGACCATCAGAGCCTCGGGATTGAACAACCGGGTCACCTATCGCAACGGCGCTCCGGAGGTGTCGCGCTCGGGCAGCGGCAACATCGTCGAACAGGGCTGAGTCCGTCCGTGCCTGTCTCGGCCGGTCTGTGCCAGGCCGTAGGGTGAGGCCCCGATGGCGCTTCACCTCCATCGGGCCGACCGGACCGACCTGCTTGCCGACGGCCTCGGCACGCTGCTGAGCACTCCCCCGGCCGACCCGTTCGCCGAAGACCTGGTGCTGGTGTCGGCCCGCGGCGTGGAGCGCTGGCTCAGTCAGCGGCTGTCCCATGTGCTGGGCCGCAGCTTCGGTCAGGACGGTGTATGCGCCGGCGTGACATTCCGTAGTCCGGCTTCCCTGGTCGCCGAACTCGCCGGGACGGTCGAGGACGACCCCTGGGCGCCCGATGCGGTGGTGTGGCCGCTGCTCGAGGTGATCGACAACTCGCTCGAGCGCCCCTGGTGCCGCACGCTGGCGGCCCATCTCGGTCACTTCGAGCACGGCGAGGAGCAGGAGTTGCGCCGCGGTCGCCGGTACGCGGTGGCCCGGCGACTGGCCGGCTTGTTCGCGTCCTACGCCCGTCAGCGTCCGGGCCTGTTGGTCGACTGGCTGGAGCAGCGCACCGAGGGGCTGGATCGTGACCTGGCCTGGCAACCGGAGCTCTACCGGGCGCTGGTCGATCACATCGGGGCCCGTCCGCCCCACATCAGGCATGCCGAGGCCGTTGCGCGCCTGCAGGATTCGTCGACCGGTCTGCCGCAGCGGATGTCGCTGTTCGGCCACACCCGGCTGCCGGTCACCGACGTCGAACTGCTGCACGCCCTGAGCACCCACCACGACCTGCACCTGTGGCTGCCGCACCCGAGCGCCGATCTGTGGGCGCGGCTGCACGGCGTGCACGGGCCGGTGTCGCGCAGCGCCGACACCACCCACCGCGACGTCGGTCACCCGCTACTGGCCACCCTCGGCCGAGACCTGCGCGAGCTGCAGCGCAGCCTGCCCACCGACGCGGTGACCGACCGGTGTCTCGGCGCGGCGGCCCGGCCGGACACGCTGCTGGGCTGGTTGCAGTCCGACATCGCCGCCAACGCAGTGCGGCCGGCGGGGCGCACACACCACGCGGCCGACCGCTCGGTGCAAGTGCACAGTTGCCACAGCCCGGCCCGGCAGATCGACGTGCTGCGCGAGGTGCTGCTCGGTCTGCTCGACGACGACCCGACGCTGGAACCCCGCGACATCCTGGTGATGTGCCCCGACATCGAGGCCTACGCCCCGCTGATCGTGGCCGGGTTCGGCCTCGCAGAGGCCATGCCGGGCGCGCATCCGGCGCACCGGCTACGGGTCACACTGGCCGATCGTGCGCTCACCCAGACCAATCCGTTGCTGGCGGTGGCCGGGCAGCTGCTGGCCCTGGCCGGTGGCCGGGCCACCGCCGGCGAGGTGCTCAACCTCGCCGAGGCCACCCCCGTGCGGCAGCGGTTCTCCTTCTCCGACGACGACCTCGACACCATGGGCGCCTGGGTGCGCCAAGCCAACATCCGGTGGGGTTTCGACCGTGAGTCCCGCCGCGACTACGGCGTCGACTTCGTGCAGAACACCTGGCGATTCGGCCTGGACCGGGTGTTGGCCGGAGTGGCGATGTCCGACGACTCGCAGGCCTGGCTGCACACCACGCTGCCGCTCGACGACGTCGGCAGTAACCACGTCGAACTGGCGGGCCGGTTCGCCGACTATGTCGAGAAGCTGCATGCCGGCATCCAGTCACTCTGCGGCACAAAGTCTCTGGGCTCCTGGCTGGGCGCGTTGAGTGGCGCTCTGGATGCCCTCACCGCGGTCGGTGAGGCCGACGAATGGCAGCTCGGGCAGGTCCGTCGCGAGTTCGGGGACATCCTCGCCAAGGCCGGTCCGCGTCACGACATCGAGCTACGGTTGCCCGACGTCCGGGCCCTGCTCGACCGTCACCTGGCGGGCAGGCCGACGCGCGCGAACTTCCGCACCGGCACACTGACGGTCTGCACGATGGTGCCGATGCGTTCGGTGCCCCACCGGGTGGTGTGTCTGGTAGGGCTCGACGACGGCGTGTTCCCGCGCCTGGGCGTCATCGACGGAGACGACGTGCTGACCCGCGAGCCGTTGACCGGTGAACGCGACACCCGTTCGGAGGACCGACAATTGCTGCTCGACGCGATCGGCGCGGCCACCGAAGCCCTGGTCATCACCTACACCGGCGCCGACGCTCACAGCGGTCACCGCAAGCCGCCGGCCGTTCCGCTGCTGGAGATCCTCGACGCGCTGGACATGACAACCCCCGACCGGCTCCGCGAACGCGTGCTGGTGGAACATCCGTTGCAGCCGTTCGATGTTCGCAACGTCACTCCCGGTGCACTCGGCATGCCTGCCGATGTGCCGTTCACGTTCGATCCGACCGCTCGTGAGGCTGCCGCGACCGCTGCCGGGCACCGTTGCGCCCAGCCGCCGCTGCTGTCGGCCAAACTCCCGCAGCCTCCCGACGAGGACGTCGCCCTCGATGACCTCATCGGCTTCTTCCGCGATCCCGTCAAGGGTTTCTTCCGGGCGCTGGACTACACGTTGCCGTGGGACGTCGAGACCGTCGAGGACGCCATGCCGGTGGAAATCGACGCGCTGCAGGAGTGGAAGATCGGCGACCGCATGCTCGACGACGTGCTGCGCGGGATGGATCCGGAGGCCGCGCAGCAGGCCGAGTGGCGCCGCGGGGCACTGCCACCGGGGCGTCTGGGCTGGCGCAAGGCCACCCAACTGCGCGAGCAGGTCGACGCGCTGGCACACGCCGCGCGAGGCCACCTCGCGCCGGCACCGCGGGCCTACGACGTCGACGTCGACCTCGGCAATGGCCGCCGGGTCACCGGCACGGTCCCCCGCGTGCACGGCGCGCGCATCGTGGCGGTCCGGTACGCCAAGCTCGACGGCCGCCATCTGCTCGAACCGTGGATCCAGTTGGTGGCGTTGGCCGCCGCACATTCAGCGGACTGGACAGCGGTGTGCATCGGCCGGCCCAAGCGTGGCCGCACGCCCCGGCAACGGCTGCTCGGTCGACCGCAGCAGGCAGCCGTCGAGGTGCTCGGCGAGCTGGTCGCCATGTATGACGCCGGCCGGCGCGAGCCGATCCCGTTGCCGCTCAAGACGTCCTACGCGTGGGCCGAGGCGCGGTTGCATCGCGGTGATCCCCTGCGCGAGGCCGGGTTCCGCTGGAACAGCAAGCGGTTTCCCGGCGAGAACGAACAGCCGGCCCATCAGCAGGTCTGGGGCAAGTTCAGTGATCTGGGCGTGCTGCTGACCCCGGTGCAGCCCGGTGAGGAGTACGACGGCGAGTCCACCCGGCTGGGGGCCTACGCATCTCGGTTGTGGCTGCCGATGCTGACCGCCGAACGGGATCCCGACTGATGCGCACGTTCGATCTGCTCGGCCCGTTGCCGGCGTCGCGGTCGACGACGGTACTGGAGGCCAGCGCCGGCACCGGCAAGACGTTCGCCTTGGCCGGGTTGGTCACCCGCTACCTGGCCGAGGGCGCGGCGACGTTGGACCAGATGCTGCTGGTCACTTTCGGCCGGGCGGCCAGTCAGGAGCTGCGGGAACGGGTCCGCTGCCAGATCGTGGACACGTTGGCCGCGTTCGACGACCCGTCGGCGGCCGGCGACAACCAGCTGGTGGCGCAGCTGATCGAGGGCACCGATGACGACCGCGGACTGCGCCGGCAGCGGCTGCGCGACGCGCTGGCCGGGTTCGACGCGGCCACGATTGCCACCACCCACCAGTTCTGCCAACTGGTGCTGCGCTCGCTCGGCGTGGCCGGCGACTCCGATGCGGGGGTGCGGCTGGTGGACAGCCTCGATGAGCTGACCGCCGAGATCGTCGACGACCTCTACCTGGCCCACTTCGGCCAGCAGCACGACGATCCGGTGCTGACCCGCGACCAGGCGCTGGGGCTGGCCCGCCAGGTCGTCGGAAACGCCGGTACCGAACTTCGCCCGCGCGATCCGGCGCCGGGATCGGAGGCCGAGGTCCGCCTCACCTTCGCGACGCAGGTGTGCGCCGAGCTGGAGCGGCGCAAACGCCGGCTGGGCATCCTGCATTACGACGACCTGTTGTCCCGGCTGGCCACCGCGCTGCACGAGGACGACTCTGCGGCACGGTTGCGCATGCAGCAGCGGTGGCCGATCGTGATGGTCGACGAGTTCCAGGACACCGACCCGGTGCAATGGCAGGTGATCGACCGGGCGTTCTCGGGTCGCTCGACGTTGATCCTGATCGGTGACCCGAAGCAGGCCATCTACGCCTTCCGCGGCGGCGACATCGTCACCTATCTCAACGCCGCCGCCACCGCGGGCGACCGCCGCACGCTCGGGACCAACTGGCGCACCGACGGTGTGCTGGTCGACGCGCTGCAGGCGGTGCTGCGCGACGCCGAACTGGGTGACCCGCGCATCGTGGTTCGTCCGGTCGAGGCGCACCACCGCGGGCACCGCCTGCAGGGCGCGCCACGCAACGACCCGTTCCGGTTGCGGGTGGTGTCCCGCGAGGTGCTCGGCACCCGCGCCGAGCGCGTCATCACGATGGACCGACTGCGCCGACACATCGGCGCCGACCTGGCCGCCGACGTCGCGGCCCTGCTGGCCGGCGGTGCGACATTCTGCGACAAGCCGTTGCAGGCCAAGGACATCGCGGTGATCGTCGAGACGCACAAGGATGCCCGCGCCTGCTTCGACGCGCTGGCCGAGGCGGGCATCCCGGCGGTCTACACCGGCGACTCGGATGTGTTCACCGCCCGGGCCGCCGACGACTGGCTGTGCCTACTCGAAGCGTTCGACCAGCCGCACCGGTCCGGTCTGGTACGCGCGGCCGCGACCACGATGTTCTTCGGAGTCAGCGCGGAAAGCCTTGCTGGTGAAGGTGATACATTGACCGACCGGATTGCCGAGCGGCTGCGCGAATGGGCCGACCAGGCGCGGGAACGGGGAGTGGCGGCGGTGTTCGAGGCCGCGCAGCTGGCGGGGATGAGCCGGCGGGTGCTGGCGTGGCAGGACGGTGAGCGGCACATGACCGACATGGCCCACATCACCCAGGTGTTGCACGAGACCGCCCACCGTGAGCATCTCGGGTTGCCGGCGCTGCGGGACTGGCTGCGCACCCGACGTGAGGAGCACGACGGCGCTGCCGAACGCAACCGGCGTCTCGACAGCGACGCCGCAGCGGTGCAGATCATGACGGTGTGGGTGAGTAAGGGTCTGCAGTACCCGGTGGTGTACCTGCCGTTCGCGTTCAACCGCAACATCGCGACCCGCGAGGTGGTGCTCTACCACGAGGACGACACCCGGTGCCTGCACATCGGCGGCGAGAGCAGCCCCGACTACAACGCCGTGGCTGCGCTCGGGCGCAGGGAGGCCGCCTCCGACGACGTCCGGTTGACCTATGTGGCGCTGACCCGGGCGCAGTCGCAGGTGGTGGCCTGGTGGGCGCCGTCGTTCGACGAGCCCAACGGCGGTCTGTCCCGGTTGCTGCGCGGGCGCCGACCGGGACAGACCGCGGTGCCCGATCGCTGCGATCCGGCCAAGATCGACGACGCCGACGCGATGGGCGCGCTGCGGGCGTGGGCCGACCTCGGCGGGCCGGTGCTCGAAGAGTCTGTCGTGGCCGCTGCCATCGACGTCGAACCACCCGCCCTGGCAACCGATCTGCGGGCCCGTCACTTCCATCGCAAGATCGACACCAGCTGGCGGCGAACGTCCTACTCCGGGTTGCTGCGCGCCTCGGAGGCGGCCTCCGGGGTGGCCAGCGAGCCCGAGGTGGTCGAACTCGACGACGAGGTCACCGACGCACCGATGTCGCATCCGGCCGATCTGAACGGCGCCGACATGCCCTCTCCGATGGCCGGACTGCCCACCGGGGCGACGTTCGGATCGCTGGTGCACGCGGTGCTGGAGACCGCCGACCCGGTGGCTGCCGACCTGGCCGCCGAACTGGAGCGCGCCGTCGCCGAACAGTCGGTGTGGTGGCCGACCGACACCGCGTCGGCCACCCCGGCCGCCGACCTCGCCGCCGCACTGGTTCCGCTGCACGACACCCCGCTGGGCCCGCTGGCACCGGGACTGACGCTGCGCCAGATTCCGTTGCGGGACCGGTTACGGGAACTGGACTTCGAGTTCCCGTTGGCCGGCGGTGATGTCCGAGGCGACGCACCGAAGCTGACCGTCGCCGATCTGGGCCGACTGTTCGCCACCCACGTGCGCACCGACGATGTGCTGGCGCCCTACGCGGCACGACTGACCAGCGCCTCGCTGGGCGGCCAGTCGCTCAAGGGTTATCTGAGCGGCTCGGTGGACGCGGTGCTGCGGCTGCCCGGGGACCGGTTTGTGGTCGTCGATTACAAGACCAACTGGCTCGGCGAGCCCGAACGGGCGCTCACCGCAGCCGATTACACCCCGCCGCGGATGACCGAAGCGATGCTGCACTCCGATTACCCTCTGCAGGCATTGCTGTACTGCGTTGTGCTGCATCGCTTTCTGCGTTGGCGACTGCCGGGCTACCAACCCGAGCGTCATCTGGTCGGTGTGCTGTATCTGTTCCTGCGCGGCATGTGCGGCCCGGCCACGCCGGTTGTCGACGGACACCCGACCGGGGTGTTCAGCTGGCGACCGCCCGCGGCGCTGATCACCGAGTTGTCGGACCTCCTCGACGGAGCTGGCAGGTGAGCCTGCTGTCGGCGTTCGTCGAGGCCGAGGTGTTCGAGCCTGCCGACGTGCATGTCGCGACCCGGCTGACCGCGCTGGCCGAGGAACCCGACGAGTCGGTGGCCCTGGCGGTGGCGTTGGTCGTCCGGGCGCTGCGGTCGGGGTCGGTGTGTGTGGATCTGCGGTCGGCCGCCGAGCAGATCGGGCTGCCCGAGCTGCCGTGGCCGGACCCGGACGGGTGGCTGACCGCGGTACGGTCCAGCCCATTGGCCGGCGACCCGCCGGTGCTGCGGTTCGTCGACGACCTGTTGTACTTCGACCGATATTGGCGCGAAGAGCAGCAGGTGCGCGACGACGTGCTGGCCTTGCTTGCCGCTGCCCCGGCCACACCGACACCCGGGCTGGACCGGTTGTTCCCGGCAGGCTGGGAGGAGCAGCGCCACGCCGCCGAAATCGCGCTCACCCAATCGCTGACGGTGCTGACCGGTGGGCCGGGCACCGGCAAGACCACCACGGTGGCTCGGCTGCTGGCGCTGCTGGCCGAGCAGGCTGCCCTGGCCGGGCGTCCCCGGCTGCGCATCGCGCTGGCCGCACCCACCGGCAAAGCCGCCGCGCGGCTGGCCGAGGCGGTCGCCATCGAGGTCGGCAAGCTCGACCCGACCGACCGCGGCCGGCTCGGCGAGCTCACCGCGGCGACGGTGCACCGCCTGCTGCAGCGCCGGCCCGGCAGCTCGTCTCGGTTCCGTCACCACCGGGAGAACCGACTGCCCCACGACGTGGTCGTCGTCGACGAGACGTCGATGGTGTCGCTGACACTGATGTCCCGGCTGCTGGAGGCGGTGCGTCCGGACAGTCGGCTGCTGCTCGTCGGTGACGCCGACCAGCTGGCCTCGGTGGAGGCCGGGGCGGTGCTGGCCGACCTGGTCGACGGGCTCGGCGACCGCGCCGACGTGCGGGTCGCGACATTGCAGACCTCGCACCGCTTCGGGGCCGACATCGGCGCGGTGGCCGACGCGATCCGCGCCGGCGACGCCGAGGGGCTGCTGGCGGTGCTGCGGGCCGGCGGCGAGCATATCGAGTGGATCGACACCGAGGACCCGGCCCCGCATCTGCGCGGGCCGCTGCTGGCGCAGGCGTCGCTGCTGCGTGACGCTGCCATCCTCGGTGACGCCGAGGCCGCGGTACGCGCACTGGACGGACACCGCCTGTTGTGTGCCCACCGGCGCGGGCCGTTCGGCGTGCGGTACTGGAACCACCAGGTGCAGCGGTGGCTGGCCGACGCGACCGGTGAACCGATGTGGTCACCGTGGTATCCGGGCCGGCCGGTGCTGGTCACGGTCAACGACTACGGCCAGCGCCTCTACAACGGTGACACCGGTGTCACCGTGGTGCGCGACGAAGCGCTGCAGGTGGTCATCGGTGCGGCGCGGTTGCGCCCGGGCCGACTCGCCGACGTCGACACCATGTACGCGATGACGATCCACAAGAGCCAGGGCAGCCAGGCCGATGAGGTCACGGTGCTGATGCCCCCGCCGGACTCTCGGCTGCTGACCAGGGAGTTGTTCTACACCGCGGTCACCCGCGCCAAGAAGCGGGTCCGTGTCGTCGGTCCGGAGTCGGCGATCCGCGCCGCGCTGGACCGGCGGGCGCTGCGGGCGTCCGGCCTGGCCCGCCGCTTGCGCCAGTAGCCGGTCGGCTTTCGCTAAGTTGTCGGGTGAGCCGACGACGGCTCATCGACCAATCAGAGGATCGTTGGGCATGCGAGTTGACGGGCGCGACATCGCTGTCACCGGCAGCCTGCTGCAGCCCCTGACCCGGCGCACCAACGACATCCTGCGCCTGACGCTGGCCGGCATCTTCCTGGTCGTGGTGGTGACGAGCACGCTGATCACCCGCTACGAGTGGGAAGCGCTGGAACGGTCCATCTCCGAGATCGTCGGCGTGCTCAGCCCCACCCAGTCCAACGCCGTCTACCTGATCTACGGCGTGGCGATCGTGGCCTTGCCGTTCGCGATCCTGATCGGGTTGATCGCCGAGCAGCAGTGGAAGCTGCTCGGCGCCTATGCCGCGGCCGGCGGGATCGCGATCCTGTCGTTGTCGATCACCGGCAACGGCATCTCGGCGCCCAAGTGGCATTTCGACCTCAACGAACGACTGGACACCGTGCTGTCGCAGTTCCTCGACGATCCGCGGTGGATCGCGATGCTGGCCGCGGTGCTGACGGTGTCGGGGCCGTGGCTCCCGGCCCGGTGGCGGCGCTGGTGGTGGGCGTTGTTGTTGGCGTTCGTCCCGATCCACCTGGTGGTCAGCGCGGTGGTGCCGGCGCGCTCCCTGCTCGGGCTGGCGGTGGGGTGGTTCGTCGGCGCGTTGGTGGTGCTGGTGGTCGGCACCCCGGCGTTGGAGGTTCCGCTCGACGACGCGGTCCGGGCGCTGAACCGACGCGGCTTCCGGGTGACGGCGCTGGAGGTGCTGCGGCCGGCCGGCCGGGGACCGCTGGTACTCGCGGGGCGTCGCGACCCGTCCGGGCCCGATACCGGGGCCCAGGCGGCGGTCATCGAACTGTACGGTCCGCACCAGCGCGGCGGCGGCTTTCTGACCCAGTTCTGGAAGAAGCTACGGTTGCGCGACAGCGAAACCGCGCCGCTGCAGACCTCGATGCGGCGCCGGGTGGAGCACCGGGCGCTGATGGCGATCGCGGTCGGTGAGCTGGCGTTGGCGAACACGTCGCCGATCGCGGTGGCGACGCTGGACCGCGGATGGACGCTCTACGCGCACCGCCCGGCCCGCGGCGTCACGATCGACCGCTGCCACGAGCAGACGCCGGTGGCGCGGGTCTGGGATGGGCTGGGCATGCTGCACAGCCAGCAGATCGCCCACGGCGATCTGCGCACCGACCAGATCACCATCGACGACGGCACCCCACTGTTCGGCGGGTTCACCAGTGCGGAGTACGGGGCCTCCGAAGCCCACCTGCACGCCGACATCGCGCAGCTGCTGGTGACGACCGCCGATCTCTACGGCGCCGAGGACGCCGTGCGTGCCGCCATCACGGTGTTCGGCAACGAAGAGGTCCTCGGCGCGTCCCGCCGGCTCACCAAAGCCGCTGTGCCCAAACGGGTCCGGGATTCGGTAGCGGATGCCGGCACCTCGATGACGACGCTGCGCGACGAGGTCAAGCGCCAGACCGGTGCCGATCAGATCCAGACGGCGACGATCACCCGGTTCACCCGCAATCAGCTGATCCAGCTGGTGCTGCTGGTGGCGCTGGTCTATGTGGCCTATCCGTTCATCAGCTCGGTGCCGGTGTTCTTCTCCGAGTTGCGCTCGGCGAACTGGTGGTGGGCGCTGGCCGGACTGGCGGTTTCGGCGCTGAAGTACCTGGGCGCCGGTGCCGCGCTGTGGGCCTGCGCGGACGGCCTGGTCAAGTACCGCAATCTGGCAATCATGCAGGTGGCCAACACGTTCGCCGCGACCACCACCCCAGCCGGGGTCGGCGGGTTGGCGCTGAGCGCACGATTCCTGCAGAAGGGCGGGCTCGGCGCGCTGCGCGCCACCACCGCGGTGGCATTGCAGCAGTCGGTGCAGATCATCACCCACCTCTCGCTGCTGGTGATCTTCAGCCTCGCCGCCGGTGTGTCGGCCGACCTGTCGCGGTTCGTGCCCGGCGCCACGGTGCTCTACCTGATCGCCGGGGTGCTGCTCGGCGCTGTCGGCATCTTCCTGTTCGTCCCGAAGCTGCGGCGCTGGCTGGCCACTGCGGTGCGCCCGCGGCTGGAAGAGGTGCTCAGTGACCTCAAGGAACTGGCCCAGGAGCCCAAACGCCTGGCGGTCATCGTCCTTGGTTGCGCAGCAACGACTCTCGGCGCCGCATTGGCATTGTGGGCCAGCATCGAGGCATTCGGCGGCGACGTCAACTTCGTCACCGTCACGATCGTGACGATGGTGGGCGGCACGCTGGCGTCGGCCGCGCCCACCCCCGGCGGTGTCGGTGCGGTCGAGGCCGCGCTGATCGGCGGGCTGGCCGCGTTCGGTGTGCCGGCGGCAGTCGCGGTGCCCTCGGTGCTGCTCTACCGAATCCTGACCTGCTGGCTGCCGGTGTTCGTGGGGTGGCCGATCATGCGCTGGCTCACCCGCAAGAACATGATCTGAGCGCCCCCGCTCGGCGTGTTCGGATCGCGGTGAGACAAACCGGTGACCCCGCGGTTGCGCGAGTGCACGATTTCGCGGTGACTCGCGTGATTCGCTTCAACGCTTTCGATATGAACTGTGTCGCCCACCAATCCCCCGGGCTGTGGCAGCATCCCGACGACCAGTCCTGGCGGTACAAGGATCTGCGGTACTGGACCGAGCTGGCGCAGTTGCTCGAGCGGGGACGCTTCGACGGGTTGTTCATCGCCGACGTGCTGGGCACCTACGACGTGTACGGCGCCGGCGACGAGGCCGCCATCCGCCACGCCGCCCAGGTTCCGGTCAACGACCCGATGCTGCTGGTCTCCGCGATGGCTCTGGTCACCGAGCACCTGGGCTTCGGTATCACCACCGGCACCGGCTTCGAGCACCCATATCCGTTCGCCCGCCGCATGTCCACGCTGGATCACCTGACCAACGGGCGTATCGGCTGGAACGTGGTCACCGGCTACTTGCCCACCGCGGCCCGCAACATGGGCCAGACCGACCAGCCCGCCCACGACGCCCGCTACGACCACGCCGACGAGTACCTGGAGGTGCTCTACAAACTTTGGGAGGGCTCCTGGGAGGACGACGCCGTCATCCGCGATGCGTCCCGCCATGTGTTCACCGACCCGGACAAGGTCCACCACATCGGCCACCACGGAACACATTTCAGCGTCCCCGGCATCCACCTGTGTGAGCCGTCGGCCCAGCGCACACCGGTGATCTACCAGGCGGGCTCCTCGCCGCGGGGGGTGCGTTTCGCCGCCGAGAACGCCGAGGCGATCTTCACCGCCGCACCCACGAAAGCGGTGCTGCGTGACACGGTTTCGACCATCCGGCGGGAACTCGAACTCGCCGGGCGCGACCCGTATTCGGTGAAGATCTTCAACCTGTCCACCGTCATCACCGGGCCCACCGACGAGGCGGCCGGCGCCAAACACGCCGAGTACCTGTCCTACGGCGACGCCGAGGGCGCGCTGGTGTTCATGTCCGGCTGGATGGGGGTGGACCTTTCCCGCTACGGTCTCGACGAACCCGTCGGCAACGTCGATTCCAACGCCATCCTGTCGGCAGTCGCCGCCTTCCAGTCGGCCGATCCGGACGGCCGCGAGTGGGCCGTGAGCGACATCGCCGAGTGGGGCAAGATCGGCGGCATGGGGCCACGCTTCGTGGGATCGGGTGTGCGCGTGGCAGATACCTTGCAGGAATGGGTCGCCGAGACCGATGTCGACGGCTTCAACCTGGCCTACGCCGTCACACCGGGATCGTTCGCCGATTTCATCGACCATGTGGTTCCGGTCCTGCTCGAGCGCGGCGCCTACCAGTCCGACTACACACCGGGAACGTTGCGCCACAAGCTGTTGGGTCGAGGCGACCGACTCGCCGACGAGCACCGCGGAGCCACCTACCGAGTCGGTGCGCGCGGGTCGACGATCATCGACCGCCCGGCGACGGTGCCTTCGTCACCGGCGGGCGGGCGCTGACATGGGAATCCGCTTGCATTGGTTCCTGCCCACCTACGGCGACAGCCGGTTGATCGTCGGCGGCGGTCACGGCCAGCCCGCCGGTGCGGCCAGCGGCGACCGTGACGCCTCGATCGACTATCTGGCCTCGATCGTTCGCGCCGCTGAGAGCTTCGGCTTCACCGGGGCTCTGATACCGACGGGCGCCTGGTGCGAGGACGCGTTCATCACCGCGGCTCTGCTGGCGCGGGAGACGACGTCGTTGGCGTTTCTGGTCGCGTTCCGCCCGGGTCTGGTCAGCCCCACGTTGTCGGCGCAGATGGCCGCGACGTTCGCCCGGCACGCCCCGGGCCGCATCCTGCTCAACGTCGTGGTCGGCGGTGAGGCCCACGAGCAGCGCGCGTTCGGCGACCATCTGGGCAAGGATGCGCGCTACGCCCGGTGCGACGAGTTCCTCGACGTGGTCCGCCGGTTGTGGGCCGGGGAGAGCGTGACGCGCGACGGCGAGCACATCCAGGTGGAGAACGCCACAATCCCCTCGCATCCGGACCCGGTGCCGCCGTTGTACTTCGGGGGCAGTTCGGCGGCCGCGGGTCCTGTGGCGGCCCGGCATGCCGATGTGTACCTGACCTGGGGTGAGCCACCCGAGGCGGTGCGCGACAAGGTGGACTGGATCCGTAAGCTGGCCGCCGAGCAGGGTCGCGAGGTGCGCTTCGGCATCCGACTGCACACGATCTCGCGCGACAGCGCCGCCGAGGCGTGGGCTCAGGCCGACAGGCTGATCGCCGCCCTCGACGAGGACACGGTGCGCAACGCGCAGAACAGCCTGCGCCGCAGCGAATCCGAGGGTCAGCGGCGGATGCTGGCCCTGCATGAGGCCCATCGGCGCGACGGCAGTTGGCATGATGCCCGATCATTGGAGGTGGCACCGAACCTATGGGCCGGGGTCGGGCTGGTCCGCGGCGGTGCCGGCACCGCACTGGTGGGAACGCACACCGAGGTGGCCGACCGCATCGCCGAGTACGCCGACGTCGGCATCGATGAGTTCATCTTCTCCGGGTACCCACACCTGGAGGAGTTGTTCTGGTTCGGCGAGGGTGTGGTGCCGCTGCTGCGTCAGCGCGGTCTGTTTACTGCCGAAAAGCCATCCGTGGCAACGGTATCGATCCCCTTCGTCGGCGCTGCGCGATGAGCGCACCGGCGAGCGCCCACGAAGTGCTCGACATCGCGACGAAGTTGTCGGCCGAGTTCGAAGCCGGCGCCTCGCGCCGCGATGCCGAGCGCAACCTGCCCCACGATCAGGTCGTTGCCCTCAAAGACTCTGGGCTGCTCGCTATTTCAGTACCGGAATCACACGGCGGCATCGATGTGCTGGCCGTGGTGCTGGCTGAGGTGTTCCGGTTGATCGCGCACGCCGACCCGTCGTTGGCACAGATTCCGCACTCGCACTTCGTGTTCCTCGAAGCACTGCGGTTGCAGGGTACCGATGCTCAGCAGGGGTTTTTCTTCGACCTGGTGCGCGACGGCGCTCTGCTGGCCAACGCGCAGTCCGAACTCGGCCCGCACGGCATCGACGTCGACACCACCAGGTTGACCCGCCGGCGGGACGGCGACTTCGTGCTGTCGGGCCGCAAGTTCTACTCGACCGGCGCACTGTTCGCCGACTGGGTGGTGGTGCGGGCGTCCCTCGACGACGGTCGGGCACCGACGGCGGCCACGCCCAAGTCGGTGGCGTTCGTGCCTCGCGACGCGGACGGACTGGAGATCGTCGACGACTGGGACGGTATGGGGCAGCGCACGACGGCCTCGGGCACGGTGACGCTCGAGGATGTGGTCGTCCCGGCCGACCATGTCGTCGCATTCTCGCCGATCTTCACGGTCCCCACCACCTACGGCGCGCGGGCGCAGCTGCTGCACAGCGCCATCGACGTCGGCATCGCCACCGGGGCGCTGGCCGCGGGGGTGCGTCAAGCCCAGCGGGCCCGGCCGCACTTCGAGGCGTCGGTCGACACGGCGGTAGACGATCCGACGCTGATCGCGCTGGCCGGTGAGCTGACGGTGACCGTGCGGGGCGCGCAGGCGTTGCTGGCCGATGCGGCACGGGCGGTGGACAACGCCACCACCGACCTCACCGAAGAGTCGGCTGCCGCGGCGTCAGTGGCTGTCGCGGTGGCCAAGGTCGCGGCGGTGCGCGCCGCACTGGAGGCGTCGAGCGCCCTCTTCGAGTTGGGTGGGACGCGCAGCGCCTCGGCGTCAGGAAATCTGTCGCGATACTGGCGCGACGCCCGAACCCACACGCTGCACGACCCCACCCGATGGAAGCTGCAGCACATCGGCCGTCACACGCTGTCGGGCACCCGCCCGCCGCGCCACGGCCAAATCTGACGGGTCAGCTCAGCAGAACACTCCGTCAAACACCGCACCGGTGACCAGTGCGATGACGATCGCCACCGTCGGCATGCCGCTCGACAGGGCCACCACGACACCTGCGTGACGCGGCCGGAGTGGAGGTCATGAATTCCAGACCCTCGCTGCACCCCCGCGGGAGCGCGAAGTCTCCGAGACGTGTGTCGATGTCGCTGTCCCAGAATCCATACATGAACGTATGGCACACCCCGAACTCGACGCGCATCAAAGGGCCGAGCGGATACGAGTCACGCTGCGCCGAGCGGATTTGAGCGTCCGACGAACCCGCCGATGTTTCACTGGGCGTCAATAAACCGGCGTCCAAAACGCGATCTCCTATACCTAAAAGTATGTTATCGTCGCCGCCACAGCCAGCACGCAACCCTGGGGGCCGGCCATGCACTTCGCTCCGAAAACCGACGCATGTCGTCGTTTCCACGTGTCCAGCCACGCATGATGCGTACCGGACGGATCCGACGTTCCTACAAGCCCGCAGGTGCGGTGCTGGCGGTAGCCGTCATAGCACTCGTGACGCTGGTCTACCTCCAGTTTCGTGGCGCCTTGACGCCATCGGTCCAGTTGACGGTGCTCGCACCGCGAGCGGGCCTGGTTCTGGATCCCGGGTCGAAAGTCACCCTGGATGGCGTTGTGATCGGGCGCGTCACGCAGGTCCAGCAGGTCGTCACCGGGGACGTCCCTGCCGCGCGCATCCTCGTCGACGTCGCGCCGAGATATCTCGATGTTCTTCCCGTCAACGTCGACACGACGATCACCGCATCGACGGTGTTCGGCAACAAGTACGTCGCATTCCGGTCGCCAACAACTCCTGCTCGGCCGGTGACGTCCACCGACGTCCTCTACGTCGCGCAGGGAGCGGTGACCACCGAGTTCAATTCGCTGTTCGAGTCGGTGACCGATATCGCCGAGAAGATCGATCCCATCGAGCTCAACATGACTCTCAAGGCGACGGCCACCGCGCTGACGGGCCTGGGGGACGATTTCGGCCGATCGCTCGTCGAGGCCAACAACGTGCTGCACAGAGTCAACCCGCGCATGCCACGGGTGCGCGAGAACATCGATCGCCTCGCCGATCTCACCGACATCTACCGGGGGAGCGCCCAACCGCTTCTCGACGGGCTCCGCGATGCCTTGACCACGGTCCGCACCCTGAACGACGAGCGCGACAACCTGGACCAGGCGTTGCTGGCCGCCCTGGGCTTCGCTGAACCGGGCGCAGACACGATCGAGCGGGCCGCCCCCTACCTCGTGCGCGGGCTGGCCGACCTCACACCGACCGCAGAACTTCTCGACGAGTACTCCCCCGCGTTGTTCTGCACCATCCGCAACTACCACGACGTTGCGCCCAAAGTGTCTGCCGCGTTGGGCGGCAACGGCTACGCAGCAGTCACGACCACCGAGCTGGTGGGCGGCGCCGCACCGTATGTCTACCCCGACAATCTCCCGCGGACCAACGCCCGCGGCGGCCCTGGTGGGGCGCCGGGCTGCTGGCAGTCGATCACCCGTGATCTGTGGCCTGCACCCGCGCTGGTGATGGACACCGGAGCGTCGCTGGCGCCCTACAACCATTTCGAATGGGGACAGCCCCTGCTCAACGAGTACGTCTGGGGCCGCCAGGTCGGCGAGTACACGGTGAACCCATGACGTTCGGTCGAATCGCCGTCAAACTCGGCGCCACTTCACTGATCTTGTTGACGTTCACCGCTCTGATCATCGTGGTGTTCGGTCAGCTACGGTTCGACCGCACCCACGGCTACGCGGCGAAGTTCTCCAACGCCAGCGGGATTCGGCCCGGACAGTTCGTGCGTGCAGCGGGCGTAGAGGTCGGCAAGGTCGGCGGCGTCCACCTCGACGCCGACGGCCACACGATCGTCGTCACGTTCAGCGTCGATCGATCGCTGCCCCTCGACCAGAGCACCCGCGCACGCATCCGCTACGCCGACCTCATCGGCAACCGCTTCCTCGAGTTGGAACCGGGTGCCATCGACGGCGCAGCGCCACCACTCGAGCCCGGCGGTGTCATCCCCGTGGATCGGACTGAGCCCGCACTCGATCTCGACGCTCTGATCGGAGGATTCGAACCGCTCTTCAAATCCCTCGACGCGGAGAAGGTCAACACCATCGCGCAGTCACTGATCACTGTTTTCCAGGGCCAGGGCGGCACGGTCGAGAACATCCTCACACAAGCGGGACAGCTGACTCAGACGCTCGCACAACGAGACCGGGTCATCGGCGAGGTGATCTCCAATCTCAACATACTTCTCCAGACCACGGCCAAGCATCAGCGGGAACTCGACGGGGCGGTGGTCGATCTGCGCAACCTCATCGTCGGGCTCAACGAACGCGGTGATGCCATCGCCGACGGAGTCGCCGACATCGGCCGCACAGCAGGCACGCTGGCCGATCTCCTCGCCGACAACCGGCCGGTCCTGCAACGCACGGTGGCTGGCCTCCAGACCGTGCAGCAACCCCTGGTCAACCAGGATCCGCAGCTGTCCGATCTGCTGACCGAGCTGCCGGATGCGCTCGCGATATTGGCTCGCTCGGGTGGAGTCTACGGAGACTTTTTCAACTTCTACCTGTGCGACGCCAGCATCCAACTGAACGGCCTGCAGCCTGGCGGCCCGGTCCGCACCGTCAAGCTGCTCAGTCAGCCCTCTGGTCGGTGCGCGCCGAAATGAGAGCAATCGAATCGGGCGCGCTCGTCCGGACGGGATTCATGGGCGCCGTGATCGTCGCGCTGGTGACCGGCGTCGGGCAGAGCCTCACCAACGTGCCGATGTTGTTCGCGACACCCGAATACTACGGCCAGTTTCGCGAGAGCGCGGGGCTCAAGCCCGGAGATCTGGTGCGGCTCAACGGCATGGACGTGGGATCGGTGAAGGCGATCAAAGTCGACGGCGATCGTGTTCGCGTCGGATTCACCCTCGGCGGGTCCGTCGTGGGTACCGACAGCCGGTTGAGCATTCGAACCGACACCATCTTGGGCAGGAAGACGTTAGAGGTCGAACCGCACGGATCCGTTCGGCTGCAGCCCAACGCGACACTGCCGCTCGACCAGAGCACGACGCCCTATCAGATCTACGACGCGTTCGACGATCTGACGCGGTCCACGGCGGGATGGGACATCCCCAGTCTTCGTGAGTCATTGAATGTTCTGTCGGAGACGGTCACGACGAGCGCGCCCGAACTGTCTGCGGCGCTGCGGGGAGTCGCCGAGTTCTCCGACACCATCGGCAGCCGCGACGACCAGCTCAACCAGCTTCTGGCCAACGCCGATCAGGTCGCCATGGTGCTGGGCGACCGCAGCGAGACCATCGATCAACTGGTGGTCAACGCGCAAGCACTGCTGGCGAAATTCAACGCTCGGCGCGCCGACATCGACAACCTCCTCGGCAACATCGCGGCAGTGTCCGCGCAGGTCGTGGGCGTCATCGACGACAATCCGAACATCAATGCCGTTCTCGTGCAACTGCGCACGCTCTCTGAGACGCTCGTGCAGAACAGAGCCAAGCTCACGCAGACGCTGGCGACTGTCGACCGGTTCGTCGGCGCGATCTCGGAGGCCGTGGCGTCCGGCCCGTACTTCAAGGTGATGGTGTCCAACCTGATTCCCGGACAGATCCTGCAGCCGTTCATCGACTCCGCTTTCAAGAAGCGCGGTATCGACCCCCGGAAGTTCTGGGGTGACGCCGGTTTGCCTGCCTTCAGATTCCCCGATCCCAACGGACAGGGCTTCCCCAACGGCGCCCCGCCGCCCGCCCCCACACCGCTTGAAGGCACCCCCGAGTTCCCCGGACCTGCCGTGGAGAAAGGGTCACCGTGCTCGTACAAGCCGGCCAGTGGCGAGATGCCCACGGCAGACGATCCACTCGCCTGCAGCCGCGAGACGTTGGGGCCCTTCGGCGACAACCCCTACGGCCCGAACTACGGGCCACCGCGGGTGGCCGTGTCACCGCCACAGCCGCAGGCTCCTCTTCTGCCCGGGATCCCCGCCGCGGCGATACCTGGTTCGCCACCGCCGCCGGTTCCCGGCACCCCTGTTCCTCTTCCACCGGCACCCCCGGGAGCGCGAACGGTACCGGTGCCGCCCGTCCCCATCGAGAACGGGCGGTGAAGCGATGCAGATGGTGAAGACCACGCCCCGGCGAGTCGGCGTCCTCGTGGCCGTCGCGGCGCTGGCCGTTGTTGCCGCCCTGGGTGCAGCCGTCTACGGGCACCGCCTCTACCGAGACATGACGACTACCAGTGTCACGGCGTACTTCCCGAGCACCATTGCGCTGTATCCCGGAGATCAGGTCCTGGTGATGGGCGTACGGGTCGGCACCATCGACGCCATCGAGCCGGACGGAGGGAAGTCGAAAGTCGTTCTGCACTTCGACAACTCGGTCAAGGTTCCCGAGACGGCCACCGCATCCATCGTCAACCCCAGCCTTGTGGCCTCGCGCGCGATCCAGTTGTCACCGGCCTTCACCGGCGGGCCGTCCCTGGCCGACGGCGCCGTCATTCCCCTCGAGCGCACCCGCGTGCCCGTCGAATGGGACGACTTGCGGCAGCAACTGGCGGCGGTTCTCCATGGCCTGGGTCCCACACCGGAGCAACCGCGCGGTCCTGTCGGAGATGTGGTGTCGGCGTTCGCCGACGGCCTGGCCGGCACGGGCGAGCAACTCAACACGGCTTTCGCGAGCCTGTCGGAAGCGCTGTCGGCGTTGAACAAGGGACGGGGCAATCTCTTCTCGGTCGTCCGCAACCTCGCACTCTTCGTCAGCACGTTGCGCGCGAGCGATCAGCAATTCAGCGCGTTCAACAACGACCTCGCCACGCTGACCGACGCCCTGAACAATTCTGACGATGAGCTCGCCCGCGGCGTGCAAGAGTTCCGGCAATTGCTGAATCGGACTCGCGACTTCCTCGACCACAATGGTGACGTCGCGGTCACCGACGTCGACAACCTGGGTCAGGTCACCGATGCCCTGCTGCAGCCGGATGCCCTCAAGGGTTTGGAGAACACCTTGCACGTCCTGCCTACCTTCGGTGGCAACTTCGTCAACATCTACTCCCCCGTCAACGGCGCGCTGACCGCCGTCCCGGTGGTCAACAACTTCGCGAATCCGCTTCAGCTGCTCTGCAGTTCAGTACAGGCGGGCAGCCGGCTGGGGTATCAGGAGTCAGCCGAGCTGTGCGCCCAGTACCTCGCCCCCATCCTCGACGCCATCAAGTTCAACTATCCGCCGTTCGGATTCCAGCCGTTCACCACCGCGAGCACGCTACCCAAGTACGTGACGTACTCCGAGGAACGCCTGCGGCCCCCGCCCGGCTTCAAAGACACCACGGTACCGGGGTTGTGGGCGCGCGATACGCCGTTGTCGCACGGCAATCGCGAACCCGGGTGGGTGGTGGCCCCCGGCATGCAGGGCCTCGATCTCCAAGCGCTGACGCAGCAGATGGTGGCGCCGGACTCCCTGGCTGCTCTGCTGGGCGGCCCGGACCCGGCGCCTCCGCTCGCCGCAGAAGTAGGGGGACAACCGTGAAAGGCACTGAGATCCATGTCGCCAGGGTCATCCTTAGTCTGGTGTGTTGTCTGCTGCTCGTCAGCGGCTGCAGTTCCTGGCGTGGGCTTGCCAACGTGCCCATGCCGGGCGGACCCGGCACCGGACCCGGCCACTCGACGATCTACGTCGAGTTGCGGAACACGCTGGCCCTCAACGTCAACAGCCGCGTTCGCGTTGCCGACGTCTTCATCGGCCGGGTCGCGAAGATTGAGTTACGGCACTGGCACGCGCTGCTCACGCTGGATCTCGACCCGGGAGTGAGGCTGCCGAGCAACGCGACGGCCAAGGTCGGCCAGACCAGCGTGCTGGGCAGCCAGCACGTCGAGCTGGCCGCCCCGCCGGATCCGTCCCCGCAGCCCCTGCGCACCGGCGACACCATCCCGCTCTCGCAGACGTCAGCTTTCCCGACGACCGAACGGACGCTGGCAAGCATCGCCATGGTCGTGCGCGGTGGTGGTCTGTCCAATCTGGACACCATCGCGACCGAACTCGACAAACTCTTCACCGGCCGCGCGGGGGAGATCAGAGACTTCCTCACCCAACTCGACACGTTCGTGACCGAGCTCAACAGCCAGCGCGCCGGGATAACCCGTGCCCTCGACTCGACGAACGATCTGCTGAAAGTGCTGGCCGGGGGCAAGGATGTCGTCGATGCGGCACTTGCCGAGTTACCGCCGCTGATCGCGCATTTCGACGCCAAACAGGATCTGTTCACCGACGCGACCGCTGCAATCGGACGGTTGTCGCGAGTCACCGGAGATGCCGTCGAGGCATCGCGCGCCGACCTGGAGAACAACTTACGACTGTTGCAGCGTCCGCTCACGCAGCTCGGACACGCCTCCCCCTACCTCCTCGGGGCCTTGAAGGTCCTCCTGACTGCCCCGTTCAACATCGACGATGTGCCCAAAGTCGTTCGCGGCGACTACGTGAACATCTCGGCGACTATCGACTTCACCCTCAGTGCAATCGACAATGCCCTGCTCAGCGGTACGAGGTTCTCCGGGGCTCTACGCGCGCTGGAGCAGTCATGGGGCCGTGATCCGGCCACCATGATCCCGGATGTCCGCTTCACACCGAGCCCCGCGGACGTCCCCCCGGAGAGGGGGCGATGACCGTGCTCACCAGAGCCCGCCGTGTCCAACTCGTCGTCTTCGCGATACTGACCGTGATCTCGGTGAGCGTTTTGGGGATCCACTACCTCAGGTTGCCCGCCCTCGCCGGCGTCGGTCGCTACACCGTCAACGTCGAACTGCCCTCCTCTGGCGGGTTGTATCCGACGGCCAACGTCACCTACCGCGGAATCACGATCGGCAAGGTGACCTCGGTGGAACCGATCGGGGGTAGTGTGCGGGCCACGCTGTCGATCGATGACTCCGTCGCGGTGCCGGCCGATGTCGTCGCCAATGTGCATTCCGTGTCGGCGGTCGGAGAGCAGTTCCTCGACCTCGTCGACGACGGAACCGGCGACCGCTTCCTCGCCGACGGTCAGACAATCACCAAAAGTACTGTGCCACAACCGATCGGCCCCTTGATCGACGCGGCGTACGACACCGTGGACGCACTCCCGCAGGACAAGCTGGCCGCGCTGCTCACCGAGACGTCAACCGCGGTGGGTGACCTCGGCCCGTCGCTGCAGCGGCTGGTCGATTCCGCACAGGCGATCGGCGGAGACCTCGCGGCCAACGCAGATTCCATCGACGCTCTCATCGACGACTCGGGTCCGCTGCTCGACAGCCAGGTCTCCACCGGTGCGGCGATCAACCGGTGGGCGCGCAACGTGCGCGATCTGGCCAGGCAGAGCTCGCGTGAGGACGAGGCCGCGCGGTCGATTCTGCGCACAGCCGCTCCCACTGCAGACCAGCTGGCCACGGTGTTCGGCGGTGTGCAGGAATCGCTTCCACAGGTACTTGCGAACACCGCGGTGGTATTCGACATGCTCAAACGCTATCGCTCGGGCGTGGAGCAGGGTCTGGTGTTCCTCCCGCAGGGTGCCGCCATCGCGCAGACCGTGGTCGCGCCCTTCCCGGGATCGGCGGCTCTGGATTTCCGTCTCGCCATCAACGAGCCACCCCCCTGCCTGACGGGTTTCCTGCCCGCGTCGGAATGGCGATCACCGGCCGAGACCACCACGGTCGACCCCCCGGCCCGTGCGTACTGCAAGATTCCGAAAGACTTTCAAGCCAATGTGGTGCGCGGAGCGCGCAACTATCCCTGCGCTGATGTCCCCGGGCGGCGGGCCGCTAATCCCGAGGAGTGCCGCTCGGACGCGCCGTACGTGCCGGCGGGAACCAATCCCTGGTATGGCGATCCCAATCAGATCGTCTCCTGTCCCGCGCCCGGGGCCCGGTGCGACCAGCCGGTCGCTCCAGGACTGGTAGTCCCGGCACCGAGCGTCAACAACGGCGGCAATCCCGCGCCCGCCGACGCCCTGTCGCCGTCTCCGCCACCGGTCAGCGACCCGGTGACGGCACCGCGAAGTGGATCGACGCGTTGCAGCGGGCAGCAGCCGGTGCAGTGCACCTATACCCCCGCCGCCATTCCGTCGACGATCTACGACGTCTCCCGCGGCCAAGTGGTGGCCAGCGACGGCACGGTGTTCACGGTGACCTCGCAGATGCCCACCGGGGAAGAATGGAAAGAGATGCTCGCGCCCGCCGGATGACAGGCGCGACCGCGGCACTCAACGCAGCGCTGCTCCTCGCTCCCGAGCAATCGCCAACGCATCCTGACGGAATGCGCGGCGCTCCTCCTCGGTCCATCGGGTGGTCGGTTCCAACACCAGGGAATCGACGCGATAGCCCAGGAGCGTGAACACGTACTCCAGATAAGGCAATTGGAAGTCTTTGAGCTCGGGGTGCCTGCCATCGTAGGCGCTGCTGCGCGTGACAGGAGGTGCAGCGGCCGCCCTTCCCCGAGAGTGCCGATGTGGCCTCCGTCGGCGTCGAGGGTGAAGGTGAGCAGTGGCTGCACGATTACGTCGATCCAGTTCTTCAGCGGAGCGGGAATGGACCAGTTCCACATCGGTGTGGACACGACGACCCGGTCGCAGCGGCGCACCCTGTCGATCTGCTCCGTCACCTGGTTCCACGCGTGCTGTTGGTCGGCGGTCAGCGGGTCACCGAGAAGGGGGCGAACTTGGCCATGGCGGCATCGCGGCCGAACACCGGCATCTCATCGGACCAGAGTTCAACACGGTCCACGGTTCCGATGCACCCTTCGTCGGCGGCATCGAGAAACTCCCGCGCGACCGCGGTGGACAACGAGTGTTCGCCCTTCGGCGATGCCTCCACCCACAACGTTCGCATCATGCCGCGCCACCGAATACCGCGTCCGTGATCCACCACAGCAAGCTCATAAGCGCGGACATTACCATACCTAAAAGTATGGTAATGTCCGCTCATGACCATGACGACCCCTGCCGGGGTGGTGATCGACGCCGACTTCGTCGAGCGAATTGCCGAGCGCGCCAGCATCACTGAAGAGCTGCGCCGGCTTCCCGACCAGACCATCGCCGAGGCCCGGAGCAGCGGGCTCTTCGAGCTGCTTCTGCCCGCCCGCTACGGCGGCATGGAGGCACCGTTCCCGGCAGTGCTCGAGCCGGTTCGACAACTCGGTCACGGCTGCACGTCGACAGCCTGGACCCTGGGCTTCTACGCCCTGCACAACTGGATGATCGCCCTGTTCGACGAGCAGGCCCAGGATGAGATATTCGCCGACGGAGCCGTTCTCGCGCCGGCACCGCTGGCGCCGTCCGGTCGCGGCGAGCCGACCGATGGGGGTTACCGGATCACGGGGCGCTGGTCGTGGGCAACCGGGATCATGCACGCCGATTGGGTACTCGTCGGCGTCCTGCTCGGAAGCGGTTCGTCGATGTTCCCGGCGCTGGCGGCGCTCCCGATCGGCGATGTCACGGTGGCTGACGTCTGGCACACCGCAGGCATGCGGGGCACAGGCTCGAATGATCTGATCGTGGAGGACGTCTACGTGCCCGCCCACCGAGTCGTCAGCGTGGCGCAGGTGTACACCGGAGCCAGCCCGGGCGCTCGAGTGCACGGCAGTGCCACCTACCGGTGGCCGATCGTGTCGGCGTTGGCGCTGACGGCCTGTATGCCGGTGCTGGGTACCGCTGAACGCGTGGTGGAGCTGTTCACGGCACGACTCGGAGATCGCATACTCGCCCACGGTGGCGGCGCGCAGAAGGAACAGTCGGGAGCCAAGATGCGCCTCTCGGAGGTGACCATGCGTGTGGCAGCCCTGCGTGCGCTCGTCCTCTCCGTCGCCGACGAGGTGCAGAGCGCGGTATCCCGTGTTGAAGCAGTCGATCTCGGCTTGCGGGCGCGTGCGCGTGCCACCGCCGCACACGTCGTACACGAATGCCGGGCCGTCATCGGCGATACGTTGGGGGCGTCTGGGGCGAGCGCCCACTTCCTGGACAATCCGATGCAGAGGGCGAGACGCGATGTGGACATCGTCAGCGGACACGCAGTATTCGACTACGACCTGAGCCGAGAACTCGACGGCGCGTTGCGAGTGGGCGCCTCGATCTCACCGATCGCGATGGTCTGAATCACCCCGAAGTCCACACGCGGACTCCGCCCTTGCGGTCGCGTGGCCTTAAGCTGGCGCCGTGGCAGGTTCCGAGCGCCGGGGAGCGGGGCGCAGCTCTTCAGACGAATGGCTGCAGGCGGGCTTCGAGATCCTCGCCGAGGACGGCTTCAGGTCGTTGAAGATCGACGTCTTGTCCGCCCGGCTAGGCATGACGAAGGGCAGCTTCTACTGGCACTTCACCGACATGGCGGCGTACAAGGCGGCGTTGGTGTCGGCCTGGGCGCAGTGGCGCGACGACGATCACCGTCAATTCAGCGAATTGGCGGCGCTGCCGGCGCGCGATCGGTTGATCAAGATGACCGCTTTTCTGGTCAGCCCGCGTCAGTGGATGCTCGAGCGGGCGATGCGAGAATGGGCCCGCACCGATCGCGCCGCAGCCCGCAGCGTCAGGGCCGCCGACCACCGTGCCCGCGCCGCGGTGCGTCAGGCATTCATCGACAGCGGCTTCAGCAAGGAGATCGCGGAGCAGCGGTCAGCATGGTTGTTCGCCATCGGTATCGGTGCATTGCACCTGTCGGGCTCCAGGTCACCGCAGTTCCCGCTCGCAGAGCGGCAGGAACTCGTGGACTTCATGTTGCGGCCGTGACACCGCGCCGGGGTCGGCGACTCAGCAGAGCACGCCGGCAAACACCGCACCGGTGACCAGTGCGATGACGATCGCCACCGTCGGCATGCCGCTCGACAGGGCCACCACGACACCTGCGATCGCCGCCGCGAGGATCAGCAACATCAGCAGGGCCAGCGCCCAGTTCACCGAGCTGGACGGATGTGCGCCGCGCCGTGCCTCGACCTCCGGGGGCACTACCGCGCCCTCGCCGATTCCCACCATGGCCCGCCTTTCTGTGATCGCACACACATCATATCCTGAGAATGACCTGGATCACACTCAGGTCGGCAATTTCGTGATCTTGACGTCAATTCGAAAGCTCTACTAACAGAACTGATTAGCGAAACTAATAGCGGTAGGCTGGCCCTTGGTGACTGTTCTCCGGCTCTGGGCGCTCGCCGCCGTGGCGATGATTCTGGTGCACTGCGCCGCGCCCCCGGACACCACCCGAGCCGAGCCGACCGGGACCGAACCGAGCCCCACCGGCCAGGAGCTGGTACCCGAGACCGTGCGTACCGTGACCCCGCCCCCGCGCACACCGCAACCGCAGCCAGCGACGGTGCACCCGGTCACCGCGGCCGACCTGGGTACGTCGTGGCGTGCCGGCTGCCCGCTGCCCCCGGAACAGTTGCGTCGGCTCGAGCTCGATCACCTCGGGTTCGACGGGCAGACCCACCGTGGCGTGCTGGTCGTCCACCAGGACCTGACCGCCGAGGTCATCGACGTGTTCGCCGACCTGTACCGGCTGGGGTTCCCGATCGAGAAGATGCGCACCCCCGACCACTACCCGAACTCCGATGACGAGCTCTCGATGCGCGACAACAACACCTCGGCGTTCAGCTGCCGCGACATCCCCGGGACCGGCAGCTGGTCGCTGCATGCCTACGGCCGGGCGATCGACATCAACCCCAAGCTCAACCCGTACATCGACCGCCGCGGCGACTACCAGCCGGCCAACAGCGGCCCCTGGGTCGACCGCGCCCGCACAGACCCCGGAATGCTGCACGACGGCGACGCCGCGGTACGTGCGTTCACCGACCGCGGGTGGACCTGGGGTGGGCATTGGCGCACCCCACTGGATTTTCAGCATTTTGAAAGAAGGTGACCACCCACGAAACACTGTCGGTGGCGTAAATTCGGGTACCACCTCGAACGGAGACGCCACTGCTTCACCGAATCTCGCTCTGGGCCGTCGTCGCACCGCGCCGGATCCTGCTCGTCGCGGCGTTGCTGACGATCGGACTGGCGGTATTCGGCGCCCCAGTCGCCAAGCACCTGTCCCCCAGCGGTTTTCAGGACCCGGGGGCTGAATCGTCGCGCGCTGCAGAACTTCTCGCCGAGAGGTTTGGCCAGGGCGATGTCCAGCTCGTCGTCATGGTGTCCAGCCAAGCTGGTATCGACAGTCCCGCAGCACGTCAGACCGGCACCGAGATCGTGGCGATGTTGCAGCATCACCCGCATGTCGCCGCGGTGAGTTCGGCGTGGACCACACCGGCGGCCGACCTGGTCAGCGCCGACCGCACCGCGGCACTGATCGTCGCCGGCATCACCGGCACCGAAGCCGAACAGCAGACCCATGCCCGCGCCATCTCCGATGCCGTCACCAGCGACGACGGCGGCGTGACGGTCCGCACCGGCGGTACCGCGATGGTCAACGTGCAGATCACCGCGCAGTCCCAACGCGATCTGCTGGTGATGGAGGCCATCGCGATTCCGCTGAGCTTCCTGGTGCTGGTATGGGTGTTCGGCGGACTGGTCGCCGCTGCGCTGCCGGTCGCGATCGGCGGCATCGCGATCATCGGTGCGTTGGCGGTGTTGCGGGTGTTCACCTACCTCACCGATGTGTCGATCTTCGCGCTGAACCTGGCCGCCGCGATGGGTCTGGCCCTGGCCATCGACTACACGCTGTTGATGTTGTCCCGCTACCGCGACGAGGTGGCCGCCGGCGTCGCCCGCAACGCCGCGATGACACGCATGATGGTCACCGCTGGACGCACGGTGATCTTCTCGGCCACCACGGTCGCGCTGTCGATGGCCGCGATGGTGCTGTTCCCGATGCACTTCCTCAAGTCGTTCGCCTACGCCGGGGTGGCCACCGTCGCCTTCGCCGCGGGTGCGGCCATCATCGTGACGCCGGCCGCGCTGGTGATCCTCGGGGACCGGCTCGACGCACTGGATCTGCACCGGCCGGCGCGACGGCTGCTGCGCCGGCCGGAGCCGACGCCGGTACCGGTGACCCAGCGTTTCTGGTATCGCTGCGCGCACACCGTGATGCGCCGGGCGGTGCCGTTCGGTCTGGCCGTCGTGCTGCTGCTGCTGGTGCTCGGCGCGCCGTTCCTCGGGGTGCGGTGGGGTTTCCCCGACGACCGGGTGTTGCCGGCATCGGCGTCGGCGCACCAGGTCGGAGACCGCCTGCGCGAGGACTTCACCAACAACACCGACACCGCGGTCACCGTGGTGCTGCCTGACACCGCCGGACTGGACCGCGCGGACCTGTCGGCCTACGCCGCGGCGCTGTCGGATGTTCCCGACGTGGTCGCGGTGTCGGCGCCGACCGGTACCTTCACCGGTGGGACGGCGGCCGGCCCACCGTCGGCGCCGACCGGTGAACACGACGGCAGCGCGTTTATGACCGTCCTGTCCAGCGCCCCGCTGTTCTCCGAGGCCTCCGAGGCGCAGCTGGACCGCCTGCACGCGGTCCCGGGCCCGGACGGTCGAGCCGTCCAGATGACCGGCACCGCCCAGGTCAACCGCGACAGCGTCGCCGCGATCACCTCCACGCTGCCCTGGGTGCTGACCCTGATCGCGGTCGTCATGTTCGTCCTGTTGTTCGCCCTGACCGGTAGCGTCGTCATACCGCTGAAAGCACTGCTGTGCAACGTTCTTTCGCTCACCGCGGCGTTCGGCGCGCTGGTCTGGATCTTTCAGGAGGGGCACCTGTCTGGCCTGGGAACCGAGGCGACCGGCACGCTGGTGGCCAACATGCCGGTGCTGTTGTTCTGCATCGCCTTCGGCCTGTCGATGGATTACGAGGTGTTCATCGTTGCCCGCATCCGCGAAATCTGGCTCACCCGACAAGGTTCCACCAACAGCCGGCGTTCCACCAACAGCCGGCGTTCCACCAACAGCCGGCGCGACAACGACGAAGCCGTCGCACTGGGCATCGCCTACACGGGCCGGGTGATCACCGCCGCGGCGCTGATCATGTCGATCTCGTTCGCGGCGCTGATCGCCTCGAATGTGTCCTTCATGCGGATGTTCGGACTCGGGCTCACGCTGGCGGTTCTGGTCGACGCCACATTGGTGCGGATGGTGCTGGTGCCTGCGACCATGCACCTGATGGGCGGGTTCAACTGGTGGGCCCCGCCGTGGCTCAGACGGATTCATCGACATATCAGCATCAGCGAAGAAGCACCCACCCGAGAACGGATCGCCTCATGACCACGACCGACGCGGTCAGCGTCATCACCGGGGTGCAGGGAGCACTGCCCCCGCACCGCTACCGCCAGTCCGAGATCACCGACACATTCCTGCGAATACCGCAGTTCGAGGACTCCGAGGATCTGGTTCGCACCCTGCACGCCAACGCCAAGGTCGCCACCCGCCACTTCGTCCTTCCGCTGCAGGACTATCAGGGTCTGACCGACTTCGGTGTGGCCAACGACCTCTACATCGACCATGCCGTCGAGCTGGCCTGCCGCGCGCTCACCGCGGCACTCGACGAATCTGGTTTAGATCCAGGTGATCTCGACATGATCATGACCACCACCGTCACCGGGATCGCAGTACCGTCGCTGGATGCCCGCATCGCCGCACGGCTCGGGTTGCGACCTGACGTACGCCGGGTGCCGCTGTTCGGGTTGGGCTGTGTGGCCGGTGCCGCCGGCATCGCCCGGATGCACGACTACCTTCGCGGCGCACCCGATCACGTGGCGGCGTTGGTGTCGGTCGAGTTGTGTTCGTTGACCTTTCCCGCCGCGACGCCGACGATCGCCACGCTGGTCGGCAGCGCGCTGTTCGGCGACGGCGCAGCAGCAGCGATCGCGCTCGGCGAGCGCCGCGCCGAGCGGACCGGCGCGGCCGGCCCGCTGGTCCGTGACTCCCGTAGCCGGATGTACCCGGATTCGCTGGACACCATGGGCTGGCAAGTGGGCCGCAACGGTTTTCAGCTCGTGTTGTCACCGGAGCTGCCTGAACTGATCGACCGCTATCTGGCCGAGGACGTCGCCGGCTTCCTCGACGCCCACCAGCTCACCGTTGCCGACATCGCGACGTGGGTGTCTCATCCCGGCGGCCCGAAGGTCATCGAGGCCATCACCGCCACCCTCGGACTGTCCGCCGACGCGCTGGAGCTGACCTGGCGGTCCCTGTCCGAGGTGGGCAACCTGTCGTCGTCCTCGGTACTGCACGTGTTGCGCGACACCCGCGCCAAGGAGCCGGCGGCCGGGCCAGGGATGTTGATGGCGATGGGTCCGGGTTTCTGCGCCGAACTGGTACTGCTGGAGTGGCCATGACCCTCTACCTGCTGCTGATCGGCGCCATCGCACTGGAGCGTGTGGCGGAACTCGTTGTCTCGCAACGCAATCTGCGGTGGAGTCGGGAACATGGCGGCGTCGAGTTCGGCGCCGGACACTACCCGGTGATGGTGGTGTTGCACCTCGGTCTGCTGGCCGGTTGTGTCGTCGAGGCGGCCCACCGCGAGTTCGTGCCGGTGCTGGGCTGGTCGATGCTGGTGATCGTGATCGCCGCGCAGGGGCTGCGCTGGTGGTGCATCGCCACGCTCGGGCCACAGTGGAACACCCGCGTCGTCGTCGTCCCCGGCGCCGACCGCGTCACCGGCGGGCCGTACCGGTGGATGACCCACCCCAACTACGTGGCGGTGGTGGCCGAAGGCATCGCGCTGCCGATGGTGCACTCGGCGTGGGTCACCGCACTGGTGTTCACCGTCGCCAACGCCGTGCTGCTGCGGACCCGCATCCGCGTCGAGGACGAGGCACTGCGATCGCTGCGGCCATGATCGACGTGCTGGTTGTCGGCGGCGGCCCCGCGGGTCTGGCCACCGCGATCCACGCTGCCCGGGCCGGCCTGCAGGTCACCGTCGTCGAGCAGCGCCGCGGCCCGATCGACAAGGCCTGCGGGGAAGGCCTGATGCCGCACGCGGTGCGTCGCCTGGCCCGACTCGGCCCGCTGCCGGCCGGCCGGCCGTTCGACGGCATCACCTACCTCGACGGCCACCGTGCGGTCAGCGCGTCGTTCGCCGACGGACCCGGGCTGGGCGTGCGCCGCACCACACTGCACGAGGCACTGCTGGCGCATGCCGCCGACGCCGGGGTGGCGATCGTGGCCGACCGTGCCGGCGCGGTCACCCAGGACGGCGCGTCGGTGACGCTGCGGACCGGCCAGGCGAGCGTGCAGGCCCGCTATCTGGTCGCCGCCGACGGTCTGCATTCGCCGATCCGCACTCAGCTGGGTCTGACCAAGGCGGCGGGACGACCACGACGTTGGGGGATCAAACGCCATGTGGCGATGGCGCCGTGGAGCGATCGGGTGGAGGTGTACTGGTCGGCCGATCCCGGAGCCGGTGAGATGTATGTGACCCCGGTGGCCGAAGACTGTGTCGGGGTGGCCATGCTGGCGGCGCGTCAGGCGCGGTTCGACGAACACCTCACCGCGTTCGGGGCCCTGCGCGCGCGACTCGACGGGCACCCGCACGGCCCGGACCGGGCCGCCGGACCGCTGCGGCAGCGAGTGCGCCGACGTGCGGCCGGCCGGGTGCTGCTGGTCGGCGACGCGGCCGGCTATGTCGACGCCCTCACCGGGGAGGGACTGGGGCTGGCCTTCGCCGCGGCGGAATGGGCGGTCGCGTGTGTGCTGGCCGATCGCCCCGACGATTACGACGCGGGCTGGCGGACGATGAGCCGCCGCTACCGGCTGTTGACACTCGGGTTGTTGCGGGTGAGTGCCTCGCCGCTGCGCTCATTCATCGTTCCGGCTGCCGGCCGCCTCCCGAACACGTTCGCCCGGGCGGTGAACCTGCTGGCCGAGTGACATCCGCTCGTCGGGCGCGACCGCGATGGCGTTGCGGCCGCCGGCCTTGGCCGAGTACAGCGCCCGATCGGCGCGGTCGAGCAGTCGGGCGACGGCGTCGTCGGGGTCGGGGGCGACGCCGGGGCGGCGGACCTCGTCTCGGGGTACCACGGTGGCCACCCCGATGCTGACGGTCACGACGCCGCACGGCGAGCCGGGGTGGCCGATGCCCAGCGCCCGGATCGCCGAGGCCAGTCCGGCAGCGAACGTGTAGGGGCTGTCGCAGCCGGTCAGCACCACGGCGAACTCCTCACCGCCGTATCGCGCCGACACACACGCGGCGGGATCGGCCAGATTCTGCAGCACCGCGGCGATCTCCTGCAGACAGCCGTCGCCGGTCTGGTGGCCGAAGTGGTCGTTGTAGGCCTTGAAGTGGTCGACGTCGATGAACAGCGCGGTCAGCGGCTGGTCGGCCTCCAGCGCGCGCAACCAGACCTCGCGGGTGCGCTGAGAGAGTCCGCGCCGGTTGGCCAGCCCGGTGAGCGCATCGGTGTGCGCCATGTCGGTCAGCGACTCCTGCACCTCGCGCTCCAGCGTGACGTCGCGCAGCACCGCCGCGGACAGGCCCCTGGTCGAGCGGCGGCTGTGCATCACAAACCAGCACCACGACCCGTCGCGGGACCGCATCCGGAACGGTTGGGAAGGACCGGTCCGCCTGGAGGTCCAGTGTTCGGCGATGATCCTCAGATCGTCGGCATGCACCTCGGCTTCCCACTGCGCACGGGTGATGCGATCGCCGGAAAGGTTCAGGTTGCTGTGCCCGGTGAACGCGTGGTGCAGCACGTCGCCGCGGGCGTCGACGACGATCACCAGGTCGCCGGTGAGGTCGGCGACCAGGTCGTAGACCTCGTGGCTGGCATGGTCCAGCTCGGTCAGCCGGTTGCGTTCCTCCAGCGCCGCGGCCACCAGCACCACCATCGCGTAGCCGGCGAGCAGGAACACCTGTGCGTGGACCATCCCCATGGTGAAGTTGTCCGCGGCGGCGAACGGCCCGGCGTGCATCAGGGTCGCGCCCAAGACGATCGTCGCCCCGACGGCCATCTGCCAGAACGCCGCGGCGATGCCGAACTCGATGAGCACCAGCAGCGCCGGCAGTCCGGTCAGGAACATCAGCACGAAGCTGGACTCGACGACCGCCAGTACGCCGAGAGCGACCATCAGCAGCGAGAAGCCCAACCCGGTCACCAATTGGCGGGCACTGTAGCGCCGGAAGTACCGCCGCCAGCGCAGCAGGACGGGCGCCAGGAACGCGATGCCGACCGCCTCGGTCAGGTACCACATCAGGCCCGCCATCAGCAACGACCGTCCATCGACGGGACCTTGGTGGCTCACCACCAGGCTGGCGGCGCCGATCGCCGCCGCCAGCAGCGGGCCCAGCACCACACCGTAGAGAACGAAGCGGCGCCAGCTCTGCAGCGAGTCGGTGTGCCCGCGCACCCAGTCCTGGTCGGTGTGCAGCACCGACGCGGCGAGCAGCACGGCGGCAAACGTCGACAGCGCCGCCAGGTCGGGGCGGTGTCCCAGCAGCAGCCAGGCGGGCAGGTACTGGCACAACGCGAAGGCCACCAGGTACACCGGCCAGTGCCGACGCCGCGCTGTCAGCAGCGCGACCAGCTGGAACGCCGCCGCCAACCACGCGACGGTGAAGGTGCGGCCGTCCAGAGTGGCCAGCCACCGCAACAGATAGGACGTCACCCCCACCGCGGCGGTCCAGGCCAGCAGATGCCCGGGCGGGGGCAACAGGTCCAGCGCGCGCAGGCCGGAGCGGGCACGCTCCCAGCTGCCGGCAACGCCGGCCGCCGACCCTCCCGCGCTCGACGACATCCGACTAGTCAACCCCGAAAATTGACGTTCCGGCAATCCCTGGCCGGTTTGTCGGTCAGCCGCGGTCCTCCCATTCCTGTTCACACTGCCGACGCCGGCCGGAAACACCGGGACGCGACAATGGCGCGACTGCCGTTGCACCGACCCGCTGGAGGCCCCGTGACCGACGTCCGAAACGACCCGTCCACCGAGGTCAACGGCGTACCACTGGGGCCGACCGGGCAAACCCGAACCGGGCTGAGCGCCGATGCGCTGCGTGCCGCAGTGACCGATCATCTGGTGTACTCCATCGCGCGCCCGCCGGCGGTGCTGACCCCTGAGCACTACTACAAGGCGCTATCGCTGGCGGTGCGTGACCGCATGCAGAAGCGGTGGATGGCCACGACGCAGAACTGGCTGGACCTGTCGGCGAAAGTGGTCTGCTACCTGTCCGCGGAGTTCCTGATGGGCCCGCAGCTCGGAAACAACCTGCTCGCGCTGGGCATCGAGGAGCAGGCGCGCGCGGCGCTGGCCGAGCTGGGCCAGGACCTCGACGTGATTCTGGCCTGCGAGGGCGAGCCCGGGCTGGGCAACGGTGGCCTGGGCCGGCTGGCGGCGTGTTATCTGGACTCGCTGGCCGCGCTGGAACGGCCGTCGGTCGGTTACGGCATCCGCTACGAGTTCGGCATCTTCAGTCAGGAGATCAGCGACGGCTGGCAGGTCGAGAAGACCGACAACTGGCTGGTGCACGGCAACCCGTGGGAGATCGACAAGCCCGACGCCAGCTACCTGGTGAACTGGGGCGGGCACACCGAGTCCTACACCGACGTCACCGGTAGGCAGCGGGTGCGCTGGGTTCCTCAGCGGGTGCTCAAGGGCGTCGCCTATGACACCCCGGTGCAGGGCTACGGCGTCAACACCTGCAACACATTGACGCTGTGGAGCGCGCGGGCGGTGGAGTCGTTCGCGCTGGACGCGTTCAACACCGGCGACTTCTATCGCGCCGTGGACGAGGAGGTCATCTCCGAGACGGTGTCGAAGGTGCTTTACCCCAACGACGAACCGGAGGCCGGCAAGCGGTTGCGGCTGCTGCAGCAGTACTTCTTCGTCACCTGCTCGCTGCAGGACATCCTCGACATCCACCTGCACCGCGCCCACCGTCCGCTGCACGCGCTGCCGGACAAGTGGGCGATCCAGCTCAACGACACCCATCCGTCGATCGCGGTGGCCGAGCTGATGCGGCTGCTCATCGACGACCATCAGCTGGACTGGGACACGGCCTGGGACCTGACGGTACGCACGTTCGGCTACACCAACCACACGTTGCTGCCCGAGGCGCTGGAGACCTGGCCGCTGAGCATCTTCGGCGAGGCACTACCGCGGCACCTGGAGTTGATCTACGAGATCAACGCGCGCTTCCTCGACGAGGTGCGCGCAGCGTTCCCCGACGACGACGACCGAGTGCGACGCATGTCGCTGATCTCCGAGGACGGCCGCAGTGTGCGGATGGCGCACCTGGCCACCGTCGGCAGCCACACCGTCAACGGGGTCGCCGCGTTGCACTCGGAATTGTTGAAGTCCAGCGTGCTCAAGGACTTCTACGAAATGTGGCCGCAGCGGTTCGGCAACGTCACCAACGGGGTCACGCCGCGGCGCTTCCTGACGCTGTCCAACCCCGGGCTGCGTGAGCTGCTCGACGACACCATCGGGCCGGGCTGGATGACCAACCTGGACCGCCTCAAAGGGTTGGAGTCCCGGGTCAACGACCCCGAGTTCCGTCAGCGCTGGCGAGAGGTCAAGCGCGCGAACAAGTCCCGGCTCGCCGAGTACGTGCACGCCAGCACCGGTATCGAGCTGGATCCGACCTGGATGTTCGACGTACAGGTCAAGCGCATCCACGAGTACAAGCGGCAGCACCTGATGGTGCTGCACATCATCGCGCTCTATCACCGGCTCAAGTCCGACCCGAGCCTGTCGATACCGCCGCGGGTGTTCATCTTCGGCGGCAAGGCCGCACCCGGCTATTACATGGCCAAGCGGATCATCAAGCTGATCAATGCCGTCGGCGAGACCGTCAACGCCGACCCGGAGGTCAACCGCTGCCTGAAGGTGGTGTTCCTGCCGAACTTCAACGTCAAGACCGCGCACCTGGTCTATCCGGCGGCCAATCTCAGCGAACAGATCTCCACCGCCGGCAAGGAAGCGTCGGGCACCGGCAACATGAAGTTCATGATCAACGGCGCGTTGACCATCGGCACGCTCGACGGTGCCAACGTCGAGATCCGGCAGGAAGCCGGTTCGGAGAATTTCTTCCTGTTCGGGCTGACCGAGGCGCAGGTCGCCGAGGTCAAGGCGCACGGCTATCGGCCGCTGAACCATGTCGAGTCCGACCCGGAGCTGGCCGCGGTGCTGGAATTGATCGCGCGCGGCGAGTTCACCCGCGGTGACACCGAGGTGCTGCGCCCCATCGTCGACAATCTCATCCACGACGACCCGTTCCTGGTGTTGGCCGACTACCGGGCCTACGTCGATTGTCAGGCCGAGGTGTCGAAGGCGTGGCTGGAGCCGGACGCGTGGTCGCGAATGTCGATCCGCAACACCGCACGCAGCGGACGGTTCTCCTCCGATCGGGCGATCAAGGAGTACTGCGACGGCATCTGGGGCGTCGGCCCGATGTCGGTCCCGCTCTGACTGGCGATTTCGGCGCGCTCGCGGACGCTGGGCGTCGCAAACCGCGCCGAAATCGGTCCGGTGACGCTCCGGTCACGACCCGGTCACCGCGCGGCGTGCTGGGCGGAGGTCGCGTCGGTGGACGCCTAGGTTGACGCGCGTGGCCCACCTCGCACGCCGGATCCTGCGCGTCGGCGCACGCGTGGCCGTCGCGTTGTCCCTGACTGCCGCACTGCTGACCGTGACGCCGCCGACTGCGGCGCAGGCATTCTCCCGCGCGGGTCTGCCGATCGAGCAACTCGATGTCCCGTCGCCGTCGATGGGTCGCACCATCCGGGTCGAATTCCAGCACGGCGGACCGCATTCGGTGCTACTGCTCGACGGACTGCGCGCTCAGGACGACCACAACGGCTGGAACATCAACACCGCCGCATTCGAGTGGTTCCACGATTCCGGTGTCTCGGTGATCATGCCGGTCGGCGGTCAATCCAGCTTCTATGCCGACTGGTATCGGCCGGCGAAGGGCCATGCCGGCACTCTGACCTACAAGTGGGAGACGTTCCTGACCCGCGAGCTGCCGAACTGGCTGGCCACCAACAGGGGCCAGGACCCGTTCGGTAACGCCGTTGTGGGACTGTCGATGTCGGGCAGCGCAGCCTTGACTCTGGCGGCGTGGCATCCCCGGATGTTCAAGTTCGCCGCATCGCTGTCGGGATATCTGGCGCCGTCGCGCGGGTTGTGGCCGACGCTGATCAACCTCGCGATGCAGGACGCCGGCGGCTACAACTCGTTCGACATGTGGGGCAAGCCCGGCTCACCGGCGTGGCTGCGCGCCGACCCGACCGTCAACATCAACCGACTCGTCGCCAACCGCACCGCGCTGTGGATCTATTGCGGCAACGGGGTGACCTCGGATCTTGAGCCCGGCGCCGACTTCGGCACCCGGTTCAGTGCGGGCTATCTGGAGACCATCACGCTGAGCACCAACAAGGAGTTCCGCGACAAGTACCTCGCCGCCGGCGGACGCAACGCGGTCTTCAATTTCCCGCCCAACGGCACGCACAGCTGGGGGTATTGGGGAGCCCAGCTGCAGGCGATGAAAGCCGACATCATCAGGCTGTTGGCACCGCCCCCACCCCCACCGCCGCCCCCACCGGCACCGGCGGCGCCTCCCCCACCTGCACCACCAGCGGGGTGAACGGGTGCGCCAGGCCCGGCACGAGTGACTTGGGTAACCACACGGCGCTATGACGCCCGATTTTCGCCACCCGGTTACGCAAGTCACCCGTCGAGCGGGTTGACCTACTTCAGGTGCGGCTCGAGCAACGTCGACCACGCATTGTCGAGCTGGAGGTACTCGTCCTCACAACCGTCGGCGCGCTCCTGCGGCAGTGCGCCCTCGCCGACCAGATCAGCGTTGGCATCCGGGTCGGCGCCGTAAATCCAGCACTGCAGGTTGTAGGTGCGTGTCTCGTCGAGGGAATGGACGTCGGCGAAATCGTCGGCACCGAGCTCTGCCCGCTGGTCACCCAGCGCCTGGAAGGTGCGGGCGAAATCCTTGACCGCCTGCACCGAATCGGGATCCGGGCGGCCGTCGTCGCCGGGCGCCAGCAGCACATAGGCGGCCAGTTGGTCGGCGACGTCTTCCTCGCGGCCGGTCACCGGCAGGTCGTAGAGGCTGATCACCATGTGTCCCACCTCGTGATAGAAGGTGGCGATCTCGGAGTTCAGCGCCGACGCGGTCGGGTCCGGCGAGCCGTCTTCGGTAAACGTCGCCAACGCCAGATCGACATCCTCGTAACACAGCGTGACGCTGTCGTTCTCGGGATCCCAAAACGCGTTGGCCTCACCGCATTCGGCGCCGATCAGCTCGACGTCATAGGGCAGGATCAGCGATTCGTTGATGTCGTCGGCGAGGTCTTCGAGCAGGGTGTTGTCCTGCAGCAGCGCGCGGCCGTTGACCGCTTCGGGGCTTTCGGCGTCCTGGTAGGTGACGATCATGGTGCCGCCGCCGTCGTCGGAAGCTACGTCGTCGCTCTGGGTCGGCGCCGCAACCGGAGAGGTCTGCGAGGGAGCCTCCTGCGCTCCCCCCGCGCATCCGGCCGCCACCAGCGCCACCGCCAGACCCGCCACCACGACACCACGCATGAACCACTCCCCTGGCTGTTGTCCCGAAAGAGCTCTCACGGTAGTCAACGGCGTGCCGTCACGACGCGGTATTGACGTTCACGGACTCAACCCGCGCAACAGCACCTCGAGGCCGAACTCGAACGCATCGTCGGCGCGTTGGGGTTTCGGCGCCCCGGTGGCCAGCGCCGCGGCCAACTCGGGCACCACCTCGGCTCGCGCGAGCCACGGCTGATCCGGAGCGGCAACATCAAGTGCGGCGCCCAGCACGAACGAGTCCATCAGCGTGATGGCGCGCAGCGTGTCGGCAGCCGAGAAGCCCGCCCGCGTCAACGTCACCGCCAGTGCGTTGTACATCGTGATCGCCTGCGGGCTGTTCACCGCGTACTCGGTCAGCAGCGGAATCAGTTGCGGGTAGCGGGCGTAGCTGTCGCGATAGGACCGCATGATGTCGGCGACGATGTCGCGCCACGGCCGCGCAGGGTCGTCGGCGGGCAGTTCGACCTCGGCCATGGCCCGTTCCCGCAGCAGCTCGACGATGTCGTCACGGCCGGACACGTGGTTGTACAGCGACGACGGCTGCACATTCAGCTTGTGTGCCACCGAGGCGATGGTGAAGCCGCCGGTGCTGACCACCAGGTCCAGCGCGGCCTCGGCGATGCGGTCGGTCGACAGCAGTCGGATGCGCGGACGACCCATGGCGAACCTCCCACTTGCGCAGCCCGGTGACGCAGTTCACAATAAACGAACTTTATTCGTTTTAGGAGCGGGATGCTGACTCTCACCGCCGATCCGGCCCCACCGTTGTCCCGGTCGACGCCGTCGGACCGGCCGCCCCTGCGGGTCGGCCTGATGCAACATCGATGGCGCGAGGACCCCGCCGAACTGGTCACGACGCTGCGCTCGGGCATCGATCGGGCCGCCGCCGAGGGCGCCACGGCGGTGTTCCTGCCCGAGATCACCCTGTTGCGTTACCCGGCCGACGTCCGCGGTGGCAGCGCTGCGGTCGCACTGACCGAGGATCTGACCGACGGGCCGACGTTCGCGCTGGCCGCCGAGGCTGCGAGGGCCAACGGCATCTTCGTGCACGCCTCGCTCTACGAGCGGGCCCCTGACGCCGAGGCGCCGGGGTTCAACACCGCGATCCTGGTCTCGCCGGCCGGGGAACTGGTGGGGCGTACCCGCAAACTGCACATCCCGATCTCGGCGGGCTACTACGAGGACACCTACTTTCGCCCCGGCCCGGGCACCGATCCGTACCCGGTCTACCAACCCGATGGCCTGGGCGCCCGCATCGGGATGCCGACCTGCTGGGACGAATGGTTTCCGGAGGTGGCGCGCTGCTACTCGCTGGGCGGCGCCGAGGTGCTCGTCTATCCGACGGCGATCGGGTCGGAGCCGGTGTTCCCCGACTTCGACACCCGTCCGCTGTGGCAGCAGGTCATCGTCGCTCACGGCATCAGCAACGGGTTGTTCATGGTGGTGCCCAACCGGGTCGGGAACGAGGGTGCCCTGTCGTTCTACGGTTCGTCGTTCATCTCCGACCCGTACGGCCGGATCCTGGTGCAGGCGCCGCGCGACGACGAGGCGGTGTTGGTGGCCGATCTCGACCTCGACCAACGCCGTGACTGGCTCGAGTTGTTCCCTTTCCTGCTGACCCGCCGGCCCGACACCTATACGGCGCTGACCGAAGCCGTTGACACACAACACCCTTACGGCGTGGGTCAGCGAGCCACCGAGGTCATCCGATGAGTTCGGTGTTGTTCACCGGCGGTGTGGTCTGGACCGGCGGGGCAGACACCGACGCCGTTCTGGTGACCGACGGCCTCGTCGAAGCGCTCGGTGACGCCGCCCGCGCCCGGGCTGGAGCGGCCCAGCAGGTCGACCTCCAGGGCGGTTTTCTGATGCCGTCGTTCGGAGATGGACACGCCCACCCGCTCTACGGCGGTCTGGAGGCGGTCGGACCCCCGGTGCGACAGTGCACGTCGGTCGAGGAGATCGTGCACGCGGTCCGGCGGTACGCCGACGCGCACCCTGACCAGGACTGGATCGTCGGCGCGTCCTACGACGGCAGCCTGGCACCCGGTGGGCTGTTCGACGCCCGCTGGCTCGATGCCGCTGTGCCCGACCGCCCGGTGGTGCTGCGCGCCTGGGACTACCACACGGTGTGGTGCAACACGGCGGCGCTGCAGCGTGCCGGCATCACTGCCGACACCCCGGATCCCCCATTGGGTGAGATTCCGCACCGCGCAGACGGTTCGGTTCTCGGGACGCTGCGGGAGTGGGGCGCTGTCGATCTGGTGACCGACGTGATGCCGCCCCGCGACGAGCAGACCCGGATCGACGCGCTGGGCACCGCCGCCGACTACTACCTGGCCCGCGGGGTGACGTGGGTGCAGGACGCGTGGGTGGAACCGGCCGACGTCGCGACCTACGCCGAGGCCGCGCGCCGTGGGGTCTTGCGCATGCGGTTCAATCTCGCGCTGTACGCCGATCCCCGATACTTCGACACGCAGGTGACGCAGTTCGCCGAGCAGCGAGCCCTCGTCGAGCAGGCCCGCAACCCGCTGCTCACCGCGCAGACGGTGAAGTTCTTCGCCGACGGCGTGGTCGAGAACGAGACGGGTGCTCTGTTGGCACCGTATTGCTCTGGCCTGCACAGTCATACCGGCATGCGCAACTGGGCGGGTGAGTCGCTGGCCGAGGCGGCGCGCCGGGTGGACGAACTGGGGTTGCAGATCCACATCCACGCCATCGGTGACGCCGCGGTGCGTCAGGCGCTCGACGCCGTCGAATACGTGGTGCGCCACAACGGTCCCCGCGACCGCCGCCCGGTGATCGCGCACTGTCAGCTGGTCGGCGACGCCGACCTGTCCCGGTTCGCCGCCCTCGGGGTGATCCCGAACATGCAGCCGCTGTGGGCGCAGCTCGACGCGCTGATGACGGTCCTCACGGTCCCGCGACTGGGCCCTGAGCGTGCCGAGAAGCAATACCCGATTCGCACCCTCGACACCTCGGGCGCCGCATTGAGTTTCGGCTCAGACTGGCCGGTGTCCTCGGGTGCGCCATTGGACGGGATCGCGGTGGCCACGTCGCGACGCACCGCCGAGGGGATCCCGGCCGGCGGTTGGACGCCCCACGAGATCCTTCCGATCGAGCGCGCGCTGTCGGCCTATACCGCGGCGGTGGCCTATCAGGGCTTCGCCGAGCAGACCTGGGGCAGCATCGCCCCGGGCGCCAGTGCCGACCTGGTCTGGCTGGATCGCGATCCACGAACCGTCGCCGCCCTGGAGCTTCCCGGCGTGGACGTCCGGGCCACCTACCTGCGGGGTGCGCAGGCATACCGGGCCGAGAACTGAAAGGTTGAGCATGACTGCGGAATTCCTCACCGGAACCCACGAGAGCAAGCTGAAGCGTGCGCTCGGCACACCCTCGCTGGTGCTGTTCGGTCTGGTGTACATGGTGCCCCTGACGGTGTTCACGACCTACGGGATCGTCACCGAGACTTCGGGTGGTCGGCTACCGCTGGCCTACCTGGTGACGACCGTCGCGATGGTTTTCACCGCACTGTCGTATGCCCGGATGGCCGCGGCCATTCCGATCGCGGGCTCGGCCTACACCTACACCCAACGCACCTTCGGTCCGCCGGTCGGCTTCGTTGCCGGCTGGTCGCTGTTGCTGGACTACCTGTTCCTGCCGATGATCAACTACCTCGTCATCGGGTTGTATCTGAACGCGGCGCTGCCGGGGTTACCGAACTGGGTCATCATTGTCGTCGCGATCACCGTGGTCACGGTGCTCAACATCGTCGGCATCGTGTCAGTGGCGCGCACCAATTTCCTCATCATCGCCGTGCAGGCGATCTTCATCGTGGTGTTCCTGGTGCTGGCCCTGGGGCAGGTCGCCGGTTCGGGTACCGTCAGCCTGCTGGCGCCTTTCACCGGGGACGGCAGCGCCGCCGGGATGGGCCCGCTGTTGGCCGGCGCGGCCATCCTGTGCCTGTCGTTCCTGGGCTTCGATGCGGTGTCCACGTTGTCCGAGGAGGCCAAGGACGCCAAAAGGTCGGTGCCGCGGGCGATCATGATCGCCACCATCGTGTCCGGGGCGATCTTCATCACCCTGTCCTACGTGTCGCACCTGGTGTTCCCGTCGCACGACTTCACCGATGTCGACTCGGGATCGCTGGATGTCATGGTCGCCGCCGGTGGGCGGTTCCTCGATACCTTCTTCACCGCGGCCTACGTCGCCGGAGCCCTGGGTTCGGCATTGACCTCGCAGGCCTCGGTGTCGCGGATCCTCTACGCGATGGGCCGCGACGGGATCTTGCCGCGCAAGGTGTTCGGACACATCTCGGCACGGTTCAGCACCCCGGTGTACGTGATCCTGGTGGTCAGCGTCATCTCGCTGGCCGCGATCGTCATCGACCTCGGCATGCTGGCCTCGCTGATCAGTTTCGGCGCGCTGGTTGCCTTCTCGGCGGTGAACCTGTCGGTCATCAAGCACTACTTCGTCGATCGGGGCGAACGCAATGTCGTGCTCAACGTCATCCTGCCCGGCATCGGGTTCTCGCTGACGGCGTGGTTGTGGACCAGTTTGTCCGGGCAGACATTGGTGTTCGGATTGATCTGGATGGCCGTCGGCCTGCTGTGGCTGGTGGTGGTCACCCGTGGATTCCGCCGGCCGACCCCGGTGCTCGACCTACGGGAGTGACTCGTCGCCGAGCGCGACCGGGCGCGCCTCGGCGCTCCACTGTGACCATGAGCCGGGGAACAGCGCGGCGTCCACACCGGTGACTGCCAGCGCCGCGACGACCACCGCCGCCGTCACGCCCGACCCGCAGTAGACGGCGATGCCGTTGCCGCGATGCACGCCCCGGGCGTCCAACGTCTCGGTGAGGTCTGCCCGCAGGCTGCCGTCGTCGGCGAGCAGATCGGTGCTGGGCAGATTCCGGGCGCCGGGGATGTGGCCGGCGACCGGGTCGACGGGTTCGTCGTCACCGCGGTAGCGCTGCGGTGAGCGGGCGTCGAGCAACACCGCGGTGTCGGCGGCCTCGTCGGCGGTGATGGTCGGCAGCGCGCCGTGATACAGGTCCTCGTGGGTGACGGTGACATCACCGGGCGCGGGCGTCACGACGCCGGAATGCCGTTCGCCCTGCCACGCCGCCAGTCCGCCATCGAGGATGCGGACGTCGGCGATGCCGGCGGCTTTGAGCACCCACCATGCGCGCGCCGACCCGGCGCGGTTCCAGTCGTCGTAGACGACGATCGGGACGCCGGAACGCACACCCCAGCGTCGAGCGGCGGCCTGCAGCGTAGATCCGGACGGCAACGGGTGGCGTCCGCGCCCGGAGACGCTGTGATCGCTGAGCTCGTCGTCCAACGACACATACACCGCGCCGGGTAGGTGTGCTGCCGCGTAGGCGGCGGAGCCGTCGGGTTCGGACAGCGACCACCGCACGTCGAGCAGCGTGATCTGCGCACCGTTGTTGAGCAGCCGGGCCAGCTCGTCGGCGCTGATGAGCACGTCGCGGCGGGTCACGGCGAGATCCCCCGGTGACGCGCTCATCGTGCCAACTTAGCGATGTACGGCAGGATTGCGACCGATGGTTGAGACCGAAGGGGTTGCGGAGACGTCGCGGCGCCGGCACATCGTGCGGTTGGCCCTGTTCGTGGTGCTGCTGGGGGTGTTGTTCTACCTGGTGGCCATCGAGCGCGTCATCGACGTGGGCTACATCCGGGCGGCCATCGAGTCGACCGGCCCGCTGGCGCCGTTGGCGTTCGTGGTGATCTCGGCGGTGATGGGCGCGGTGCTGGTGCCCGGGCCGCTGCTGGCCGGGACCAGCGGGTTCCTGTTCGGGCCGCTGCTGGGCACGTTCACCACGCTGGGCGCGACGGTCGGCACCGCACTGATCGCGAGCTTCGCGGGCCGACGCGCCGGCAAGGAGAGTGCTCGCGCGTTGCTGGGACCCGCGCGTTCTGCCCGCATCGACGGGCTGATCGCGCGCGGCGGCCTTTGGGCGGTGGTGGGCCAGCGGTTCGTGCCGGGCGTGTCCGACGCGCTGGCGTCATACGCGTTCGGGGCCTTCGGCGTGCCGCTGTGGCAGATGGCGGCAGGTGCGTTCATCGGGTCGGCGCCCAGGGCGTTCGTGTACACCGCGGTGGGCGCGTCGATCGCCGAGTTCTCCGCGCCGCTGGCGTTCGCCGCGATCGCGGTGTGGTGCGCGATGGCGGTGATCGGCGCATTCGCCGCGCATCGCGGCTGGCGCCGGTGGCGGGCCGGGCGCGCCCGCCGCGACACCCCCGACGCCCCCGAGCCCCGCGACACTCCCGAGCCCCGCCAGTGAGCAGCCTCGGCTGCTATTCCGGCGATCTCGTGACGCGGAATACGATTCCGCGGTATGTCGACCGTTGAGGGCCGAGCGGTGGTCCTCACCGACGAGTTCCGCCACGCGCTGGCGCTGCTGGCCGGTGGGGAGCACCTGTTCCTGACCGGCAAGGCCGGCACCGGCAAGTCGACCCTGATCCGGCGTCATCTGGCCGACACCGATCGCAACGTCGTCGTGGTGGCCCCGACGGGCATCGCCGCGTTGAACGTCGAGGGCTACACCATCCACCGGCTCTTCGGCTTTCGCGCAACGACGACGCTGCACGACGTGGTCTCCGGCGCCTACCGGCCCGGCCGGTTCAGCAAGACCCTCGCCTCGCTGGACGCGCTGATCATCGACGAGGCCTCGATGGTGCGCGCCGACGTGTTCGACATGGTCAGCGCCGCGTTGCAGCGATTCGGCCCGCAGCCGGGCACCCCGTTCGGCGGGGTGCAGATCGTCCTGGTCGGTGATCTGTACCAGCTGCCGCCGGTGGTCAGCGAGCATGAATCGGCCTTCTTCTCGTCGACCTATGACACCCCGTACTTCTTCTCGGCCAAGAGTTTCCGGCGCGACGACTTCCCCACGGTGTCGCTGACAACGGTGTTCCGTCAACTCGGCGACGACCGGATGACAGCGATTCTCAACGAGATTCGTGAGGGTGTGTTGCTGGGTCACGCGCAGGAGCAACTGAACGCCCGCGCCGACCGGGACTTCGTCCCGCCCGACGACGAGCTGTGGCTGACCCTGGCGCCCACCAACCGGCTCGTCACCGCCCGCAATCGCCAACAGCTGCAACGCCTTCCCGGTGACGAGATGGTGCATCAGGCGCGGGCATCGGGTGACCTGACGCTGTTCGAGGCGCCGGTGGAGGAAACCCTGCGGTTCAAGGTCGGCGCACAGGTGATGATGCTCAACAACGACCAGCACGGTCGCTGGGTCAACGGCAGCATCGGCCGGGTGGTCGGGGTGGGTTACGACCGCTACGGCGCCGTTGTGGAGGTCGAGTTTCCCGACGGCTCGGTCGCCGATGTCACCCCGTTCACCTGGGAGGTGACGCGACCCGTGGTCTCGGGTGCCTCGTTGGGTCGTGAGGTGGTCGGCTCCTACACCCAGTTGCCGTTCAAGCTGGCATGGGCGATCACGATCCACAAGAGCCAGGGCCAGACGTTGGACCGGGTGGTCGTCGACCTGACCGGCGGGATGTTCTCCACCGGCCAGCTGTACGTGGCGTTGAGTCGGTGCACGTCACTGTCCGGCCTGGTGCTCAAAAGACCTGTGCTGCCCAAGGATCTGAAGATCGACCGGCGGATCGCACGCTTTCTGCGCAGTGCGGGCGGCACGTCGGATGCTCGGCGGTACTGCGCGATCGGGATGCTGACCGTCGGTGACGAGGGACGGATGTCACGGCCGCGTCCGGTCGAACTGGCGGTGGCTTTCGACGACGGCACCGCGATCTCGACGCTGATCAACCCGCAGCGCGATCTGGCCGACGCGCGAACGGCGTTCGGCATCAGCGTCTCCGACGTGCTGCTGGCACCGACGCTGCGCGAGGTCTGGGCGGTCATCGCGCCGATGCTGGAGGGGTGGACGCCGGTTGGTGTCGGTGTCGACGACCAGTTGGGACTGCTCGATTTCGAGCTCAAGCGACTCGGCTACGTGACCGCGATGCCGCTGGGGGTGCCGCTGCGCGACGGACGGGTCACCGGGCGTACCGCGCTGGAGCGGGCCCGCTCCCAGTTGGCGATGCACGTTGCCCAGGACGCCGAAATGGGCTCGTCGGCGTTCTCCGAACCTGCTGCAGACGAGTCTGTTTCGGGTCTGCTGGTCAGTCGCGACCCGGATATCAACACTCCGGTGGCAGAACACCTGCCCGGCTTGTCGGCGCTGCTGCGGGTCAGTCGTGACGTGGGCGCGACGCTGCTCGGGGCCGCGGTGACCCGCGACCTCGACTCGTCGTGGGATGCCGCGGCCCGCCAGTCGGTGGCCGATCAGTTGGGTGCGGCAGCGGCGCGGGTCACGCTGCCCGCCGAGGTGGCCGCGCGGCTGCGCCAAGCCTCCCTGCTGTTGGGGGTGGACATCGACGTCACGCAGTCATGTGCGGAGGAACAGCAGGACATCGCCGCGGTTCTGGTGCCGGGCGCGCGGATCTGTTTCACCGGCACAGCTGCCGACGCCGACGGTCGGGTGCTGGAGCGGTGGGAGATGGAGAACTTGGCCCGGGCTGCGGGGTTGGCACCGGTGGCTTCGGTGACCAAGACGCGCTGCGACGTGCTGGTCACCGCCGAAGCGGGCACGCAGTCGGGCAAGGCGCGCAAAGCATCGGAGTACGGCAAGCCGGTGTTCTGCGCGACCGACTTCTTCAGCTGGCTGGCCACCCACCCCCGCCCCGCCGCGGAATAGAGTTTCCGGGGCGCCGTGGAATCATGGCGCACGTGCCTGTGTCGACCGCGTTCGCCTCCGACAACGCCGCTCCGGCGCATCCGGCGGCGATGGCGGCGCTACAGCAGGTCAACACCGGCTCGGCCGCGGCCTACGGCGCCGACCAGGTCAGCACCGAGGCTGCCGACGCACTGCGGGCGACGTTCGAGGCACCCGACGCCGAGGTGCTGTTCACCTTCACCGGCACCGCGGCCAACATCATCGCGCTGGCCTCGGCGGTGCGGCCGTGGCAGGAGGTCCTGTGCAGTGACATCGCGCACGTGCTGGTCGACGAAGCCGGTGGACCGGTGCGATTGTCCGGGGCGCCACTGACCCGGCTGCCCAGCGACGACGGGTTGATCGATCCGACCGCACTCGACCGTCACGCGGCACGCCGAGGCCCGGTGCACCATTCCCAGCCCCGCATCGTCAGCATCACCCAGTCCACCGAGAACGGCCGGGTGTGGAATCCTGCGGCGCTCGCCGAATTCGTCGACCACGCCCACGATCTCGACCTGCTCGTCCACATCGACGGTTCGCGCTTGGCCAATGCCGTTGCCGCACTAGGTGTCTCAGCCAAAGCAGCAATTGGCGACGCGGACATCGTCACGGTCGGTGGCACCAAGAACGGCATGCTGTTCGGCGATGCGCTGCTGATCCGCCGACCCGAGCACTTTGCGGGTATCCGCTTCGTGCAGAAGCAGATCGGTCATCTTGCCAGTAAGAACCGGTTCGTCGCGGCGCAGTTCTCGGCATTCTTGCGCGACGGGCTGTGGCTGCGCACCGCAGCGCACGCCAACACGATGGCCGCCCGGCTCGGCGCCGGCTTCGAGCGGGCGGGCCTACGGTTGGCCTGCCCGGTCGAGGCCAACGAGGTGTTCGTCGAGCTCGACGCCGACACTCACCGCGCGCTTGGCCGGCACTACGCAGCACACCAGCCCGATCCCGACGTTGCGGTGGTGCGATTCGTCTGCGCGTGGTCGACGACCGACAGCGAGGTCGATCAGCTACTGGAGACCGTCCGCGCGCTGAAAAACACCTCTTAGCCACCGGGTTTCACACGCTCCATCGCGTGGTAGCCAGTTCCGTACAGTGGATGTAGAGGACAACCGACACAAAGGAGTGAGTGTTGCCGCGCTATCAGCTGCCCGACACCGCCGATCTGCGCAGGCTCGGCGAACCCCATGAGATCGCCGTCACCGTATACGCCGAGACGCAGCCCGGACCGGATCATCGTGACAACAATCTACTGACCGCCAAGAGCGCCGTCGACACGGCACTGCGTTCGGCGCGTCAGCGCGGTGTGGCGTCGGCCATCGAACAGCGTCTGCGCGACAGGTGGGACGAGATCGCCGACTCGGAGCTGTGGATGCGCCCGTCGCGGTCGCTGGCGATCTTCATCGCCGACGATTTTCACGAGGTTTTCGTGCTGCCGAATGCGTTGCAGAACCAGTCGCAGGTCGGCACCTTTTTCGATATCGGCCAGCTGGTGCGCGCGGTCACCACTCCGCAGGAGGCGTATGCGCTGACGCTGTCGGCCAACGGCTGGAATCTCTGGCAGGCAACCGCCACCACCCGCGCCGAGGAGTTCGCGCTGGAAGGCCAGTACGCCGCCGACGCTGCCGACGCCACCAACCGCGCAACCATCCGCGACCGTGACCACGTCGGCCGGCTGGTTGGTGACGAAGGAAAGAAGCTGCTGCTGGAGACCTACGCCAAGCGGGTTGCCGAGGCGGTGGAAGTCGAACTGGCACACGTCGATCCGGCGGCGAACAGGCCGCTGTTCCTGTTCGCGGCCGACCCATTGCTCAGCCTCTACCGCGGTTTGGACCACAAGCGCGAGCTGGTGCTGGTGCCCGGTTCGCCCGACACGCTACGACCCGACCAGATCGATGAGGCGATCCGCCCCGGACTTTCGACCCTGAACGCCACACGCGTCACCGCGTTGGCCGACGACATCGGCGACGGCGTGGCCCGTGGCCTGGTGGCCACCGACCTCGTCGACATCGGCCGGGCTGCGGCCACCGGCGCGGTGTCCACGCTGATCTACGACTTCACCGTCGACATCCTGGGCCGGCTCGACGACACCGACGGCTCGATCACCTACAGCGACGACGGCTACGATCTGCTGTCCCGGATCGCGGTCACGGTGCTTGAGCGGGGCGGTGACGTCATCGCGGCGCGCTCGGAAGAGGTCGCCGCCGACATCTGGAACGGCATTGCGGTCGCGGGTCTGCGCTTCGCGTTGACGTGATCGGGGTACGCCTAACCCATGACCACCCCGAACGAGCCACCGGATCGGCTCACCCCGACCGAGGTGCCGGAGCGGCTGACGCCCGACGACATCCCGGAAACACCCGCCACACCGGCCACACCGCCCGAGCCCGGCCCGGCCCATCGGGCCTGAGCCACGTGTTTGGCCGCGCCGGCGGCGGGTAGCCGCGTCGGACACCCACCGACGAGGAGGTTCGATGCGCACCGCGATCGGGCCGGTATTCTGATGGCCGGCTACCCTGACTTCGACACGATGCCGATCGGCACCCGGTGGCGAGCCGGCTCGGCCGGCAAGACCCGGACCAGCACCGACCCCTACACCGGAGACGTCCTGGCCGATATCGCCCAGGCTGGTCAGGACGACCTCGACGAGGCCTACCAGGTTGCCGTTGCAGCACAGCATGATTGGGCAGAATCTCCGCCCGCCCAACGCGCCGGGGTGATGCGCGCAGCGGCGGCGACGATGACCGAGCGCAAAGACGAGATCGTGGGTTGGCTGGTCCGCGAGACCGGCGGCACGCTGGCCAAGGCGGAGCTGGAGTGGAGTCTGGTGCGCTCGGTGATGTGGGAGGCCGCATCGATGCCTCATCATGTCGAGGGCCGCATCATGGCATCCGACATTCCCGGCAAGGAGAGTCGTGTCTACCGTGAACCGGTCGGGGTGGTGGCGGTCATCTCACCGTGGAACTTCCCGATGCAGCTGTCGAACCGCTCGGTGGCACCAGCGCTGGCGGTCGGCAATGCGGTGGTGCTCAAGCCGGCCGGTGACACCCCGGTGACCGGAGGCCTGCTGCTGGCCCGGATTTTCGAAGAGGCCGGGCTGCCGCAGGGGTTGTTGTCGGTGCTCGTCGGGTCGGGCTCGGACATCGGCGACGCGATCGTGGCCCACCCGACGCCCCGGGTGGTCAGCTTCACCGGGTCGACCCCGGTGGGTAAAGGGATCGCCGAGAAGGCAGGGCTGAAGAAGTTGGCGCTGGAACTGGGCGGGAACGGGCCTTTGGTGGTGCTCGACGATGCCGATCTGGAGTTGGCGGTGCAGGCCGCGGTGTTCGGGTCGTATTTCCATCAGGGCCAGATCTGCATGCGGGTCAACCGGATCATCGTCGACACCGACGTGCACGACGAGTTTCTGCAGCGCTTCGTCGACAGAGTCAAGCAGCTCAAGGTCGGTGATCCGCGCGACCCGGACAACCACCTCGGCCCCATCATCAACTCGTCGCAGGTGCAGAGCATTCAGGACACCGTCTCCCGGGCCCGGGAGACGGTGCCGAGCTGGTGCTGGGCGGGGAGCCGTTCGGACCGACAGGCCAGTGCCTGCCGCCGCACGTCCTCACCGGCGGCAACGATGTCGCCACGGCGCGCGAGGAGGTGTTCGGCCCGGTGATGACGGTGATCCGTGCCGACGGCGACGACGATGCCCTGCGAATCGCCAATGACACCGAATATGGTTTGTCCTCAGCGGTTTTCAGCCGCGATGTCAACCGCGCGGTGCGGTTCGGACGACGAATCCAGGCGGGCATGACCCACATCAACGACGCCCCGGTCAACGATGAGGCCAATACCGCATTCGGTGGCGAGAAGAGCTCGGGCATCGGCCGGTTCGGCGGCCAGTGGGCAGTCGACGAATTCACCACCGACCATTGGGTGTCGGTGCAGCACGCGCCCCGCACGTACGCCATCTGAGCTGCGGCGCGCAGCTAGTCGAGCGTCGCCCAGAACGTGGTCAGCGCCGCCGCCCCGCGGGCCGGGTCTTCGACCATCCACCAGTGCCCCAAACCCTCGAGCACCTCGGTGCGCGCACCGGCCCGCTCGGCGGCGCGCCGGCGGTTGTCGGACTGCCCGATGTACGGGTCTTCGGTGGCCAGCAAGGACAGCCCAGGCCGGGCCGCGGCGTTCTCCAGCGCTCTGCCGGCCTCGGCCATCGCGGGCTGGGCCGCCGAGCGGTACAGCGCGAGGATCGCTGTGCCCATGTCCTCGTTCTGTTCCTCGGCCAGCGCCGCGGCGATGTCGTCGGGGATGCCCAGCGAGCGCATCAGCTCGGTGCGCGCCTGCACCCCGCCGCCCATCATGTTCTCGATCAGCTCCTCGCCGGCGCCGGGGGTCTGCCACACCTGGGCCATGTCGTGCCAGACGTAGTCCGGGTCGAACAGGCCGACGACGTCGCTGGCCCAGCTGCGCACCAGTTCGGGACGGTGCATGACGACGTTGACGACATGTCCGCCGCCCCAGTCGTGCCCGACCAGGTCGATCGGCCCGTCGATCGTCGACAGCTCGTTCTCCAGCCAGTCCCGGTAGTCCAGATAGGTGGCGGCGAACCCGTCGGGCAGCGGCGCCCCGAAGCCGGGCGGGGACAGCAGCACGACGTCGTCACGCCCCAGCGCGGCGACCAGCGGACCCCAGATGGCCGACGTTTCCGGGTTGCCATGCACGAACACCACCGTCATGACCGTCATCCTGGCACGGGTGGCTCCCCGCGTTACTCGGCGGTGTCGGACAGACCCAGCGTCGCCAGCGCCGCGGAGACCCCGACGGCGCGCAGCTCGTCGCCCGGTACGTCGGGGAACTGCAGGCAGCAGTCCTGCAGACCGCCCAGGGCGATGACCGCACGCACCGATTGATCCAGGGTCGGGTCCGGTCCGAACAGGACCCGGCCGAGCCGTTCCCGCCAGGCCAGCATGCTGTCGATGAGGCCGAGGTTGGCGATGGTGCTCAGCTCGGAGACCACCGTGACCAGATCGGCGCGGTGGGCATAGAAGTAGTCGAAGTACGCCTCCAGCAGTTCCACCGGTGTCAGGCCGTCGGCTTGCTCGCACTGTGAGACGAATCGTTCACCGCCGTCCACCAGGGGCTGGACGATGCTGCGCACCAGGTCTTCCCGTGACGCGAAGTGGTAGTACAGGGCCGGTTTGGTGATGCCCAATCGGGCAGCGATGTCCTGCAGGCTGGTGCGCTGCACGCCCTTCTCGGCGAACAGTTCGCGGGCGACGTCCTGGATCTTCTGCCGGGTGTCCGGGCGTACCGCGCTCACGGACCTACCCTAACTGACCGATCGTTAAGTAAGCTGGCGTCCGTCCACTTACCGAACGTTAAGTAAGGAGCGTGTCATGCGCGTACTGATTTCCGGCGCGAGCATCGCCGGGCCGGTGCTGGGTTACTGGCTGGCCCGGCACGGCTTCGATGTCACGGTGGTCGAGCGTGCCCCGCGGTTGCGCAAGACCGGCGGCCACGCCGTCGACCTGTTCGGTCCCGCCATGGACATCGCCGAGCAGATGGGCGTGCTGGACCAGGTGCTGGCGCACGCGACCGGGACCCATCGGATCGTCTTCCGTCGGCCCGGTGGCCGCTGGCCGGTCCGGATGGACTACGGCAAGCTGTCCTCGGCGATCTCGGCTCGCCACGTCGAGATCATGCGCGACGATCTGAGTCAGATCTTCTTCGACGCCGGTCACGACGGAATCGAGTATCTGTTCGGCGATCAGCTCACCGCGATCGACCCAGACGGGCGGGTTGATCTCGCCTCCGGCGGGTCGCGCCGGTTCGATCTGGTGATCGGCGCCGACGGATTGCATTCCGGTGTCCGGCAACTGGTGTTCGGCCCCGATGCCGGGCACACCGAGTTCCTGGGTGCCTACCTGTCGGTGGTGTCGGTGCCGAAATCTCTTGTCACAGCCGGGGAAATGCCCGGCTACCTGGATGTCGACCGGATGGCCATGATCTACACCGCCGAGCATCTCCACGACGCCCGGGCGGTCTTCCTGTTCCGGCCATCGGGGGACTTCGACTACGACCACCGCGATACGGCCGCGCAGCAACGCCAGCTGACCGAACGCTTCACCGGGATGAGCACCGAGGTGGACAGCTGGCTCGACGAACTCGGCCGCACGCCAGCGTTCTACTTCGACGCCATCACCCAGCTCCAGCTCACCAGCTGGTCGAGCGGAAGGGTCTCCCTGGTCGGCGACGCGGGATACTGTCCCGGCCCGGCCGTCGGCGGCAGCACCAGCCTCGCAGTGATCGGCGCCTACGTCCTGGCCGGCGAATTGGCCGCGGCCGGAGGCGATCACACGACGGCGTTTCCGGCCTACGAGAACGTCATGCGCGAACCGGTGCTGGGCGCACGCGCACTGGCCAAGGGAGTGGCGAAGAGCATCTTGCCGTCCTCATCGCTGAACGCGTGGGCCTTCCTGAGCGGGGTGCGACTGCTCTCCGCGCTGCCCCGCCCCGTCACCGACGCCCTGGCCCGGCTCAACCGCAAAGGCATCCGGCTCTACGACTCGATCCGGGTGCCCAAATACAGCGCAGACCGGGGTGTCACAGGCGGGCGGTGATTAGCGCCCGGTCTGCTCGGCGGCGCCGACCGGCCGGCTGTGGATGAATCCCGGCGCGACGAACTCCAGCGATCCATCCGCGCGCACCACGACGTGCACCCAGCTCACATCCTCGTCGTCCTGCACCCGCTCCATGTAGCGCGTCAGGTGCGCGAGGTCGTCGTCCTCGACCCAGGTTTCCATCACGACGCGGCTTCGCAGCGCGTTGCCGCACTCCGGGTGCGTCGGTTGCGGGTCGGGGTCGGGAAGCGAGACCAGTAGCCGTTCCTCACGACGCGTCCCCCCGTCGCAGTCGTGCACCTCACCCATCCAACGAAACGGTGCGGCCGCACCGCACATGCCGCACACCGGCCATTCCACCCACTACCCCCCGAGAAATCGACTGACCCGATTCTACCGGCGCGCACCGACATCACCGCAGCTCAGAGGCCATCTTGGGCAGCGGAGGTGACCTCAGGGGCCACACCGGCCACAGGCAGTTGCGACACAACCCCGCCGCGTACCAAAAGGTGTCCGCGTCGTGGCCTATCTTGGACCGTCCGCACCCATCCATACGCAGACCAGGAGGCCAGGTGGACGACCACGGCGCACTGTCGGTCGCCGACCTGCTCGAGCTCAACCGCGACCTGCAGAGCTCGCGGCCGCTGCGGCTGCTGGCGACCACAAATCTGAGCCTGTACTCGACGTTGATGGAGCGTCATCTGTGCGACGGGGTGGTCGGCGAGACCGAGCTGGTGGTCGCCTTGGAGCGCGACCTGACCGAGCTCGACGCCACCGACGGGCAGTCTGGGCTCGCGCTGATCAAATCGTGGGCCAGCCAGGGCTGGCTGCATCGTGTGCTCGACGAGCGCAGCGACCGCAACGTCTGCTATCTGACCCAGGATGCCCGCCGGGCACTGGACTTCCTGCGCGGCATGCGCCGCAATGACACCATCGCCACCGGCGGCTCGATCAACGGCATCGCGTCCCGGCTCAAGCAGGTCGCAGTCAGGGTCGACGGTGACCCGGCCCGGGTGCGCAAACACATCGAGGCCGAAATCGCCGCACTGCAAGCCGAACTCGATGATCTCGACGCCGGACGCCGGCCCGAACCCGATGTCACCGACTGCTACGACGAGGCCCGCGCCATCGCGCTGCAGATGGAACGCTTGATCACCGACATCGGCCAGTACGGTTCGATGATCGAGCAGGCCACCGCCGCGCTGGACGAGCCGATCGACAGCAACGTTGCCTACCGCGACCGACAGCGCCAGATGTATGCCGACTACCAGGCCGCCTGGGATTCCCAGGGGCGCGACAGCCACCGCGCGTTCCTGCGGATGATCAACGATCCCGATCAGCGCGCTGAGTTCGAGGCCGATGTGACCGCGGTCGCCGAGGGTCTGCCCGCGCTGGACCCGGCACTGCGCAAGGTGATGGCCGGCTTCTTCGAGCTGGTCGGACACCAGATCGACGAGGTCGAGCGCATCCAGCAGCGCTGCGCGCAACGGGTCAAGCGGTTCACCGCGTTCGGCACGCTGGAACAGAGCCGCGGAGTGGCGCGGCAGCTCAACGAGGCCATCGGCGCGGCGCGCACGCTGCTCACGTCGAGCCTGACCGACTCGCGGCTGGACATCGAGCTGCCGCTGGCCCGGCACACGATCAGCTCGGTCGGCGCGCTCAGCTTCAAGATCGGCGAGCTGTCCGCCCCGAAGCCGGCCAAACCCGCCGACGGCGAGGTCGACCTGGCCAGCTTCGCCGCGTTGACCACGCAGGTCGACGCACCGGCGATGACCGAGATGCTCAACGCGGCGGTGCGCCACGGCCCGGTCTCCCTGCCCGAAGCCGTGGGGTTGCTCGACAACGCCTATCTCGGGCACGTCATCGTGTTGTGGTCGTGGGCACTCAAACAACCCAACACCACCGTCACCACATCGACCGCCGTGCGCTTCCGTTCGCTCGACGGAACCGACCGCGAAATAGCGGTGCCCGAACTGCACTTCACCGAACCGATCGCGGGAGCGCTGACGTGACCACCACCGACCCTGATATCGACTTCTCGTCGCTTCCCCAGGTCGACCAGAACGCCCGTCCCCCGCAGCAACGCCGGCCGCGTTTCGACGGTGACGTCTCCGAGCTGCCCGACCGCGCCTGTTGGGCACTGCAGCATCTGCTGACCCGCCGCTACGTCAGCGCCGAGTCCGACAGCGACATCTACGCCTGGGTGCTGGAGTACCGCGACCAGCTGGCGGTGCGGCTCTCGGAGCTGGATCTGCTGCTGCGTGTCATCGACGGTTCGGATGTGGCGTTCGTCGAGCAGGCCCGCTACGAATCCGCCCGGGGCGTCAAGCTTCTGCGCCGTGAGCCGCTGGGCACCTACGACTCCATCCTGGCGCTGCACCTGGCCCAGATGATGCGCGCCTCCGGCGGGCAGAGCGTGCTGATCAGCCGCGAGGAGATGCACGGCCTGTTCTCCGGGGTGCTCAATGACACCGACCGCGACGCGGTGACGTTCGCCGCACGCATCGACGGCGCCATCACCCGGCTGGCCGGCCTGGAGATCCTGCGCCGCAGCCGCGACGACGAGGACAGCTACACCATCTCCCCCGTCATCACCGCGGTGATGACCGCCAGCGTGATCACCGAACTACAGCAGCAGTTCGAGCAGCTGCTCAAGGGCGGCGCGCCCGCCGAGGGAGAAGACGGTGCCTGAACAGTTCCACCTGTCCCGGTTGCAGGTCATCAACTGGGGTGTGTTCGACGGCTACCATTCGATCCCGTTCAGCGTCGGCGGCGCGCTGATCGCCGGCGCCTCGGGCAGCGGCAAATCTTCTCTGCTGGACGCGATCTCGCTGGGCTTCCTGCCGTTCAACCGGCGCAACTTCAACGCCTCGGGTGACAACACCGCCGCCGGGTCCAGCGCGGGCCGGCGCACCGTCGACAAGTACGTGCGCGGCGCGTGGGGGCAGCGCAGCGACGGCGGCACCAGCCGGGTGATGTACCTGCGCGGTGAGGGCACCGCGTGGTCGGCGGTCGCTGTCACCTACTCCAGTGATTCCGGGCGCACCGTCACCGGCCTGGTGCTCAAGTGGCTGACCGGCGAGTCACGCAACGACTCGTCGAGTCGGTTCGCCCTCGGCGACGGTGATCTTGACATCGAGGACGTCTGTAACCGTTGGGCAGCTGGACGATTCGACGCGGGTGTGTTCAAGGACACCCGGGGCCAGGGGGACGGCTGGCGGTTCACCACGAAGGTGGAGTCGCAGTATCTGGCGCAGTTGTACGCGACCATCGGTATCCGCGCCTCCGACGCGGCCCAGCAGCTGCTCGGAAAAGCAAAGTCGCTCAAGAGTGTCGGCGGTCTCGAGCAGTTCGTCCGCGAGTTCATGCTCGATGAACCGGACAGCCTGGCCCGACTGCCCGAGGCACTCAAGCAGATCGACCCGCTGGTCGAGGCGCGTGAGCTGCTTGCTGTCGCCCAGCGCAAACGCAAGATCCTCGGTGACATCGAGAAGATCCAGCAGCGCTACGCCTCGGAGTCCTCGGATCTGGGCATCATCGATCTGGTCGACGCACCGATGGTGCGGGCCTTCACCGACCATGTCCGGGTTGCCCAGTGCCCGGCGCAGATCGCACAGCTGGACTCCACCGTCGAGCAGCTCGACAACGAGTACGAAGACGTCACCCGGTCGCTGAATTTGGCCAAGGCCGAGGCTGATTCGCTCAATGCGCAGATCAGCGGCAACAGCGCCAGCCTGGGGCCGCTGCAGTCGCAGGTGACTGCCGCCGAGACCGCCGCCGAGCAGGTATCGCGTCGCCGCGCGGCCTACGAGGACATGCTCACCGCGCAGGGTCTGGATATCCCGGACACCGCCGACGAATTCTGGAACCTGCGCGAGCAACTGCTCGGCGAGGCCACCGAGCTGCTGGCCTGGGTGGAACGGCAACGCGAAGCCTCCACCGACGCCGAGTACGCGCAGAAGGCGGCCCGCATCGCGCGCGACGACGCCGCCAAGGAGCTCAAGCGTGTCGAGCGTGTCGGTTCGGCGTTACCGGAGTTCGCGCTGGCGATGCGTGAACACATCTGCGCCGCAGTCGGTGTGGATACCGGCGCGCTGCCCTATGTGGCCGAGCTGATGGACCTGCGCGCCGACCAGACCCGGTGGCGCACCGCGGTGGAGAAGGTGCTGCGCGGGCCGGGCCTGCGGCTGCTGGTGCCTGATCAGCACTGGGCCGCGGTGTTGCGGTTCGTCAACGAGACGAACATGCGCGGACGGCTGGCGCTGCACCACGTGCGGACCAGCACCTACGGCAGCACCCCGGGCGATCCTGAGCCGAACACGTTGGCCGGTAAACTCTTTCCGGTCGATCCGGAGCACCCGTGCGCTGCCGAGGCCGTAGCCATCATCGCCACTGCCGGGGACCACGTCTGCGTCGACACCCCCGACGTGTTCGCCCGATTCCGCCGGGCGGTCACCGACACCGGCCTGTACAAAGATTCCGACCGGGTGGCGGTCAAGGACGACCGGCGACCGCTGCGGCAGTCCGAATACCTGTACCAGGGTGATGTTTCGGCCAAGATCAACGCCCTGACCGTCGATCTGGCCGCGGCCGAACAGACCTACCAGACGGCGCGGCGCACCGCCGACGACATCACCGCGCAGCGTCAGCGGTGGCGGGACCGGGCCGCAGCGTGCAAGGCGATCTGCGAGCAGTTCGGACAGTGGAGCCAGATCGACATCGAGACCGCCGACGGGCATGCCGACCGGTTGCGCGAGCAGTACGAGCTGCTGCTGGCCGACAATCCCGACATCGAGGCGCTCAATGCCCGAGCCGACGAATGCTGGTCACAGATCCAGAAACTCATGACCCGGCGCGGTGCGATCCAGACCCGCCGCGACGACTTGGACTCCCGGCGCACCCGGCTGCTGGAGCTACAGGAGCGGCTCTCGCCGGCTTTCGTGTCCGAACCGCTGACCGAGTTGCTGCACCGCTACTCCGACCAGGTCCCGGTGACCCTGGAGTTGCTCGAGCCCGAACCACATCGCGACGCGCTGTTCACCGCGATCAAGAAGGAGCGCGAGCAGCTGCGGGAGAGCCGGCGGCGCTCCTACGACGAGTTGGCGCGCATCCTCAACACGTTCGATACCGCGTTCCCGGATGCCGTGCCGAACAACTCGGACAATTTCGATGAGCGTGTGCACGACTATGTCGCGCTGTGCCGGCACATCGACGAACGGGAACTGCCCGAGGCCTACGAGCGGATGATGCGGTTGGTCACCGAGCAGGCACCGGACGCCATCCTGACGTTGCACCGCGTCGCCGAGCAGGAGGCGCGGCGCATCAGCGAGCAGATCGAACGGGTCAACACCGGCCTGGGTGCGGTGGAGTTCAACCGTGGTACCCGCCTGACGCTGCGTGCCACGCCGCGGGCGCTGGCCGCGGTGTCGGAGCTGACCGAGATCGTGCGGGCGATCTCGCGGCGCATCGCCGAGGTCGGGCTGGGCGACAAGCAGGCAATCCTGGACCAGTACGCCGACATCCTGCGGCTGCGCAACCGGTTGGCGTCGACGGCGCCGGAGGACAGGGCGTGGACGCGCGATGCGCTCGATGTGCGTAACCGTTTCACCTTCGATTGCGCCGAATGGGATGTCAGCAGCGGCGATTTGATCCGCACGCACAGCAACGCCGGGGACAACTCCGGTGGCGAGCAGGAGAAGTTGATGGCGTTCTGCCTGGCCGGCGCGCTGAGCTTCAATCTCGCCGCACCTGGGGATACCGATAACCGGCCGGTGTTCGCCCAGCTGATGCTCGACGAGGCGTTCTCCAAGTCCGATCCGCAGTTCGCCCAGCAGGCGCTCTCGGCGTTCCGCAAGTTCGGATTCCAGCTGGTGATCGTCGCGACCGTGCAGAACGCGACGACGATCCAGCCCTACATCGACAGCGTGGTGATGGTGTCCAAGACCGAAGCCACCGGGCGCGACGCCCGGCCGGTGGCCACGGTATCCACGCGCACGATCTCGGAGTTCGACACGCTGCGCCGGCAGATGCGCACCGGCGCGAAGGTCCCGGCCGGGGTCTGAAACTCCCAAGTGCCACGCAACCGGCTACTCGGACAGGTTGTCGCCGAACAGGTTACGGATCAATGTGTCTACGTAGGCGTTGTCGAGCGACTCGCCGAACAGCATCACGCGGTGGTAGCACGCGCCCCACAACTGGTCGGCCAGACTTGGTAGGTCGATGTGGTCGGGAATCTGATCGTGTCGCCGGGCCTGCTCGAAGCGCTCGATCGTCAACCGTTGCCGCGGGTGGGTGTAATACTCGTGAAAGGCGCGTGCGAAGGTCTCGTCGGCTTGAGCGGCCCCGACCATCTCGGCGATCACCTGGCCGCGGGTTCGGCCACCCGCTACCGGCCGCTCCATCAGGGTCCGCACGAACGCGTGCATCTGTGTCCTGAGATCGCTGAGGAATTCGCCTGTGTCGGGGAACGCGAGCACGGGGCGGACGTCAGCGTGGTAAGCCTCGAACGCCAGCACCGCCGGTGAGGGCCACCATTTGTAGAGCGTGACCTTGCTGGCACCGGCGGCGGCGGCCACCCGCTCGAAGGTGACGGCCGTCAGGCCATCGGTGTAGAGCAGATGGACGGTCGCATCGAGCACCGCTCGGCGAACTTCGGCAGCGGGACGTCGGCCCCGGCCTCGCCGTGGGGCGACAACTTCTGACGAGCGGCCGGGCACGGTCATCGACCCCTCTCTTTGCTCGATGATCAACGATGAGTATACGTGGCTGCCGACGTCGCCCCGGCCTCGACAACCGGAACGCACCGGCTTCGCCGTCGTACGCGAGTTCAACTGCGACACCGATGTTTCCGTGGGCGATTCCGGAAACACGATGTGTGTCACGTCATTCACCGCTGCCGCTCAGGGAGGGCTTCGGTCATGCCAGGGCGGGGACGAGAACGCTCTCACACCATTGCCGGAAGGTGGTGGGTGTCGATGCCTCGGGGGTGCGTGGCTCGGCGTTGTCGAGTCCGTCGTTCTTGGCGATGTGCATGTCGAGCATGCCCTGGGCCATGGCCTCGGACATCCCGTTGTTCACCAGCTGGGCCTGGTACGCGGCGTTGTCGATGCGCTGGAATCGGACCGGCCATCCCAGGACCTCGGACATGATCTCGGCCATCTCGGTGAAGGACAGGTCCTCTGGGCCCAGCACCGGGACCTCTGCCACCCCGGTCCACGACTCGTCGAGCAGCAGGGTGACCGCGGCGTCGGCGATGTCGCGGGTGGCGCAGGTGGGCATCGGGCGGTCACCGTCGATCGGCTGGAAGAACACTCCGCGGTTCTTGATGGCGTCGGCCTGGCGCAGCAGGTTGTCCATGAACGAAGGCATCGCCAGCGCGCGGTAGTTCACCCCCGAGTCCGCGATCAGGTCGTCCATCGCCAGCGAGGCGGCGACCAGACCCGAGTTGGCGGGGCCGCCGCGCCCCAGCGCGGAGACGCCGACCACGCGGTCCACGTTGTACGTTCGAAAGGCTTGCGCTGCAGGCCTCGTGAAGTCCACGTAGGCAGCAGTGACGTCGTCCGCGTGCGGGTCGGGCGGCACGAGCCAGAACACCGCGTCGGCTCCGTCGAAGGCGGATGCGACCACCTCGGGGTCGGCGTGTGATCCCTCGACGACCTGAACCTGGTCACGCACCCGGCTGTCGAGTCGGTCGGGGTGGCGTGCCACCACGCGCACCGGCACTGTATGGCTGACGAGGCGGTCGACGACCTGCCGGCCGACGGTGCTCGTCGGTGCGGTCACGGTGATCATCTGTGCTGCTTTCTGGTCGATGGTGCTGCCGGTCATGTCGCCGGCTCGGCGACCACGGCCGGCGGATGGGCGCCAAGATGTTTCAGACGCGGACTCGCCAGGACCATCAGTGCGATCGAAACCGTGATCAGTCCTGCGACGACGAGGTACGGGATCGTCGGCCCAGCCGCCTGATAGAGCCCGCCGATGATCACGGGGCCGACCACTTGGGCGAGAGCCATCGTGGCGGCGATGGCCCCTTGGACGCGGCCCTGAATACCGGCATCCATGCTCTTGGACATCGTGGCGACCATGCCGGTTTGCACCAGCGGCTGGCCCAGGCCGAATATCCCCACCGCCAGGTAGACCAGCGGCGCCGCGTGGGTGGCGGGAACGGTCGCGAGTGCGGCAAAGGCGACGACGGACAGGATCGCGCCGACGATCGCCAGGTTGATCTCCCGGTAACGGCGTGCCAGTACCGGGACGACGCCGAGCTGCATGGAGACCACCAGCGCCCCATAGACCATCAACACCGTCGCGATCCGCTCGGCGCCCCAGCCGGCGAGGTCGGTCAACATCGTCGGCATGTTCGACGACAGCGCAATCACCGCCGGCCAGAACAGCAGATAGGCCAGGAGCAACAGACGCAGTTGCGGGAAGCGCAGGACGTCACGCAGTTGCGACAGCGGGTTCATGTGAGCAGCCGACAGTGTGGTGGCTCGCTGCGCGGGAGGCAGACTCTCCGGCATTGCGCGGTAACCCCAGATCAGTGCGCCGGATATCAGCGTGAGCAAGACGAACAGCGGTGCGGTCGGGCCGACTGCCGAGAACAGCCCGCTGGTGGCCGGGCCGACCACGAAGGCCGAAGCGATCCCCGCGGTAAGGAAGGCAAAGAACCGTGTGCGGATGTCCGGCGCGGTGGTGTCGGCCACGTAGGAGAAGGCGGTCGCGATCCAACAGTCGCTGGCGCCCACGATGATCCATCCCAGGAAAAGCATCCACAGCCCGGCTCCGGTCACAGCCCCCACGGTGAAGATCGAGAACCCGATCAGTGCGCTGACGAGGCTGAACATGAGCACGGTCCGTCTGCCGTAGCGGTCGCCGAGTGCCCCCAGCACCGGCGCGGTGAGGAACTGGGCCAGTGAGTAGGTGGAGAACAGCAGCCCGATCGCCATGGCGTCTCCACCGAGCGGCCCCGCCACCGCAGGCAGGATGGGGCCCAGCAACGCGACGTAATAGGTGCTCATGAAGGCGATAGCGAGAACGAACGGATGCAACCGCCGAAGCGGTGATGTCGGTGTCGAGTGGGGAAGCATGATGTGTTCCTGCTTTTCTGGTTCGGATGTCGTGGCGGCGTCGACACGGAAGCACGGGCTAGGTCGACGACAGCATCGACGCTGCGCGAACCTCAGATCGCGGTTCGCAACTCCGTAGCTTTATGGACTGATCGTTCATTAGTTATGATATACGACGTGTTCATATATGCAAGGTGCGCCGCTTTTCGCTGCCCTACCGCGTTTTTCGCAGTACGGGGCCAACTGCCCGCAGAACAGGCTGTATAGATGTAGACGCCACCGGCGCCGGTCTAATCAGTCCTTAACCCGGTCGGCGCCGAATGTCACCGTCACGTCGTCGACGACCTTCATCGCGCCCATCATCATCGAATACGGCTTGACCCCGAACACCGACTGCCGCACCGGAACCTCGCAGGACATCCGCCAGGTGTCCCCCAGATCCGCGACGTGCACGTCCACCGTCTGCTCGCGCGCGGTGCCGTGGATCTCCAGCGTTCCAGCCAACCGGTATCCGTCGTCGATCGCGTCGATATCGTCGGCGTGGAACCGGATGTGGGGGTGACGCTTGGCGTCGAGGGTGCCGAGCGCGTTGGACCGGGCCAGGACCTTCTCCGGCCCGGAGAGCCCCTTCAGACCGCCCTCGCCACGCAGCACCTGCAGCGAATCGACGTCGACGGTGACGTCGACCTCGGCGGGCCGGTCGGCGTCGAATCGCAGCCGCGCGCGCCACGACCCCATCTCGATGGTGAGTCGGTGCCCCATCTTCGCTGCCGGGCCGGTGACGCCGGTGGCCACCAACAGTTCACCGTGCGACTGGTCCATCTCCCACACCGTCACGATGCGAATGTAGCGGGCCCGGCCGGGGCGTTACCGGGATAGTGCGTCGGCTGCCGGTCCGAGGTCGAGGAAAACGGTTTCACCGCTGGCGTCGTCGAGACCGTCGTTGTCGGTGACCACATAGAGCCTGCCGTTGCCGGCGACGGCGAAGCCCTCGACCTTCTCCTGGGTGTAGCCGCGGGTGGCCTGCAGATCCGGAAGGACGTCGCGTGCCAACGTCTTCGGCAGAACCTGGGGCGCCGCGGTACCCGTCGTGCCCTCGCTGTCGGGGACGGCCACCCGGTAGATGGCCTTCACCCGGGCGTCGGGACCGTTGAGCTTGTCGCGCTCCAGGACCAGCAGCGAGTCGTCGTGCACCTGGATCTCGGACAGCCCGATCCAGTCGCGGTCGGTGTCGGTCGACTCGAGCTGATAGCCGAACCATTCCCAGCTGTCGTCGGCCACAGTGTAGCGGCCGAGTCGGGCCACACCGTCCGGATCGGTCTGCACCTCCCGCTGCAGGGCCACCCACACCGTGCCGTTGTCGACCGCGACGCCTTCCAACCCTTGGCTGCCCAGGCCCGTGGCGATATCGGTGGGCAGCGACACCCGAGTCTCGATCGCGCCGTCGGCGCCGACGAACACCAACTGGTTGCCTGGGCCGTCCTCGCCCTCGACCGCCAGCACGAAGCCGCCGTCAGGTTTGGCCGCGATGCCCTCGACATCGAGGGTGACCGGTTCACCACCGTCGGTGATCGGCAGTTCGGTATCGATCAGCGCCGGGGTCTGCGTCAGGTCGATACCGAGAACGCGCGCCGGCCCGTACGCATTGTCGGTGCTGGTGTAGAGGCGGTTCGCGTCGGCCGGATCAGCCGTCAGCGCACCGAGCGCACCCCACCCGATCGGGGTGCCGTCGACGTCGCCGGACACGATCGACGGGAACGGCGGTTGGCCACCGGTGGCGGCGTATCGCTGGCCGAAGCCGTAGATGCTCACCGAGGCACGCACACCGGCCTCGGCGTCGTCGGCTTCCGACGAGATGACCAGCAGGTCACGTGCCGGGACGGCCAGCACGCCCTCCGGGCCGGGAGTGGTCGGCAGGATCTGCCGGAACACCGGGGCGGTGACGTCGCTGACGTCGTAGACCGCCACGAAGTTGCTGCGCTCCGACGCGACGAGCGCCACCGGGCGTCCGCCGATCTCGGTGATCGCAAGACCTTCGGGCTCGGGCCCCTTGGACTCGGCGCGACTCTCGATGTGCAGGCCGGCGCGCACGGCCAACTGTTCGAAGGTGTTTGCGGCGTCCCAGACGACATCGCCGGTGCCGGCGTCGAAGATCGTCCAACCGCGGGTGCCGCCCTTCCAGTCACCCTCGTTGGCGGTGGTGACGTGGCTGTCACCGATCCAGCCGATGGCGTCGGGTTCACGTGGGAGGTCGGTGATCGAACCGCTCTGGTCGATCTGACCGTCCTCGACGGTGTCGATTCCGCTGACCGACTGGCTGCCGGCGCTGAAGATCTTCTCGACCTCGCCGGTGCGGCCGTCGATGATCGCGATGCCGTTGTTCTCCTGCAGCGTCACCGCGACCTGACCGCGGGAATTGATGCTGACGTACTCCGGTTCGAGGTCATCGGGGGTGTCCAGGCCTGCGCTTCGCGCCGCCTCGACGTCGAAGTCGACGCGCCGCGAGGTCCACGTGTCGGGCGCGCCCACGAGGTCGAGCAGCGCGACGAAACCGGTGGGTGGTTGCGGGAGGTCACCTTCGTCGGCTCCGGGCGGGGTGAACTCTTCGTCGCGCTGGTTCTCGATGGCGATCGCGGCGAAGGACCCGTCCTCGGCGATGGCGATCGAGTCGGGTTGGCCGCCGAGATCGACGCTGTGCACCCGGGTGCGATCGGCGACGCGGACGACGTCGACGCGACCGGACGGGTTGGCGAAGTCACCGCCGGTGGTGTCGATGACGACCAACACGTACTCGCCGACCGCTGCCACCGAGGTGGGCTGATCGTCGGCATTGCCGAGCTCTGACAACGAAAGAGTGCCCTGACCAACAGGATTGGCGGGATCCCGAATATCGAGGAAGCCGATGCGCTTGCCGGCCGCATCGGTGTAGATGACAGTGTTCCCGTCGGGGGTGACGGTGGAGATCTCGGCGACCGTCTCGTCGTCTCGTTCCTCGGCCGCAGCGTTCAGATACACCGGGTAGGTGGCCAGACGGTGATAGCGCTCGGCGTCGGGAAGGTCGAAGTCGACGGCCGCCGACGCGCGCGGGGGCAGGTCCGGGGCGGGCGTCTCGTCTGGTGTCTCGCGCGAGCACGCCGCCAGCACGAACGCCATGATCGCCGCGGTCGCCGTCGCGCGGGCCACATGCGAGGCCGTCATCGCTCACCCTCTTCAGTTGTGCTCCTGGGACGGGTGGAGCTTGGCGCGGCCAGGTGAGCACACCGAGATCAACAAATGAACGGAATCTGACAAATGAGTGGCGGACACGCCGCTGCGGTGGCGCCCGGAGCGGCCGACTGAGATGTCACCACTCCCCCATTGTGGTGACATCAGCAGCCGACACACCCTGCCCAAGAAGCGCTACCCAACCCCTCGCTGCGCGCGCCCCCGGGGCCGCTCACACGAGTCAGGCCCCGCTGAATCGTACATAAACGACGCAGTTTTCGAAAACGAAGCAGTTTCTGGTTGCGGGCGCCGAGCAGCGGCCGGAACCGCCGAGCGCTGACGTACCTATACTCGGCCTCGGGGACACGGCAGACGGGGTCAGAGGAGACCACAGATGGCCGAGCGACTCGCATCTGGGCGACACCAGCTCTCCCGGCAAGAAGTCGCCGCGCACCAGAAGCAGCGGTTGTTCACGGCCCTTGCGACGGTGATGGCGCAGAACGGCTACAGCCACACCACGGTCGACGATCTCATCAAAGCCGCCGGCGTTTCCAAAGCGACCTTCTACCAGCACTTCACCTCCAAGCAGGACTGCTTCATGGCGGCCTTCGCGCGGTCCCAGCAGCGTGTTGTGGCGGCCATGCATGCGAGCCCGACGACCGGAACGCCGATGGAGCGCTTCGAGGTCATGCTGGACCGGTATCTGAACTTCATCGCGCTGGACCCGCTCCGGTCGCGGCTGTTCCTGGTCGAGGTGTACGCAGCCGGACCGGAGGCCATGCGTCGGCGCGTCGAACTGCAGCAGGAGTTCGTCAAGGCCGCCGCGAAGGTGTTCAACGCTCGCAGTGCAGCCGACCGTTTCGCCTGTCAGGCGTTGGTGTCCGCGATCTCCGCGCTGGTCACCAATGCGCTGGCCGATGGTGACGCGGCTGCGGTGACGGCATTGAAGAAGCCACTTCTGGGCTTCGCGAGCAAAGCGATGAACCAGCAGTGACTGCCATGTTGGCGGAAACTGTTTGATAAGGGAAACTTGCAGCGTGTTCGTGCCCGAGGACTCCGGCAGTTTGCGCGAACGGAAGAAGGCGCAGACCCGGCTGGCCATCCGCCGAGCCGCGTTCCGGCTGTTCGAGCAGCATGGCTATGCGAACACGACCGTCGAGCAGATCGCGGAGGCCGCCGAGGTCTCGCCGCGCACGTTCTACCGGTATTTCGGCGTCAAGGAAGCTGTCCTGATCTCCGATGACCATGTGTCGCCCGTTGTCGCCGCATTCGCCGCGGCTCCGAAGGAGTTGTCAACGGTGGCGGCCTATCGCCACGCGATCCACACAGTGTTCGGCGGCCTGTCCGCCGAGGAACGCGAGGACGCGATCATTGGCCAGCGGCTGCTGTATCAGGTGCCCGAGGCCTACGGTCTGATCTACGCCGAGTACATCCGACTGATCGACCTGCTCGCCGACGTCCTGGCGGATCGTCTCGGGCCGGACGTCGACGAATTCGAACGACGGATGATCGCCGGTGCGCTGGTCGGTGTCATCATCGCCACCGCGCACGACAACCCCTTGCCGGAGGGGGACTACTTCAGGGCGCTGACGCTACTGGACGAGCACTTGTCGTAGTTCAGCTGGCTTCTCTTTCCAGGGCCTGCTCATCGAACTTCTCGACCTCGACCAGGTTGTCACCGTAGACACCGGCGTTACCGAGCCCGCAGTGCCGGTCGGCGGTGATCGCATTGACCGTGGTGCCTGATGATTTGTCCTGCCAATGCCCGACATTGGCCATGACCAACCCGGGAAGCAGGCCGTCGTCGTAGGCGGCCGGACCCTGGAAGGCACCCCGGTCGTTGAAGACGCGGACCAGCTCTCCCTCGGCGATGCCGCGCTCGGCTGCGTCGGCGGGATGGATGAACACCCGCTGCTCGCCCTGCACCTTCTGCTTGTCCGCGGAGTTTCCGTACTGGCTGTTGAGGAAGGCGTGCGGTTTGGGCGAGATGATCGACAGCGGGAAGCGTTCGGCGAGTTCGGGGTTGGACTGCGGTGACTCGAACGGCGGCACGTAGTCGGGCAGCGGGTCGACGTAACCGCCGGGCTGCATCGCCTCATACATCGACCGCCACACCGGCACCACGAAGTTGCCGCCCTCGGCGAGGCTGGATTTGAACTCGCACTTGCCCGACGGCGTCGGGAAATTGCCCTGCGCGTGCGGTGCTCGGACGTCGGGGGTTCCGACGTTCAGCCGCATCCAACCGAGGTCTTCGAGCTTCTCGTAGGTGATGCCCTCCAGCGCCGGCGCATCCCAGTCGTGGAAATCGATGAGCATCTCCCGGTCGGTGCGTTCCCAGTAGGCCATGGATTCCGCGTCGAACTCCATGGTTCTCGCAAGTCGCCGAAACAGCTCGACGTTGGGCACGCACTCCCCGGGCGGCTCGATCGCGGGCTGGTTCAGCGAGATGTACAGATGGCCCCAGGTGACCATGATGTCGAGCTGCTCGGCTTGCATCGTCGCCGGCAGCAGCAGGTCGGCGAATTTCGCTGTGTCGGTGATGAAGTGCTCGCTGACGACGGTGAACAGGTCCTCGCGCATCAGCCCCTGCATCGTCTTCTGCTGCGCGGGACCTTGCGAGACGGGGTTCGAGTTGTACACGAACAGCGACTTGATCGGCGGGTCGAGTTCCATCTCGCCGGTCAGCGCCATGCCGAGATCGAGTTCGTTGACCACCCGGGTGCCCTCAGGGATCCATTCCGGTTTGCAGATCTCGTCGAACTTGGTCGGGAACTCCCAGATCGGCATCTCCATGGTGCCACCGCCGACATGGCGCCACGCGCCGACCAGGGCGGGCAGGCAGGTGATGGCGCGGATCGCCTGACCTCCGCCACGACTGCGCTCCAAAGCGACACCCTGTCGGATCGCCGCGGGCTGGGTGGTGGCGTACTCGAAGGCGAGCCTGCGGACGTCGTCGGCCGGGATGCCGGTGATCTCCTCGACGCGTTCGGGCGGGTACTGCGCGGCGCGGTCGGCGAGTTCGTCGTAGCCGACCGTGTAGTTCTCGACGTAGTCGGTGTCGACCAGGCCCTGGGCGATGATCTCGTGCATCATCCCCATCGCCAGAGCGCCGTCGGTGCCGGGACGGATCGGGATGTGCCAATCCGCCTGTCGGGCAGTGCGATTGCGCACCGGGTCGATCACGACGATCTTGGCGCCGTGGTTCTTGCGCGCCTCCAGCAGGAACGGCCAGCCGTGCAGGTTCGTGCTGGTCATGTTCATGCCCCAGACGATGATGTACTTCGCGTGGGCCATCGACTCGACGTCCAGCCCGCCCGATCCTCCGACCGTCATGTGCCAGGCGGTCGAGGATCCCGATTCGCAGTAGGTCTTCTCTGCGACGGTGGAGCCCAACCGGTTGAAGAACGCGTCGCCCGAGGTGAGCCCGTTGAGCACGCCCTGATGGCCGAGGTAGGCGTGCGGCATGATCGCCTGGCTGCCGTAGGTGTCGATGATCTCCGTCCACCGGGCTTTGATCTCGGCCAGCGCCTCCTCCCAGCTGATCCGTTCGAACTCGCCGGCACCCTTGGCGCCGACCCGGCGCATCGGGTAGAGCAGGCGATCGGGCTGGTAGTGGTGCTCGTGAAAGTTCTTGACCTTGACGCACAGCCCACCGCGGGTCATCGGATGGTCCGGATCTCCTTTGACATCAACAAGTTTGCCGTCTTCGACGTGGTAGAGCATCGCGCAGGTGTCGGGGCAGTCGTGCGGGCAGGCACCCCGCACGATCGTCAGTTGCTTGGGCGCGTCGAGTGTCACGGTGCGGTCCTTCAGACGGCGGCTGGGTGTGATCCCAGTCAACGACACCGGTGTGGCAACGCAATTTCTGCCGTATTAACTCGATGTGACGCCGGGCACGATCGGTCATCGGCACCAGGTGCGCAGCGTCGCAGCGATGTGCGCCCGGCGCGGGCGTAGGGTGCGATCTGTGCACGTCGACGTGATGACCACCCCGCAGCCGCTGCAGGCGATCGGCGATCTTGCCCGGCGGACCCAAAGCGCCGGGTTCGACGGGATGCTCTTCACCGAGACCGGCCGCACCCCGTATTTGAACGCCGCACTGGCGGCGCAGGCCGCGCCGGGATTGGAGTTGTCCACGGGAGTGGCGGTGGCCTTTCCGCGCAGCCCGTTCATCACGGCCGCGACGGCGTGGGAGCTGCAGGAGGCCACCGGAGGCCACTTCCGGCTGGGGTTGGGCACCCAGGTGCGCACGCATGTGGTGCGGCGCTACGGGGTGGAGTTCGAGCGTCCCGGCCCGCGACTGCGCGACTACGTGCGGGCGGTCAAGGCGTGTTTCACCGCGTTCCGGACCGGCACGCTCGAGCACCGCGGCGACTTCTACAGCCTGGACTTCATCACGCCCCAGTGGAGCGCCGGCCCGATCGATGCGCCGGACCCGAAGGTTGATGTGGCCGCGGTGAATCCGTGGATGTTGCGGATGGCCGGCGAGGTCGCCGACGGTGTGCACGTGCACCCACTCGGCGAGCCCGGTTACCTCGCCCGCCATGTGCTGCCCAGTCTTGCCGAGGGAGCGGCGAAGTCGGGGCGCTCGACGGACGACCTCGCGATCATCGTGCCGGTGATGACGATCGTCGGCGACAGCGACGAGGAGCGCCACCGCGAGCGTGAGCTGGTGCGCGCCAGCATGAGTTTCTACGGCAGCACCCCGAACTACGCGTTCATCTGGGATGAGGCCGGCTTCGAGGGGACGACGGCACGCCTGCGGGAAAAGCAGAAGGCCGGCGATTTCGCGGGCATGGCCGCGCAGATCACCGACGAGCACATCGCCACCTTCGCCACCGAGTCGACGTGGGACGGTCTGGCTGACGCGCTGGCCGGCAAGTACGGCGGGACGGCCACCCGCCTGGTGCTCTACAACGCGCTGTCGGACCCGGACCGGTTCGAGCGCTACGGGGAGGTGGCGCGCCGGCTCTGACGAATCTGTCAGTGCCCGTGTCTATCGTGCGCCCATGGGGGAGCGACGATCGGAGTCTGGCGGCGGTTTCGTCGCCGCGTTCATCTTCTTGGTGCTGTTCGGTGTGGTGATTCAGTACATCTGGTGGATTCTGGGCGCGGTGGCGCTGACCGGGCTGCTGTCCTGGCTCTTTGTCTGGTTGCGGCGTCAGGACGAGTTGCGCGACGCCGCCGCCGAGCGCGATCGCAGGCGCGAGCTGGACCTCAGGATTCGCGCCGACCGGCAGCACCGGTGGTCGCTGATCGGCGACAGTCGGGGCACCTACGGTCCCGACGGTGCCGCGGTGATGCGCCGGGTCACCGAGGACGACCCCGTCGACCAGGACGAGGACGACGACGAGGACCGGCCGATCGCGACCATCACCCGTACCGGCAGCGGGTTGACCGCGCTGCGCACGCAGCGGCCACAGCAATGGCACTGGGCGCTGTTCACGTCAATTCTGCTGCAGCGCAGGGAAGCGTTGGCAGCGCGGCTGCGCGATAGCGCGCTGGGGTTCGTCCCGGCGACGACGACCCGCATCTACAGCGGCAGCGAACTTGCCGACCGGGTGTACTCCTTGGTCGACGACATGTGGGCGATCCTGCACCAGGTCATGGCATTCATGGCGGCGCCGGACTTCATGCGGGCGCTGGGGCAGCGCGGCCCCGACCCTGATGCCGACGCCATCGAGCACGTCGCTGGCCGGCTGATGGACTATCACGTGCGGCTGCTGGAGTTGTCCGAGCAGTGCCGCGCGCTGTCCGCGCCGTCGGCGCATTCTGACGTGTTGCGCGACTGCGCCCGGGTGCTGCACGAACCGCTGGAGGCCTACCGCGTGTTCATCGACGAGCTCGTCGAACTGGTCGACGCGTTCCCGCGGATCCTGTCCCACGCCAACGGCACCATCGATCTGGGTGCCATCGCACTGGACGTGAAGTCCGACGAAGCGCTGCTGGACCGGCTGAAGGCTCGGTGCAACGAGATCAGCCCGCCGTGACGTCCCGTTGTGCTCATCGCGATTGACTCACCCTGAGCGCAATGCTGTCCGGAGCGGGGACGGTTTGACAACGTGACCGACCGACGGCGATGACGCCTGCGTCCCTCACTTCCCAAAGGATCCTCCATGATCGAGCTCACCGAGCTGACCAAGGTCTACGGCCGCGGAGAACACCGCACCGTGGTGCTCGACGGCATCACGTTCCGGGTGCAGGCCGGCGAGATCCTCGCGGTGGTCGGCCCGAGCGGCGCAGGCAAGAGCACCCTGGCCGAGTGCATCAACCTGCTGACTGCGCCGACGTCGGGGTCGGTGGTCGTCAACGGCGAGGACCTCACCACGCTGTCGGCAGACAAGTTGCGGGTGGCGCGGCGGCGCATCGGGACGGTGTTCCAGTCTGCCGGTCTGCTGGAGCGGCGCACGGCAGCCGAGAACGTCGCTTTGCCACTGGAGTATCTCGGCGTCACGGCAACCGAGTCCCGCAAGCGGGTCGCCGAACTGCTCGATCGCGTCGGCCTGTCCGCACGGGCTGACCATTACCCGTTCCAGCTGTCGGGCGGGCAGAAGCAGCGGGTCGGCATCGCGCGCGCTCTCGCGTTGCGTCCGTCGGTGCTGCTGTCCGACGAGGCGACCGCAGGCCTGGACCCGTCGACCACCGCATCGGTGGTCGACCTGTTGCGCGAGCTGCGCGACGACCTCGACCTGTCGATCGTGTTCATCACCCACGAGATGGACACGGTGCTCAAGGTCGCCGACTCGGTGGCACGTTTGGACCACGGCACCATCGTCGAATCCGGCCGTCTGACAGATCTTCTGACCGACCGGGACTCTGCGCTCGGCGCCGAGCTGCGCCCGCAGGGGGTGGCCACCCGACCCGCGGCGGGCCAGCAGGTGTGGAACGTGGTCTATGACTCCCCCGATGTGCCCGCGGACTGGATCGCCCGCGCGTCGGCCGATCTGGGTGCGCCGATTGCTGTGCTGGGCGCTTCGGTGCAGGAGGTTCACGGCGTGCCGGTGGGCGCGGCGACCCTGGGTATCCCCGCCGAGCTCTCCGATCGGGCCGCGGCGGTGCTGGCCCGCTACGGCCTGGCCACCGGCGACGTGCTGCTGCGCGGTGCGGCATGACCGAAACGCTTGTGGCCAGCAAGGTTCCGGTGGGCGAGCTGCCTGGGCTGTTGTTCCCCGCTCTGCTCGACACCTTGACGATGGTCGGCATCGTGATGGCGATCGTGGTTCTGGTCGGGGTGCCGCTGGGCGCGCTGGTGCACAATCTGGCACCAGGCGGATTGTTCGAGAACCCAGCCCTGCACACGGTTTTGAGCTGGGTGATCAGCATCGGGCGTTCGCTGCCGTTTCTGATCCTGATGGCCGCGATCATGCCGTTCACCCGGTTCATCACCGGAACCAACATCGGTATCGCGGCCGCGGTGGTGCCGATGTCGCTGGCCGGTATCGCGTTCTTCACCCGCATCGTGGAGAACTCGTTGCGCTCGGTGCCGCCGTCGGTGGTGAAGGTGGCTCGCGCCTCCGGCGGGTCACGTCTGCAGATCATCCGCACCGCGCAGCTCAACGAGGCGGTCCCGTCGATCCTCGGCGGTCTGACCATCAACGTCATCGCGATGATCGAGTACTCGGCAATCGCCGGAACCATCGGCGCCGGCGGAATCGGTTACGTCGCAGTGACCTACGGCTATCAGCGTTTTGATCAGGGCGTCATGCTCGCCACCATCGTCATCCTCGTCGTCACCGTCGCCGCCGTGCAACTGGTCGGCGACGCACTCGTCCGCTTCACCACACCGCATGCCCGCCTGAGAGGAACCGTCACCGTATGACCGCCACCGATACTCCCGTCGAGCACGGATTCGAACTGAAGAAGCGACCGACATGGTTGTGGATCGCGGCCGGCCTGGCCGTCGCGATCGTGGCGGTCATCGCCGGACGCTTCCTGTTCTTCGCAGAATCCCAGTCCGCCAACGAGATACCCGGCGCCACGCTGGTGGTGGCCACCAACGAGGGCAACGCCGCCGAGCAGGCGCTCATCGAGTTCATCGCCCGTGAGGTGGCGCCGCGCCACGGCATCACGGTGGCGTTCCGCGGGTTGGCCGACAGCAACACGATCAACCGCGCCGTCAGCGACGGCGAGGTGGCCGGCACGATCTATCAGCACAAGCTGTGGTTGGGCCAGGTGCTGGAGGCCAATCCGGACTTCCGCGAGGAGGCCGCGACACCGGTGTTCCGGTGGGGTTTCGGGATCTGGTCGGACAAGTACACCGACGTGGCGCAGATCCCGGACGGGGCGAACATCTCGCTGTACTCCGATCCGGCCAATGAAGCCCAGGGTCTGTGGTTGCTCGAGCGCGCGGGACTGATCGGGCTGAACCCGGAAGTCGACAAGTGGACCGCCACGCAGAAGGACATCGTGGCCAACCCCAAGAACCTGAAGTTCACGCTGCTGGACTTCGCCGCGCAGTCGCGTTCGCTGCCCGACCTGGACGCCGCGGTCGGTTACACCGAGTACTACCTGGCCGCCAAGGTCCCGATCGAGCGACAGATCTTCGCCCCGCCTGCCCCGGACGAGTTCGCCGGCCAGCTGACCATCGGCAGCCGCTGGGCCGACACCGACAACATCACAAAGCTCGTCGAGGCCTTCAAAGATCCAGCCGTGCAGAACTTTCTGGCGACCGACCCCTCGGTGAAGGGGATCCTGCTTCCGCTCTGAGCCGACGTCGCCGAGCGGCGCAGAATCGGCGCGCGCTCTCCTGCTGGACACCCCGCCTTGGGCGCTGTTCACGGCAACGGGTACACACCCCTACTGTGAGCATCGACCACAGGAGGGGTGGATGACGGCGGAAGACACCCGATCGCCGTCGACGTGGGCGCCGCTGCAGAACCCGGTCTTCCGCGCGTTGTGGATCGCGCAGTTCGTGTCCAACCTGGGCACCTGGATGCAGATGGTCGGCGCGCAGTGGATGCTGGTCGGCGACCCGGGTGCGGCGGTGCTGGTGCCGCTGGTGCAGACCGCGGCGACGTTGCCGGTGATGCTGCTGGCGTTGCCGTCGGGCGTGCTGGCCGACCTGATCGACCGGCGACGACTGCTGATCGCCACCCAGGGCGCGATGGCCGCGGGGGTGGGTCTGCTCGCGTCGCTGACCGGGTTCGGGTTGACGACGCCGGCGGTGCTGCTGACGCTGCTGTTCCTCATCGGGTGCGGGCAGGCGCTCACCGCGCCCGCCTGGCAAGCCATCCAGCCCGACCTTGTTCCGTCGCACCAGATTCCGGCGGCGGCGGCGCTGGGCAGCATGAGCATGAACGGCGCGCGGGCGATCGGGCCGGCGATCGCGGGTGTGCTGGTTTCGGTGGCAGGTCCGACGCTGGTGTTCGGGCTGAACGCGATCTCGTTCATCGGGATCGTGGTGGTGTTGGTCTGGTGGCGTCGGCCCGCCGTGCAGAACGAGTACCCGTCGGAGCGCGCTCTGGCGGCGCTGACGACGGGTGGCCGCTTCATCCGCAGCTCGCCGATTGTGCGCCGCATCCTGCTGCGGGCGGCACTGTTCATCGCCCCGGCCAGCGCGCTGTGGGGACTGCTGCCGGTGATCGCGGCCAACCAGTTGGGGTTGTCGTCGTCGGGCTACGGGTTGCTGCTGGGGTCGTTGGGTGTGGGCGCGGTGGCCGGTGCGTTTGCGCTGTCGGTGTTGCGCCGATGGTTCGACCAGAATGCGCTGCTGACCATCGGGGCGGTCGGTTTCGCGGTGGCCACCGCGGTGCTGGCGCTGGTGCACGTCTTCGCGCTGGTGGTGGTGGCCCTGGTGATCGGCGGCGCGTCGTGGCTGTTGTCGTTGTCCACGCTCAACGCCTCAATGCAGCTGAGCCTGCCGGCGTGGGTACGCGCCCGCGGCCTGTCGATGTATCAGCTGATCTTCATGGGTGGCCAGGCGCTGGGATCGCTGGCGTGGGGGCTGCTGGCCGGCGGCACCAGCAGCGTCACCAGCCTGCTGGTCAGCACGGTGTTGCTGCTGGTGTGCGCGTTGTCCTCGCTGTGGTGGCCACTGCACGCCAAGACCGGAAACCTCGATCTGTCGCCGTCGGCGCACTGGCCGGAGCCGATGCTGGTTTTCGAGCCGGAGCCGCTCGACGGTCCGGTGATGGTGTCGATCACCTACCGGGTGGACCCGGACCAGGAGCCGGAGTTCCTGGCGGCGATGGCGGTGCAGGGTCGCTCGCGGCTGCGTACCGGGGCGTCGCAGTGGCAGCTTTACCGCGACGTCGAGCACGAGGCGACGTTCGTGGAAACCTTCATCGTGCGCTCGTGGGGTGAGCACATGCATCAGCACTATGTCCGCCAGACCGGCCAGGATCTGCTGATCGAGCAGGCGGTGCTCGCCCACGTGGTGGGCACGCCGGTGTCGCATCACTACCTGGCCGTGCGCTAGCCGCTCGCCGCGCGCCGCAGCGGCGGGTGGTCGAGAATTGACGTCATGGACAGGGCCGAGCTCAGCGACGTGGCGTGGGAGCTCGTCGAGCACTGCCGCGCGTCGCTGGTCGGCGACGAAGTGAACACGGCGTTCGTGCTGCTGGGGATCGGAGAGTACGGCGAAGCGATGGTGCTGGCCCTCGAAGCGGTGGTACGCGGGCCGAATCCGGCCCTGCCTGCGGAATTGTTGGCGCGGCTGGCACATCTGCCGCACACGCATTTCGTCGATGACCAGTTCGTCGCGCTGCTGGACACGCTCACCGGCCGCCCAGTCTCGGGTGTCGAGTCTGCGCTCACGGCGCAAAAGTGCGAGTAACCCCCACCGCTGACGCAGCCTCAACGCCAGACCCCACCGCGACCGCAGACTCAATGGCTAACTGTCGATGTTCAGCCGGCGCGCCAGGTCGGGTCCGCCGACGGCACGGATGAAGTCCGGGTCCCCGCACACCACCAGTTGATCGCGCGCCCGCGACAGCCCGACGTAGAGGCGTTCGCGGGAACGGTCGAACGCCGAGGCCTCGTTGACCACCAGCACCACCGCGCGCCGCTCCAGCCCCTTGAACCCGAGCACGTGGCCGTAGAACACCTGCTCGGCGTCCCAGAAGCTGTCCCAGTAGGCGGCGCTTCCACCGGTTTGGCGTTCCCGCTGCTCGGGGTGGCGGGTTCCGGTGGTCAGCAGCGCGACGTCCTCGGGCCGCCAGCCCTGCTCGAGCAGCGCCTCGACCTCGTCGTCGCCGGCCTCCATCGCCTCGGCCGCTGAGCACGCCACGTACTTGACGGCCGGGCCCTCGCCGCCGAGGAACCGCATCGGGTGGTCGACCAGTGGTTGGAACGCGTTGGCGATCTGGCGGGTGTTGCGCAGGTTGTGGTCGAGCACCAGCGGGACCAGCGGCACCGGCGGTGAACCGTAGCGGTTGAACACCCGCTGGCCTTCGTCGGTGAACACGTACAGCGCGCTGGTCTCTTCGTCTTTCAAGGCCGCCAGCAGCGGATCCCACCACGCGTCGGCGAAGTCCTGCGCCTCGTCGACGACGATCGCGTCGAAGCGGTGCCCGGTCTCCAATTGCGCTGCCAGCTCGGTCATCTGGGCGGGCAGGTCGTGTTCCCAGAACTGCACGGTCTGCTCGGTGCGCAGCGCTTCGTCGGGGCCCTCGGGGGCGCCCCAGGTCTTGCCCAGGTCGTGGAACTCGCCGACGTAGGCCGGGCGCTGGCGGCGGTTCCACGCATCGGTGATGCGTTCCAGATACGACGCCAGGCCGTGTGAGTAGCAGACCAGCGCCACCCGCTTGCCGTTGCGGGCCAGCCGCCGGGCCTGCTCCATGGCCAGGAAGGTCTTGCCGCTGCCGGCACCGCCGCGGATCTCCACCCGGTGCAGCAGCCGGATCGCGTCGAGGATCACCGACTGGTGCTCGGTGAGGATGTCGGCGGCGTCCTCGTTCTCCAACGCGCGTGCCACCACGGAGCGCTGCGGCAGGCCGCGACCGCTCAGCGCCTCACCGAGCTGGGCGATGCCGTCGCGGGTCAGGTACGGGCGGTCGAGTTCCTGGCTGTGCAGGATGTGGCGCAGCTTGGCGGCGATGTCGGCCAACTCGGTGCGGTCGATGACTTTCCAGCGCGGGCAGTCGGGCAGCGCGAAGTCCTCGGCCAGATCGACGTTGGGCAGCACCACGACGTGGTCCCAGCGCAGCCGGCCCTGCGTCCAGGCGGGGTCGCTCTCGATGAAGCTGCGCAGCGCGTAGCACGCTTCGCGGGCCTGACGGACGGGGTCGATCTCGGCCTCGCGGCCGCGGCGCTTCTGCCGCCAGGTGTGGCCGTCGTGCCACACCTCACCGCCCTTGACCTCGACGCAGACGATGCCCGCTCCCTCGATCGCGACGAAGAAGTCGACCTCGTGGTCTTTGAGGTGGTCGGTCACCCGCTTGCCGGGGATGACCAGGTCCCCCGGTTCGAGCTGGTCGATCAGCGCTTGCCACACCCGGCGTTCGGCGCCGTTGGCCAGCCGCGGTGTCTCGGCGACGGTGATGCTCACTGGCGATACCCCCCTTTATCAGGGGTGATCGTAGCCAGCCGGACCGACGCTCAGGTGGGACCTCGGCTACTCGCCGATCCCGCCGACCAGCGTGGGGATGCGGCCGGGTGGGTAGGGCAGCTCGATGCCGTTCTCGTCGTAGGCCTTGAGGATCTCGCGGCGCAGCCGGCGCTGCACCGACCACTGCGCGCTGGGCTTGGTCTTGACGGTCATCCGCAGCGTGACCTGGTCAGGCCGTAGTTCCTGCACACCGAGCATCTCGGGTTTGCCCAGCACCTTGGCGGCGAGTGCGGGGTCGGCCAGGGCTTCTTCGGCGGCTGCCACGGCGACCTCCTCGGCCCGGGCCATGTCGGTGGACAGCGCGACCGGCACCTCGACGCGGGCCACCGCGTAGTCCTGGCTCATGTTGCCGACGCGGGCGATCTCACCGTTGCGGACGTACCAAAGCGTGCCGTCGATGTCGCGAACCGTGGTTACCCGTAGCCCGACGCTCTCGACCTCACCGACCGCTTCGCCGAGGTCGACGATGTCGCCGACGCCGTACTGGTCTTCGAGCAGCATGAACACGCCGGTGACGAAATCGCGGACCAGGTTCTGGGCGCCGAAGCCGATGGCCAGGCCGACGACGCCGGCCGAGGCGATGAACGGGGCGATGTTGACGCCGAGGACGTTGAGTACGCCCAGCACCACCCAGACCAGCAGCACGATCGACACCGTGGACTTGAGCACCGAGGCGATGGTCTGAGCGCGCTGCTGGCGGCGTTCGGCGGTCTCGGCGCCGCTGGCCGAGGACGGGGCGCGATCGCGCAGGTGCCGCAGCAGCGGCGGCCGCTTGCTCTGCTCACCGCCCTTGTCGCGGTCCTTGCGGGTTCTGCCGGTGGCGGCGCGGTCGATCATCCGGTGTAGTACATAACGCGCGATCAGGACGACCAGGATGTAGGCAACGATGCGAATGGGCACCTCGATGAGCCAGTGTCGGTTCGTCTCTGTCCATTCGAAAGCCAAGCTGTAGACATCCATGATCGCCAGTATGCGTACCCACCGGACGGGCGGGCAATCACTCTGCGCGGTTAATTCGGCAAAGTCGGCGCATCGATGTCGACGTTCGGGTACCAGGTCGTCCCGTCGCGTGTGCGTCGCTGTTGGTACATGTGCTGGTCAGCGCAGTCGAGCACGTCGTCGATGCCACGACCGTCACCCGGCCGGTGCGCGGCGAATCCGATTGTCAACGCCACCCGCATATCGGTTCCGTCCGGTAGTGCGATGGGCGCACGGTCGAACTGCGCTGTGATCCGGCCGGCCAGCAGCGTCAGAGCGGCGTCGTCCGTTGTCTCGGTGATGACGAGAAATTCGTCCCCACCCCACCGCACGACCAGGTCATCGTCGTTGACGGCGGCCAGCAGTCGGGTGGCCACTTCGACGAGCAATTGATCACCGGCGTGGTGGCCGCACTGGTCGTTGACGGACTTGAATCTTTCGATGTCGCAGAACAACACGCCGTAACCCGCGTTGTCGGCGTCGAGTTGCTCCAGGCGGCTCCATCCGGCTGAGCGGTTGGCGATCCTGGTCAATGGATCGGTGGCCGCTTGACGGGCCAGTTCGGCCTCACGCATCCGGTCGGCAGTCACGTCGACGATCTGGGAGACGAAGCACAGTGGACGGTCGCGCGGTGCGTGCACCAGAACGGCGGTCAACGCGCACCACACGACGCGTCCGTCGGCGGCCAGGTAGCGCTTGTCCATGCGGTAGGAGCGCCGGCGCCCTTCCAGGCATTCGGCGACCAGCGCCAAGTCGGAATCCAGGTCGTCGGGATGGGTGATCTGCTGAAAGGTCATGCCTGCCAACGTCGGTCGGTTGTAGCCGAGCATGGAGCGCAAGGCCCGGTTGGTGCGCAGGAACGTCCCGTCCAATCCGACGACCGCCATGCCGATCGGTGAGTACGCCAAAGCCAGCTCAAAAGGCCGCTCCCCCAACAGATCAGCCGGTGTGGGCAAGTGCTCGGGCGCGACGGCGGCGGGTGCGGTCGGGAAACCATGATCGTACGGTTGCGGGCGGCCCAGGTAGAAGCCTTGCGCCTGGGTGATGCCGGCGGCCGCGACGGCGTCGAGTTCACCTTGGGTCTCCACGCCCTCGGCGATCACCGTCGCACCGATCTGCCCAGCAAACTCGGCGATGGCCTGGGCGAGCCGGCGTCGGGCGTCGTCGGCGTCGATGTGGCGGGTGATGGACTGGTCGATCTTGACCAGCTCGGGCGCGAGTTCCAGGACGTGCGAGAACGACGCGAAGCCGGCCCCGACGTCGTCGACGGCCAGCCGCATGCCCTTGGCCCGGCACGGCTGCAGGACCTCCTCGAGCGCGGCGTAGTTGGGCACGGCGTCGTGCTCGGTGATCTCCAGGACGATGCGCGATGCGTCGACCCCGGCGAGCAGCTCAGGCCACGGCATGGCCAGCGCTGCGGTCGGCGAGATGTTCATCGCGACGAAGACGTCCTCGGGCAACTGCGGGATCAGCGACAGCACTCGGCGCACGATCGCGGTCTCCAACTCGACGTCCAGACCCAGCAGTGCGGCCTGGCGGAAGAAGGCGTCCGGCTGGAACGGTTCGCACGGGAAGCGGGAGAGTGCCTCGACCCCGACAACCTTCCCAGTGCCGGCGTCGTGGATGGCCTGAAAGACCACTTCGAAATCTTCCTCGGCGACCACTCGTCGGATGGCTTTGCGTTGCTCGACGGTGGGGTCGGCGGCTCGCGCGGGCGAGTCGATCAGAGTTCCGATCAGGTCAGCGACCTGTTTGACGATGCGCAGATCGTCGTCGGTCAGGTAGGGCTTGGCGTCCTGGCTGACCACACAGACCATCCCGACCATGGTTCCGCCGGCGCCGAGCACCGGCACGCCGAGGTAGGCCCCGATGCCCGACTCGCGGGTGACCGGCAGTGCCGCGGTGATCTGGTTGGCCGAGGTGTCGGGAATGACCGCCGGCAGCCGTCCGTCGATGACGCGTACGCAGTAGGACTCCGACAGCTGGGAGCGCTTGCCCGCGGAGACGTCCAGCGCGTCGGCGTCGCCGTCGAGGACCTCGATGACCTGCATACCGTCGTGAAACGAGGACAGCCACGCGGTGTCGAGTCCGAGGCGTTGCCGCAGCACGCCCAGCAGGGTGCGAGCCAGGTCCACAGGGATCTCCGGCCGGTCCGCGGTGAAGCCGAGGTTCACCGGCTCTGAGGACATAGCAAAAAATGATAGTCGCGACAATTACGTGCCCGCCGCGCAACCCTCAATGATGGCAGCGCCTGTCAAGCTGCAGCAACGGCGTGCTACGACAGGCTGCGGTGCGCGATTCCGGCCCTGGGTGCACATATACGCATCCAACAGGCAAATTACGAGGGTCTTCGTCGCGAAATCTGGGCGGGTGAATCGGCACGCGTGAGACTGCGCTCACGGCGGCAAAGTTCGAGAAAGGTCAACCCTGGACGCAGTCTCACGCGTGTCCGGTGGCCACGGTGTCCGGCGGGGACTGGTCCCGAAATTGGTGCCGCGACCCCCTCTTGTGCGCCTTTAGGCTCGACGAGGACATACCGCCGCCGAGGAAGCCATGGACCACCTGAGAGTAGATCCGGACGTCGCGTTCGCCACTTCCCGTTCACTGGGCAATGAGGCCGTCGAACTGCACGAGCAACTCACCGGCCTGCAACGGGACTGGGACAACCTGTCACGCGGCTGGACCGGAGCCGCATCGTCGGCCTATGCGCCGTGGTGGGCGCAATGGTTCGACGGTGCAACCACTCTGGTGAACTCGCTGGAGGATCTGTCACGCAAGGTCGCCACGGCCGCGGCGCACTATGCCGGTCAGGACAGCAGGTCCGCGGAGTCCATCGACTCTGCGGCAACACCCTTGGGATTGTGATGCGTTACCGCGTCGAGCTGGATGAGCTGCTGGCGTTCGTCGACCGCCTGCAGGCGTTCGAACAGCGCGCGGAGGAGGTCGCCGCACGTGTCAACGGCCAGGTCGACGCCTTACACACCACGTGGTCCGGGGGCGGCGCCGAAGCCCATCAGGCTCGGCATTCCGAATGGATGGCCGCTGCCGCGCAGATGGGTGACGCGCTCGCACAACTGCGATCGGCCGCGCATCATGCGCACCACAACTACACCGATGCGGCGCAGCTGAATCTCGACATGCTGCGATGACGGTCCAAGACGTCGATCCCGACACGTTCTACGCGGTCGGGGAGGGCCTGTTCAGCAAGGCGGGCGCGCTCTATGACGCGTTCAGCGTCAACGTCGCGATCCTCGGTGAGACCGCGGCGATGGCGGGAACCGATGACACCGGTACCGCCTGGGCCGCATCGTATGACCAGCGCGTCGCCGAAATCCTTTCTGCGGTCAACGACCTGACGCAGGCGATGGAGAACTACGGCGGTGTGGTGATCCAGGCCGGCTACAACCATGCCGTCGCCGAACACAACGCAACACCAGACCGGGGAGCTGCGCCACCGGTGAAACCGCCGGAGCCGGTCAGCTCGGCCGGAGTTCTGGCGGCTCCGCCCTCAGCCGGCGGCCCGGGCACCGGGTTGCTCGACAATGTCGGCCTGATGCAGCAAGTCGGTGTCCCGGTGCCGGACGGCGATACCGACAAGGTGTCCACGGCCGCCGATGCCTGGGACCGCCTGGCCACGGTGTACCAGACGACGACTATCGCCGAAGGGCTCGGCGTCGCCGCCCGCGCGTTTGCCGACACCAGATCTCCGGAGGTCGAGTACCTCGTGCGCGACCTGGAGGAGTTACGCAGCGCGACCTCCGTGATACTGGACGGGTGCGCCGAGCTGGCCCGGTCCTGCCGGGATTACCAAGCGGCACTTGATGACCTGCGGGCATCCCTGGAGAGCATCCTCGAAGACCTCGCGGTCGAATTGGCCACCACCGCAGCAATAGGTGTCGCCGCGTCGTTCGTGTCGTTCGGCGCCGGAGCGGTTGCGGCGACCGCCAAGGCGGCACATTCGGTCACCAAGTTCGCCCGCATCATCGCTCAAGCCGTCGGGGCGTGGAAGATTTCGAAGAATGTCAGCAGGGGTGTCAAGAGCGTTCACGACCTCGCCGGTGTGCGGCAGAATCTGCAGCGCATCAAGAATCTGGGGCGGAAGAACAAGCCGGAAGACAAGCCTGCGGTGCCCAAAGTCGAGATTCCCGACTCAGCTCCGAAACAGATCAACGGCTACACCAAACATGCCGAGGAACAGATGGCCGGACGGGATGGTGGGATCGGTGTCAACAAACAAGCTCTAGAAGACGCCTTCAACCGTCCTGTCCAAGATGTCGAGCGCCTTGTGGACGATCGAGGCAGGATCAGCTACAGATACACCGGGGACAATGCGACCGCCGTGGTCAACGAACAAGGCAAAGTAATCACCGGCTGGGCCAACAACACCGGCGGAACAGGAGGACCTGGTGGATAGCGGTTTCGGCTTTCTCGCCAATGCTGAGTCCGAACTACTCAATGAGGTCGTCGCCCGACGCAACCCTGAGCTCGCCCACCGCCTTCGGCACACGAGCGCGGTGTCGCAGTCCGACGCCGAAGCGATCGTGAACGCCCTCGGTGATGAATTGGCCAACAACCTGGATGACGACTGGGAGCCAACCGAATACGGTCTTGTCGTAAGCGGTCTACTCGCCAGGTTCAATGCCGCGCGGATCGCCGAATGGCCCTGACTATCCCCGGCTTGCCGGCAAGTCCGGCCCTCCTGGGTGCACCGTTGGCATGGGGCGGCAATATGCCAATTGAACAGCGGAACCAGATGTTGTCGCAACCAGACACTCACACCCCGGAGTCTCTTGGGCGACTCTCTGTAGCGCGCCCTGGCTTCGCCCGGCGACTGATAACGAGGTGGGTCGTAACGGCACGCTAAGTGAGGAGGTTCAACATGCTCGGATGGTCAGTGACGGTGCACCGCGACTCGTGGGGTCCGTCGATGTCGAAAGACAAGATCCTCGCGCGCTGGGATGCTGGCATCAGCGGGGTGGACTGGGTTCTCGCACTCATCAAGAACCGCAAGGGCGTCCAGCTGGCAAAAGGAGGCTACCCCTCCACCTTCAGCGTGTACGCCGAAGACGTGCTGCCACTGATCGGTGATCCGGTACCGCCGGACAGCCCGTTGAACGAGCCCGGCGTCCGGAATGTGTATCTCAACCGCGAGACGATCGCTCAATGCAACAGCCACGAGCGGCTGCTGGTTGAAGTATGGGATCAGAGCTAGCTGCAGCGTCGAAGCTACGCAGCTACAATCAAAGCTGCTTCATGAGTTGCCGTCGGCAAGCTCCGACTGGACGGCACGCCAACCCCACGCTCGTGGGTGGCTCGGATGACGAAGCGGCGGACACCGATCGGTTGTCGGCAAGAGCGCCTCCAGCCCGGAGGCACCGGCTGTGGGAGTTTCGATGAAAGAGCATGTCTGGGACCTTTCCGGCACGGCCAAGCACTGCGAACTGTATGTGCCGGGCCATCGGGTGCACTGGATCCACTTCAACCATTCGATGCGAAAGCCGTCCAAGGTCATCCCCGCCACGGCGACGGTCGACGACCACGACCTCGTCCACATCCATATCGACGGCGGTGAGCCCCTAGTAAGGTGGAATCACCAGGCTGAATTGGTGCGAAAGGCTTTGGAGCGCTTCGATGGCCGTGCGGAGTGGAAGCCTCGCTGGTACCTACTCGTGGTCCCCGCGGAGTCGTCAGTGGGCAGTGCGGGCAGCGTCTTCAACATGGCTCGGCCGGACCAACGGCGGGGGTGTATGAATGTTGAACCGCCCCCTATCTCATGACCACGTTGCGAAGTGAGGCTGCAGGTGGCTGACGTGAAACACCCCAACTGGCAGTGCCCAAAATGCAAGAGGGTCATTTTCTGGGCGGGAGCGACCTCGCACATGAAACGGCACCGCCGAAGCTGAGCTAATCCCAAGGGCATGCCGCGATCGTGCCGTTGCGACGCTCCGAGCGCGGTACGCCTCGCCCGCTGCCGCCCGCTGATGTGGACATCACCAAGTCGCTGAAGAAAGGTGGTCACGAACTCCGGGCCCGCGCCCGGCACCGGTGATGCCCACAACTACCTCCCCCCGTCAGTCACGATCGATGGTTATCAACCCCGCCGACATCCCGCCCGTCCAGAGTTCGCGGGCGGTCTAGGAAGATTGTCCGGCGACGAAGTAGTTCTCCGGTCGGATGCGGTCCTCCCCCGACCAGCGATAGGCGGTCAGCGCCCCACCCCTGACCGCGCTGAAATCGACACACGCTGTGTAGTCGGTCCAGTCCTCGTGACGTTCCGGTGCGCCCTGCCGCCAGTAGTGGCCGTAGATCACCGGCACGGTGTCGGTGTACACATACGAGCGGTGCTCAGCCGACACCTCGATGTCGGGTAGCGCGGGATACGCGTTACCGTCTGCGGTGGTGAACTTTGAGGTCATCGCAGCCAGTTCTCTTAAGGTCCTGGCGGTTTCGACCCACCATTGCACCCGAGCCTTGTCCCGTGGGTCCTTGCTTCTGTCGTGATACGGCGCCAGGCCATGGTCGGTCAGGCTGATCTCGGGGCCCTTGAGGAGCGTCTCTACCGCTCGGTACGCGGGAGCGTCCGGCGCGGAGGCGCGCGCCAGCTGCTCGATCGAGGTGAAACGGCTACCGCCAAGCTCCCCCTGCAGATAGGTGATCGAGTCCTCGTGCCAGCAGGCGTGCACTACGCGGAGTCCGCCAAGGTCGAGCCACAGCGGAAGCGTCCAGAACCAGTTCAGATAGCTGCTTCGTTCCCTGGTACTGAGCTGCTCGATGAACGCCGCGTGCTGGCGCTCATTCTTCGCCGACCATTCGTTGGTCGGGTCGTCGTGCGGGCGCAGGTATCTCCCGGAGCCCGCCGGCCACTCGGCGGCATAAGCCATCGCATTGAATTCGTGGTTACCCAACACCATGTGCGCGCTGCCACTGTCGACCATCGCCTTGACGGTCTCGAGGACTTGCCGCTGTTGTTCTCCGGTGTCAATCAGGTCGCCGACGAAGATCGCCGTCCGGGCCGGGTGCGCGTACGCACCGCCCCGCCCGGTCGGCTGGTAGCCCATGGCGTCAAGCAGCTCGTACAGCGCGTCGGCGCAACCGTGGACGTCGCCGATGACGTCGTAGCCCACGGTGTCGAGGTGTGCCCTCATCTGTCCCCCTTCGTCGTTGGCCTCGTTCAAAGGCGTGGCTTCTTGCGTGGGACATCGGCTGTGCGGCGCCGGGATGTCCGACCTCAAACCGTGGGGCGAAGCGGCTCCCACGTTCGCACCGGGCCGACAACTGCACGGTAGCAAGGCCTACCGACATGTCCGCGCGATCGTCTATTCTGGTGGCAGCTCACGAGCGGACGGCTGTTCGGGTACCTGGTCCGCCGTCCCGGCAACCGCGCGATACCACCGCACGGTGCCCCAGGGGAAGAGCGGGCACGCGGTGCGAGCGTGCAAGCGGTGGACGCCCGACGGTGGCGTCGCCAGGACGGCGAGACGATGACCGAACACTCATTCAGTGCAACCGATGCCGCGCTGCGCCAACGTCTTCTCGAACTGTCGGTGCACATTCCGTGCGGCGGCATTCGCGGGCCAGTGCACCGCGCGGTATCGGCGAGTCCAATGCTGTGGCAGTCGTGCCGCTGCGAGGACTTCCCGGTGAAGTGGGACCGCAAGTGGGCCGATGTCTCCCGCGACTACGACCTGTGCATCATCTGCTTCCGCGGGACCGCCGGTGGCCGAGCGCGGTGGGCTCATCTGGCCTGCACCGACTGCAACTCCGTTCGCCTCACTATGCGCGATCTTCCGCCCTTGAAGCTCGAGCGGCACAGTCTGGCGAATGGGATCGGCGTCCGGCTCAATGCCAACGCTGAAGTCAAGGCAGAGCAAGTTGAGCGCCTCAAAGAGTTCAGGCGCGGCGACGATCGCCTGCGTGAGTGGCGGCGGTACGAATATCAGCGACTGGCCGCCAGTTTCGATCCGCTGGCCGATGTTCCGCTGCGCGAGTGGCAGAAAGTGCACCCGCCAGGCCGGGATGCATCGCGCGACGCTTTCGCTCGCCTGGCCAGCCGCGAGTGATCAATCGGCGGGGCGTCGGAACAGTTCGGCAGGACGGCCGCGTCCTCGACTGGCGATGGTGCCCGTCGCGATCAGTTGGGGTTCCATGACGCGGCGAAACCAGTCCCGCTGCAGAGGCCGCCCGGCGACCTGTTCATGCGCGAACCTCAACTCGCGGATGGTGAAGTGGTCACCGAGCAGCCCGTAAGGGTCTGGCTTGTCGGTGTATTGGACACGGAGGTGATCGACCGCGCGGGCGATGATGTCGGCGTGGTCGTAGATGAGCCGGCCCGGGGAGTGCACCGGCACGAGGCGCGTGGTGTCCGGAATGCGCGACTGCAAGAGGTCGGGCCGGACGACGTCGAGGTGTGCCACGGACAGGACCCAGCCGCGGTCGTCGCGGGATGGGTCGTCGAAGACGTGGAGCTGGCGCGGATGCAGGCCGCTGACATTGGCTTTCACCCTCAGAGACCGGTCGACGGCGTCGGCCAGGGTCTCGCCTTCGTGCAGAAAGGTGCCGGGTAGCGCCCAGCCCCTGCCCGCCGCGCGGCGGACCTGCAGAACGAGGAGACCTTCGTCCTCGTCGAGGGTGAACACGGCGGTGTCCACGGCGACCGATGGCCGCGGATAGTCGTCGAGCGACCGCCCGCTGCTGTCCCGGTAACCCGCCTTGTCCATGGTGGATCAGCCTACCTTGACATATTTAGCGCATATCTGCTCTAATTGTTTTCGAGAGGGGGTCGGGATGACAGCACAAAAGGATCGAATCGAAGGGGTGCTGCTGACGACGGCAGCAGGGGACGCGCTAGGGGCCCCGTACGAGTTCCAGCCGCCGCGCGGGCCCGAGCTCGACGTCGCGATGGTCGGGGGTGGCGTGTGGCAGCCGGGCGAGTGGACCGACGACACTGCGATGGCGGTCGCCATCGCGGAGGTCGCAGCGACGGGTGCGGACCTGCGCGACGAAGCCGCCCAGGACGACATCGTCAGCAGGTGGCTGCAGTGGTCGCGCGACACCAAGGACATCGGTATTCAAACGAGTTCGGTACTGCGGACAGCGGCGATCGGCACGACGATCACGGCGAAGCGCGCACGAGCCATGTCCGAGGACCTGCACCGGCGGACCGGACGCACGGCGGGCAACGGATCGCTGATGCGTACCGCGCCTGTCGCTCTGGCCTACCTCGACGATGCGGATGCCATGGTGGAGGCTGCTCGCGCGATCAGCGAGCTGACGCACTTCGACCCCGATGCTGGCGACGCCTGTGTGTTGTGGTGCAGCGCTATTCGTCACAGCGTGCTCACGGGCGAGCTCGATGTGCGAGTCGGCCTGCGGCATCTGGACTCTCAGCGTCGCGAGCTGTGGTCGGCGCGATTGGATGTCGCCGAGCGGTCGAGGCCGGTCGACTTTCCGAACAACGGCTGGGTGGTGGCGGCGCTGCAGGCGGCCTGGTCGGCGATCGTGACGACACCCGTCCCCACCGATGATCCGGCTAGCGGCGTGTTCCGGGCCGACCACCTGCGCTTGGCTCTTGATTCCGCGGTGCGGGCGGGGTTCGACACCGACACGGTCGCGGCGATCGCCGGCGGCCTGCTCGGTGCCGTCCACGGAGCGTCAGCAGTTCCGCTGGAGTGGCGCACGCTCTTGCACGGCTGGCCCGGGGGTACTGCGCGCGGACTGGTGAAGCTGGCCGGTGCGATTGCGCGCGGGGGTCGGCCGGAGCGGTTCGATCCCAGCTACCGCGGCTACCGCATCGATGCGCTCGCACGACATCCTTACGACGACGGGGTACTGCTGGGTGGGGTCGGTGCGCTGCGGGATCTGCCTGGCGACGTCGACGCGGTGGTGTCGCTGTGCCGGATCGGTGACGACGATGTCCCCCGCGGTGTTCCCCACGTCGAGGTGCGGCTGATCGACCGCGACGGAGCCGACGAGAACCCGCATCTGGACTGCTGCACTGCGTCGAAGCCCAAAGCCGGACACCATCGGTCGCGGCACTGTACGGGGCGCGCCTTCGAGGGGTGGGCGCGGATGAAGCAATCGACGCGATACTGCGGGTTCTTCCGCGTGCTCGGCCGAACGCGGCTTTCAGAGAGGCACTGGACCGCTTTGCTCCGGTAGTCGGTCTTCGAAAAGGCTAGGCAGTCGACTTAAAATCGATTCAGTTATCCGGCGGGCTGACACGCGTCGCTCAGGTCGAGGAGAGTCTGACGCATCTTGTGCACTGCAGGAACCAATGCGGGTTCACCGCGTGCTCGCTGAGCCGCCTGTTAGTTCAGAAATGCGCCTCTCCGCGATCATCCGGCGGAGCAGAGCTGGCTTCATTTACCCGCTCTATCTACTAGCGCTGCGGATTCCAGGAATGACCTCGAACAGCTCAGCGGGAAACTTGGTCAGGTATCCCTGCTGGGCACGGAGTTCCCTTCGCCTATAACGAATGAACGGAAAGTAAATCGGTTTTCCGTAGGCATCTTCGAGCGCCGCTTTCACGTCCATCAACTGATCAATTTCAGCCAACAACGACGATGAAGAAACTGGTCTACGGAAACGTCTCAGACCGTCGAGGACTACGAACCAAGTATCAGGCGACGAATCAGAGTCATCGTCATAATAGTCGCCGTCGTCGTAGTAGTCGTGGTCGTCGGCGATTACTCTTGGCTCCTGCATGGCCTTCGACCAACCGACGAGGGATGGCTCGCGGTCGGCTTCCCACGCCTTCCAATGCAACACCTGATCACCAGGCCGAACCCAAGAAGCAAGTTGATCGGACCAAACGTCTCTCACAGGACACCAGAGATTGGTACCGATGTCTTCGTCTGGGCGATGAGTAATCTCCATCCAGTAACGCTGCGCTGGATCGTCGAGCCACCAAGTGTGCAGTCCCACGAACAAAGCCTGCCTCAAGTCGTACACATCTCGCCAGAGAATGTGTGAGGTGCTAGCAAATGCACGGCTCCGGTTCGCCATCCGCTTGAGGATTCGTTCGCGATTCGAGGTCCCGCACCGCGCCGATCAGGTACCTCACCTCCGCAACGGAGGGCTGCAGCTCGTAGGCATGCCGATGCACGGCGCGACTCAGCCCGTGCCATACGCGTTTAGCGCGGTCCGCCAGCTGTCGGCCGCGAAGCGTTTCCAGCGCTATGAGTTTGGACCGTGTGGTGGGGTACCCCGATGCTTCTTCCGACCAGGATGCATTCTGTTCGTCCAGCCACTCCTCGAGCACAGAACGCGCCAGCAGCGCCGCTATCCGCGGCCCCCGTGCCTCCAAACCGTAGGCACCGTCCAGCAATCGGTCAGCGTGGTCGAGCAAGGAGAGACGCCCGGTCACGACGTCAGCTTCGCAAGGTCCGCGGTCGCCAGGCGGGCACACCTGACGACGTCCAGATAGTCGTCTACGCCGCGGTGTGCGCCTTTGGTCACAGCGGTCATCGTCGCGCGCCGGGCCGAACCGCCGGACAACCACCTGTCGATCGCCGACTCGTTGGACGGATCCACCGCCAAGCCAACGCGCTGACGCGTCGTGGTCGCCGCGTCCCACACCTGTTCGGTATCAGCACGTGAGTGCCCGGTGGAAAAATGTCGTGCCGAAAATACGTCCCAGGCAACGACTTCCAGCGCCTCACGGCACAGCATCGGGACCGCCTTTTTCTTGACGTCGGCCGGAACCGCGTCATCGACGGCGATGGCGTAGGCGTCATCCAGCAGTCGGTCGGCAGGACGGGTCGATTCAACAACGGAGACCACGGAGTTCGGCCCTCGAACAATCTCGATGATGTGCGCCGGCGCCCGGGTGGAGCGAGTGGCGGAAGGCAACCGGTCGTCGTGGGTGAAGACGATCACCTGCCGGGTCTCAGCAAGACGGACCAGGACCTCGAGGAAGCCATCGATCTTCGACGGATCCATGGCTTGGATAGGGTCGTCGAGGACCAGGAATCTGAAGGGACTCGATGGCGAGGTCGCGCGCGGGATGAAGATCGCCAGAGACAGCGCCTGCAACTCGCCCTGACTCATCACGCCGAACGCGTCGGTATCGGAGCCGTCGACTTCGGCTTTGAGAACCACTCGGCGGGAGGTGTTTTGACCTTCTAGCCGGATCTCGCCCAGATCGACGTTGCTCTCCTGCCGCAGCGCACCCCAGATGCGTTTGGCCTCCCCCGCCAGCGGGGCGATGCGTTCATTGCGCAACTCCCCGGCATTCCGATGGAGCCACTTGATCGCCTCGTCAGCCATCTTCAATTTAGGCGCCGCCTCGGCTGCCTTTTCGGCCCTCCCGACCCACTCGGCCAACTCCACGGCGACCGCTCCCCAAGCGTCGGCACGTTCCTGGATCAGTTGGGCAGCCTCGGCGCGGAGATGGGCATACGCGTCTTGCAGGGGACCGAGACTGTCCGATATATGCTCGGCGAGACCAGCCTCACCGTCAGCAGGCACCTTCACGAATGCGTCGTATGCAGCGCGGGCGTCTGCGAGTGTCGTCAGGTCCGGGTCGGCCGGGGGTGGGGCGGCGACGTCGCGCAGCGCGGCGAGTACCGCCGAGCGGGCCTGCGCGGTAGCCGCCCGCGCGGCGGTCAGCGATCGCGCTGCTTCCTGCTCCTGCTCGAGTGCGGCGCGCGCCGCGACCGCCCAGGTGTCGTCGAGTGTCCCGGACCCGCACACCGGGCATTTCTGGTCACCGAAGTGCTTATGGAAGTCGAGCCCCATCTCCAACAGCTTGGCCCGCTCAGCGGCGAGGGCATCCGACCGCTGCATCTCCTGGCGCTCGCTCTCGGCGGCGGAGCGCAGCGCCTCGCACCTGAGTCTCATGTCCCCGGACTCTGGCGTGCTCAGGCGCTCGGCGCGCACCCACGCCTGCGGGACAGCGTTGTTCGTGCCGTCGGTGATCAGGGGCCGCACGGCGTCGAGGTCGGGTTTGGTCTTCTTGAGCTGCGACAGGGCCGTGGCAGCACGCGGATCATCGAGGGACTCCAGCTTCGGCCTCAGCGCGTCGCGCGCTTTACGGGCCTCGTACGCAGGTTGCCGCAGCTGTTTGACCTCACCGTCGAGGCGGGTGATCGCCTCGTTGAGTTGTTCGAGCCCCAGTAGCTTGTAGAGCTGGTCGTAGAACGCGCTGGGGGTGCCTTCAAGAATCCCGCTGAGCTCGTCATAGCTCAGCAGGGGGCGGTACATCTCAAGGGCGGTTTCCCAGCCCAACGTGGCAATAGGCTCCTGCTTCTTACCGGTGCGCTGCACCCACCTGGTGCACTCGTCCACGGCTACGTCACCGGCAGACCAGTCGACGCCGATGACCGTGGTGCCGGCGCCCTCCTCGGCCAGACCGACGCGGATCTTCGCCGTATCGCCGGCGTGGAGGTTGCGCCAATCCTGCGACCAGATCGCGGGCTTGTTCCTCCATCGGGAATTGGTGCCGGTCAGGGCGAGCTCCAGCCCCTCGGCCAGTGTCGACTTGCCCGACCCGTTCCGTCCGGCGACGACCGTCAAGCCTGGTCCCGGCCGGAGAGGCAGCGTCGTCTGGGGACCTATCCCGCGGAATCCGGCGACGCTGATCGAGGTGAGGTAAGCACCCACCGGCTCGGCGGCGGTGTTGCCCGGCGTAGTCAGCGCTGTGACGAGTTCGGACCGCGTGATTTCGTCGCCAAGGACCTCGGCCAGGTCGTCGGCCCCCTCCATAGCCGCCAGAACGACCAGCCGGGCCTCCTCGCTGAGGTCGGTGTCCTCGTCTGCGCGCGCCAGGACATAGTCCTTCAGCCGGGCGTCCGGAGCCGTCCCACCGGATTGGTCGTCCGTATGCGACGTCGTCACAGCTCCCCCAATGCTGGATCGACGGAATCGAGCCACAGCCGCATGGCAAAGCCTCCCCGCTTTTCCCGCTTGATTCGTGCGACTTCGCCGATGGTATCGAGCGTCACGCCGTGTTCGGCGGCGATCGCGGCGAGGACCTCCAGAACGTCGGCAGCCTCCTCGACGACCGCCTCCCGCGTTTGCGCAGCTTGGAGCTCGGATGCCTCCTCTTGGAGCTTGTCCATCAGGGCTTCGCGATAGGCGCTCGGTGACAGGGTGGAAACCTGCGGGGTACGGCCTGACGCCCGGATGAGGTCGGGAATCTTGTCACGGACGAGTTTGCCCATGTTGTCCCCCCTGCTCGTCATAATGCGATGGTGCGTTTGTACCTGGGTGAAGTGACAACGAGGTCGGGCCGGTGACCTCTGAGACGGTGGACCCGCTGCTGCTCGGCCAGCGGGTGGTCGCGATCCTGGAGACGGGCCTGCGGACGGCAACGTACAAGCTGGCCACACTGATGGCCCTGATCGAGCACTGCATCGAGAACCTGCCCGAGAGCCCCGCCGACACTCTTCACGTACCGCTGCCGGAGCTGGCGCATCGCGTGTTGGAGACCTACTGGCGCCAGGTGCGGCCGTTCGACGGGCACGAGCTTCGCCAGTCGACGCAACCGCGCGCACGGATACTCCTTGCCACCAGCCGGTTGCGCGCCGCAGCGGACCGAGCCGGGTCGGTGGAGATCGCGCGTATGCGCGTGCCGGCCGACTACCAGACGGCGATCGACGCGATCGTCTTGTGCCTGGCTCAGCAGCCGCTGCATCGGCTGCAGAGGCTGCCCGGCGCGACGGGTAGCGACCCGTTCCTCTACGACGACTCGTTCCTCCACGACCATGTGTCACGTTCGGCACTGCTCGCGCACGGGGACGCGATTGAACTCAGACCGGGAGTCGCCGCCGGGCTCGCGCGTTTGGCCGGCCTGTTGAAGCCGGCCCTCGAGATCATGTGGGTCGAGGACGTCCGCCGAATGAACAAGTTCCTCGATGCGGAGGTCCCCGACGTCGCCGGACATCTGTTCGGCCGCGAGCGGACAGCTCTGTCTTCAGTGCGCGAGCCGCTCAAGGAGGCATTCGGACCACGCTGCTTCTACTGCAGTGCCCGCCTGCCGGCCAACAACCCCGTCGACCACGTCCTGCCCTGGTCGCTGGTGGGCATCGACGGACTGTCGAATCTGGTGCTGGCCTGCGCTCGATGTAACGGTGACAAGGGCGGTGCGCTCCCAGCGGTCGGTCTAGTTGACCGCGTGCTGCAGCGTGACCGAATGCTGTTGGAGGAGATCGCGTCTGCGCTGCAATGGCCGACCCAGCATGAGCGCGTCGTGGCGGCGGCGCGTGGGATCTATAGAGGCCAGCCTGCTGGTGTGCCGACGTGGTTGGGGTACCGGCAACGGGAGCGGCTGGACATCAGCTTTCCGCCGGGATGGGTGTAGTCGCAGGGACGTGCTCGGAAAGTTGGCCGGCAAATCGCGGAACTGGTAGACCCTGAAATGTACGCAACGTTGCTCGCCTTCCGCGATGGCGGGTATCCAGCGACGACACAGAGAGGCGGGGCGCCTCGATCCCTACCTACACTGATACTGATTGACTTCTCGCAGGGGGATCATTTCGTGGATTCATCGATTGACGACGAAGCAGTCGCGGTGCTGCGCCGCGGGCTGGGCCCGGCTGCACACTTTCGTGATGGGCAACTGGAAGCCATCAGGACTCTAGTTCAAGACCGCGGTCGGCTTCTTGTTGTGCTGAATCGTCCCGGGTTTGATGCCGCTTCCTTCTGTGAGAAGGATGGCGAGTATGGCCAAGCATTACCCGGTCGAGCAGCGTGAGCGTGCGGTGAGGATGGTGCTCGATCACCTCGGTGAATACCGGTCCGTGTATGCCGCGTGCGCGGCGATCGGCCCGAAGGTCGGCGTCGGCAAGGAATCGCTTCGCCGGTGGGTGTTGCAGGCCCAGGTCGATGCTGAGCAGCGGCCCGGTGTCACAACTGCCGAGCAGCAGCGCATCCGCGAGCTCGAGCGGGAGAACCGGGATCTCAAAGAGGCCAACGAGATTCTGAAAGCTGCCTCCATTTTCTTCGCGCGGGAGCTCGACCCGCGCAACCGCTGATCTGCGGATTCATCGACCAGATGCGGACGGCCGGCTACCGGGTCGAGTCGATCTGCACGATCCTGCGTGAGCAGGGTCTGCAGGTCGCCCCACGGACCTACCGCAACTGGAAGACCGCTCAGCCCTCGGCGCGCACCATCACCGATGCACACCTGACCGACGCACTGCTGAGCACCGTCGGCAGCCCCGAGGGCATGTACGGGCGGCGCAAGATGACCGCTCACCTGCGACGAGAAGGCCATCAGGTGGCCGCCTGCACGGTGGACCGGCTGATGCGCGACGAGGGACTGTCCGGAATCACGCGAGGCCGGCGGCATCGCACCACGATCCCGGACAAGGGAGCGGCCCGGGCGACGGACCTGCTCGACCGCGACTTCACCGCCACCGCCCCCAACCGCAAGTGGGTCACCGACTTCACCTACGTGCCGACCTGGTCGGGGTTCGTCTACGTGGCATTGGTGATCGACTGTTTCTCGCGGGCCATCGTCGGCTGGCAGGTATCCAAGACCAAAGACACCGCGATGGTCACCACCGCGCTGAAGATGGCACTGTGGCGCCGTGACCATCACGGCCACACCGTCGGTCAAGGATTGATCCATCACAGCGACGCCGGATCCCAGTACACCTCGATCGCGTTCGCCGAAACCCTTGTCCTGGAAGGGATTGCAGCCTCCATCGGCAGTGTCGGGGATGCCTACGACAATGCATTGGCCGAGACCACCATCGGGTTGTTCAAGACCGAAGCGATCGGGGCGGGTAGCCCGTTTCGGCCCGGGCCTTTGCGAAACCTCGACGACGTCGAGTACCCGACGATGGAATGGGTCGACTGGTACAACAACCGCCGCCTGCACAGCGTCTTGGACTACGTCCCACCCGCCGAATACGAGACCGCCTACTACGCTCAACTCCGGGCATCCCAGCCGGCGATGTCTCAAACATGAAGCCGGCATCAAACCCGGGACGGTTCAGGTCGGCGAGAAGGCGCCACTACTCTTATCGAGAGTAAAGGCGAACAGCTCGGCGTTAGCGGTCTTCGCCTCATAGACGCCCTCCCGCCACGACGGCACCGTGGCCCCCTTCCCGATGCCGAATGCAGCCAGGATCTCGATACGCGTGTAGCGGGCATGCACTTGAAGTGGCACGCCGGGGTGACGGTCGAGTGCGCCATGGCGGTGGTCCACCCGGTCGTCGAGTTCGAGCAGCAGCTCGACTAGCTCGGCGCGCACCTGCGGGTGCGCCCACAACAGATCGACACCGTCCTGCAACGAAGCTTCCTTCGTCAGCACCTGGTCAACGGTGCTGGCGACCAGCATCCTCACGAGGCGTCGCTCCCGCTCGGACAATCCGGAAACGTCGACCGGGGTGGGTGATTCGAGGAGCCGTCGATATGTGGCGATGCGTTCATCATCGTCGATATGCAATAGGCGTCCGAGCGCCCTGCGCAACGGTTTCTCGTGCACCCCCGCCTCTTGGGTCGGCACCCCAGCCGCCGCGCACAAGTCCGACCAACCACGCGAGCCGTCATAGACATCCGGCAGGTCGAGTCCGGACTCAGCGAGGTACTTCGACAGTGTGACATCGGGATACTTTGCGTGGATGATTCGCAGTTCTTCGACGCGGGCTGGCCACCGCGTGGGAATCGCCTCACGCAGACTGCGTAGCACTATCTCAGATGCCTTGGCGTCGAGGTGCATATAGCACCCCGCCGGCAGGAACGGGAAGCCCTGCCGCACAGCGCGTTCAATATCGCGGCGGGTTCCGCCAATGAGCGCGCGGTAGCGCCGGTCAAAGCGGAACTCGCGGCGATGTGTGCCAACGAAGTCCAGGACGGTGCAGAATGTCTTGCCCTTCGCGCGCCGCAAACCTCTGCCGAGTTGTTGAAGAAACAGGGTGGGGCTTTCGGTTGGGCGCAGCATCAGCACGGTGTCCACAGTGGGCACATCGACACCCTCGTTGAAGAGGTCAACTGAGAAGACGACACGGATCTTGCCGGCGGCGAGGTCCTGTAGTGCCGCCCTCCGGTCAGCCGGCGGGCTGTCACCCCATACCGCAACAGCGGGCACGCCGGCCTTGTTGAAGTGTTTCGCCATGAACTTCGCGTGGTCGATGCTGACGCAGAATCCCAAGCCGCGCATGGTGCTGTGATCGTCGGATAGGCGAAGCACCTCTTGGAGGACGGTGCGGGCCCAGGCGTCGGTGCTCGTATAGAGGCCGCTCAGGGCTTCGAGGTCATAACCGTGGCCTCGGCGCCACGGAATTTGGGTGAGATCAAGCCCATCATGGATACCGAAGTACATGAATGGCGAAAGGCGCTGTTGGTCAATGGCATCCCATAACCGCAGTTCCGCAGCGATGCGGTCATCGAACCAGTGCAGTATTGAAAGATCGTCACTACGTTCCGGTGTGGCGGTGAGGCCGAGCAGCTCCACGGGCTTCAGGTGGTCGAGGAGTTTGCGGTAGGAGGACGCCGCTGCGTGGTGGAACTCGTCGACGATGACGACATCGAAATGATCCGGCGGAAGGTCACCGAGATTCGCGGCGTTGAGACTCTGCACCGAAGCAAAGACATGCTCGAAATGATGCGGGCGTGAACCTCCGATCCACTTCTCGCCAAACGATGCATCGCGTAGCGCATAGCGGAAGGTCGCAAGGCTTTGATCGAGGATCTCGTTGCGATGGGCCACAAACAGCAACCGGGAGCGTGGCAGTTCTGCACGCAGCCGGGCATAGTCAACGGCAGCCATAACGGTCTTGCCGGTGCCGGTGGCGGCGACAAGCAGATTGCGGTGGTGGCCGCGGTCGCGGGACAGCTCGATCTGCTCGAGCAGGCGTTCCTGGAATGGCTCGAGACGAAGTTCCACGGGGCTAAGGATGACGGTGGGTCCGGTGTCGATCCGGCCGGCCCGTTGTAGCTCCGCGTCGAACTCGTTCGGGTCGTAGGGGACGAAGTCGCTTCCTTGCCAGTAGCTTTCGAACACCGCCTCAAACTTGGCGAGGATGTCGGGGTTTCGAGCTGAGGAGGCGCGGATGTTCCACTCCAGTCCGGTAACCTGCGCCGAGAGAGTGAGGTTTGATGAGCCGACGTACGCGGTGGAGAAGCCCGAGCGGCGGTGGAAGATCCAGGACTTAGCGTGCAAGCGAGTGGTACTGAGGTCGTAGGAGATTTGGACGTCGGCGCCGAGACCGCTGAGTTGGTCGAGCGCGGCGCGTTCGGTTGATCCGGTGTACGTGGTGGTGAGGACGCGCAGCGGTCTGCCGCGTTCGCAGTGCCGGCGCAGTGACCCGAGAAGCGGGTTGATTCCGCTCCGGCGAATGAAAGCCATGACGACGTCGATCGCGTCGGCGGAATCGATTTCGGCATCGAGTTGGTTTAGCAGGCCCGGCTCGCCCGGGGCATTGGTGAGGAGGGTGGTGTCGAGGAGCGGGATCAGAGGTTCTGTGATCGGGCGCGGCGTCCCATCGGGCCGCGGCTCAAGGATCGCGTGCAGTACCTCGCCCGGTTCGGTGGGTGTGTCGGATGTGTCGACGTTGACAAACTCGGCAAGCCGTGCGATCAGGGCTTGTGCCACTTCAATGCCGACCCGGACTCGCGAATCCTCGCTTACTGCTGCGAGGGACTGCTCAATCTGGCGGCTGAGATGCAGGGCGATTCGATCAGCAGCTTCGGCCTTGTGTAAGGGTCGCGCCGGGCGGAATAAACTGTCGAGCGATACGAGCCGGGCGCGCAGCGTCTCCGTGACGAGTGCCTCGTAGATCCCAGGATTCAGTTCCGACACTGATTCAGCCTAGAGACGTCGCCGCTGACGATCACAGTAATGCTTCTCGGCGCGCATACGGCGTTTCGTTCCGTTCTGGCTCATGAGTTGATGGCTTGCGAGACCGTTTCACCGACCCGCCAAACTTCGTCGGCATCGAGACCGGCGACGGGAACAGCCGTTGCGGGACCGCTCTCATCGAGGTCGAGCATTGTCGCTAGGGCTGCGAAACCTGGATGTCCTTTCACCTCCGAAAATCGGGTCCAGCAACCTGCGATCTTCAGTTGGCCGTTCTTCACGGAGAGGTTGAACGGAGGATGTCTACGACCGAACGGATAGACGAACATTCCTCCACGAGGGCGCCTTCCGAAAACAAGAGGTTTCCACGTCCCCAGCCGAGGAAGCCGGCTGTTGGCGTCCACCAACGCGAGAAGTCTCGACAGGAAGGCACGGTCGCTCGGATCTTCTACAGCCTCAATGAACTCGTCAAGCGTCCAGCCCCCAGGCTCCTGTCCATACTCGATGGAAATCTTGTCGTTCTGCGCTGCCGGCTTGGCGACGCTAGTCGCCCGTCCCGTCAACCAAATCCGAAGCCGCTCATGCTTTCCCGCCGAATCAGCCCCGAACACCTCCTCCTCGGGCCGCTTGCCTGACCGGGTAAGGCCGGTGATGTCGTCATCCGCCGAGTACTGAACCGTGATGGTGACGCCATCCTTGCTGAACTCGTCGATACGACCGGTGTGTTCGAAATCCCAGCCCGACTCGACGGCGATGTCCACGGCGTCGAGCCGGAATGCTGTTCCCTCTGCCACTCCTCTACCCCTCCCCAAGTGCGGGTGCGCCGGGTTTCGCTACCCGAACGGCCAACTGATCCACCTGCCAGAGCAGCCCGGCCGGGTCTAACCCTAGATCGAGCGCCCGACAAAAGACCGTGACACCCGATCGCTGCACGGTGTGAACTTTGCCTTCCTCGTTCCCCTTGGCGTAGATTAGATGCCCTTCGCGCAGACCGAGCACGGTGCAATAAGCCAGCATCTGGTAGAGGTCGGCATTCGGGAAGCCCTCGGGACGCTCCGCTTTGTACTTGGCATCGACAACCGCGGCCTGCCCGTCGCTGTGGCGGCACAGCAGGTCGGGCTGCATGCCGATGCGGCGTTGCTCGTCCAAATGCAACGGTGCCTGCAATTGGCATTGCCAGCCGGTGCGATTCAGGGACTCCGACAGCGCGACGGTGACGAAGTCTTCGAAGATCTTCCACATGTCGAACATGTATCCGGTGACCGTCACGTCACCGAGACGGTGCTCGAAGGACTCGGCCGCCAGAACGATCTCGGCCAGCCGCAGGGCGGCGTGATACCGGGCGTTGAGACGATTCGGTTGCCACCGCGGCGTCGGCGCACCCCGCGGCGGCACCGAGACCTCCGCCAGCGTGCGGCGCAGCCGTTGCAGGAACCCGCGAGCGGGGGCGCCGATGCGGGGAACGGTCAACAGCCGCAGCGTCGCTATCGCCAGCAGCTGGTTCTCGGCGATATCGAAGGTGAAGTCGTCGTACTGGACCGCGATCGGGACCGGCAGTCCGTAGTGCCGGCTCATCTGCTCCCCGGCCAGGACTCGCCCGCGCAGCACCGGCAGCGCATCGGTGATGTTCCGGTACCCCTGCAACAACCCCTGTTCGACGGCACGGCTGGCGATCCGGGCGAACGCTTCTGCGAGCGCTGGCAGCAGTTCATTGGCAGGGTCTACCCGGACCGTGTCGTCGCGCCAAATCTGCGGGTTACGGGCGTAGCCCAGCAGGAAGAGCAGCCGATTTAGGTCGGTGATCTTCGGGCGCACGATTACTTGGCGCTCGCCGACGGCGACGGCCCCCACCTTGCGTGCCGCGACGACATCGAAGACGCCCTCGTCGAACGTCGGGGTTACCGTGGCGATGCCGAGATCGTTCAGCGCGCGGCACTCCGCGCCGGTGAGGGCGACGGCCTGGGCGGGGCCGCCCTCAGTAAGGACCAGCGGTGGCGGCATCGTCGTCACTGGGTTCGGGGACGGGTATGTCTTCGTCTTCAACCGCGACGGCGGACCTGGCGGCCAGGCTCGTCCGCAACGCCGGCAGTCCGTACCGGCCGGGAACGTCGATGTTGCGATCACCGAAGTGATGTTCTTCGAGCAGCGGCAGAATGTCGGTGCGCCACATGAGTTCGATGGCCTTGCCGGTCGTGTCGGTCGCGATCCTCTCGCGCATGAAGTACGACGGTCCGATCTTGAAGTCGGTGTCACTAATCCGGGCGTTGAGTTCGTCGTGGAGGTCGGCGAGCGTGTTGTCGTACCCCTTGGCGGCCAGCCAGCTGCGCAGGATGCCGCGGGTGGGCTGCTCCGAGGGATGCAGCGGAAGGAAGGCAAAGCGTCGGCGCAGTGCGGTGTCGACCAGCGCGATGGAACGGTCCGCGGTGTTCATGGTGCCGATCACGAAGATGTTCTTGGGCAGCGAGAACGGCTCGGCACTGTCGGAGGAGTACATCAGGTCGATTGCCTGGTCGCGGTACTCCAGAAGGAAGTACAACTCACCGAAGATTTTCGGCAGGTTGCCGCGGTTGATCTCATCGATGATCAGGACGTATGCGGCTTCGGGATTCTCGGCGGCCTTGTCGACCAGAGAGCGCAGCGGCCCGGCCTTCAACGTGAACCCGATCTGCCCCTCTGCCGCGCCGCTCTGAGGGCGGAAACCCTCGAAGAAGTCCTCGTAGGAGTACGCGGGGTGGAACTGCACCAGTTTGACATTGCCCTTGTCGGTGACGTGCCAGGCGAGTTGCTGTGCGATGTAGGTCTTTCCGGTTCCTGGTGGGCCGTAGAAGATGAGCTGGCGGCGGTCGCGCAGGAGTTCGACGCAGTCCTGCAGCCAGTCAAGCCCGACATGGATGTGGTCGGCCAATTCTTGGGTGGCGTTGGGGAGGTGTACCACCGCCGGGCCGGGCCGGGGTGGTCGGCGTTCGGCCAGTGCCAGCAGTTCTTTCAGATGCTGGCTCAGGTCGAGCACTTCGCCCTGTGCGCTGAGCCGCGCCGCGATGTCGCTGGGGATGTCAGACCACGGGCACGGGTGCTCGAACCACTTGACCGACCGGCGCAGGTTCGATCGACCGTCGCTGCTCGGGATGAACTCGGCCGGTCCGGTGACGGTGCCGAAGTGAACCACCCCTTGGCTGATCGTCACAACCAGGTCATCGGGGTGCATACGCTTGAGGAAGGTGTAGAACTCGTCGAACTTCTCTTGTCGAGCGGCGTAACCCGAGGACCGATAGTCCTCGTCGACGAATGCTTTTAGCTCTTCCCGGGTCACGTCGGGATCGGTTGGGCGCAGCAGGCTCGCTGCCAGTGACACCGACTGCTTCGCCCGCCAGGTCGGCACCATGTCCTGGCCTTTGACGTTGGATCCGTGAACTTTCCATGCGTGCTGCACCTGATCCGTCGGCTCGGGAGCTGGTGACGATGGCTTCTGCCACAGGTCAATCCACGGTTTGGCGTAGAGGTCGACGTGCCCGCCCTCGGCCTCAGTGATGGCGGCATAGATGCGTGCCAGGTCGATATCGACGTCACCGGACGGGTCGGCCAGGTAGTCACCGACGAACGCGTCGCGCAGCGCAGTGCGGTGTTCGGTCTTGACGACGGGCAGGAAGAAGTGTGGGAAAGCCAAGTACAGCAGTGATTGTCGTTGCGCTCCCTGCCCTGTCGGCACCGCAGTGACCTCTTCGCGAAAGATCAGCGGGTCGGCCAGCGCGTCGATCCGCCGCTGTTCGGGAAGGGACTTGAATTGACGCGCAAACTGAATCAGGTAAGCGATCTGCGCCCACCGGTAGCTGGTGAAGGCCTGGCCCCCGTGGAACACGCCCCCGCCGAGCAGTGCTTCCGCGACGTCAGCGGGCAGTGTGACCGGCTGGCTGCTCATGTCTAGGACGCTTTGCACCTGCTTGACTTTGAGCGGACCGCCGACGTTAATGATCGGAAGCACGTTGAGGATCAGCAACTCTGCGTACAGCTGAACCACAGCGGGTGACGCGCCAGCCAATTGACCTTGCAGCTTCTCAAAGAAGCCGCCGCCTCCCATGTCGGGCTTGTCGACGTAGTCCCTCTGGAGCTCATCCAGATGCGGAAGAGTCCAAACGGCTTCACCGGGCGTCAGCAGCGAGCCATCACCGCCCAGGCCCGCCTCGATCAGCCGTCGACCGACCGCCTCCACCGCGACTGCAGCTTCACGAGCGAACGTTCCGACCTCGATCTCAGCCATGCCGCACCTCCCCTCCACGCCTACAGCTTGCCTGCTTTATCGAACTGCGACGCATATTGAACGCCTGTTGCCTCGGCCTCCGCCATCGCGTCGTAGATCTCGAGGATCAAACGCTTGGTTCTATACTCGCCGTGTGCGGCGATGTCCTTGCGCTTGACGATCGGGAACGTCTCCATGATGTAGTCGACGTCGTCACGCTCTACGCCGTAGAGGTGGAAGAAGGCGGCATCGAGTTCGGCGCGAAGTTGTTCGCGCTCTTGAGAATTCCAGTGAAACGGCGGTCCGACATGACCGAGGTCGTCAGCCAAAGGAGCCATGTCGGTCGCCGTGTAGGCCAGCCTCACAACTCTGTCCTCAATCCAGGATCCGGCAGATTGGGCGTTGTCCCAGGGAGCCTTAACGGAGAGGCGCGATGGAGGGAGGATGGGTAGTTGTTGAACAGTCGTGTAAGTGAGGTTCACCCCGCCGAGTTTCTGCCGAAGGGCATAGTCCAGTGGGAAGCTAGATAGCGCTGCCAGCAGCGGCGCGCCGTCCTTTACCAATACGAGTGGAGTGCTATTCCCGACAGCCGATTTGGGCAGGGGGTATGCAACCATTGTGCGTTCGTTGGTCGGACTTGTGACCCACGAGTATGCAACAAACCAGGATTGCGATACTGCGGGAACCTTCTCTGCTTGAACCCAGAACCCCGGCATAGCGACCCGATCGGGGTCGGCGAGTTCCTCTTCAGATAAGTACCGTGGCTGATTCTGGCGCTTCGCAGCCGTAGCGCTATGGACGACATCCGCGGCACGGTGGTTGTACAGACTCGCCATCATCCCCTGATAAAGCGGAAGCATCTCCTGCTTGCCCTTGTGAAACACATTCCCCCGCAGCGTCCACCCCTCTGCCTCCAGCTCGTCGCGTGTTCGGAAGAGGTGCGAGTCATTGGACATGTCGAACATTCGCATGAACTGCACGCCCCACGGATTCCCGTCCGGATCCCCCTCCCGGATCAACACCGGCACCCGCCGATAGATACCGAGGGTGATCTCAGCATCCCGCCGACTGCGGAACACCGGGCAGGTCCCGGTGTTCGGGTTGAGCAGCGTGATCTCTTCCGGCGAGAGCGCGAACCGCACACCGGGCCGCTCCAGGTCGGTGGGATCGTGGGCGAAGAACGCAAAGTCGGCCTCCGGTTCTCGCAGATCGCGCCCGGTCAGGGTGAGCAGGCAGAACTTGAAGCTGCGGTGCACCCCTTCGAAAAGTGGCTTGGCATTCTCGAAGTCGTAGAGACTGGCGATGGCGCCATGCTCGACGAGGTCCTTGAAGAAATACTGGGTGGTTGCGTCAGTCGCGATGCCGGTCGGCAGAATCACTCCCAGTCGACCCTCGCCACCGAGGAGCTCGCGGTCGGTCTCGGCGAAGACCGCGTACGTGTTGATGTCGCCGCGTCCCGCCAGCGGATACCGGCCTGAGTTGCGCATGAAGTGCGACACGCCCTCAGCGCTTCGCTTCTCGGCCACAAAGGCGTCATGCAGCACCGGGTTAGTGGTGGGCAGTGCCGCGATAAGGCGTTTCCTTGCAGCAGCATTGGGAGCTTTCGCGATGTCCGGATCGCGGGAGGCGAAGAACTCCTGTTCCTGAAGTTTCACCCGCTCCCACGGCGGGTTGCCGATCACGACCGAGAATCCACCATACCAGCCGGTGGCGTCGTTCATGGTGTCGCCGGCCGTGGACTCGGTCGGGAAGATGTGCGGGAACTCTAAGTGCCAGTGGAAGAACCGGTACTCAGCGGTCAGACGTTCGATCTCGGCGCGTTGCTTCTCGGTCAGCTTGTCGTCGCCGTCGATCAGGGTGGTGAGGGTGCGCTGGGTGAGCGCGGGTGGTGCGCCATGGCTTTTCGGCCATACGAAAGCCGCGCACCAGGCGTTGGCTGCCAGGAGTTTCTCACGGTAGGCGGTCGACTCGGTGTAGGCGCGCAGCCGTTGCTCCTGCACGTGCACGTCGGCCAGTGACAGCGCCGGGGCGGCGACCACCTTCTCCACCTGCGCCGCCAGTTTCGTGTTCGCAGCAACCATGTCGACGTCGAAAAGGCTGCCCTGGGCGCTGTGTTCGGCCTTGTTCTGCTTGGCCAGGGTGGCGGTGATCTTCTTGTCGTCGCCCTCGATCGGCTTGAACGCCTCGTCGGGGATGCCGTCGGCGAGCAGTCGCGGGGTCGCGCCGACCAGGGCGTTGCCGATCTTGATCTGCGCGTCCAGGAATGTCAGCGGGCGTCCGGGTTCGAGGGCCTCCAGCCATAGCGATACCTTGGCCAGCTCCGCAGCGAGTGGGTTGAGGTCCACGCCGTAGATGCTGCGCCCGACCACGTCGCGCATCGCCGAGCGCACCGCCTCGGGGGCCGGTTCGGGGTCGCCGGTCCGCAGGGCGGCCACCCGCTTGGCGATCCGCCGCGCCGCACCGACCAGGAAATGTCCACTGCCGCAGGCGGGATCGCAGACGGTGACGCGCAGCAGAGCCTGCTCGGGGTCGTCGGATTTCTCGGCCTCGTCCAGGACCGGGTCAAGTGCGGTGTCCAGCAGCGACTCCACCAGCGAGGTGGGCGTGTAGTAGGAGCCGGTGTCCTTGCGTTGGTTGCCCGCGGTGACGGCCAATGTGTAGGTCTTGGTGGCCGGGTCCCAACTCGGCATGAGTTCCAGCAGCGACTCGTAAATGCTGCCGAGTTCCTCGGCACCCAGGTTGCGGTAGTCGACGATCCGCATGGCCTGCGAGCGTGGTTCGCGCACCAGGGACAACGAGTACACCGCGGACTGCAGCGCCTGGTTGCTCAACGAGTACTCCATGAGGAAGTCCAGCGCACCGGTGTCGAACAGGCCGCCGATGCCGGGCAGCCCGAGTTCGGGCAGACCGTCGACGCTGCCGAGGCCGCGCCACACCACCTTGAGGGCTTCCCAGCGGTCGCCGTATCGGCCACCGCGGCGGCGCCGGGAGGTCCGGCGCAACCGTTCGGTGGAGAAGTAGTCGAGGTAGCGACGACGCACGTGCGGACCGGCGTGCGGATCCAGTAGGGCATTGCGGTCTTCGGCGACGAAGGTGAATAGCAGCCGGTAGGTAACCCGAATCAGCGCGTGGTTGATCTCCTCGACGGTGATCGTGCCGTCGACGAGGTCCTGGCGCAGCGTCGCGTTGTCGGGATGGGTGAGGAAACCCGAGCCGAGGGCCTGCAGGGCATCGATGACGCCGTCGCGCAGCAGATTCAGTGCCCGGGAACCAGATTCGATGGCATTCTGGCGCCAGTACTCTAGCCAGCAGGACGCGGGACCGACCTCGGGGTCGCGGGGGTCGAGGCGGGAGACGTGGCATAGGGAGTACAGCAGCAGGAAGTCGGCGAACAGGTCGCCGTCGAAAATGGCCTCCAGATCGAATTCGACGTACGCCGAGCCCACCAGCGAGGTGGAGTCGCGGACCAGGCGCAGCGTGGTGGCGTTCGCGAGGATGCCCCACAGGTACTCGTCCGAGCGGTTGAGCAGTTCCTGCACCATCGACTGCGGCGAGGCGCCGGCCGCCCCGGCCACGCCCTTGGTCCTGGTGTCCACGGCGACGCGGCCGAGCAGATGGATCGGGACGTTCCCCCACAGATGCGAGACGGGGAAGGCGCGGTCCCCCACGTGCAGGCCGCCCTTCCCGGTGGGATGGACACGGCCGTACCCGAGTTGATCGAGCAGCACGAGGGTGAAGCGTTCCCGGGTCAGCCCGGTCGCCGCGTCGTGGTCGGGCAGCGCATCCAGCGCCGCACGGTAGGTGGTCCAGGCGCCCCGCAGGTACGCCCATACCCGGTTGGCGGCATCCCGCACGGTCTCACCGGCTGCCAGGTGAAAGTCCTCGGAGGACAATCCGTCCGCCTGGCCGGACACGAGTTTGGCGAGCAGGTCGGCGGGCAGCAGACCCCCGGCGACGCGGACACCGACGAAGGTGGCGGAGCCGGTGTCGGCGCTCACTGGTGACCTCCGGCGGGCGGCACGTACACGAACACGCCGAGGACGTCGGCGCCCGGTTCGACGGTCACTGTCAGGCCGCGCACTACGTCGGCGGCCGCCTGACGCACCCGGCGGTGCGACTCGAGCAGTCGCGCGGCGAGTTCGTCGCCGTGGTGGGCGAGATGCGTGGCGATGTCGGGCAAACCATCGAGGGCGCGGGTGATGAACTGGGCCGCCTGCGGGGCGGGGACATTGCCGGATGGTCGGGCGTGCAGCAGCGGTGTCACCGCTTCCGGCGACAGCCAGTGCGGTTTGCCCGGCGATCCTTCGAAGGCGAGGGTGGCGACGTCCTCGGCGACCAGTTCACGACTTCCGGAGCGGGACGGCAGGTGCAGATGGAAGCGGTAGCGCACGACGAGCAGCGTGGTGCGCGTCGACACCGACTTCGTCCGGATCACCGCGCAGCGCCGGGCCGGCCGCTGATCGTCGGGAAGCTGCGGGTCGAGCGCGGATTCCAGGACGTAGTTGGCGACCGCCTCCACCGATGCGTCGGTGCGGGTGAGTACTGCGTTCCCCCGCGCAACCGGAAGGTCGGCGGCGAAGTGCAGCGGGTCCTTGCGGCCGGGTGGCAGTGCGTCACGCAGTCCCAGCGGCAACGGCCCCAACGTGGCGGTGAACCCGGACTCGGCGGTGGTCACCGTCGACCGCAACGCCCGCAGCGCGTGGTCGACGAATTCGGCGACGTCGGTGTTGGTGCCCAGAGTGGCGCGGGTCTCTTTGAGCTCCGCCTCGACTTCCTGTTGTTTGATGCCGTGCTGGGCGTACTTGGTTTGGGCGTTGCGTTCCCGCGCGGCCGCGGACTCCCACTGGTTGTGCAGCGTGTCGCGCTTTTCCTCCAGATCGAGTTCCAGACCCAGTTGCTCCGCATCGCGTCCGCGCAGCAGCAGTCCCTCCATCAATGCCTCCACGACGGCCTCACTGTTGTCGGGTACCGGCACGGCCACGCCGGTGGCCTTCCGGATCGCCTCATGCTTGCGAAGCAGGACTTCGAGCACGATGCCGTCGATCTGGTTGTCACGGCCGTAGAGGGTGACCGCGCGCACCGTGTCGGCCCGTTGGCCGAACCGGTCCACGCGACCCTCCCGCTGTTCGTGGCGGGTGGGGTTCCACGCCAGGTCGTAGTGGACCACCGCCTGGAAGTTCTCCTGAAGGTTCACGCCCTCCGACAGGCAGTCGGTCGCGACCAGGACGTGCTGGCCCGGGATGTCCGCCAACTCCTCGATGCGAGCAACCCGCTCGGCGGGGGGCAGGGTGCCCGTGACGGCGCGGACGGTGACTTTCTTGCCCAGCGCCGCGCCGAGTTGCTCTGCCACGTAGTCGGCGGTGTCGATGAATCGGCAGAACACTATGGGGTTGAATCCGTCGCCCAGAAGTTGCTTGACGCTTTTCACCAACGCGGTGACCTTGCGGTCGGGTTTGCCTTCGAGCTTGAGAGCCGCGGCCCGGAATGCTTGCAGCCGTCGCGATTTGGCGTTTCCGGTCTTCGCGTCGGTGTCGGCGCCGGGTGTGGTGTCGACGGCTTCCAGGGCTTCGTCGTCGGCCTGGTCGAGCACGATGGCCCGGCCGATGGCGTCGGCCTCCTCCGGGGAGTCGGCGGCGACCGTGGCCGCGCGGGTCTGCAGGGTCTGCGCCGCCGCGCGCGGCGAAGAGGCCAGCGCGCGCAACAGCGCCAGCGCCGACCACCAATTGACCCGCCGCGCCAGCCCGCCTTCGTCGGTACGCACCGTTTCCCGGGCGTAGTCAAGGACTTTGGTGAACAGCGCGTCGTACTCCGGGCTCAGCGAATAGGGCACCTCGGCGGAGAGGCGATCCTTCGGGAACGGGGTGTCCTCGTCGAGGTACCGGCGGATGTCAACGCGGCGGCGCTGCACAAAGTGCTTGGCCAACTGTTCCCGGTCGGACTTCTTCTCCAGGTCGACGGTGGCCAACTCGGGTTTCAGCAGCCCCAGCAGGTTGCGAAACGCCTCGTCCTTGCCGCTGTGGGGGGTGGCGCTGGCCAGGATGAGGTGCCGGGCGGGGTCGGCCGCTAGGTGTAACTCCCAGACAGGTTGTGAACGGCGTGGTGAGCGGAAGTAGGTGAGGACCTCCGGTATCGGTGTGGTTACCAAACACGCACATCCGATTACCGAGAGGTCCTCATGGTCCACGCTAATGCTTCGTTGACTCCTCGTGGGCGGTTGCGGCTTGCGCAGGCGGTTGTTGATCAGGGCTGGAGTTTGCGGCGCGCGGCTGAGCGGTTCCAATGTTCGGTGGCCACAGCCAAGAAATGGGCCGACCGTTATCGCGACGGTGGCGAAGCAGCGATGGTAGACCGGCCCAGCCGGCCGCATCGCAGTCCGTTGCGGTTGCCGAAACGACGTGAGCGGCGCATCGTCAACCTGCGCTTCACCCGGCGCTGGGGCCCACATCGCATCGCCGCTTACCTGCACCTGCCACGCTCGACCGTTGAGGCGGTGCTGCGCCGCTACCGGATGCCATTGCTGCGGCACCTGGACCAAAACACCGGGTTACCGGTACGCCGGCCCAAACCCCGCCGCTATGAGCACCCGGCTCCCGGCGACTTGGTCCATGTCGACGTCAAGAAACTGGGCCGCATCCCCGACGGGGGCGGCCATCGCAAGCTGGGTCGCCAAGCCGGCCGGCGCAACCGCTGCGGCATGGGATACACGTTCTTGCACCACGCCGTTGATGACCACTCCCGGCTGGCCTACTCCGAGGACCTCACCGACGAACGCAAAGAAACCGCCGCGGGATTCTGGAAACGCGCCAACGCGTTCTTCGCCGACCACGGCATCACCGTCAAACGAGTGTTGACCGACAATGGATCCTGTTACCGGTCAAAGAATTTCGCTGAAGCGCTCGGCCCCGACATCACCCACAAGAGGACCCGGCCCTACCGGCCACAGACCAACGGCAAAGTCGAGCGATTCAACCGCACCCTGACCACCGAATGGGCCTATGCGCAGACCTACCGCTCTGAGGCCGAACGCGCCGGAACCTACCAGCACTGGCTGCATCACTACAATCACCACCGACCCCACACCGGCATCGGCGGAATGACACCAATCGAGCGCCTACGCGTTCACAACCTACCCGTGAAGAACAGCTAGGTCGCGGATCAGTTCGTAGCGTTGAGTGCGACCCGATCTGCTGGCGGTGGAGTCCGCGACGCAGGTGTGGACCTCATCGACGATCACCAGATCCGGGCAGGTGCGAAGGAATTCGTGGCGACGGCGTGCGCTCTTGATGAAGTCGGTGGACACGACGGTGATCGGGTACCGCTCGAAGATCGACTCCGCGCCGATGAGTCCGCGTTCCAGTCGGCGAACCCTGCTGGGCAGCACCAATTCTGCTTCCAGACCGAACTTCTCTCTGAGCTCGCCCTGCCACTGCTCGGCCAGCGCGGGACTGCACAGCACCGTAAGTCCGTGAGCGTCACCGACCTTCAACAGTTCGGTGGCCACCAAAGCGGCCTCGATGGTTTTCCCGATGCCCACATCGTTTATGTGCTCTATTTGGGCGTGTCTCACGGATGGGTCCCACGACCGCCGCTACCTTGCCGTTAGCGCCTTCTCCGGTTGCAAGGTCGGGATAGGTCGAGACGTACACGAAGGAGGGGGCTGCGGCGATGTGGGAGGAGTCCGATAACGCGGTCGGCGACCTGCTTGCGTCGCGGGTGCTCGGTTCGAGCGGTCAGATCGACGAGTCGGTGAGAGTGAGCAGCTGGTGGGCTGATCGTGGAATCTCGATCGATTCCGCGGAACTAAATCGCGACAAGTTATTTGAACTCGCCCAACGTCGCCGGGAAAGCGCTGACCCGGATTGGGTGTCGTTCCTGTGGCATGTACTGGCCTGGGGTGTGATGGGCGACTACCGGAATTCCCCGACGATCGTGGAAAGCGCCGCCGGCGACACGCAGCGCCGCCGGCTCAACGACATTCTCAGCGCGGCCTCCGAAGCCAGTTATCGAGGCGACATTCGCTCTGCCTACACGGCGATCCGCGGCAAAGTTCCGCGACTGGGTCCTGCCTTCTTCTCGAAGTTCCTCTACTTCACCGCGAACCGCGAGGTATCGAATTGCCGTGCAATGATTTTGGACTCTCGGGTGAACGCTGCGATCTTCACTCTCACTGGCCGCGACTACTCAGAGGAGAAGCCGGCGGTTTACGAAAACTTCTGCGATGCAGTCCACGAATGGTCACGGAAGTTTGATACGCCAGCGGATGCGATCGAGTTTCGCCTGTACCAGTTCGGCCAGCTCATTGACTCACGCCGGTGGAAGTGGCTCCACGCGGAGGTATCGCTGTATCGCGAAGGGCGTACCCACGTTGGGTTCGACGACATAGCCGCAAGACGTGCCCTTCTCACGGGCTGGACGAGGTAGCGACGTGGACCTGTACTTTGCAGACTGGCAGGGTGTCGAGAGGCTTGGCCTCGCGGCCATTGAACTACCGCGCACTCGGACGGTCGCGAACGGAACGCCGGTCATCGTCGACTCGGCGATGCGGCCTGTTGAGCCTCTGTGCACGTTTCTTCGGTTGTACTCCGAGAACATCTCACACAACTCGGCCTACGCGTATGCCCTTGATACTCTTCGCTTTACCCGGTTCCTCGCGAAGAACAACACAGATGTGTTGACCGCCGACCGTGCCGATCTCCTCGCCTACCGCAAACACCGCCTCGCCTCAGGCCTGTCCACACGGTCATGGTCCCGGGAGCTGGTAGTGATCCGAACGCTCTTCAAGTACCTGTTCGAAACGGGCCAGCGGAAAGACCTACCTTGGATTCGGGTCGGGAGCAGATCCCTTGTCACACCGAAGACCACGAAGACCGAACTCGACGTCAGAGCACTCTCGCACGAGCAATGGACCGCCTTTAGGAACATCGGCATGGGCGGCGAGCTACCTTCCGGAGAATTCGATCCGAGCTACCGCGGCCGCTCCACAGTCAGAAACACCTGCGCCGCCGAGCTCGCATTGACCACGGGGATGCGATTGAACGAGTGGCGAACTCTCCTTGACATCGAAGTACCGCAAAACGATCGCGGTGTCAGCCTTGCGCTCGCCGCCTGCGCGAAGAACGGGCGATTCCGGCGCGTCTACGTGCCGGTATCGACCGTCGAGATGGTCAACCTGTACCGCGAAACAGAACGCAAGTCGACCGTTCGACGCGCGCAGAGTCTGCTCAGGAAACGACTTCCTTCCATGGCGATCGCAGAAGAAATCGACACGAGCGCAGGGAGAATCACGTACTCCTATCAGGGATGCCGTCATCGAGCAAAGATCGTCGATATACCAGTCGGAATCCGCAGCATCCTCGTGAAGCAAGGACCGGATGGGTGGGTTCAACCGCTATCGCTCTTCCTCGGAAAGATGGGAAGGCCACCTTGTGCCCGTAGATGGCATCAGTACTTCCGTGAAGCCAATGAGCGCCTGGCCGCCTTCGATTTTGGGCCGCCGAGGATGCCGTCGGCGGTAACGACGCACGACCTTCGACACACATTCGCCGTCGTGATGCTCCGTGGGTTGCAGGAGAACGCAGCGACAATCGAGGCGACACGACCCCGCACGGGAACGGGAACCATCAGTGAGCACATCGTTCACAACCCCTTGCTGACGTTGCAGCGGCTGCTCGGTCACGCCAGCCCTTCGACGACGATGATCTACCTCCGCTACATCGACGAGTCCGACGAACTGATTCAACGCGCCTTCGAGTCGTGGGCCGACAGCGAACGAGACTATGCGAGCTATGTCATGGAGCAGATCGGCCAAGAAGAGCATCGCGATGAATCCGCCTGACATTCAACCCCACACGGTGACCTTCCCGGACTCCTCCACGTTGAAAAGCTGCAGCATCGATCCAACGGAATACGTCGCCGCCACCCTCATTCGTGAGTTGGCGCAAGGCTGGAGAGAAAGCTCCGTCGAGTTCCAATTGTCGGCGTCCACGGTGTCGGGGAGGGCGACCTCGATTCGCGCGGTCGGAAGATTCCTCACCGAGGAGTCCGACCGATTCCTGACCCTGCACAGCGATGGCCCGGAGGTTGCGAATCGGCTGCACGACTGGGAAGCCGCCATGGTCGCGAAGTACCCGCCCGAGAGCAAGCAGCCCAAAATGATGGGCTACGACGTCCGCATCGCCGTCTCGCACTTCATCCAGACCAACAACCTCACGAACGGCGTGATCGCTGACTGGGCCGATAGCCCTGTCCTGGACGGGCGCCCACTCATTGCCGCACCGCTCGATGAGTTCAGCAATGCCGAACGCCAACAACTGGAAACAGCGTGTCGACAGATTGTTCGCGATACCGAGGACCGTCTGGCCCACGGTGACCGCCTACTGGCGATGGGTCGAGACCCACGCCGCTTCGGATGGGATCGGCTAGAGAACGTCGTGTGGGCCTTACGGTGGCTGCCGTTTGACGAGTCGTTCAGTACTCATCTCATTGCTGGCGGCAAGCGCCAGCTGGATCCGACCGAGGTCGATCAGCTGTCCGGCTTGTACCGTGATCCTGCGCGAATCAACAAGCCTCCGCTCGTGTCGGCCGTCGGTGCCTTCCTCGTTCCTGATCCAGAATTCCTTCTTGCGGTCAGAATCCTGCTGCACCTGCAGACTGGATGGTCCCCTGAAGAGTCCGCTGACTTGACTCGGGCCGACATCAAGTTCGCCAGCGATTCCGTGAGGGTCAAAGCCGTGAAAGCTCGCGCACACCGAGTTCGATGGCACACTTTGCGATCCTCAGAAGCTCACCCGTGGGGATGGACCGCTGGAGACCTCCTTCGCCGCGCTGCCAACGCTATGCGGCACGCTCACGCATTGACGCCCGAGGAATCCGCATTCTGGACCACCGCAGCGAAATGCTCGAACCGGCGCAACGGCGAATACCCGAACTGGTTGATCCGCGCCCACACATTCTCACCAGCGATCATCTCGCTGGGCAAGATCGTTCAACGCCGCGGGCTTGCGATCAGCGAACCTCACGACATGCGGAGGCTGCGAAAGACCGTGAAAAGTGCGCGGGCTGCGCTGCTGGGCACCCTCAGCGGCGCCGCCGGTGACGATCACACAATCGAGGTCTTCCGCCAGCACTACGCACAGTCGACCACCGTGCGAACGATCTCTGCCCAGACCGCGATCCGCGTGCAGCAGAAGGTGCTTCAGAACGCGATGGCTGGTCCGGCTCTGGTCACAGCGACGGCCGAGGACATCGCCGAAACAGGCGACGGTGATCAGAAACTTGTTGAGCTGGCCAGGCAGGTTGCCTCCGAGACGCCAGTCGAACAACAACTCACCGTCTCCGCATGCATCGATCCTTACGAAGGCCCCTTCACTCAGCAGGGAACTCTGTGTCACGCTTCGCCATCGATGTGCCTGCAGTGCCGCAATGCCGTCGTCTTCCCTGAGCACCTGCCACGACTGCTCGCCTATAACGAAGTGCTGCAATCGCTCGAAAAAGACCTTCCACCGATGGTTTATAGCGAAGTCTATGGGCAACAGACACTGAACGTGAGGGCGATCATCGACAGATTCGACTCGAAGATAGTCGAATCAGCGCGGGGTAAAGCGCAACTGCACCGGCCACTGGGTCAGCGGGCTGAACAGTGACCCGCAGTCAGAGCGTGGCCGCGCCGGAACAGGGGGTGGTGTTCGCGGCGGATGAATCAGTCCTGCCGGAGAGTCGCCGTGTTGCGGATGGGCCGGATCCGAAATTCGGCGACTTCCCTCGATGGGACCTCATCGCCGGTGGTCTGGCGCCCAACCTGGCGCCGTACCGGGCACAGCTGCGATTCGACGACATCCCCGATGATTGGCGGCTTACTGCGAAGACCCTCGCGATGGCGATGCTTCAGCCGACCCACTGCGCCCTTCGCGCTGCCGGTATATACCGTTCGAACCGGCCGCGAAAACTGAAGACGATCCAGATGACTCTCGCCGAGTTGAAGGCATTTGCGACGTGGGCATCGCAACAAGGAATGCCAAATGACCTGTCTCAGTGGACATCGGCGGACTGCAAGAAATATCTGGCAGAGGTTGAACGCACCAGGGCTCGGACCGCTCCATTCGCTGCGCGAGATCTCCTCAAAGCGTTCGTGACTTACGGATCGGTTCTCCCCAACGGTGCGCTTGATGTGGTACTCCCTGCGATGGAAGGTCGACAATCGAGCACCATCCAAACGCCAGTGATCCCCCCGACGACGTTCTGGCCACTTGTCCGTGCCTGTTGGACCTATCTGAGTGTGTTCTCCGAGGACATTCTCACTGCCCGGCGACAGTTGGATCTTCTGGAGTCTCTACCGCGAACGGGTAGAGCATTCCGGATTGGCGCCCAAGACAGTGCACTCGACGCCTGGCTCAACTCGCCGCATGCCGTCATACCCTTGCATATCCAGGACTGGGGTAAGGGCCTACGCGGCCAACCCAACTGGATTGCACTGAGCCTAAAGGTGTTTGGAAGACGCAGCGGTGCCGTCTTCAACGGACCCTACGGAATGCCTCGACGACAGCGAGTCATCGACGCCATGGAACACGGCCTTCCGACGCAGCTCGGCGTCTGCGACCTGCAACCGAAAGAGGTCGAACGGAGCGACGGCACTCGCGGCCCATGGATCGAAGGGTTCGACCACAGCACCGTATGCAAGGAGGTCACCCAACTCCGCAACGCGGCCTACATCTTCGTCGGCATCATGACGATGATGCGCGACAGCGAAATTCAAGGTATCGCCAGCGGATCTCTGAGAACGTACTATGGCGCACCCGCTGTAGAGAGCATGCTGCATAAAGGTCAACAGGGCGCCGGCAAGCGCGAACTCTGGTGGGTTAGCAGTCCTGTAATCGAGGCCTTGAAGATCGCCGAGGAGATCGCAATCAAACCAGACCGGCTCTTCGGAAGCGTACGCAACGGCACTGACCGCCAGTTGGCCGGATTCGACCAGCACGAACAGATCAACGGCTTCGTTGCATGGGTGAACGCCAACACCGCCACGACCGGGCTCGAGCCGATTCCCACGACGCCCCTGTCACCGCACATGTTCCGCCGGACCATGGCCGTGATTACCGCCAATGAACCAGACGGGGAAATAGCCCTAGGAATCACCCTGAAACACAACGCCGTTCGGGCTTTGGCCAACGTCACTACCTCCGGATACGGATCACCCACCCCCGAATGGGCCAAAGAATTCGACCACCAGGGCAAAGAAGCCGCAGCTGGGGAGATTGTCGCGGACTGGGCTAACCATGCTCGCGGCGAAAAGTCGATCCGCGGCCCCGGTGCCAGAGCTTTCATCAACGGCCTAGATGCCGTATCAGAAAGGGCCAACACCGTGGCGGTGGGCAATGACCGCATGCTCCGCAACCTGCTGCGCGACGAATTCGCCACCATCCGACTGGGGAGCCTCAATCATTGTCTCGGTGACCCCGACAAGGCGCTCTGCCTCGACGGCGCGTCCGCAGCGATCCGAGCAGGCGGCCCCATACCCAGCATGTGCCAGCCCTCTACTTGCCGTAACTCGGTCATCACCAACAAGCACCTCCCCGTCTGGTTGCACGAAGAATCCGACCTTGTCGACAAGCTCAAGGACACGAAGATGGCAGCGGTGCACCGCGAACGTCTCGAAGCGCAGCTCGCCGATATCCAGAAGATCACCCGACAGGAGCCGAAGTGACCGCTGTCGGTCCGGCAACAGAGCAGAAACTTCGGGACGCGATGGAACGCCTCCTCGCAGGCAAGGCCAGACGAACCGACGGTCGCCTCACCAAGGCCAATCTGCACACCGAAGCCGGCGTCAGCCGCGCAACCATGAACCGTGCCACCGCCGTGATCGCCGACTGGGAAACCGCCGTCGACGGACATTCCGCACCGCGGGATTCCAAGATCATCGAGCTGGAGGAAACGGTCACCAAACTCCGGCAGACGATCGCGACGCTTCGCGGCCACAACGCCGATCTCGAACACCGGAACAAGGCCGCCGTGACTGTCATCGCCGAGCTGCACGCCCAAGTCCAGGCGTTCCGTGGCGAGGCCCCGAACGGCACGGTAACGCCGATACGAAAGCGCCAGCCACGCCGCGGCTGGTAACCAACCGCGCGGCCACGCAGTGCGACGGCCGTGCCCTCTTCGGCAAATCGCGCCCCCTGGCCAGGGTAAATCTGGCGTCACCGGCATAATCGGGTCGAAACCCGGTTAAACCGGTTTGCTGTCAGTTAGGCTCTGCCCGTTCATGCACCCATGTCGACGCAGCGGGAGGATCCTTTTGTCTGAGCCGTGGCTGTCGGCAGACGACATTGCTTCCCACCTGGGCGTCACCAAGGACACCGTTTACACCTGGATCGCCGACAAAGGAATGCCGGCGCACAAGGTGGGCCGGCTGTGGAAGTTCCAATCCACTGAGGTCGACGACTGGGTCCGGAGCGGGGGCGCGGCGACCGACGACATTGGCGAGGGCTGAGCAATGCGCATCATCGACAACGTCAACGAACTGCTCGGAGACGACCTCAAAGGTGAGGTTCGGCCGGGCTCCAAACTGCGGATCGCCGCATCGACATTTTCGATCTTCGCGTTCGAGGCGCTGCGCAAGGAGCTAGAACGGATCGAAGAGCTCGAGTTCGTTTTCACATCCCCCTCGTTCGTCGCTGCGGACGCCACCGATCAGTTGCCGAAAGAACGCCGCCAGTTCTTCATCCCCACGGCACGAGACGGGGAATCTTCGCTTTACGGTTCGCAATTCGAGATCAGGTTGCGCAACCAGCTGACACAACGCGCTATCGCGCGGGAGTGCGCAGACTGGGTGCGCCGCAAGGTCCGATTCCGCTCCAACCGGACCGGAGCGCCGATGCAACAGTTCGCAGTCATTGATGACCGCGTTGCCTACCAACCAATCCAAGGATTCACGTCGGCTGACCTCGGCTATGAACGCGGAAACGCAGTCTCCAACATCGTCACCAAACTGGACGAATCTCCAATGGCGACACAGTATGTCGCGCTCTTCGAGCAGATCTGGAACAACCCGAATCAGCTTGAAGATGTGACCCAGTCGGTGCACGACCACATCGCAAGCGTGTACGCGGAGAACTCGCCGGCCCGGATCTACTTCGTGGTTCTCTACAACCTGTTCTCTGAGTTCCTCGAAGACATCAGCGAGGACGTTCTGCCCAATGATCGCACCGGGTATCAAGAAACACAGGTCTGGAACAGCCTCTACAACTTCCAACGTGACGCCGCAACCGGAATCATCAACAAGTTGGAAACCTACAACGGCTGCATCCTCGCCGACAGCGTCGGCCTGGGCAAGACGTTCACCGCGCTTGCGGTCATCAAGTACTACGAGCTGCGCAACAAATCCGTTCTCGTCCTTGCGCCGAAAAAGCTCGCCGAAAACTGGACCAACTACAACGCCAACCTGACCACCAACATCTTCGCCGGCGACCGCTTCAACTACGACGTTCTTGCCCACACCGACCTCTCCCGCACCAAGGGTGAATCTCTAGGATTGCGGCTCGACCGAATCAACTGGGGTAACTACGATCTCGTCGTCATCGACGAGTCCCATAACTTCCGCAACGCCGACTACGCCGAAGAGAAGGAGTCGCGCTACCAACGGCTCATGCGCCAAGTCATCCGCGAAGGCGTCAAAACCAAAGTCCTCATGCTGTCGGCGACCCCGGTCAACAACCGCTTCAACGACCTCAAGAACCAACTCCAACTCGCCTACGAAGGTGAATCCGACAACCTCGCTCAACAGCTCAACCTATCCACCACGGTCGATAAGGTCTTCAGCGACGCACAGCGCGTGTTCAACGAGTGGTCCAAACTTCCCCCCGAGACACGCACCGCCGACCGAATCCTACAGATGCTCGACTTCGACTTCTTCGAACTCCTCGACGCGGTCACAATTGCCCGTTCCCGCAAGCACATCCAGGCGTTCTACGACACCACCGAGATCGGCACATTCCCCAAACGTCGCCACCCCGAGTCGATCAGGCAGCCGCTCTCCGATCTCCCCGACGTGCCAGCCTTCAATGACATCTTCGCCCAGCTCCAGGTGCTGACCTTGGCGGTATACACGCCGCTCGCCTACGTCTTCCCCAGCCGAATCAGCAAGTACGAAGAGCTGTACAACGTCAAGGGCGGTACTGCACGCTCCAACATCGGACAACGCGGACGTGAGCAGGGCCTGAAGAAGCTCATGACCGTCAACCTGCTCAAGCGCCTGGAAAGCTCCGTGGAGGCGTTCCGTCTCACCCTCTCCAAAATCGAAGCAGCAGTTGACCGCACCCTCGACCGACTCGATTCGCGAACCGGATCTCTCACGGGGATTAACGTCGACTTCGCCGGACTCGACCTGGACGTCGACGACGAAGACGACGCCAACGTCGAAGCCCTCTCCTTCGGAGAGAAGATCAAGATCGACCTCAACGACATCGATACGGAATCCTGGCAACGTGACCTGGCTAACGACCGCGAGACCTTACGCGCACTCCTAGAAGAGATGCACAAGGTCACCCCGGCCCACGACCTGAAACTCCAGAAGCTCAAACGCCTCATCGAGGACAAATCTGCAAACCCTTTCAACCCCGGGAATCGCAAGGCTCTGGTCTTTTCCGCATTCGCCGACACAGCCGACTACCTCTACCGCGAGCTCGCGCCATCATTTCGTGGGGCCGGGATACAGACCGCACTGGTCACCGGTGGTGCCCACGCCGCGAAAACGACCTTGGGTACAGGCTATGACTTCCAGCAGGCCCTGACACTCTTCTCGCCGCGATCCAAGCAACGTCACCTCACCATGCCCAAAGAGACAGCCGAGCTGGACCTGTTGATCGGTACCGACGTGATCAGTGAAGGCCAGAATCTTCAGGATTGCGACTACCTCGTCAACTACGACATCCATTGGAACCCCGTCAGGATCATCCAACGATTCGGCCGGATCGACCGCATCGGTTCGACCAACGCCGAGATCCAACTCGTGAACTTTTGGCCGGACATCTCCCTGGACGAGTACATCAATCTCAAGGAGCGCGTCGAAAGCCGAATGGTGATCGCCGATCTCGCCGGAACCGCTGACGATAACGTTCTCACCCTTGAGGACAGTGACGCACTATTCCGCAAAGAGCAGCTCCGAAAGCTCCAGGACGAAGTGATCGAACTGGAAGACGTCCGAACCGGTGTTTCCATCACCGACCTCGGGCTCAATGACTTTCGAATGGACCTGCTCGGCTATCTCAAGGAATACGGCGACCTCGCCGCGGCCCCGAAGGGGCTACACGCAGTGATTCCCGCCGACCCAGCCAGAGGTCTCCTTCCGGGCGTGCTTTTCGCCCTCCGCAACATCAACGCCGACGACAACATCAACCGCGGCAATCGCCTTCACCCCCACTACCTCGTATACCTCGACAACGAGGGCAATATCATCGCCGACCACACCGAGGCCAAACACCTGCTCGACTTGATCCGTACGGGATGTCGCCCCTACGACGAGCCGGTTACCGACGTCACCCACATCTTCAACGACACCACACGCGAGGGCGCAGAAATGGGCACCTACTCAGAACTGCTCACCGCCGCAATCCATTCGATGATCCAAGTCACCGAAGAACGTGACATCGACAGCCTCTTCACCGGCGGTGCCACCACAGCGCTAACCCAAGCGATCGCCGGTCTCGACGACTTCGAACTGATCGCCTTCATCGCTGTCGTCGATCCCAGCAAGGGAGCGACGTGACCGACGTCCTCTACCGCTGGCCGGCCGCCGCCAAATTCGGCCGCCAAGTACCCAAGACCAAGTTCTACGAACACGGCACAGTATCTGGCGCACTGCGTGAGAAGTTCGTCAACGAGGTTCAACGCATCACCTGGGCCTACAAGCTCGCCGAGTCCACCACTAACCTCGCCGGTGACCAACAGGTCCCCGAGATTCAGGTCTTCCAGATCGACGCTAAAGGCGACGACGTCAGCGAACCCGTGATCGCTGCGATCGACAAAGCCGTCCAGACACCGATCATCTTCGAGGTCACCAGCAGTGACGGACGTACCCGCATGACTGCAACCCACAAGCAGGTAACCTCCGCATCGACGAAGCTCGGCGCCTACTATACGACCGATTGGCACACAGACACCGCTGCACGGCAACCACTTCCACCCGTCATTACGCTGCCGGCCCTATACACAGCACTCGTGCAATCCCTCACTCCGGTGTCAACGCGACCTGGTGAAGGACTATCGGAAGCGGCTGCGCGGCTGGAGGCGATCCGCAAGCTTGAGCGCGACATCGCCGCGCTACAACGAAAACTTCGAACTGAGCCGCAACTAAATCGCAAAGTCGAGCTGCGGCGCATCCTGAAAGCCAAGCAAGCAGAACTGGAACAGCAAAGGTAACCGGTGGAGAAACTTCGCATGACATCACCTGACTTAACCGAGGCCAACATTGACAAGATCGCCGACCTGTTCCCCAGCGTAATCACCGAAACGCTCCAGGGCACCGGAGCCGCACAAGTTGTGAAGCGGGGCATCGACTTTGACCTTCTACGCCAGGAGCTTTCTGATCACATCGTCGAGGGGCCTCAGGAGCGATATCAGGTCAATTGGCCGGGTAAGCGTGCCGCAATTTTTGCTGCAAATGCACCGGTCGCAAAGACGTTGCGGCCGGTCGTGGAAGAGTCAGTGAATTTTGACACTACTCAAAACATTTTCGTCGAAGGCGACAATCTCGACGCTCTCAAGCTGCTTCAAGAGTCGTACCTGGGCAAGGTGAAACTCATCTACATCGATCCGCCATACAATACCGGCAGGGATTTTGTCTACGCGGATGACTTCGCCGAGGACACCACGTCCTATCTGGGGCGATCCGGCCAATCTGACGACGAAGGTTCGAGACTGGTTGCGAACCCTGAGTCCAACGGTCGCTTCCACTCCAACTGGCTCACCATGATGTACCCGCGACTCAAGCTGGCAAGGAATCTGCTAGCAGAAGACGGGGTCATCTTCATCTCGATCGATGACACTGAGGCAGCTAACCTCCGGCGCCTGTGCGACGAGATTTTCGGGGAATCCAACTTTGTTGTCGACGCTATCTGGCGTTCGAAAGACAACAGTAATAACGATGCCAAGCGGTTTTCACTGGATCACAACCACACCCTCGTGTATGCCCGTAGCAGTCAGTGGTTTCCTGTGCGGATCTCCGACAGCGCTAAACGGGGCCACTTCAAAAATCCTGACAACGATCCGAAGGGGCCATACTTCGATGGCAATCCCCTCAATTCACCAAACTATCGAGAGAACCTGATCTATTCACTCACCTCTCCGCAAGGAATCGAGATCCCCGCTCCCAAGAACGGCTGGCGCTGGTCTCGGGAAGCTATGGACGCGAAGATCGCCTCTGGCGAGATTCGATTCACCCCTGATGGCAAGGGTATTCGGCGTCGCACCTACCTCGCTGAGATGGAAGGCTTGCCACCGTCGAGCTTGTGGATTGATCTAGAGCGCACCGGACACAACCGGCAGGCCAAGTATGAACTAATGAAATTAATGCCCGAGGATGTTTTCGACACCCCAAAGCCCGTAAAGCTCTTGAAGTACATCCTCCAGTTGGCGTCAAGCGATCCCGAGGCCACAATCCTCGATTTCTTTGCAGGCAGCTCCACCACGGCACATGCCGTGATGCAGATGAACGCGGAGGACGGCGGCCGACGTCGCTTCATTATGGTGCAGCTGGATGAGAAGCCGGATCCGAAATCTGGTGCCGCAAAAGCTGGCTTCGACACCATCGCAGAGATTTCACGCGAGCGGATCAGACGCGCTGGTGCGAGAATAATCGAAGACGCCGGGCTTGCCGCCCATCAGCTGGATGTGGGATTTCGCTCGTTCAAGGTCGACACGACGAACATGACGGACGTGTCCGCAACGCCCGATGAAACAGGCCAAGCTGAGTTGGTCCAACTGATCGATAGTGTCAAGCCAGGCCGGTCCGGCGAGGACCTTCTGTTCCAAGTGCTGCTCGACTGGGGTCTCGAGCTGACGATGCCCATCAACGTCGAACACCTCGAAGGACATCGAGTCTTCTTCGTCGAGAACGGCGCGGTTGCTGCATGTTTCGAGACTGAGATCAATTCAGAGTTGGTGAGAGCCGTCGCAAGGCGCGAGCCACTGCGGGCCGTTTTCCGCGACTCGAGCTTTGCGTCCGACGATGCTCGGATCAATGCGACGCAGATCTTCCGTGAAATTTCCCCTGCAACGGATGTGAAGGCCATCTGACGTCGATGAAACTCCAGTTCAAGGTCCAGCAGTATCAGACCGACGCGGTGGATGCGGTTGTCGAGGCATTCGCTGGACAGCCGAAGCATGACGGCATCTCGTATCGAATCGATCCGGGCAGGGTTAACGACACCGGCAACCCGACGTTGTTTGAACCGAGCATGGGGCCGGACTCTGGCCTGCGTAACGCGGAGATTGCGCTGACGTCGGCGCAACGGCTCGACAATGTTCACAAGGTACAGCGCTCCCGGAACCTGCCGCTATCACCGAAGCTTGTAGACAGTAAGGCTGCCCCAGGGGCACCGAATCTCGATGTCGAGATGGAAACCGGTACCGGCAAGACCTATGTCTACATCAAAACAATCATGGAGCTGAACAAGCGTTACGGCTGGTCCAAGTTCATCATCGTCGTTCCGTCAGTCGCCATCCGCGAGGGCGTGCAGAAGTCGTTCGGTGTGACGGCTGAGCACTTCCAACAGATGTATGGCTCGAAGCCGCGGTCGTTCATCTACAACTCTTCTCAGCTTCACGAGCTTGAGGGGTTCAGCTCCGATGCAGGGGTACAGGTGATGATCATCAACATTCAGGCATTCAATTCGACGGGCAAGGACAACCTCCGAATTTACGAAGTGCTCGATGAGTTCCAATCCCGACGTCCTATCGACGTCATCAGTGCCAACCGGCCAATCGTGATCATCGACGAGCCCCAAAAGATCGGTGCTCCAAAGGCATTGGAATCGCTATCGCGATTCAATGCACTTATGGTGTTGCGCTACTCCGCCACTCACAAGGTTGAGCACACCAAAGTCCACCGGCTGGACGCCGTAGACGCCTATAACCAAAAGTTGGTGAAGCGAATCTCGGTGCGCGGAATCACAGTCAAGGGGCTCGCCGGCACCACTGCCTACCTCTACCTCGATGCTATCGAGATAGCCAAGGGTGCCAAACCCCGTGCTCGTGTTGAGATCGAAGTCCAGACGAAGACCGGGCCGATCGCCCGTCAGACTAAGCGCCTGGATGTGGGCGCCAACCTTCACGATATCGCCAATGGCATTGAGGCCTACAAGGGCCTGTTCATTACTGATATCGACGCCAACCGTGATGTAATCGAACTTAGCAACGGCGACGTTGTCATGGCCGGCCAGCTGGCGGACCGCGACATCACAGAAGAAACCAAGCGGCGCATCCAGATTCGCGAGGTTATCCGCGCACACCTCAACCGCGAGCGCGAGCTTTTCACTCAAGGCATCAAGGTGTTGTCGCTTCTCTTCATTGACGAGGTCGCGAAGTACCGTGACTACGATCGTGAGGACACCCTAGGTGATTACGCACGGTTCTTCGAAGAGGAATACCTCGCCCTCGTCTCCGAGATGCTTAGTGAGCTCGAACTCGACGCCGCGACCAGTGCATACCAACAGTACCTACGCCGCGACGACGTGAATGCGGTACATGAGGGCTATTTCTCTATCGACAGGAAGACCAAACGGCAAGTCGACCCCACCGTAGCGAAGCGGGGAGACGAGGTCGGTCAATCAACAGATCCCGACGCTTACGACCTGATCCTCAAAGACAAGGAACGACTACTGTCTTTGTCCGAGCCGGTGCGCTTCATCTTCTCCCACTCCGCCCTCCGTGAAGGTTGGGACAACCCCAACGTCTTCGTGATGGGCATGCTCAAGAAGAGCGACAATACCGTCTCGCGGCGCCAAGAAATTGGACGCGGACTTCGTTTGGCCGTTGACCAGAATGGCGAGCGCATGGACAACCCCGTCACCGTGCACGACATCAACGAGCTGACGGTCGTCACGGACGAGTCATACACGGATTTCGTCGCAGGGCTACAGAAAGAGATCGCCGAGACGCTCAGTGTGCGTCCCCGCAAAGCGGAGGTTAAGTTCTTTACCGGTAAGACAATTCAGACCGAGGATGGCGAGTCAATCGTCGAAGAAGCCCTCGCCCGTGCGCTTCAGATGTACCTCATCAAGAACGACTACCTCAATGAGGACTACACGCTCTCCGATACGTACCGGGATGCCAGGAAGGCTGGGACGCTCGAAGAGCCATCGTCAGAAATTCTGAAGCCCATGATCAGACATCTTCTGCCATTGGTTGATTCCCTCGACCAGAAACTGCCTGTTCCCGCCGACAGTCGCAAGAGCAAGAGGATTCCGCTTAACGAGGCCAACTTCTCCAAGAAGGAGTTCCAGGCACTCTGGAACCGCATCAATCACAAGGCCGTATATCAGGTTGAGTTCGACTCTGCCGAACTGATCAGCAAGTGTATTCATACGCTCGACAACCACCTCAATGTCGCAGCAATGCAGTATGTCGTTCAAGCAGGAAGTCAGATCGATGCCCTCGATGCCGACGACCTCTCGACCGGCAAGGGCTTTGGCATCTCTAGTACAGCCACGCACACCGAGAACACCTCTGCCGGCTCGCAGGTCAAGTACGACTTGCTCGGTGAAGTCACCGAGAAGACTCATCTCACCCGGAGGACAGCCGCTGCGATACTCAAGGGGGTCAATCCAGATACGTTTGCGAAGTTTAGGCTCAACCCAGAGCAGTTCATCACTGAGGCCGCTCGGCTCATCAATGAGCAGAAGGCGACCGCCATCATCGAGCATCTGACATACGACACCCTCGAAGACCGCTTCGACACAGCGATCTTCACCGAAAATCAGACCACCCACGACTTCGCCAACGCCGGAAGCAAGCTAACGAAGCACATCTATGACTACGTCGTCACCGATTCAAAAGTGGAGCGCAAGTTCGTCACCGAGCTTGATACTAGTAACGAAGTCGCCGTCTACGCCAAGTTGCCACGTGGATTCTTCATTCCGACTCCGGTTGGGGACTACAACCCTGACTGGGCGGTCGCCTTCACCGACGGTGCGGTCAAGCACATCTACTTCGTAGCCGAAACCAAAGGCTCGCTCTCCTCTCTCCAGCTGAAAGGAGCAGAGGAGGCCAAGATCGAATGTGCACGTAAGTTCTTCAAATCACTCAACGAGAAGAACGGTGAAGACGTCAAGTACGACGTGGTTACCGACTACACCCAACTCATGCAGCTGGTGACGGTCTGAGTGGACAGGCAACAGGAGGCGTCTCAGGTGGCTGGCCAGGAGAATCCCAGCCCTCCTGACCCCCGAGAGACGTTGGCCGAGTGGGCAAATGAGCAGGACGAGTGGGTACGCCTAATCGTCCGCCAGGTACTCGGCAGCGGGCGGGCTCTTTCAGCAGACGACATTGACGTGGCATACGCACTCTTCAGACAGGAGAAGGGGCTCGACCAGCGTTCCCTCCCGGCGGAACCGGACCTTGCCGTCGAGGCAGTGGAGGAAGACGCCGAACTCCCCCTCGTCATCACCAAACTCTCTGGAGTCACCGGCGTTAACGCAATTGTCACCGGTTCGGTAATCGAACCGCACGCTGGAATGACCATTCTGTTCGGGGAAAACGGCACCGGCAAGACTGGCTACGCCCGAATCTTCAAGGCGCTCGCAGGAAGTCGTACCGCAGACGCAATTCTCGGCGACATAACTACAGATGAAGATGTGGCACTCTCCGCGAAGGTCGAATACCTAGTTGGAGCTGAAGCAAAGGAGTTCGCGTGGGCTGGAGCTCAGGCGCAAGCGCCCTTCACACGGATGTCTATCTTTGATAGTCCAGCAGTTAACTTTCACGTCGATGATGACTTGGAATACTCCTACGTCCCAACTGTTCTCGCTCTGTTTAACCACGTGAATGCAGCGATTAAAAGCGTGCACGAAAGGATCGACCAATCCGTCGGCGTCCTCTCATCCGGGTCGACTGCACTCCTAAGTCGCTTTCCGCGAGAGTCGAGTATTTATCCGCTTGTAGAGACGCTCGGCGCCTCCACAGACCTGGCTGACCTGAACGCGCGAGCCGACCGGGCGTCAGACGCGGACGAACGGATCGACATCTTGCGCCGCGCGGTTGCGGCGCTCGAAGCCGACACCATCACTGTTCATATCGCCGAGCGACAACGGAACGAGCGAGTCCTAGGACAGGCGGCCTCTGCTGCGGCCGCGCTCGGGTCGATGAACACCCAAGGGCTGAACGAGAATGTCCACCGCCTCATTGAGCTCGAGGCCGACTATCGGGCATTCCGTGCAGAACTGTTCTCAGCCGCCGATCTCCCAGCGGACCCGGAAGAGACATGGGAAGCCTTCGTCTCGAGTGGCGATCGGTATAAGGCGCATCTGGAATCACTCAACGTTCACGATGCGGAGCGATGCCTCTACTGTCGGCAGCCTTTGGCTGATCCAGCAAGAGCCCTTGTCGAGAAGTATTCCGAGTACCTGACGGACAGAATCAGCTCCGACATCGCTGCAGTGCGTGAAAGCATCGACAGCACCACTACTCCCATCCTGGCGATTCAGCTCACCGACATCGACACATTTTTAGGTGAATGCGAAGACCGCTCCGACAGGCCGTCCTTCTACGCGGCGGTCTCTAACATCAGCGGTGCGGTTACTGCTGTCGTGGAAGCGATTCGAGCAGGAGAGAGCATAGATCCCTCGCTCCTGGCCACCATGCCGACTCTGTCCGCTGAGGTGTTGGAAGCGCGAGGTGCCCTGCAGGCCGAGATCACAGACCTCAAAGCCCAAGAGGCAAATCGCGCCGATGCCCTTCGATTGAAGAAGCGTGAGCTGGCGGAGCTAACTGCAGCTGCAGAATTGGCGAAATCGTGGATGACCATCGAGGCACAAGTAGCACGGGCAAAAGAGTCGGACAAGTTAAGGGTCTTGGCAGGCAAGTTCTCTGCTCTGGGGCGGTCGGTGACGGAACTCGCCAAGGCTGCGAGGAGCAATGATCAGAACCTGTGGATCCCGGGAGGACGCACCTTCCCGGATGATGATCTTTGACGAAACAGGATTCTGATCAAGACCAGCGTTGGCGCGCTGGCGGGAAGGCACGCCCGTGCTCACGGTAGTACACGAAGGCCGAGACCCGAACGAGGTCGTGTCCGGGACGCGGTGTAAATACGGAGCACGGGCGTAGGTTCCGCTTCACGACCTGCAAGTCTGTTTAGCCGGAGTTTTGGGTAGCGCGGATGTAGTGATCCGGTAGCGCGGGCGCGGCGACGGGGTAGCGGTCCGCGCCCGTGCTTCCGGGGTCAGGCAGTGGCTTCGCTGTGGGCGTGGCGGCGCATGTTGGGGCCGTCGAGTTGGACGAGTTCGGCGTTGCTGACGATGCGGTTCAGGATGGATTCCGCGATGACCGCGTCGTGTAGTGATCGATACCAGTCCTCGGGGTCGAATTGGCTGGTCACGACCGTCGACCCGCGTCCTTCGCGGGCGGCGAGGATGTTCAGTAGCTCCGCGGCGGTTTCCCCGGTGATCGGGGTGGTGAGGAAGTCGTCGAGCACGAGCAGGTCGCAGGTATGCAGCCCGGTGAGGAACGCGAGGCGTTGCGCGTCTTGCCGGTGGTAGACGGCGAGCTGGTTCGCGAGGTCGTCGAGCCGGTAGTAGCGTGCGGTGTAGTCGCGTCGGCAGGCGGCGTTCACGAGCGCTTGGGCGAGGTAGGACTTCCCGACGCTGGATTTGCCGAGGATGACGAGGTTGTGGGTCTGGTCGATCCAGCGGCAGGCCGCGAGTCGGGCGACGAGTTCCCGGTTCAGGTTCCGCCCGTCGAGGTAGTGGATGTCTTCGACGCAGGCTGCCGGGTTCGGGGTCCGGGATGCTTTGAGCAGCTTGAGGACGCGGCGTTCGGTGCGGGCGGCGGTCTCTTGTTCGAGGGCGTGGCGGATCTTCTGTGAGAACGTCCACTGGTCGTAGGTCGGGTCGTTCGCGATGTCGATCACCGCTTCCCCGAACGCGGTCATCCGCAGCCTCGTGAACAGGGGCATGTCATCGGTGGTGAGGTGCTGATCCAACATCACTTACCGCCTCCCGCCCGGTCGCCGCCTGATCGCAGAGCGTCGAGGCTGAACGCTCCCGCGCCGGCCAGATGCGCCCGACTGGTGTCCCGACGACCCGACGCCCCGACCGTCGGCGATGCGACGATGCCGCCGAGGATGTCGCCGTCGGTGGTGGAGGGACGGGCGTCGGCGCTGGCTCGGAGGGCGGTGATGCGGTTCTTGACGGCGGTGTAGGTGATCTGCCGGTGTGGGTCCTCGTCGACCAAGCCCTGGCAGGCTTGCTCGAGCAGGACCCGGCTGCCGCGTCTGCCGAGGTCGAGGATGTTCATGCAGGACCGGTAGCCCTGCGCTTCGATCACCCTCCCGTCCAGCAGCCGGGTCAGCACGGTCACGGTGCCGGGGCCGACCTTCGACGCCTGCCGGAGGAAGTACCCGCGCGTCCAGAGCCCCGACACCGCGTCGGCATGTGCGGGCGCGTGCTCGGGGTCGGTGACATACCCGTTGCGTCGCGACCCCAGGACGTGGGTCGCGATGATCTCCCCGCCGGAGAGCACGTCGATCTGCTCCCCGATGACCCGGACGTCGACGCTGAGACCGGCGAACCGGGACGGGACGGAGTACTTGATCGTGTCGAGCTGGATATGCCAATCCCGGTGGACCTTCGCCTTCCGCCAGATCACCGGCTCCCAACGCTGAGCCGGCAGCGAGATCAGCTCATCCCGCTCGGACTCGGTGAACCAGTCGCGGCGCGACCGCTGCTCACCCCGGAACGGGGTCCGGTCGTTGATCGCCTCGACTTGGGCGGCGACGGCGGTGTTCAGCTCGTCCAGCGACGCGAACACTCGGCCTTCGAGGTAGTGGATCACCCAGTTCGTGACGACCTTCACCCCGGCTTCGACATGCCCCTTGTCGCGGGGACGATACGAGCGGGTCGGGACGGCGGCGGTGGCGTAGTACTCCAGGAACTCCGCATAGGAGGCGTTCACGTCCCGGGCCTTCTCGGTCCGGGAGATCTGGTTCGACGCGGTCGACGCATTGTCCGGGATCACGACCTGGGTGACGCCGCCGAAGTACTCGAACGCGCGGCGGTGCGCGTCCAACCAGGCCGGCTGCTTCTCGTCCAGACACCCGTAAGCGAACACCATCCCCGAGAACGGCAACGACGCGACGAACACCGACACCCGCGTCGTCTCCCTCGTGACCGGGTCGGTAAGCCGCATCTGCGTGCCCGCCCAGTCGACCTGCATCGTATGCGCGGGAACGTGCGCGATTGGGAGGGTCAGATCGTTCACCCGGACATGCTCCGCGACGATCTGGCAGAACCGCTCATACCCGTAGAACCGGGCGCCCGCCGCCGCATCAGTCTCCAGATAGCGGGCCCACAACACCTTCAACGGCGGCTTGTTCCGGCCCAGCCTGGCTGCGACGACCCGCTCGATGTCGACGGGGACGAACTCGCAGACCACGCTCTTGCGGCCATCGGTGAACAGCCGGTCTATGTTCTCCAGCGACAGCCCGTCGACCTGCTCCCGCGTCGTGAAGCCCTCCTCGTCGAGGACCCGCCTGGCGCGCGCGATCGCGCGATGCGAGCACCCCAGCATCGCCTCGATCTGCCTATACGCATACCCCTGCACCAGCAGGCTCATCACAAACCGGTAATCCGTCATCGCCGACGTTCCTCTCCACCAGCGACCAGCCCTTGGCCGCGGCGGGAGACATCCTCGAACCCGACGCCGGAGCGCTACCGCCTCCCCGCGCACGTGCTACCGGATCGTTACACGCCCGCTACCCGAAGCCCCGTCTTAACACAAGTCTGCGAAGAAGGAGTCACGCCCGTGCCTGTTCGAGTATCAGCCGTCGATCGCATCCGCACCAGAATCGATGCCCTATTTGCCGAGGATCGGGAGCTTTCGGAGATCCTTGAAGAGGTTGCCCGGCTGGGCGCTCAACTGTTGATGCAGGCGGCCCTGGAGGCTGAGGTCACCGAGTTCCTCGGTCGCGAACGCTACCAACGCGCTGCTGCCTGTCCCGACGCTAACGGCGGCTCGCGCAACGGGTATCGACAGGTGACGGTGAAAACCACCACTGGGCCGGTTACGTTGGAGCGGCCGAAGCTGCGTGGCACCACCGCAGCGTTTGCGTCGCGGTTGTTCGGCAAGCACGTGACGAGAACCAACGCCTTGGAGACGCTGGTGATTGCCTCGTTCGTACGCGGGTTATCGGTGCGCGACGTGCAGGCCACCCTCGCCGAAACACTTGGCGACCAGGCCGCGATCTCCAAATCCACGGTCTCGGAAGTGTGCAAGGCGATCCGAGCCGAATACCAGGCGTGGGCGCGTCGTCGACTTGACGAGATCACGCTGGATTACCTGTTCTTGGATGCCAGCTTCTTTCGGATGCATCCGGGGTCGCCGGCCGAGCCGGTGCTGGCCGCCTGGGGCATCACCACCGAGGGCAAGCCGGTGTTCGTCGGGTTGGCGCCCGGGACCGGCGAGTCGACCGACGCATGGGCCGACTTCCTGACTGATCTGGGCGATCGCGGCCTGGGTTGTCCACTGTTGGTTGTCTCTGACGGCGCCAAGGGCCTGATCGCAGCCATCGAACAAATTTTCCCAAAAGCGTTGCGGCAGAGATGTCTTATTCATCGACTCCGCAACGTGCTCGCGAAGATTCCCGCCGGGATGCAAGCCGAGGTCCGCGACGGCTACTGGGCCATCTTCGATACCGCCGATCTGACGGTTGAACCGGGGCCTGGGCTCGTTGAGATCATCGACAAGCGGATCGAGGCGTTCGCCGCCAAATACTTCGACCTCTATCCGGCGGCGATGCGCATTCTGCTCACCGACAAAGCTGGGTTGACTGCCTATCTGCGGTTCCCGGTCGAACACCATGGGCGCGTTCGACATTCGAATTTTATTGAGCGCTCCTTTGGGGAGACCAAGCGTCGGACCAAGGTCATCGGCCGATTCCCCGGCGAGACCAGCGCCGTTAGCCTGGTATGGGCGGTGCTCGACCGGGCCTCGGCCGGTTGGCGCGGGCTGTCCATGACACCGGTCGGTACCCGATTGCTGCACGACCTACGTCGATCGCTGCTGGACCCACCCCGTGAACTGCGGCTGACACCGTCCACCACGAGTAACGGCACCAACCCCGCAGATCCCATCTCGGCCACCGCGTAACAACTCCGTGTCGCTTTGGCAGGCTCAGTTTCGGTGACGGCTGGCGGTGACCAGGTCGATCGGTGGGATGTAGCCGGTGATGCTGTTGATGGTGCGATGCAGGCCGTGGTGCAGCGCGTCGATGTCGCAGCGGGCCAGGCCGCCAGCGGTGGCGATGACGTGTTCGGTGGTGAACGCCAGGTCGTTGATCGTGCCCAGGATGCGGCGGTCGGCGGTCTTGGCCACGGCCACCTGCTGGGGATCAAGATCGCCGAGCGTATCGGCGGGCAGACCCTCGACGTGCAACGCGGCCTGGATCGCCGAGACGACCGGCGGGCCGATCGGGCGCAACCCGGCGGCGGTGACGTTCGGCATGAACACCGAGAACAAGGTCCCGGCGTGGGTCACCAGCAGGCATTTGCGTCGGTCGATCCAGACCAGGTGGGCATACCAGTCGGTCGCGCAGGCTTGGCCGATGGCCGGCTCAGGCGCCCTCAGCAGCGCCAACACCTTGGCGGTACATCGCAGCATCACGACCCATGATCGTAGGCAGCGTCCCCGAGGATCGGTACCCAAGAACACCGCGACGTGGCGCCGGTACAGTGTGGCGACGTGTTGGTCGCCGATCTGCATCACTTCCTCGACATGCCGCACGACGCTTCCGGTCCCGCGCGCCGCCTGGCACAACACCTGGGCGACATTGTCCGGGCGGGCACCGCCGGCCAGGTCGGTGATCGGTGGGTATCGGCATTGCCGTGTCGGCGCCGCCCCGCCCACAGGCGCTGCCCCGGGCGGATGACCATCGCTATCGCCTCGGCCGAGACGGCGGCGCCGATCCGATGGTCGTGCAGCGTCTGCGACGACGAGGGGGTGATCAGCAACTGGGCAGACTCCCCATACGACCTGCGCCGCCGCCGCTCCAGCGTTGCCGGCGACCTCAAGGAGGTCATCGTCAGCGACACGACCGCCGCCGTGTTACGCGACCTGATGCTGCTTGACCCCGACTGTGAGCGACTGGTGTACGGCATGCGCGCCCACCCAAACGGCGCTGCCTTACTGACCAATGCCGACGACCTCGAAGAGCTTATCGGGTTCGTAGCCGCCGAAGCCAACCACGAACCCAACCGCCGCCGCCAAGACCGCCTCGACGCCGCGTTCAACGCACTGACCGACGCCGCCCAAACCCTCTCCAGCTGAGCATCTCTCGGCCCTACGCATCAGCCCTGGGCGCGCCAAAGCATCCGCAGCAAGCTACCGAACCCGCTCGCCGTTATCCCCAACACCACCAGCTCAAGCTGCAAGAGCCTGTCACTTGAGTTCCCCAGCCCGTATGCTCACCCACGAAGCTGCGAACCGACCGGTGCTTTTACACCCACTTTCGGACGCGACCCCCGAACGAGGCCGGCGACGCCGCCGGTGCAGGCCGGTCGCTGCTCGATGAGATCGTTCGCGACGGTGCCCGGCAGATGCTCGCCGCAGCCCTGCAGGCCGAGGTCGCCGATTACATCGCCCGGCACGCCGGTGAAGTCGACGACAACGGCCACCGCCTCGTCGTACGCAACGGCTACCACACCGAACGCGACGTGATGACCGCCGCCGGTGCGGTGACGGTGAAGGCGCCACGGGTCAACGACAAGCGCATCGATCCCGAGACAGGCCAGCGTAAGAGGTTCTCGTCGGCGATCCTGCCGGCCTGGGCCCGCAGGTCCACCCAAGTGTCCGAGGTGTTGCCGCTGCTGTACCTGCACGGCCTGTCGACCAGCGACTTCGGGCCCGCCCTCGAGCAGTTCCTCGGCTCCGGTGCCGGCCTGTCGCCGGCCTCGATCACCCGGCTGACCGCGCAGTGGCAGGACGAGGCGAAAGCCTTCGGACAGCGGGATCTCTCGCAAGTCGACTACGTCTACCTGTGGGTCGACGGCATCCACCTGAAGGTGCGGCTCGAGCAGGAGAAACTCTGTCTGCTGGTCATGCTGGGGGTGCGGGCCGACGGACGTAAGGAACTCGTCGCCCTGGCCGACGGCTACCGCGAATCCACCGAATGCTGGGCCGATCTGCTGCGGGACTGCCGCCGCCGCGGAATGCGGGCCCCGGTGCTCGCGATCGGGGACGGCGCGCTGGGATTCTGGAAGGCACTGCGGGAAGTGTTCCCCGACACCCGCGAACAACGCTGCTGGTTCCACAAGCAATCCAACGTCCTTGCAGCACTCCCGAAGTCCGCGCATCCCGGCGCGTTGGCGGCGATGAAGGAGATCATCGGAGCCGAGGACATCGACAAGGCGCAGATCGCGATCGCGGCGTTCGAACAGGACTACGGTGCGAAATATCCGAAGGCAGTGAAGAAGATCGTCGATGACGCCGATGTGTTGCTCGAGTACTTTCGGTATCCGGCCGAGCATTGGGTGCATCTGCGTACGACGAATCCGATCGAATCGACTTTTGCGACGGTGCGGCTTCGGACCAGGGTGACCAAGGGTCCGGGTTCACGAGCGGCGGGGATGGCGATGGCCTACAAGCTGATCGAGGCCGCGCAGTCGCGGTGGCGGGCGGTCAACGCACCGCAGCTGGTCGCACTGGTGCGAGCGGGCGCGCTGTTCCACAAGGGCAAGCTCCTCGAACGGCCGGTCGACATCACCCCGGAACCCTCGCCCGACACTCCGGTGTCCGAGGTCGCCTGACGACCCCCGATCCACAGGATTTGACTATTCCTCGGCTGCGAGTGACCAACTCATCAATCAGAACTTCGACAAACTTTTCGCCGAAGAGTGCGATGCTCTCCGCGCTCCTGAGCTCAAGGTCGAATTCGTTGGCCGACAAGGCCGCGCCCACCGCCGAAAGACCCTGGCCGGCAGGCATCGGCCATCGAAGATCTTGTCTGAGGGGGAACAGAAGGTCCTAGCCCTTGCGGACTTTCTCGCTGAAGCCCGGTTGGCCGGCATCACAGCCCCAATCATCTTCGACGATCCCGTCTCCAGCCTTGACCATCGCCGTATCGACGAGGTTGCCCGCCGAGTTGCGGGCCTCGCGGAAGCCAACCAGGTCATCGTCTTCACTCACGACATTTTCTTTGCGATCACTCTGCTAGCGCTTTTTGAAACGTCGAAACGATGCGTCTATTACCAAGTCACCGATGAAGATGGGAAAGGTAAGGTGACTCGCGCATCCGGCCCGCGTTGGGATTCACTCAGCAGCCTCAAGGCCAACATCAACAAGACGATCGAGGCCGCGCGAGCTGTAGACGGCGAGGCTCGCGCCGCGTTGGTCCGGGATGGCTACAGCTGGATTAGGTCTTGGTGCGAAGTGTTCACTGAGACAGAACTATTGAAGGGCGTCTCGCAGCGCTATCAACCCAACATTCGCATGACCACACTGAGCGAGATCAAAGCAGGGGCGCTGCCTGCCGCATCCGAAGTAGTGACGCGAGTGTTTGAGGCTGCTTGCAGATTTATCGCAGCTCATTCGCAACCACTACCGACTCTCGGGGTTGGTCCGAGCCTCACTGGATTGGAGGAGCATTGGAAGGAACTGCAGGACGCCCGAGCGCACTACCTGGCCGCGACCGAGTGACCCCTTCTCTGTGTATCACCGCTCCGCGAGCTCGCTTCCGAGCGCAAATTGTGTCTCGTGAGACACAAAAATTTCGCATAAGTTCGTCGGCAATCAGCAGGCGCACGACGTCCTGGCGCAGCGCCATCATCAGCGGCACCATCTGGTAGGCGCGAGGCTCGACGGCGATGGAGGCCAGGCATCGGAACGGGCCTGCGGTGGAGCGGAACCCGATCCGCAGCGCGCTGCGTAGCAACGACGCGCTCAAATGATCGCCGAGATCCTCCGCGCGCGGCGGCGGGAACGACGCCGGGCTGACCCCCTCGCTGGCCAGCACCCCGGCGATGTCGTCGTCGATGCCGCCGATGGGCCGCAGCACAAGAAAGTCATCGGTGCTCTCCGGCAGCACCACCCATTCGCGGCCGCGGGCCGTGACCAGATTCCCAGGGGCGAATCCCACAGCGTTTAGACCCTTCCATCGCCGAATACGTACGAGTGCTCGCGCACCCGAGCCAGCCAGTCCTCGCCGGGATGAAGCCTCAGCACCGACCAGCCGGCATCGTTGAACATCTCCTCGACTTCCTCAGCGTCCGGTGGGGCGGATTCCTCGACGAACACCGCCAGTGCCGATCCATCGGCACTGAAGGCGAAGTCGGGGCGCACCGTCGCCGTGACCACCGGTTGCCCGAGTTTGTCGGGGAGGGCGAACTCATGCTGGACCAGCAAGTCGATAAACGCGCGTTGCAGCTCAGAGTCACACTGCGCCTTGAGCTCTGACACCTTGTCGGCGCGGGGCTCGTCGTCGATGGCCGGCACCGTCGTCGCTCGTGCGAGCCGCAACAACAGATCGCGGATCACATGCCGGTCGATCACCGCATGGTCGGTCTGATTGCCGTACGACAATAGGCAGTCATAACACGCCTTCTCGCACCGTTCCCGGGCTCCCTCCGCCCTGCCCAGATCGGTGCCGTCGGCGCTGAAGTGCATGATCTCCAATGCGGCAGCGGCGACGCTCGCCAAGGCACCCGGTTCGCTGTGTAGCCGCCGCAACACACCGGCGCCACCCTCGGCCGACTCGGTGAACAGCATTCGGCCGCGTCCGTCGTTGTCCGGCAGCGCCTCGCTGGACAATTCGGAGTCCTCAAGCTGGAACTGGGCTTCGATGCCGCGTTCCAGCGCGTAGCGCAGACTGGTGGACACCTCCTCGGCGACGGGGGTGTCAAGGCGGACCACCAGGATGTTGCGGGTGTCCTCCACGTAGGGGATCACCTTCTGCTTGGTGGGCACGTCGGCGGCGTCGTCCAGCGATTCATCCTGGGGCGTGCTGTCTTCGGCGTCCCGCTCCGAGAGCCAGTTGCCCTTGACGGTGTCGAGCCAATACCCGAGGTCTGCCGGATGCTTGCGCCGCCGACGGCCGACGTTGGTGACACGCACCGTCGCAGTGTCGCCGTAACTGACGGTCATCAGCCCACCTTCGACATCCCCCAGCGCGGCGTCGGAGCGCCCCAACCGCGGCCCGTGCTCGCTGAACCGGTAGGAGGTGCGCAACTCGAAACCCGCTCTGCGGCGCTCTTCTTCGTCACTCGAGATGCGTTCGCGGCGGCGGGCGAACACCGTCTGCATGCGCATCAACCCGTACTGCGGCGCGCTCAGCGGTGCTGCACAGTTCTCGCACACGTCGAGGCCGGGGCGACGCACATGGTGATAACCGCACGACTCGCATCGGTAGGCGTCCTGGGTCTCGACCGTGCCGATACCGCCCGTATTCATAGGGACCTGGATGCGCTTGATCTCGTAGCGCGCGCCCTCGTGGTAGATGATTGCGCCAGGTCCGAATTCGCTGATCGCCAGGAAGCGCGGGCGTTGCAGGTAGTCGCCGCCCGCTCGGTTGCCGAGTGTCGGACGCACCCCCGGAATGTAGGCGGCTAGCGGCAACCGAGGAAAGCTGTACCCGGGCAGGAATCCCTCGCTGGCGAAGTAGCGGTAAGTGTAGAAGTCGGAGTGGGTGCGGTCGGTATCCTCGTTGCGCAGCAGCCGAAGTTGTCCCTCGGCCTCCCGCCGGCGCCCCTCGGCCGCAGTCCGTGCCTGCTTGCGGACCGAGCCGTCCAGCACAATCCGGTTCTGCTCGGCCTGGTCGTCGAGAGCGGCCTGGTACAGCTCCCGCCAGCGGTCGCACGCCCGGTTGAACTCGTCCGGTGCGGCCGCGATGACGGTGGCGGGCCAGTCTTCATGCCACCATGACGTGCGCTGAAGGTCCTCGATGAGCGGGGCGATCACCGTGGCGGCCCGTTGCGTCGCCCGCCCGATCGCATCGGGGTTGCGCAGGGTCTTGTCGAGATCCGATGTCAACGGCATCCCAGGAGCCTCAAGTTCGAGCAGCTGAGGCATACGCGAGTGCAGGTCGGCACCGGTCTCGGACAGCCACAGCGCCTGCAGGTGGGAGGCGAGCAGGGCTTCATTGGTCAGATCCAGGCGCGGCGGGGCGACCGAGCCGGCGACCATGTCCACCGACCGCCGGAAGTAGTACTGGTCATGCGAGTTACCGGTGGCACAGTAGGTGGTGACCAGCGCGGGTTGGCCCGACCGGCCCGCACGTCCACTGCGCTGCGCGTAATTCGCGGGCGTCGGCGGGACGTTGCGCAGCGCCACGGTGTTCAGGCTCGCGATGTCGACACCGAGTTCCATCGTGGGCGAGCAGTACAAAACTTTCAATTCGCCTTTACGAAAGGCCTTTTCACGCTCCTCGCGGTCCGCGGCGGTCACCTGAGCGGTGTGTTCGCGGGCGTACATTCCGACGAGTTCGGGTGCGGTAGTGCGGTACAGGTCAAGGAAGAAGGGGTTGACCCGGGTACCCTGATCCGGGTCGAAGCCCTTCCGCAGCGGATCGGGTGCGCCGGTGACCCCGTCGCCGCGCGTCCAGATCACCGCCGAAGCCTTCAGCCGGTAGTTCGGTCCCGACAGACCCTCCACGTCGACGATGGTCAGCAGACCCGCACGGTCGAGCACGGCGAGGAGATCCTCGATCACCTTCTGAGAGTCGGCGGTGTCCATCTGGTCACCGCCCAGGGTGAGGCCACTGGATTCGCGGATGTAGCGTCCCAGCGCCGTCCGGCCGGTCAGGCGGGCGATCGACCTCAGGGCGCCCGGTCTGCCCGCTTGGGTGGACACCACCGCCGGCCGGGGCCGTGGCTCGTGCGGGGGAATCGACCACAGCCCCTGGAGGTGCTGATCGGACTGCCGCTTGAGCCGGTCGAAGCCGTCGTCGGTCAGACAGTCGATGGCCACCGCCAGGTCGCGCCGGAACTCGTCAAGCACGATCTGGCACAATTCTTTTCGCTGGATAGCGGTGGCGTTGCGCAGCGGGTCGTAGGCCTTGGCCCACAGCGCGTCGTCGGCCGCGATTTCGGGCAGCGAGTCGTAGTCCACCACCAGCAGCCCGGTCTGCTCCAAGTTGGGCATCGTGACCCGCCAGCCGCGTTGGAGGTCGGAGTACAGGCGGTACTCGATGAACTCCTTGAATGCGCGCTCGGCTGACGACCGAGCGCCGTACACCGCCTCCGGATTGGCGGCGTAGTCCTCGAATCGCAGACCCAGGCTCTCGACCACACGCTGGGCGACGTCGTCGTGGTAGAGGCTGGCCTTCTGCAACGCCCGGTAGACCGCGCCACGAAGCTGGACCATCTGGACGAAGTCGTTAAAGTGCCCGGCCTGCAGGCTCGCGTCCTGGCGGTTGTCGACGAAGGTCAGGAGTTTGCGTGACTCCTCGCTGAGTTCGCCGGGCGGGATCCTGTCCAGTGAGCGCACGATCGATGTGCTGAGCACAGTCACCGCGGAGCTTCGCCCTTCGGCGTCCAGCGTCGCCAGTTTGGCGAAGTCGCTTCCCCTGGCCTGTTCGTAGGACACCTTGCAACGCAAGCAGAACCGGAACGGAGCCGGGACGAACGCCGCGTCGATGCCTGCACCGCTGACCTCGGTACCGCCGACGTCGACCCGGACCCGGCGCGGCAGGTAAGGGCGGCGGCGTTCGGCGACCTGCCCGTCGGCCAGCCACGAGTCGGGCAACCGCCCCTCCGGGAGGGGGTCGGCCGGCCACGGCTGATCGGTGGAGATGTAGAGGTAGCCGTTGGCCTGGTCTCCTCCGCTGGCGTCGCGGTCGCGGCGCGGGCGGTAGATCACGTCCGAACCCTCGACGGACCGGGCGACCACCAGGTACTCCTGACCGCACTCCCGGCAGAAGGCCAACGGCATCAGGACGTGGTCGGGCCGGTCAGGCACCGCGACCTGGTACTGCGAGGTGATGTGACGCCGGGCTTCGTTCTCCAGGGATACGTACACGGTGTCGCCCTTGGAGAGGAATTGGTGCAGACGGAAGGCGAACAGCGGTCGGGCGGTGACAGGGTGTCTGGCGGCCGAACCGGCCAGCAGGGTGTGCCGGATCGCTTGGGCGCACTGGTCGACGGTGCGCCCGGTGAGGCCCGCCAGGCGTGCCGCGGAGTCCCGTACCGTAGCCGGACGCTGTCGAATTACTCGGCCCGAATCCTGTTCGATCGCAAGGCCGAACGTTGCTTCGATCCAGGATGCCAGTGACGAACCGGCCAGGGCCTCGTAGTCGCCGTGCGCCCCACCGGCCTGAACCTCGCGGGACAGCTGCAGGGTGTCGTCGGGATCGCCGGTGGTGGCGTGGTCGAGTGTTTCGCCGATGACGCGGTCGGCGGTGACCTCCGCGCCGAACAGGCTGGTCGCGACGTCGGCGACAACCCGGCGCTGGTCGGCGTCGGTGCCGGCGCTGGCCATCGTTGCCGACGTGCCAACACACTGCATGGCCGGTGACTGGCAGGCGTCACGCACCCGGCGGACCAGCATGGCGACGTCGGCGCCTTGGCGGCCGCGGTAGGTGTGCAGCTCGTCGAGGACCAGGAACTGCAGGCCCGTCGCGGCGTCGACGAGCTTTCGTCGCTCCTCGGGCCGGGTGAGCATCAACTCGAGCATCACGTAGTTGGTAAGCAGGATGTCGGGGGGGTTCCGCAGAATGGCTTCGCGGCGCTCACCCTGCTCCTGGCCGGTGTAGCGGGCGAAGGTCACTGGCTCGTGGCCCTCGCCGTAGCCGAAGCGCAGAAACTTCTCGAGTTCGCCCACCTGGCTGTTGGCCAGCGCGTTCATCGGATAAACGATGATCGCCTTGACGCCGGCCTGACGCGGTTGTTGGCGGAGCACCCGGTCGACGATCGGGATGATGTAGGCCAGCGACTTTCCCGAACCGGTGCCGGTGGTGAGCACATAGCTCTTGCCCGAGCGTGCGGCCTTGATGGCCTCGCGCTGGTGGCGGTGCAGGGTAATCGGCTGGTCCCCTGGGTCCGCCAGGTCAGCTTTTGGCCGGAAGATTTTCGCGCACTCGCGGTGCAGGAGGTCCTCCGCCACCAAGTCGTCGATGGAGCCGCCGGAAGCGAACGTCGGATTCAGCGAGAGCCACGGTTCGGGCCATTGCTTGCCCTCGGCGAGTTCATCGGCGACGTACTGGTTGATCCGGGGGTCCCGCGGGACGACCGCGCTGGTGGTGAAGGTCTTGTAATCGTCGATCAGGTCTTGGTGGACTCGGAAAACGTCCATCTCACTCCCCTCCCGGCCCGGGAGCTCCCCCAGTTGACGATCGTTGCGTGGGGCCTACCAGGTACAGAGGTGCTGGCGACGAGGTGTTGCGACAGACACCCCCCGCATCTCACAGCGATCAACGCTCTCATTCGCGGCGTTAGCGGAAATGTTTCAACATGATCGGCCGACTGCAACGTGCTGCTTCCCCTTTGCGCTACCCATAATCTAGCGTGGGCTGCCGCACTCGGGCGCGAGCTCAGCAAAAACCGTTTGGTCATCGGGTCACCTCCGCGGGCCGGTACAGCATGGACCTCGAGAATCGAAGACTTCCTCCACCTATGTCATTTCAGTTGCTGTAGTTGGCGTGAATGGACGCAACCTGCGCCTGGAAGAACTCGAACTTTTCGATTCCCGGGTGCAGCAGGCCAAGCTTCCTCGCGAAGCGATAGAAGCCCTCCCCAGGGTCGCCCGTACCCTTCTGAACCACGAGCGCCGACAGCATGGCGCCAACTTCATCGAGCGTTCCGTCCGTCACTTCTCCCAGCAGCGCGCCGATTGCCGCTTGATCGCGAGGCAAGTCGTATTCGAACCTCGCGTATCCGGTTCGATTGGAGAGTTCAGTGCTGAGGTCGGTGTACGTCGTAAGGCTTCGACCTCTGGCAACCTCGATGAGGTATTCGGTTGCAGCGTCGACTAGGTCATTCCACTCGTCATCGCCTCGACCGTACTTCACGAATTACCTCCCCCAATTCTCGCCCGATCGCGCAAGGTCCAGACCACCCCTATGTAGCCGAGACATATCCGGCGCCGCGCCTCACCAACTTGCCGAGCCGCTCCGCTTTCGCAATGCACAGCTCCAGTCGGTCGGCGGATTGTTTGGTGAGTCTCGACTGATCGAAGTACGCCAGCGTGTCGCGCATCAGCTGTTCCCGGTCGTACACGCCGTTGCGCGCTGCGTGCACCAGAGCATTGATGATCTCCTCGCCGGCTATCTCGTCGAGTGGGCGGGCGAAGCCAGATGGTGTCGTCCGGAATCCGGTCCACGCATGTCGATCGAGGTCGCTCGGCCACACGAAGGATCCCAGCTCATCCTCGTGAATCAGGTCTGCGGGGACAAACGGACGGACGATCTCCTGTCGTTTCGCCGCAGCGCGGTCGAATCCGAATCGGTGAACAACGTTGCGAATCAGTCGATTGAGCGCAATCGGCCCCTCAATCTCGATCGATTCACGCACTGCGTCTTGGATCCTGGTCCGGACGCTCTCCCACTGCGGACGGTCCAACTCGTCCCGGCTACCGACCGGAGTCGTTGGTGCTGCCACGTACGGCACCTGTGTGCCGCTGCCTGCGGTTGGCGCTATTGCCGTGTTCGATGTCGCGACGTGGGTGACCGGCTGCACCACGTCGACCCCTACCGGATCATCAAGAGGGTCCGGACTCTCGTTGTGCGGCACGCGCCCGCCTTCCGCTACAGAAGTCTCAACGGGCGGCGTGTCCGGAAGATCTATAGCCTCGAGCGGTTGCTTCTCGAGGAGCCCAGCCTGTTCTTCTGCTCGCTTAGCCTGTTCTTCTGCTCGCTTAGCCTCAGCTACGTTGGCTTGCTCGACGGCATCGCAAATCCGGTTCACCACCGAGTCGCGATCTTTGATCCACTCTGGCAACCAAACCCGCTCGCAGGCAGCCCATCCCATCATCGAGTCGAGCAGACTGGGCGTGATCTCACGATCGGCGACCGTCGTCCGGCGGGCCCAGCGCGGACCGTCCAGCATGACAGCGACCTGCCAGTGCGGCGATTGTGGTTCACGCACCGCGATGTCGACGACGAACTCCGAAAGCCCGTAATCGGTCACGACGTCGAGTTCCCGTTCACGAAGCGCAGCGGCAATCGTCTCTTGAATCTTCTCGGGCTGCTGTTCTGCGGTAACCGAGGTGACACCGCCGTGACCGGGAGCGTCAGCGGCTGCTTCCAGATATGCCTTCAGGTGTGCCATTCCGACCGATCGTGTACGGGACAGCTCGATGTCGCTGGGATCGAACGAGCAGAACACGATAACCTTCGCGCGGGCGCGCGTGACGGCGACGTTGAGCCGCTTTTCCCCGCCGAACCGCGTGAGCGGTCCGAAGTTCAACGGCATGGCCCCCTCACCGGGGCGCTTCGAGAACGCAGTGCTGAAGAGGATGACGTCCCGCTCGTCGCCCTGAACGTTCTCGAGGTTCTTGACGAAGATTCCGTTCTCGGTGTCCGGTTTGAGGAGATGGATGATCTGTTGGTCGCCGGTCTCTTCGAGCAGGTCCAGGATCAGTTCCTGTTGCTGACGGTTAAACGTGACCACACCAATGCTCTGCTGAGTACCCGAGGGCGCGTGAACGAGTGACCGGATCTCGGCGACGATCGCCTCGGCCTCGACCCGGTTGGTTCGGAACTCCTTCTTCTTGTCCTCGCGATTGAAGTGGCCGTCAACCCTGCGGAGCTCCAGACCAGTCGCTGGGTTTCCGCCAGGTGCAGGCAGACTTGCGAGCTTGCCCTCGTAGTACTTTTCGTTCGAGAAAGCGATGAGCGACTCGTCGCGACTGCGATAGTGCCAACTGAGCCAGATGCGCGGAACACTGGACTCGACGCATTCGGTCAAGATGCTGTCAAGGTCCTCCGGTACCACCTCATCGTCGGCATCGTCCTCGTCATCTCGGTTGGTGGTCACCTGGCCGAACGCCGTCGGTGGCATCTGCTGCGAGTCACCGACGACGATCGCCGACCGCCCTCGTCCCAGCGCTCCGATGGCCTGCGCGACGGTGATCTGCGACGCTTCATCGAACACCACGAGGTCGAAAGTCACCGAGCCAGGCGGAACGAACTGTGCGAGCGACGCCGGGCTGACGAAGAAGCAGGGTGTCGCAGAGATGATTTCGGAGCCGTAGTCCTCCATCAACCGTCGCACGCTCTTGCCTTTGCGTCGAAGATCCAGCTGGCGGCGCAACTCTCCGATCTTGCCCTTGAGCTCACCAACCCGGAAGTTGCGGTGCCGCATGATCCGCGCGGGAAGCGCCGAACTCTGCTCCCACCGCACCGCCGTCGCGACGTCGTTGAAGTCGGTTGTTTCGCCGCTGCGCACGTGGGGATCAAATCCGTCCAGGTGATGAGCCTTGAGGCGCTCTCTCATCGAAGCTTGCGCCGCGCCGGCACGATACTCGACCTCAGCTTGTGACGCTGCGATGGAGCCGTCGAGCAGCCCTGCCACGAACCTTTCGAGGCCCGGCTGACGCAAGCGGGCCAAGGCCGCCGACGCCCGCGCGATGCGTCGAGGCAAATCAGGGCCATGCTCGTCGAGCTCCGCGATCCACGACTGATGGTCGCGCGCCCAGGCTTCGAGCCAAGTCGAACTACCTTGCCAACCCACTATGGAGGTTGACCCGGCACCCAAGGCGCGCGTCCACCCATCCCAGGCCCTCAACGCGCGAGTCAAGACGTCGATCACCGATTGGTCGACACGCACACCCGAACGAAGGATGCCCCACTGCAGCGGATGCCGCCGCAAGAATTCGATGGACGACCGGATGTACTCCAAATGATGCTGTAAGTCCGGAACCGCGTTCGGCGCCAGGGGGTCCCAAACTGCTGGCGCCAAAGAGCCGAGCGCCTGGCGCATCTGCGCCTCCATGTGCGCGCTGTGATCTCGGGCACTCGGCACCGAACTCAACAGCGGAATCGCGTCCTCGGCGGTGAGCGTCACGTTGGGCAACACCACCCCGGCTAAGCTCCTGGCAAATTGCTCTTCCCGCTTCTTGCGCCCGAACAGCCCGCGAGACACCTCCGAGGCCTGCTGCACCAGCACCGCATGGTCACCACGGGCGAGAAAAACTGGATTGAACGTCGAAATCAATCCGGCCCACGTCGCCTGCAGCTGTGATGTCTGAGTCAGCACCCCCGCAACGAATCTCTCCCAGTCGGCCGTTGCGAATTGACGCCACTCTTCGTTGGGTACCGAAGGAGCAGTGAGCTCGCGGGTTGCGCGCTCAAGCAGTGGTGTGACGTCTTCTGCTGAGCCACAACTTGTTAACACGTCAAGCGCCGTCGCGTTCGACTGCAACGCTGCGAATGCCGCGTCGAGCTCGCGGGCGGCGACTCGGATCGAGTCATCGTCCTGCGGATCGCCGGCCAAGCTCCACGGGTTGTTGGGCCGGCAGTCTCCCGGTCGCACGGTGCGGGTGAACAGACGCAGCGCATCGCAATTCGCGGTGAACTGTTCGGGAGTCGTAACGGCAGGATGCGCGTCGGAAATGAGGGCGGTCGAACCGCTGCCGAGCGAGAGTACCGTCTCGCACGCGGTCCACAGCGAGTCACCGAGCACGTTTCGAGAGTGAATCCGCTCGGGATACTCAGCCAGCGGGGCATGCTTGGAGCGAAATTCGGCAAGCCGGGCATCCCAGACACGCTCGTTGTAGTCGGCGCGAAACTCGATCGATTCGCGAAGCTGGTTGCGAACCTCGACGACGCTTTGATTCCTTCCGTGGAGATCGAGGGTAAACGGCTTCAGCCCGATCGCGTCGAGGCGCTTCTTGACCACCTCGAGAGCGGCTTGCTTCTCGGCGACGAAGAGGACGGACCGACCGGCGGAGAGGTTGCGAGCGATCAGGTTGGTGATGGTTTGCGATTTTCCGGTACCAGGAGGGCCCTCAAGGACGAATGTGCGCCCTTGCGCAGATAATTCGACGGCACGCAGCTGAGACCCGTCCGCGTGTATGGGCGTCGGCTCAGCGGTCTCGTCGACTTCGACACCGTCGAGATCGACAGCGTCAGCGGCTCCGTCGACGAAGCTTTCGCCCGGACGATGCGTGAGATGATCAACCAGCGGGCTCTGGCTCAGGATGTCCCAGGCGTCGCTGAGGTCCTTCCACATGCCGAACGTGCCGAACTGACAGATCGCGAGAACAGCTGTCTCGTCGATCCGGAAGGGGAGGCGGTTCTCGACCAGTCCGGTGCGAATGGCTACCAGTGCTGCGTCGATATCGATCCCGGAATCGTCGAGCGGCGGACTACTGAGTGCAGGGATGCTGACGTTGTGTTTGAGGCGCAACCACTCGACAAGGCAATGGTTCGAAGTGGCTACGTTCGTCGAGTCGATGAGAATCTCAAACGCACTGTTTCCGGTACCGCCCACTAGCTGGACGGGAAGCAGGAACAGGGGTGCCCGCGCCTCGGCGCCCGTCGACGTGGTGTGGACGAGCGACCCGAACGCCAGGTACAGGTTCGACGCTCCGGTTTCCTCGAGCAGCGTCCTCGCGTCACGTTGCAGTCGCTTGAAACGTCGCGCGTACGCCTCCTCGCCGACCGCAACGAAGGCAGTCTTTTCCTTCTGCAGCGTCTCCAGCAGCGAGGCGGGATCAATGTCCTGGGCGGTTCGAGCGCCCTGCAGCCGGTAGATCGAGCTGAGGTCGTTGTGCGCCGCGAGCGCAACGCGCTTACCGTCGTGGACCAGATCGTCGAGCATCGCCAGCCCCTGCGCCGGGACCACGAGGTCGACGACCTGCGCTGACTGGCGAAGATTCAGCAGGCGATTTCGCGTACTGAGGTCGAGCAGCGACCGTTTCCACTTCTTGACACGCGCCGGCGACGTGTCGGCGATGTCGAGGACGGCGTCACCGGTCGCACGTCCCTTGAGCTCAGGCGGAAGGTCGAGCAGCGCGGTAGTGGGTGCCGTCTGCTCGACTTCCTCTTTCTCGGGTGTGTCGTCGAACGCCGTCGGTAACGGGCGGACGCCGTCGCGGCGCGCAGTCGATACGTCGATGACGGCGCGAAGGGTGGCCGGGTTCGCGAAATGGCGGCGCGCAGCCTCAACTGCGCCTCGGAAGGAGCCCTCCGGGCCCTGTTCGTAGAAGAGCGCCTCAAGCGCGATTGCCCGATGCGATTCGAAGAGGTTCACCATGGTGTTGGTCTCGGTGAGCGAGGTGTGCGCCAGCGACTCCTCGTGCAACATGAACCCGGTGAACGCGTGCCCGTCGACGAGCCATATCAGCGGATGCAACCCCGTTTGTTCGATGCAGGCCGCGTACGTGACGGCAAGATCGACGCAGGTGCCGAAGCGCTCGTCGAGAACTTGCGCGGTGGTCCGGACCTTTTGTCCCGTGTCTTCGAATGACGCCGGGGGCGAGATGTATCGGATGCCGCGAGCACGGAGTGCCTCGTAGACGGCCGCGGCGATGAGCGCAGCTCGCTCAGGCCCTCGCTGATATGCGTCTAAGGACGGGCTCGACGTCTGCTGTTGCAGGATTTCCGACGCCTCGTCCAGGATCTTTCTGACCGCTCGCGTGTTCGGTTGAACAAAAGCGGCCAGCGAGTCATAGAACACCGGCGCGTTAAACCACTCGTTGTGGGCGAGAACTTGGACCGGAATTCGATGAACGACGTCGTCCTTGAACCGTTGTTCCGCCGACACGACGATGGCGCCGGGATAGCTCTCGTTGAGAAGCTTCAGGTGCCCAACATCGGGGATGACGTCGCCCAGGTCGTTCCACACGTGAGTGCGTCCAGGTGGCAAGTCATCGGACAGAGACCGAGACCACTCGGGCGCCAGTTCTCCGGCGCTGCCGTGTAGGCGAACGGACAAGTGGAGCCCGGAAAGAGGCAGATCGGATTCGTTCGTCACCGCGATTTCGGTGACCAGCGGCACCCGATTATGGACCAGAGCCAGGTTCACAGCAGGTTGCGCGTGCACGTCGATGCGGAGGCCGTGTCGCTCGATAACGCGAGCGGGCCAGATGGCGGTGTCGGACATATCCCCCCGGGACGAATAACGCGTGCTGACGGCTTTGCCATCGGTTCGGTGCAAAGCTTAGGTGAGCTCACCGACAGATTCTGCGAGATTGGTGCACAACGAGCTGCTGGACGAAGACTCTTTCGACCGCCCACCACTTCGACTTGTGGACCTCGCTCGTCACTCACCCTCCCGCCCGATCCACTCCGCCACCACCCCACCCCTGTCTAGGCTGACCCCATGCGCGACAGCGGTCGGGCAGCGTGGCAGACGATCGCGAAGCTGGCAGGGTGTTGCCTGGCAGCGGGGATGCTGGTGGCCGCGCTGATGTTTCCGGTGGCCGGCGGTGTCGGTGCCACGCTGATGGGCATATCCGACTCTGCCAGTGCGGAATCCACGCAACTCATCGCCGGTGAAGCCCCGCTTGTCTCCACCATGGTCGACGCCGAGGGAACTCCGATCGCGTGGATCTACGAGCAGCGCCGCTGGGAGGTCCCCAGCAATCGCATCGCCAACACGATAAAGCTGGCCGTCGTCGCGATCGAGGACAAACGCTTCACCGAACACAACGGCGTCGACTGGCAAGGCACCCTGACCGGCCTGAGCGGCTATCTGCGCGGCGACCTGTCCACCCGCGGCGGCTCCACCATCGAGCAGCAGTACGCCAAGAACTTCAACCTGCTGGTGACCGCGCAGACCAACGCCGAGCGCCGCGCCGCCGTCGAGCTCACCCCGGCGCGCAAGCTGCGTGAGATCCGGGCTGCATTGGCGCTGGACGCGGCGCTGCCCAAGTCGGAGATCCTGGCCCGCTACCTGAACCTGGTGTCGTTCGGCAATGGCGCCTACGGGGTGCAGGACGCCGCGCGCACCTACTTCGGCGTCAACGCCGCCGACCTGAACTGGCAGCAGGCTGCACTGCTGGCCGGGCTGGTGCGCTCCCCCACGTCGCTGGACCCCTACACCAACCCCGACGCGGCGCTGCAGCGGCGAAACCTGGTGCTCAACACCATGATCGAGAACCTGCCCGCCCACGCTGACGAACTGCGCGCCGCCAAGGCCACGCCGCTGGGTGTGCTGCGTCGACCCAACCCGCTGCCGCAAGGCTGCATTGCCGCCGGTGATCGCGCCTTCTTCTGCGACTACGCGCTGCAGTACCTGACCCGTGCCGGACTGAGTAAGCAGGACGTGGCCCGCAACGGCTTCCTGATCCGCACCACCCTCGACCCCAAGGTGCAGCGCTCCGTCAAGAGGGCGGTGGACGAGCTCGCCGCCCCCACCGCCGTCGGCGTGGCCAGCGTGATGAGCGTGATCACCCCGGGCAAGGAGCGCCACGACGTCGTCGCGATGGCCGACAACCGCACTTATGGCCTGAACCTGTCCGCCGGCCAGACAGTGCAACCGCAACCGTTCTCCCTCGTCGGTGACGGCGCCGGCTCCATCTTCAAGATCTTCACCACCGCCGCCGCGCTGGAGATGGGCCTGGGCATCAACGCCACCCTTGATGTCCCCCAGACCTTCCAGGCCACCGGCCTGGGTGACAGCGCCGACCCAAGCTGCCCAGCCAAGACCTGGTGTGTGCGCAACGTCGCCGGGTTCGCCGGCCAGATGAACGTCACCGACGCGCTGGCCAAGTCACCCAACACCGCGTTCGCGAAGCTGATCGCCCAGATCGGGGTGCCCCGCGCGGTGGACATGGCGGTGCGGCTGGGACTGCGGTCCTACGCCGAGCCGGGCACCGCCCGCGACTACGACCCCGAGTCCAACGAGAGCCTCGCCGACTTCGTCAAACGCCAGAACCTCGGGTCTTTCACGCTGGGTCCGTTGGAACTCAACGCGCTCGAATTGTCCAATGTGGGAGCAACTCTCGCATCGGGTGGTGTCTGGTGCCCACCGAACCCGATCGACGCGGTGTTCGATCGCCACGGCGCCGAGGTCCCGCTGCAGACCCAGGCCTGCGAGCAGGTCGTGCCCGAGGGGCTGGCCAACACGCTGACCAACGCGCTGGGCAAGGACCACACCGGCGGCACCGCCACCGGGGCAGCAGGATCGGTCGGCTGGGACCTGCCGATGGCGGGAAAGACCGGCACCACCGAGTCGCACCGCTCGTCGGGCTTCCTGGGGTTCACCAATCGCTATGCCGCGGCGAACTACGTGTTCGACGACTCCCCGGCCCCCTCGGGCCTGTGCTCCTATCCACTGCGCAAGTGCAGCAGCGGAAACGTCTACGGCGGGACTGAACCCGCCCGCACCTGGTATCTGGCGATGGACCCGATCGCCGGGGACTTCGGCCCGGTGGCCATGCCGCCCACCGATCCGCGCTACGTCGAGGGCGGACCCGGCAGCGAGGTGCCCGGCGTGGCCGGGATGAAACTCGACGCGGCCCGAAAGAAGTTGGCCGACGCCGGTTTCCAGGTCGCCCCGGAACCGACCGCGGTGAACAGCGGCGCTGCGCGGGGCGCCGTCATCGGCACCACACCGCGCGGAAGGACGATTCCCGGGTCGATCGTCACGATCCTCACCAGCACCGGGATCGCCCCGGCGCCGGTGTATCAGCCACCCCCGCCCGACGCGCCGCCGCCCCCTCCACCCCCGGACGCACCACCGCCCCCGCCGCCGCCCAACGTCATCCAGATCCCCGGCCTGCCGCCCATCGTGCTGCCGTGGGCACCCCCACCGCCACCACCCCCCCCTCCTCCGCCCCCGCCGGCGTGACGGTCCCGCCAAACCCCCACGCAGCCACCCACCCCCGCCCTACCCTCACCACAGTGGCAAACCCCATGCGGCACCCGATCGCCGTCCCTCGCACCGAGAAGCCACGGGCCGAGGGGCGCTTCTATCTGCCCTCCGGCCGTCGTCTCGGCTTCGCCGAGTTCGGCGACCCCACCGGTGACCCGGTGCTGTGGTTTCACGGCACGCCGGGCGGACGCCGCCAGTTCCCGCTGTTGGGCCGCCGCGCCGCCGAGAAACTCGGCCTGCGCGTCGTGGTGGTCGGCCGCCCCGGCAGCGGACTGTCCGACCCGCACCCCTACGCGTCGATCGCCGACTGGGCCCACGACGTCGCCCACGTCGCCGACGCGCTCGGCGCCGAGCACCTCGCGGTGGCGGGCCTGTCTGGCGGGGGTCCCTACGCGCTGGCCTGTGCTGCCGTCCCGCCGCTGGCCACGAGAGTCAAAGCCGTCGCCGTACTCGGCGGCGTCGTCCCGTCCGTCGGCCCCGACGCGCTGGCGTCCGGCGTCATCGACCTGGCGCGCCGCTTCGCCCCGCTGCTGCACGCGCTCCGCCAGCCCCTGGCGCAGACCACCAATGCCCTTATCCTGCCGATCATCCCGCTGGCCCACTACGCCTGCCGGGCCTACGCCGGTATCGTCCCCGAAGGTGACCGCCGCGTCCTGCACGACCCCGAGATGGAGGCCATGTTCGTCGACGACCTGGTGCTGGTGTCCAAGGGCGGCTTCCAGGCCATCATCGACGACGCACGCCTCTTCGGCCGTGACTGGGGATTCCGGCTGGCCGACGTCGCCGCCCCGGTCCGCTGGTGGCACGGCGACGCCGACAACATCGTGCCGCTGCACTGCGCCCAAGCCGCCGTCGATCGCCTGCCCGACGCCGAACTTCTGCTCCGTCCCGAAGAAAGCCACCTCGGTGGCTTCGCCACCGCCGACGAAGTACTCACCTTCCTGAGGGCACACCTATGAACACACGTTTAATCCCGATCCTGGCCGCCGCGACCCTGGCCGCCGGCTGCGGCCTGACCGGTACGGCATCGACCGAGCCCCCGGCCCAGTCCGGCCACCTGCGCATCGACGGCCGCTCGCAGACCACGCAGTCGGTGCTGTGCACCCAGAACGGCTGGCTGCTGACCATCGACGCCAGAGGCAACCAAGGCCGGGCTCAGGCGTTCGTCGAGCTGGGCGGTGAGCGACCGGTCGTCACCGCCGTCACCATGCAAGGCATCGAAGACCACCACGGCGTCGCCGACAGCACCAACGGCGACGCCGTCGCCACGGTCACCGACGGTGACGTCTACACCATCACCGGCACCGTTGTCGGCAGCGACGGCACCACCCCGGGCCAGTCGCGGCCGATGCCGTTCGAGATCAAGGCACCATGCTGATCGGCCGTCACATTCGCGAATAGCGGGTCAGCGCAAAGCTATACAGGCCATAGGCCGCGAAGCCCGCGGCGGCGGCCACCAGCAGCGCCTGCCCGAACTGCGCCTGACCGATCGCCTCGACCGCGGCGTCCAACCCCCGCGCCCGCGTCGGGTCGTGCAGAAACGACGCGCCGATGACCGACACCCCGGCGGCGAACAACACCACCCCCTCGCCGATATGGCCGAACACCCCGAGCACCAAGATCAGCGGCCCGCCCGGGACGGTGAGATCCCCCAGGAACTTCTTCGAGGCGCCCTTGTAGACGAAGTAGGCGCCGAACGCCGCGATCGCGGCGCCTACCGCCACCAGCACGGCCGTGCCGCCGTCAGACTGCATCAGCCGGGCGCTGAGCCCTTCGGCCCGCTCGCTGCCCTGCCGGCCGACGCCCAGCGCGAACTGCACGGCGGCGAACGCCAGCCCGAGATACACCAGCGCCAATCCGAATGCCTTGAGCCGGTTGACAAGCGGGGACTCCCGCATGTGGGCGAAGCTGTGTTCCCCGGGGTGCAGGCCCAGCACCGTCTCGGCGAGCCGCCAGGCGGCCAGCGCGCACAGTCCGAACGCGACCACCCACAACGATGTCGCGCCACCGCGCTGGTCGGCCAGCGTCGCCAGCGCGCCCGTCTGGTCGGCGTTGCCCGGCGAGCCGAATGCGATGCGCAGGATGATGTAGGCGATGAGCAGGTGCAGCAACCCGCTGACCGGATAGCCGGCCCGGGCGATCCATTCCACAGTGCGGCTCCCGGTGGCTCGGTTCACCGCGCCCTTGAAGCTCATGGTCCTCTGCCCTGCCGCAACACCGGACACGGCTACCCGAGGCTTTGGTCGGCGAAACGACGCCGGCCCCGACATCAGGGCCCTTCGCCTCTAGGGGGCCGACGCGTCGTCGGCCACCTTGACAGGTATGAGACGTCCGGGCCTGACCAGACCCTTCCGCACGGCGGCCGGCGCCGCCATCCCCGAGAGCATCGCGGAGGTGGGCTACTGCCGACTCGGCGGGGTTGACCAGTGGGTGCTGATCCGCGGCCGCGACCTGGCCAACCCGCCGCTGATCCATCTGCACGGTGGACCGGGGTTCAGCGAAACGCGCCTGCTACGACATTTCAACGCTGAGCTGGAGGATCGGTTCACCGTCGCCTACTGGGACCAGCGCGGCGCCGGCAAGTCGTTCCACCGGGGCATCCCGCGGTCCTCGATGACCGTCGAACAGTTCCTCACCGACCTCGACGAACTGGTCACCACGGTCTGCGCCCGCGTCGGCCAAGAACGGGTGGTGCTGCACGGACACTCGTGGGGATCCCTGCTCGGCGTGCTCTATGCCGATCGGCACCCCGAACGGGTCGCGGCCTATCTCGGCACCGCCCAGATCGGCGACGCGGCGGCTGCGGAGTCCGCGTCGTACGCCTGCGCGCTCAACGCGGCCGAGCGGCGCGGCCACGGCAGGGCGCTGAAGGCGTTGCGCGCTATCGGTCCGCCGCCGTACCCGGCGCACAGTGTGTTCTCCGAGCGCACCTGGCTGCAGCGCCTCGACGGCCAACTCTCACCCCGATCGTTGTGGAAGTTGCGTGGGGCGGTGCTCGGCGGCGGCCGGGAATCCTCGCCGCTGGACCTGGTCAACGAGATCCGCGGCTTCCGGTTCACCATGGACGCGATGTGGCGCGAAGCCTCCGCGTTGAACCTCCTCAGCACCGTCCCCGCATTGCGCATGCCGGTGATATTCCTGCTCGGGCGACGCGATCACTGGGTGCCACCCGACACCAGCGTCGCCTACTTCGATGCATTATCGGCACCGTCCAAGCGACTGGTCTGGTTCGACGAGTCCGGTCACGAACCGTTCGTCGACGAACCGTCGACCTTCAACCGCGCGGTCATCGACGCGGTGGGAGCGCTCGTTTCACCGTAAGCGCTTGCTAACCAATAGGACTCATGTCGCGCCTCACTGCAACTTGTCGAACGGGATGACCTTGCCCCGGTTGATCGACACCCAGTCCCTGGCCTCCAGGTACGGGCGCAACGTCTCGACGATCGCCTGCTGGTCGGCCGGAGTCTTCGGCCGCTGCAACTCGTAGAGATGCGGGAACTCCGTCCACGCGACGACGGCGTCCCACAGCCGCACCGCCGCCGCACCGCTCGGTGGGTCGATGAGCACCGGACCGAACAGGCACTGCCCGTCAGGGAAGAACAGCGTCGGCACCCCGTAGCCGCCGGCATCGACGACGCGCTGATGGTCGGCCATCACCTCGTCCCCGGTCGTCGGGTCGGCGATGGCTGCGTCGACCAGCCCCGGATCGAAACCCAATTCTGCCAAAAGATGTCGGGCCACGGCCTTTTCGTGCGGCTTGTGACCTTCGACGTGCAACGCCCGCGCCGCGCGCTCGTACCACGCGTCGACGTCGGCCATCGACTGCCGACGCAGCAGCGCGGCGATGCGCATCATCGACCAGCCGTAGGACCACTCCCGCTCCCACGGGTGCTTTTTCCCCTCCTGACGGTTGATCTCCTCGAGACTGAAGAACCGCCAGTTCACCTCCAGCCCGGTCAGCTCGCGCACCGCGCGGATCCAACGCGACGTCTGATAGGCGAACGGGCACATGACGTCGAAGTGGAAGTCGACGGACGTCACGTGCTCGGTCACATCGTGAACCTCAGGTTGCGTGCGGCACGATCACCGAGCTCGTCGTCGCCCTGCCAGCTGATCGCGCCGGAGTCGATCTGGGCCTGCGGATCGATGCGCCCGCAGGCCAGTTGGATGAACGTCGTCGAATCGGTCGTCACCGTCACGTCGGGGTCGTCGAGGTGGTCGACCCGCGCGGCCCTGCCGTCGACCTTCACGTGCAGCTGACGGCGAATCGGCCCGGTGAGGTCGAACGTCAAGCTCTTGCCCTCGGGCAGGCCGACTTTCTTTCCAACGATGTAGCCGATCGAGTTCTCCACCTGGGCCAGCGCCATCTCCGCCGCGACACCGGTGTCGTCGGTCGTGCGTCCGAGTGGGGTGGTGATGTCGCGTTCGTGTACCCAGATGTCGAAGACGCGGATCTGCAGGAACCGGCCGTAGGTGCCAGGTCCCACGGGCATCCAGGACGGGCGCTCAAGATCCGCGGCCGACAGCCCCGCCAGATCGCGGCGGCGCAGGTCGAACACCGCACGCATCTTCTCCAGATACGGGGTCTCGTCGTTGACGAACTCGGTGGCGCGGTCGAACGAGGGCAGCGTCGTCACGTCCTCGGGCAGCCAGCCCACCATGACCGCCTCGATGCTGACGACGTGGTCGAACACGCCGCGGGCGGTCCAGTCCGGGCAGAGCGACTGCGCCTGCCATTCGTCGTCGCGCAGGTCAGCGCAGAGCGCTTCCATCGCGGTATAACAATGCTCCAGGGCGCCGCGGATCTCGTCCAGGCTCCAGGTTGTCGGGGTCGTCACAGCTCTTCTTTAGTCCTGTCATCGGCTGCACACTCGCGAAATACGCGAAATTGCCGTCAGCCTCCGCACACCACCGTGGGAATCGGGTCGTAACGCACGGTGTGCGACTCGCGGCGAGTATCGCCGGTGACGATGTCGCGCAGAGTGCGGGTGTCGGTGATGGTGAATCCCGGTGCGCCGCTGCTGGCGCTGCACGACTCCCCGTCCGGGATGGTGATCGTCCTCGGGCTCGTCGGCGCCGACCGAGGACTCTGCGACGACGTCACCTCGTAGCGTTTGATCCCGACCACTTGCACGGTGATCGACGATGATGTCCAGATGGTCTGGATCTGCACCGGGGTCGGTCCGTCATTGCGGAACTTGACGTCGATCGCCTCGCCGTACACGGTGGCCTCTCGGCCCGCCGGATAGCGGCTGATGTAGTAGCTGTGTTCCTGATGCTCGACGAGCTCCATGCCCGCGAAGTACGCGGCGTTGAACAGCGTGGTCGCCACCTGGGATACGCCTCCCCCGACGCCGCTGTCCGGTCGGCCGTTCAGGATGATCCCGGCCTCGACGTAGCCGTTGGCGGCGGTACGCGGGTTGGTGGCGTCGTTGAGGCTGAACGTCTCCCCGGGAGCGACGACGATGCCGTCGATGGCGCCCGCGGCGCGTCTGATGTTCACGCCGGAGTCACCGGCGAAGCCGGACGTCTGGAACTCGCCGATCACCTCAACGGGACCGAGCTCCTCGATATCGGCGGTGGTGAACGTCGCGGGTTCGTCCACATAGACGGCCACCAGCTCGCGGTCGGTGGTGTCGGTCAGCACGTCCATCAGGTCGGCGAGGGTCTGGTCGTAGTCGATGCGACGGCCGTCCTGTGACGGCACTTTCACCGGCGGGGACACCGCGAAGTCGATGGTCGCGTCGCGCCGAGGAGTCTCGGACTCGGCGAGCTGGGGTCCGGCCACGTCGGCGATAGCGGTCTCGTCGACGGTCGCCACGATGTCGCCGTCTTCGATGTCGAACGTCAGTGCTGCGGCGATGACGTCCTCGTCGATGGTCGCCCGGGTGTCGTCGTCGCCGGTGATGACCAGCGGTGCAGAGACTGCCGGCGCGGCGATGTCGTCGATGGCGGCGTCGACGTCGGACGCCGTTGTCCGGGTGGGCAAATCCACGACGGGCAGATCCACGGTGGCGCCGGCGGCCCAGTCGCGCTTGAGGAGATCGCCGGCAGCGTCGATGTCGAGCCGGCGGCCGGCCTCCGGAAGGATCGCGACGGGTTCGCGGCCCTGGAAGCGCACGGTGCCCTCGACCGGATCCTGGGCGACGTTGGCCCCCAGTTGCTCGAGAGCCGCGGTGAGTGCCGCGTCGTCGGCGGTGGACACGACGCCGATCTCCCGCGAGGTGAACAACGACGCGATACGGATGAACGGGTTCAGGGGCTGGGCCCCGGCCTGGTCCACGGTGGCGCGCCAGTCGACGGACAGACCGGCCGACACCGGGTCGATGTAGCTGTGCTCGGGGCCGGCGGTGACGGGAATCGGTCTGGTTGCGCGCGGGATGACCTCGGCGCGCAACCGTTGCTCGGCGTCGTGCAGCGTCAGACCGCCGATGTGCACGCCCGCAGCGGTCACTCCCCGGACCACTCTGTCTTTGCTGTACAGCAGGTCACCGAGGTAGGCGCCGATCAGCAGCGCAAACGGGGCCGCGACGAGCGCCAGCAGCCGCCGTCGACGCCGGGACATCGGGGGTTCGGCTGGTGCGGTCGCAGCAATGACCTGTGGTTGCGCTCTGTCGGCCCGCATTCCTTTTCGATCCTCAACTCATCGCTTGCGCTGTTCTCACACACGTCGGCGGGCAAGCACTGACGCCAGCCTAGCGATTGGAGACCGACGTTGCCTGGCCACGAGCCGGCCACGGCATGCCTCCTATGGTGAACAGATGCGCAAAGCTCGTGTCATTCACATCGCCCGCCAGGTCGGGGCGTTGACGGTCGCGGCGGTGACCGCGGCGTCCACGCTCAACGGCTACCGGCCGCTGGTGCGGCGCGGACAACCGTCGGTTGTTTCGTTCGGCTTCGGTCTGGTGGTGAGCGAGTTCCCGCTGCAGACACTGGCCAGCCAGCTCGGCGGGCTGGCGTTGACCGCCCGTCGGCTGACCCGTCCGGTGCGCGCGATCGCCTGGGTGGTGGCCGCCATGTCGGCGGTGGGTCTGCTGAACTTCAATCGCGCGGGCCATCGGGCCGGGATTCCGTTGCGGCAAGCCTTGGACAGCGGTCTGGGCGCCGATCGGCGTACGGACTCGACCGGCCTGTGGCGCCGAGCCGCAGGCGCCGGCACCGCCAAGAGCCCCGGCGCCCTGCGGATGCTGCGGATCTACCGCGACTACACCCACGACGGTGACATCAGCTACGGCGACTACGGCAGCGCCAATCATCTCGACATCTGGCGGCGTCCCGATCTCGACCCGACCGGGAAAGCGCCGGTTCTGTTCCAGATCCCGGGCGGCGCCTGGGTCACCGGGAACAAGCGCGGACAGGCGCATCCGTTGATGAGCCACCTCGCCGAGCTCGGCTGGATCTGCGTGGCGGTCAACTACCGGCACAGCCCCCGCAACACGTGGCCAGACCACATCATCGACGTCAAGCGCGCGCTGGCATGGGTCAAGACGCACATCGCCGAATACGGCGGCGACCCCGACTTCATCGCGATCACCGGCGGCTCGGCCGGCGGCCATCTGTCGTCGCTGACCGCACTGACACCCAACGATCCGCGGTACCAACCGGGCTTCGAAGACGTCGACACCCGGGTACACGCCGCCGTGCCGTTCTACGGCGTCTACGACTTCACCCGCTTCGACGACGCCATGCATCCGTCAATGCCGGAGCTGCTCGAGCAGATGGTCATCAAGCAACCACACTCCACGAGCTTGGCGGCCTATGCCGACGCGTCGCCGGTCAATTACGTCGCCGCCGATGCTCCGCCATTCTTCGTCCTGCACGGCCGCAACGACTCGCTGGTTCCCGTCGAGCAGGCGCGGGCATTCGTCGCCAAACTGCAGGACGCCAGCACCCAGCCGGTCGTGTACGCCGAACTGCCGTATGCCCAGCACGCGTTCGACATGCTGGGCTCGGCGCGCGCGGCACACGCCGCGGTCGCCGTCGAGCAGTTCCTCGCCGAGATCTACGCCAACCGACACCCGGCTCAGGCCGGTACTCAGGACGCGGCGAGTTCGGCGTAGACCGCCGCCTCGAAGGTGAGGATGGTCTCGACCATCTTGTCGTCGAAGAACGGCAGCAGCTGTGTGGCGATGACTGCGCCGATCCCGGCCTTGCGGTCGATCCAGAAGAAGCTGTTGAACAGCCCCGACCAGTCGGCCGAGCCGGCGCTGCGCATGCCGGGCAGGTCCACCAGGTACAGGTGGAAACCCAGGCCCCATCCCTGCGGCACGTCGAGCAGCTCGACCGGTTTGGCCAGTTCGGGAATGGTGGGCTCCATACCCTTCGGCAACGGCGCACCGTCGAGGTGATCGCGCAGCGCCAGCTCCACCGTCTCCACCTTGAGGATGCGCGCCCCGTCGAGCTCTCCGCCGTTGAGCCAGGCTCGCACGAAACGCCCGTAGTCGGCGATGGTGCCGTAGGACCCGTGGCCGGCGGCGTCCCACTCGGACTGGGCCGGCAGGTCGATATCGGTGGCCACCAGGCTGCCGTCCGGCGCCCGAAAACGGATGGGCAACAAGCGAGCCCGCTGCTCGTCGCTCGGGTCGAAGGTCGAGTTCGTCATGCCCAGCGGGCCGTAGATGTGCTCAGCAAGGTAATCGGCCAGCGTCTGGCCGCTGACGGCCTCGACCACCATACCCAGCCAGTCGGTGCTCACGCCGTACTCCCAGACCGTGCCGGGATCGTGCACCAGCGGTGCGCTCAGGCTCTGCTTGATACCCGAGAGCGGATGCGGGAAGTCCTGCTCGGTGCAGTAGGCGAACAGTTTCTCGTTGAGGAAGTGGTAGCCGCAGCCGGCGGTGTGGTTCATCAGATGCCGCACCGTCGCCTGCGTCTTGGGTGCCCGCAACACCGGCTCACGACCGTCAAAGCGTTCCAGCACCTGTAGCTCGCCGAACTCGGGAACCAGGGACGCCACCGGCGCGTCCAGGTCGATGCGGCCCTGCTCGACGAGCTGCAGCGCCGCCGTGGTCGCAACGGCCTTGGTCATCGACGCGTTACGGAACATGCTGTCCGGCTTGGCATCTCCAGCTGCGCCCTGGTAGAGCACGCCGTCGCGGCTGACCACGGTCGCGGCGACGCCATGCAACGCACCATCGGCGGTCACGCCGCGGAGAAGATCATCGATTCGCTCGAACGCCATCGTCAGGCTCCTCTGGTCACTGTGCACGAGTGTGGTCGCGGCTCTCGCGAGCCATCTTAGGTATCCGTGGCCCCCTTCAGACTGCGGTCAGGGCGGAAAAGTGCGAGAGGACCCCACCGTCAGCGCAGTCTCAACGCGCTCAGGGGCCGAACTCGAGCGCCGGCTCCGCGGAATCCACGCTCCCGCGGCTGGAAATCGTCAACTGCGACGGCTGCACATCATAGCGCGCCCCGTCATCCGGATTCACCGCGACGAACCCGTCCCCCGATCGTCGCGCGTCGTCGAGCCTGATGTTGGCTCCGTCGCGCAACCGCTCCCCGCGGTAGTAGTAGTCACCGTCATCGGTTTCGCAGATGATCGCCAGCGACAGCGACGTCCGGATCGCCGCTGCCGGCGTGCTCTCGGAGTCACAGCGCGCCGTATGGCCCACGAAGCCTTGCGAATCGGTGCCCGATACCCCGGAGATCCCGTCTCCGTCGGTGGTCGGCGACGGCGGAGCCGATGTGGTGGGCGCAGGCGCCAGCCGGGTCTGCGGCGCCGACCCGGTGCCCCCGCCACCGAACACCAGCACCAACGCCAAGATCAGTGCCGCAACCAGCAATATAGCCGTCGCGGCCATCAGGCCGAGCTGTCCCGACCCGAACCGGCGAGCGGGCGGCGCAGGCCGAGCAGCGGCCGGCGGGTACGGCGCATACCCCGTCTCCGCCGGATTCGGGTACACCCGGGAGAACTGCCGCGTCGAGGTCGGCGCCTCGTCGGACATCGCAGCCGGAGCCGGCGCCACCGGGCCCGACACCGCCGCCGACGCCGCGCGCGCCAGCTCCCCGGCCGACGGGTACCGCGCGCCCGTGGTCTTGGCCATCCCCCGGGCCACCACGTCGTCGAACGCCCGCGGCACGCCGCGACGCATGATGCTCGGCCGGGGCGGCGGTGCGAACATGTGCGCGCTCATCACCTGCCGCAGATCGCCCGCGTCGTACGGGGCCCGGCCGGTCAACGCCTCGTAGAGCAGACAGGTCAGCGAGTACACATCCGAGGCCGGGCCGCCCCGGTCTCCGCTGAACCGCTCCGGCGCCATGTAGGCACTGGACCCGACCACCAACCCGGTCGAGGTCACCGACGCCTCCCCACCGCCGTGTGCGATGCCGAAGTCGACCAGGTACGCAAAGTCGTCGGATGTGAGCAGCACATTCTCCGGCTTGATGTCGCGGTGCACCAATCCGTTGGCGTGCGCGTCGTCGAGCGCTGCGGCCACCTGGCGAATGATCAGGGCCGCCCGCGCCGGCGGTAGCGGCCCATCGCGGCGCAGCACCTCCTTGAGGCTGGCACCCTCCACCAACCGCATGTCGATATAGAGCACACCGTCGATCTCGCCGAAGTTGTGCACCGGGATGACATGCGGCTCCTGCAACCGTGCCGCCACCCGCGACTCGCGGCGGAACCGCTGCTGAAAGCTCGGATCCGCGGCCATCTCCGGGCGCAACAGCTTGATCGCCACCATGCGCTCGCGCTCGGTGTCGTAGGCGCGGTACACCTCGCCCATGCCCCCGACCCCGATCAGCGACTGCAGCTCATAGGGCCCGAACCGCGTCCCGAGCCGAGCGCCACCCTTCGGGGAGCTCACATCCCGTCCTCTCCGTTGCCGAATGCCGGGCGATAGGTTTCCCGCATCCCGCGGCCACCTAACCGTCCCGCGTCAGCAGCGGCGCAGCAAGTTGTCGAGCTCGGTCTGGAATCGGTCGGCCAGATCCCACAGGTCACCGGCCAGTTGCGGGCACGAGATGATGCCGATGTTGAGCTGGTCATCCAGCGACATCACCGTGATGTTCAACCCGGAGCCATGGAAGATCGGCCCCAACGGATACAGCGCGGTGACCTGCGCCCCGCAGCTGTACAGCGTCATCGGGGGCCCGGCCACGTTGGAGATGACCACATTGTGGATCGCGGTGCTGCTCAGCGGGGTGCGTGAGAGCAGCCCCAACAGCCACGAGTAACCCGTCCGGGAGATGCTCTGCGCCAGGTCGACCAGCACCGTCGGACCCAACGACGCACTGTGCTCCTTGGCGCGCGTGTTGGACTCAGCGATGGTCTGCAGCCGCTCCAGCGCATCCTCGACGTCGGTGTGCAGATTGCAGAACATGCCCGACAGCTGGTTGCGCCCGGGCCGGTCGGACTGCCCGTGCACCGACGCCGGGACGACCGCGATCAGCGGCTTGTCCGGCAGTTCGTCCTGCTTGGCCAGGAAGCCGCGCAGCGCCCCGGCGCACAACGCCATCACCACGTCGTTGACCTTGACCTCAAAACAGTTCTTCACCGTCTTGACATCGTCGAGATCCAGTTGGGCCATCGCGATGCAGCGCTCCGAGGTCAGCTGCGCGTTGAAACGCGTCATCGGTGCCGTGAACGGCGCGGCCATCGCCTTTCCGGTCAGCGCCCGGTTGACCGTCTTGGCGATCAGCATGGTCGTCTCCGGGATCACCCGGGCCAACTGCAGCGGGCGGGTCGCGAACCGCACGAACCCGTCCGCAGCGATCTGCAGCGCTGACGCATCACCCGGACCGTCGACCGGATCAGGTGGCGGCGCGTCGGGTTCGGCGTCGAGCAGTTGTTCGAGCAGATTGGCCGCCGACACCCCGTCGACCGCCGCGTGGTGCACCTTGACCATCACTGCCAGCCGATCGGCACCGGTGCCCTCGATCACCCACAGCTCCCACAACGGCTTGCTGCGATCCAGCGGCACCGACGCGATGTGCCCACACAACTGCGCCAATTCCTCGCGGCCCCCGGGTGCCGGCACCGCAACGCGGCTCAGGTGCCGCGACAGGTCGAACTCCTTGTCCTCCACCCACACCGGATGGTCCAGGTTCAACCCACTGTCGCCGAGCTTGGTGCGGAACTCCGGCACCGCGGGAATCCGTTGTGCCAGCTCGTCGCGGAACCGCTCGAAGCTGTAGCCGCCCGGCACCGTCGAGGTGTCGAGCTCCAGCACCGAACACACATGCAGCGGCACCGTCGACGATTCGCTGTACAAAAGTCCCGCATCCAGACCACTGAGCCGCTCCACCCAGCCGACGTACCCCAACTGACATCCGCGTCAAACGGGTTTCGCCACACCGACCGCGGGTAGCCGCACCTCGACCCACCCGAGGAGCCACCATGAACGACGTCGACGCGGCCAGAGAAGCGGACCGAGAACAGGTCAGGAACCCGGTCGAGATAGTCACCGACACCGCGATTCTGATCACCCACGGCCTGCCGCTCGACGATGGGGTGGCGGCCTACGACATGTTCAAGAACAAGTCACAAGGCTGCATCCGCTTCGCGCTGCGGCCCTGAACGAGAGATCACCGATCATGACAGAACTGGTTGCCGACGCCCTGGTGCGACGTCTCCAACAGTGGGGCGCGACAAGGATATTCGGATACGCCGGCGACGGCATCAACACGATACTGGGCGCGCTGCGACGCGCCGAGGAGCCCGAGTACGTGGCCACTCGGCACGAGGAACTCGCCGCGTTCATGGCCTGCGGTCACGCCAAGTACAGCGGGGAGGTCGGGTTGTGCCTGGCCACACAGGGCCCCGGCGCGATCCATCTGCTGGCCGGCCTCTACGACGCCAAGTTGGACCGCCGCCCCGTCGTTGCGATCGTCGGGCAGGTGGTCAGCACCGCGCTGGGCAGCGGCTACCTGCAGGAAGTGGATCTGCACGCGTTGTTCAAGGACGTCTGCGCGCAGTACGTCCAGACCGTGTTCGCCCCTGAGCAGGCACTGACCGCGCTGGACAACGCGATGCGCACCGCAATCGCCACGTCCACCCCGACCTGTCTGATCATCCCGCACGACGTGCAACAGGCCGAGATGCCCGACGCGTGGGCCCACACCCACGGGGTGGTGCCTTCGGCGCCGAAGTCCGCCCGGCCGACCATCACCGCACCCCCCGAACAGATCCGCGCCGCCGCTGACGTCCTCAACGCCGGGCGCAGGGTGGCGCTACTGGTGGGTCGGGGCGCGGCCGGCGCCGCCGACGAGATCACCACCCTGGTCGACATCGTCGGCGCCGGCGTGACCACCTCGCTGCTGGGCAAACCGGTCCTCGACGAATCCCTGCCCTGGCACACCGGGGTGATGGGCCACCTGGGCACCACCGCCAGCGCGGAACTGATGGCCAACTGCGACACCCTGCTCATCGTCGGTAGCAACGACCCGTGGACGGAGTTCTACCCCGCCCCCGGGCAGGCTCGGGCCGTCCAGATCGACATCGAGCCGCGGGTGCTCGGCGCCAAATACCCCATCGAGGTCGCGGTCAGTGCTGATGCGCGCCAGGCGCTTTCGGATCTGTTACCGCTGCTCGATCGCAGCACGGACCGCAGCTGGGAACAGCAGATTCACCACTGGACCGGGACCTGGCTGGCGCTGGCCGAACAACGCTGCCGCGAGCAGACGGTCAACGCCAACCCGGAGTTCGTCGTGCACGAACTCTCCGAATACCTGCCTGCCGATGCCCGGGTGGCCGTCGACGTCGGATCCGCCACCTACTGGTACGCCCGGCATCTGCGGCTGCCGCCCGGGGTGCCCGCGCACGTGTCGGGCTACCTGGCTTCGATGGGCTGTGCGCTGCCGTACGGCATCGCCGCCAAGCTCGACACCCCGGACCGGCCCGTCGTCGCGCTCGTCGGCGACGGTGCGATGCAGATGTCGGGACTGCTGGAGCTGATCACCATTGCCCAACGCTGGCGACAGTGGGCGGACCCCCGCTTCGTGGTACTGGTGTTGCACAACGCCGACCTGTCCGAGGTGTCCTGGGAGCAGCGCGAGATGGAAGGCGACCCGCGATTCCCCGCCTCCCAGGATGTTCCGTCGTTCCCCTACGCCGATTACGCCGAGCTGCTGGGCCTGGGCGGCATCCGGGTCACCGAGTCCGCCCAGGCGAGTGTGGCGTGGCAGCGGGCGTTCCAGGCCACCCATCCGGTGGTCATCGAGGCGGTGGTCGACGCGGCCACCCCGCTGCTGCCACCGCTGATGCCCGAGGCCAAGGCCGACAAGATCTATCACGCGTTGCAGACCGACGCCGACGGCAAGGCCGCTCGGGACCGGGTGGACCGGCAACGACGCGCCGAAACGGTCGTCCACGAACGCTGAGGATCCGGTCCTCCCGCGCTGCTGTACAAATAGAGAATGCTCGACATCAGCCTGCTGACCTGGGTCGTCACCGTCGGTGTCATCGTCGGCCTGCTGGCGGTCGACCTGATACTCGCGGCAATGCGCCCGCACAAGGTCGGGTTCCGGGAGGCGACAGCGTGGTCGGTGTTCTACATCGCGGTCGCCATCGGATTCGGTCTGTGGTTCATGTGGGCCTACGGCAGCACCGCGGGCACCGAGTACTTCGCCGGCTACATCGTCGAGAAGAGTTTGTCGGTCGACAACCTGTTCGTCTTCGTGATCATCATCGCGACCTTCGCAGTGCCCGAGGAGCATCAGCACAAAGTGCTGACCTTCGGCATCATCCTGGCGCTGATCATGCGGGCGATCTTCATCGCGCTGGGTGCGACGCTGATCGCGCTGTTCTCGTTCATGTTCCTGCTGTTCGGCATCCTGCTGATCTGGACCGGCATCCAGCTTTTCCGACACCGCGACCAGGACCCCGACATCGAGAGCAACATCATGATCAGGGCGACCCGGCGGTTCATCCCGATCAGCAACGAGTACGACGGCGGAAGGCTGTTCACCCGCGCCAACGGGCGAAGGGTGGCCACCCCGCTGCTGGCGGTGCTGATCGCGATCGGCAGCGTCGACCTGCTTTTTGCGTTGGACTCCATCCCCGCGGTGTTCGGCATCACCCGCGAGCCCTACATCGTCTTCGCGGCCAACGCGTTCGCGCTACTCGGGCTACGGGCGCTGTTCTTCTTGGTCAAGGGTCTGCTGGACCGGCTGGTGTACCTGTCGACGGGGCTGTCGATCATCCTGGTGTTCATCGGGGTCAAGCTGGTGCTGCATTGGGCGCACGTCGACATCAATCCGGACATCCCCGAGATCGACACCTACGTGAGCCTGGTGGTGATCGTGGTGATTTTGACCATCGTCACCGTGGCCAGCCTGATCAAGACGCGGCGCGACCCGACCGCCAAGGCGCACCCCGGATCGCTGCGCGCCACCAAGTCCGAGAGGCAGCGCGACAGCGCTCCCTGAGCAGCGAGAAGGTGGCAACCCGGCGCAACTACGACGCCACGCCGGCGTCGCAGTCGGGTTGAGTCCACCGATGTGTCACAAGGCGCTACCCTGAAGCCAGGTTGAATTTCCAGCCTTCCGGAAACGTCGCGGCGGCGATCTGATCCCCGCCGGTGAGCGTCAGCCGACTTGACAGGTGTGCAAGCGGTCCCCGGGGGGTCTGGTGTCGAGATCAGCGCAGACGCGGCGCGCATGGCAGACGCTGACGCTGCTTGCCCGTACGATCAGGACGTCTGAAAACTCCCCCGCTCGATCGGACCGGGGTCCAGCTGGGCTATTAGCGCCGACAGTCGAACTCCAGCGGCTACCGCAGACCACACGCGCGTCAATGCGCCACGTCCAGAGGGGCCCGTCTTGAGCAGCTTTACCGACACCATGTACGCCAACGCCCGAATCAGCACCAAGGGGCTCAACACCGGCGAGCCACACGCCCCCGTCCGGCAGTCCTGGGCCGAGGTCCACGACCGGGCCCGGCGGGTGGCCGGCGGGCTGGCTGCCTTCGGTATCGGCCCCGGTGACGCCGTCGCCGTGCTGGCTGGAGCACCTGTTGAGATCGCCCCGACCGCCCAGGGCATCTGGATGCGCGGTGCCAGTCTGACCATGGTGCACCAACCCACCCCGCGCACCGACATGGTGCGCTGGGCCGAGGAAACCACCGCGGTGATCCGCATGATCGACGCCGCAGCCGTGGTGATTTCCGACCCCTTCATGGCAGCCGGCCCTGTACTCAGCGGCATGGGAATGTCCGTGTTGACCATCGAAGACCTCCTCGCCGGCACCCCCGTCGAGCCCCTCGACACCAGTGACGACGACATTGCGCTGATGCAATTGACCAGTAGTTCCAGTGGATCCCCCAAGGCCGTGCAGATCTCGCACGCCAACATCGTCGCCAATGCCGACGCCATGACCCAGGGATGCCATTTCGACATCGACCGTGACGTGATCGTCAGCTGGTTACCGTGCTTCCACGACATGGGGATGACCGGTTATCTCACCGTGCCGATGTACTTCGGCGCGGAACTGGTCAAGATCACGCCGATGGACTTCCTGAGCGATATTCTCCTGTGGCCCAAGCTGATTGACAAGTACAAGGGCACCATGACAGCGGCCCCGAACTTCGCCTACAACCTGCTTGCCAGTCGGTTGCGTCGCCAGGCCACTCCCGGCGACTTCGACCTGTCCTCGCTGCGGTGGGCGCTGTCGGGCGCCGAACAGGTCGACCCACTCGATGTCGAGGACCTCTGTAGCGCCGGAGCCCCTTTCGGTCTCAACCCGGAAGCGGTCATCCCCGCCTACGGCATGGCCGAAACCACGGTCGCGGTGTCGTTCTCCGCGTGTGGCGGCGGGATGGTCGTCGATGAAGTGGACGCGGATCTGCTTGCCGTCCTGCACCGCGCGGTACCTGCCACCAGAGGCCACACCCGCCGGCTGGTGTCGCTGGGCCGTCCGTTGGGCGGGCTCGAACTCCGCGTCGTGGCCGAGGACGGCTCCGAGCTCACCGCGCGCGGCGTCGGCGTCATCGAAGTCCGTGGCGCCTCCGTCACCAGCGGGTACACCACCGTTGCCGGGTTCATCCCCGCTCAGGACGAACGAGGCTGGTACGACACCGGCGACATCGGTTATCTCACCGAAACCGGTGAGATCGTGGTGTGCGGCCGCCTCAAAGACGTGATCATCATGGCCGGGCGCAACATCTACCCCACCGACATCGAGCGGGCGGCCGGTCGCGTGCATGGGGTGCGCCCCGGCTGTGCGGTTGCGGTCCGGTTGGACGCAGGCCGGTCGCGGGAATCCTTCGCCGTGGCGGTCGAGTGCAAGAACTTCGACGATGCCGCCGAGGTCCGCCGAGTGGAGCGACAGGTTGCCCACGAGGTTTTCGCCGAGGTCGACGTCCGCCCGCGCAACGTGGTCGTGCTCGCGCCGGGCATCATCCCGAAGACACCCTCGGGCAAGCTGCGCCGCGCACACGCACTGTCGCTGGTGAACTGACCTGCAGATCAGGGCTTGAGACGAGTACCGTCTCAGCTCAGGATGGCTGACTTCGACGCACAGACCGGGCGGAAGCCGCACGAGGAGCTGTCGGCCGCACGATGTGAGGCCGACGAAATCGACCTGCAGGCCGGCCTGGCAGGCGTCACGGGCATCGTGGCGGGGGCACGCCCGGTGGACGACCTGCTCGCTTTGGTGGCAGGGTTCGCCGCGCACGCCATCCCCGCCACCGACGGTGTAGGGATCTCGATGGCCCGTTTTCAGCACGATGCAATCGAGATCCATTCTGCCACAGCGGATTTTGTATCAGTGATCGAACGGGCCCAGTTCGACGAACTCCACGAGGGGCCCTGTATCACCTGCATGCAGTCCCGTCGCGCCACGGTCAGCGGATCGCTGGGTAGCGACAGCCGGTGGCCGCACTTCGGTGGTCGGGCCGCCCGGATGTCAGTGCACTCGGTGCTGGCACTACCTCTTGTCGTCGACGGCCAGGTCATCGGGGCGATCAACACCCGTGACGCTTTCGGCGAGCACGCGGTCGCGTTGGGGTCGCGGTTCGCCGCGACGGCCGCGGTGTCGGTGTACAACGCGCAGCTCCTGGCCAACGCGCGGGATCGCACCGAGGGCCTGCAGCACGCCCTCACCAGTCGTGCGGTGATCGATCAGGCGATCGGCATCATTCGGGCCCGGACCGGAGTCGACGCCGAGGAAGCCTTCAAACGGCTCAGACAACTCAGCCAGTCCGACAACGTCAAGCTCACCGCGATCGCCGAACGACTGGTGGACGAGGCGGTGCGACGTGCACGAGCGCGCCACCGGCCCTAACGTGCCGACGACTGCGCGAACTCGGTGATCGAGGCGACCAGTCCCGGCCGAGCCAACCGGTCGGTCATCAACCTTCGCGCGAATTCACTCAAGTGTTCTCCGTGTGCGCGACAGTACGAGCGCAGTATTGCGAACGCTTCCTCCACTGACACATCGAGAATGTGGCGCAGCAGCCCCTTCGCCTGCTCGACGACGACGCGGTTGCCCAGCGCTGCCCGCAGCTGAGGAACCACGGTGGACGGCGTGGGTGCCCGTTCCTGCAGGATCGCGACGCAGGCGATGCGGGAGAGGGTCTGGGCCGCAAGACGGTCAGCGTCGGTGAGCTCCCCGGTGGCCGTACCGAACAGGCCGAGCGCACCCAGGGCACTACCGGCCGCGCGCATCGGCACCGCGTACACCGACACGAACCCCCCTGAACGGGCGGCGGGCACGAACTTCGGCCAGCGCGCGGCAGCGAGCTCCAGGTCGGCCACCGAGACCGGCTCACCGGAGGCGTAACAGTCCAGACACGGCCCTTCGTCGGACTGGAGCTGAAAAAGCTCGAGCTCCCGAGCCGCCTCGGTGGTCGCCGCGATCAGGTGGAGTTTGCCGAAGGGGTCGCCCAGGAGAAAACCGGCTGCGTCTACGTCGAGCAACTGTGCGCAGCGCTCGGTGAGCTCGGTCAGCAGATCCACCACGTCGAAATCAGCGAGAAGATGGTCAACCAATTCGATGACGGTGTCCAACACCCGCGCCTCGGACGGATCGACAGTCATGGTGCTCTCCTTCCCGGAGCCTTCCTTGAATTGGTCACTCGGCCTCCAGGTGTAGCCGGCGGTTGAGGATGTCGCGCGCGACGTCGCTGGCCCCGCGGCCGGTCGCGTAGGCGTGGGCGCGCAGCCGCAGGAGGGCTTCGGTGGGCTCGATGGACAGCTGCGCGACGAGCATCCCGGTAGCCTGGCTGACCTCCGCACGTGACAGCGCGTTCAGTTCGACCCACGCCGTGCTGTTGGGGTCGCTGGCCGCGGCGCGCAGGTCGGTGTCGAGCAGGTCAAGCAGGGGGATGCCGGCGAGTTCGGCAGCGATGGCCGCGCCGATCAGCTGCTCGTCGGAGAGCGCGCCGGGGCGTACGCGGAAGAGGTCGAGTGCGCCGATGTACTCTCCGGCGACGACGATGGGCATGGCGTGCACCCCGCGGATATGGAGCTGGATCATGGCGGGCCCGTAGAGGGGCCAGCGTTGTTCGAGGGGGTCGGCAAGGTCGGCCACCAGGACCGGGGCGCGTTGAGCGACCGTCTCCAGGCACGGGCCCTCGCCGACAACGAATTGCAATTCGTCATAGGTCGCTGCCTGTGCGTCACTGCGTCCGAGGGTACCGGTGTTGGCGCCGTCGAAAACCAACGAGATGGCCGCCGCATCGATCTTGAACAGCGTCACACAGGCCTCGCACAACCGATCGGCCGCATCAGCTCCGTGTCGGCCCTCGATTGCGGCGGAGAGCTTCTCGTGGACGAGGATCATCGTGTCGACCTGCGACGCGCCAAGGACGGAAAACTCCACCTACCACGCGCCTTCGTCGAGGGCGCCGCGGAGCACCTGGTCACCGGAACTTCTTTTCCGAGGCCGTCTCTGGAGCATCGTCACTTGTTGCGATGAGCAGTGTGTCAGGCAGCGCGAGTTTGTGAATGGTGCGCAACGTCAGCAGGTACTGGTAGGGCAGTGAGCCAGTGGTGTAGGGCAGTCCGTACTTCTCACACACTTCTCGGACCCGAACCGCGATCTGGGCGTACCGATTACTCGGCAACTCGGGAAAACAGTGGTGCTCGATCTGATAACAGAGATTGCCGCTCGAAAAGGCTAGCAGGCGACCGGCTTTGAAGTTCGCAGTGCCGAGAATCTGCCGGAGGTACCACTCCCCCCTCGTCTCGTTGACCAGCACGTCGGGGCTGAACTTCTCGGCGCCATCGGGGAAGTGCCCGCAGAAGATCACCACGTAGGCCCACAGGTTCCGCGCGAGATTTGCGATGCCGTTGGCGGCCAGCGTTCTGCGCCAACGCCTTCCACTGAGCGCCGGCCACAACGCGTAATCTTTGGCAACCTGCCGGACGATCTTGCGCCCCAGGGTTCTCCGAGAAAGAGAGACACGTTCGACATCTCCGGCTGCTCGGTCGCGTTCGGAGTGCACACCGTGCAGCGCGATACCCCACTCGAAGATCACCGCCAGCAGCATGTTGCGTATCGGCTGGATCAGGTGCTCGAGCTTCCACTGTTCGTCGCGGGTCACCCGCATCACGCCGAAACCAAGGTCATCGTCGACGCCGACGATGTTGTTGAACACGTGGTGTCGGTAGTTGTGGGAGTAGCGCCATTGCGCCGACACTGCCACCATGTCCCACTCCCAGGTGCTCGAGTGGATCTCGGGATCGTTCATCCAATCCCACTGTCCGTGGCTGACGTTGTGACCGATCTCCATGTTCTCGACGCTTTTTGCGAACGCCAGTGCCGCAGTGCCCACCAGCCATCCGGCCCGTGACCGACTGACGCTGAGGAGCAGCCTCGCGGCCAGGTCGAGGCTGCGTTGGAACGCGATCGTGCGCCGTATGTAGGTCGCGTCGCGCGCTCCCAGCGATACCTCGATGTCGTGCCGGATGGCGTCGAGTTCGTAGCCCAACGACTCGATATCCTCGTCGGTCAGATGGGCATATGCGGCGATGTCGGCGATGGCCAAAGGTTTCCCTGTCGATGTGTCCGGATGGCAGATCTGGGCTCACGGTGAGAACCGGATACGGAAGCGGACCACCAGCCAAAATCGAGAGACCGCGCTAGTTCGTCGGCGTGCTGTCCAGCGTAATGACGCTCGTGACAAGGGTCAATCTGGGATCGCGGGCGCTTCCAGGCTGGAGGAACGCTGTAGGCGGGCACGCCGCTCGGCGAGCACCCGACGTCCCAACTGCACGTAGCTGTCGGCCACCGCCGACCAGGCCATAGTCGGCGCCAGGCGTCGGGCCTCGGCAGCCATCGCACCGGCCAATCGTGGCTTGGTAAGCACCCGGCGCAGCGCCGAGGCCATCGCGTCGGGGTCATCATGGTCGACCACGATTCCAGCCCCACCCTGCAGCAACTCGACCGCGTGGGGGAAAGCGGTGGCCACGACCGGCCTACCGCTGACCAGTGCGTCGACGAGGATGGCGGAGGTGTCCTGGTCCGTCGAGTCGTACGGGAGCACCACCGCAGAGGCCGATTGGATCAACGTTGTCAAAGCCGACCGGCAATATGACCGGTCATCGAAATCCACCGAGTCGGCCACGCCGGCGCGCTGGGCCTGTGCGATACGCGCATCCCGGTAAGTCTCACCATCGGTGGACAATGTCACGGGGTGTGTCGGGCCCACCACCATGTACCGTGGCCAGCCTGGCACGTCACGCAGCGAACTCATCGCATCGATCACTCGTTCCACGCCTTTACCGGGCCTGAGAAACCCCCACGTCAACAGCACCGGCCTGCTCCCGCGTTTGAGCCTGGGGCCGGCCGGCACGGTACCCCCGTAGGAAATCGTGGTGACCTTCGTTCTCTCGACCGCATAGTCTCGACATAGTCGCTCCCTGGCTGCCTCGGACATCACCACGATCCGGTCGGCGGTGGCGGCTATCCGCTCGAGCACCCACCGCTGATGTGGTTCGGGGGCTTTCAGGACCGTGTGCAGGACGACCACCGACGGCACCTCGAGTGTGGCGATGACCTCGAGAAGGTCCGCACCGTGCACGCCACCGTAGATTCCGTCCTGATGCTGGATCAGTGCGACATCACTTTGATTGAGCAGTTCTGCGCACGCCGCCAGCGAGGGCCGGGAATCGTTGACAAGTTCGCCGATGACCCTGGCGTTCGGCGATGACGACGCTGAGTCGGCAACTCGCACTACGCCGACATCAGAACCGCGCAGAACCAATGCATCCGAGAGCAGATCAGCGAAGCGCGCCGCGCCGCACTGACTAGGTGGATAGGCACCCAGGATTGCGAAGCTGACCGCTTGTTGCGGAATACGTTGGGCCACAGCAGGTGACAGCATGGATTCAAACGTAGGTACGGTGTTCAAGACACTCCCGCCTGATGGCTTGTGTTGACGCGTCCGGCACAAGCCGTGGCTCGATCGACGCCCATTGTCAAACTCCGGACTGACCAGGACCCCAACGTTATCCAGGCTACACCCCGCAGAGAGCCCCTCGAACGAGTGCTGAAGGGTACTGTCGATCTGAGCGGGTCCCCCCAGGCCCCCACGATGAAGGGCCGTCATGTCTGATAAGTCACCGCGACAATCGATGTCGAAGAAGTCCGGGAAATCCGTCAAGGCCAAGCGCGCGGACAAGCATGCCAAATCAGCGGCCAAGGCCCGCGCCGCGGATGCGCGCGACGAGAAGCGCTGAGGCACAGCGCTTTCGGTGAGCTCAATGGGTTAAGTAGCAAGGAGAGTACCTACGTCTGAAACGTCTTCTGGCGTGGCAGCGGTCATCATGGCGGAATGCGCATGCTCGGGATCGCTACCCGTCGGGACGACCAGCAGTAGGATCTCATCACCCCGGGATCCCGTGATACCGATGGTGTGGAACGGTTGGCGCACATAGCCGTCGAGTCGAACAACGCCACCGCCGATCCGGACCTTGCGCGCTGGGACAGCCCATTCGGCGAGGTTGTACGTCACCCGGGTGGCGGCACCGATGCGAACTGCCAGGACAGCCAGGAGATCCGGAAGTTCGCCGGCCAGATCGTCGCTATGCGGCCACCAGGCTCCGTCGACCTGGCCGGTGCGAACTGCCTTGCGCTTTAATCGTAGCCGCGGAGTGTTCTCTGGTCCGCCCTCACGCGTGCTGGTGTCGGAAGTGATCGTTGTACGCACCATTCGGGGTCCCGTCTAAGTCTTTTCAAAGACTCGAATATGGAATCAGCGACGACGCGAGCTACTTGGATGCCGCGTGCGAAACCCGCCGATGCCCCAACTCTACTCCGATGGTCCCGCGAGGGATGCCGAGATCTTCTTCGGCGGCGTGAAAGGCAGAGAACCCGCGTGAATGCCACTTCACGAAAAAATGTGGGCCGGTGAGATCACTCACCGGCCCACATTGAGGTCTTGGTCTGCCTTAGATGGCAGTCACTCGAACGGCCTGCGGCCCCTTGTTGCCTTGTTCGATCTCGAACTCGACACGCTGGTTCTCCTCCAACGACCGGTATCCGTTTCCGCTGATCTCGCTGTAGTGAACGAAAACGTCACCCGCGTCGCCATCGGGGGCGATGAAGCCGAAGCCCTTGTCGCCGTTGAACCACTTCACAGTTCCCTGTGCCATACTATTTCAACTTCCTCATGTGATATGGATGCCGACAGGCACCCTCGGCCAGGCTAGCACGCCCGCTGCACGTATGGGAAACGTGACCGCGAAACATACTGGCGTGCAATTGATTAAGAGTTGATGGGCTCTGCCCACTTGGCGCTTTCGGCCTCGGCGAGGCGCAGCACCGTCTGAGCGGTGTCGAAGAGTTTGGAGTCACCGTTGCCGGCCCAGGTGGGCAGACCGGCCGCCACACGCAGCACGATCGAACCGAGCGCCTGGGAGGTCATGCTCGGCACCACAATCAGTTTCGCGCTGGCGTCGACGCCCTTGACCACCATCAGGCGTGGACGCCTCGACAGATCATTGCTGCGCATCAATCGCGCCCCGGTGACGATCGTCTCGAGATCGAGCTGCCCCTCGGTGGCAGACCAGTTGATCCGGATGTCGACGACCTCGCCCAGCGTGCGGTGCAAAGCACCGATCAGATCAGGCAGTTCCGCGGCGATCAACGCCGTATGTGGCCACCAGGCGCCGTCGATCACGCCGCCGAGTTCGCGAGCCAGCGTGGCCCGAACGGGCTTGGAGGCCCGCCGCGACCGCGCGATCCCGTTCACGACGCCGAGGCGTCGGAGGAGTTCTTGCCCGGCTGGTCGGAGAAGACGGGAGCCTGCACGGGCTCGTGGGAGTTGTGGTCCGAAGTGGTGACCTGCGGCGCCTGCCGATGGGAAAACAGTTCAGACGAATCCATAAGACATGTCCTTGAGTGGTACGGGCCTGCCGTACGTGGTCCGCGCGAAGAAATCGCGTCGCGGGCCGCGACCCGCGGGGACAAGTCCGACGAATCGGGCTGTGACAGAGGCGCGGCCTAGCTCGAGCCTACACCTACGCCGCGATCGCGGGGACCTGCGCCACCGTGCCGGCCGCCAGGGTGGGCAGCCGCACACTCATCGATTCCACCGTGATGGCACCCCAGGAGTAGAAGTTAAGGAAATTGAAGGCCGACGTCATGACCTGCACGGTCACCGACTGACCGGGGTTGAGCGTGTGCGCGATCTGCTCCAGGGATACCGTGATCTCGCGGCTCTCACCGTCCAGTTGCACCGGGATCGGCGTGACCTGATGGCCCAGCACCAGCCCGGTCCGGTTGTCGACGATCTGGGCGTAGACGTGCTTGGCGTTGCCGGTCCCCGAATAGGTCAGCGTCAGCGACGGTGCACCGACGACATGGGTGACCTCGGCGACCTCCGGGACGCGCAGGTTCACGGCATTGAAGGCGTAGGTCGCCGACGGCAGCCCGAGGATCGTGGCGATGAGGCCGCGGGTGATGATCCACGGATCAGGACCGGAGCCACCGATGAACGGTACGAAAGCCATCGACTGGCGTTGCGTGCCCTCCGCGACCAGCGGGGTGTCGTCGAGATCCACCGGGTAGGTGTCGGAGCTGAACCACTGCCCGCGCTGGTCCACCCATTCGAATTGCGGTCCGGTGTCGACGTTTTCGCCCTTGACGTAGCGGTCCAGCCAGTCCAGCGTCCGGCCGATCACCACGTCACCGTTGTTGTAGCTGCTCACGCAGGCGCCGTGGCCACCGCAATACCAGAGCACCTTCGTGGTGGTTCCCGCGTCGATCAGCGCTTTGGCGTTCAGGTCGGCTTGGCCGAGGGTGAACAGGGTGTCCACCGTGCCCTGGATCAGCAGCGTGGGTGCGGTGATCTGGTCGATCCGGTCGGTGTACCCCCGCTCGTTGAGCAGGTCGATGTCGGATTGCGACGCCTTGCCGGTCAGGATGCCCACGACCGCGGCGGGCAGGATGCGCTCGTGCGGCCGCGCCAGCGTCAGCACCAGCACCGAGGTGAGCAGGGTGGCCCAGCCGCTGCGCACCGCCTCTCGCGGGAACAGCACATCGACCAGGCTGTTCCAGGCAATGGTCGGCACGATCGCGTCGATGCGCGGGTCGATGGCCGCAGTGGCCAACTGGATGCCGCCGCCGTAGGAGGCACCGACCATGCCGATCTTCGGGTCACCGTTGTCCGACGCCACCTCCGGCAGCGTGGCCAACCAGCTGATGATGTGCGAGATGTCGCGGCCCTCGAAATCCGGTGACTGCAACTGCATCCGCCCCTGCGAACGCCACTCGCCCCGGGGATCCCAGGTGACCACGTTGTACCCGGCCTCGCGCAGCGCACCAACGCCGATCACATCGTTGGGCAGGAAGCTGTCGACACGAAGGTCCAGCGTCGTCGCGCCGGGCAGTCCCAGTCCCGGTCCGCTGAACACTGTCGGCGCCGCCTGGCCTGCCTGCAGTCCCTTCGCCGGCATGAAATGCACGTAAATCTTGGCGCCGTCGAAGGATTCGACCAGCACGGTGCGCGGTTTGGGGGCATCGGGGTCGGCGAAGTGGTCGATCGGCCAGCCGATCAGCGGATGCAGGATGTCGCCGACGAACGGGATGACGTGCAGGAAGCGCACCACCGGCGTCACCAGCAGCGGGCCGAGCACCGGGATCCGCTGCGCCCATTCGAACACCGCGGTGACCTCGGTGACCTTGACGTCAGTGGGAATCGGGTAAGGCAGGTCAGCGTCGGCGAGGGCGGTACTGGTCACCTGCGCCTGCGCGGGCTGGGCCGCCTCGGCGGTGATCTCCCGTCCGGCGGTGACCAGCGACAGCATCATCGACGCCAGCCCCGGCACGGCGGGATTGCCGGGGTCCACGGCGGCGCGCCGGGGAGCCGTTCTGCCCAGCGTGGTGGTCGTGGTTTCAACGGTCGCAGTGTCACCGGCCGCACTCTCGACCAGTTCGGGCTCCTGGGCCGCCTGCGGTGCTGACTCGGCGGGTTCGGGCGCCGACGGTGTGACGGGGTCCGCCTCGACATCCTCGACGACGTGACCGACTGCCGATTCGAGGTCGGGCACGGGCTCGGTCCCGGACGTCTGTGCCGGCGTCTGCGGGGCCGCCTTTTCCTCGACGGCGGAAGCGTCCTGCTTGGCGACCGATTCTGCGTCGTCAACGGCCTTCGCCAGCCGGGTGGACCTCGTCGGATCGGTCTGCGCGGTCTCGGAGCGCTGCGCGCGCCGCGCCTCCCGGGCTTCGGCTCCTCGGGACGGCCGATCAGCGGTTTCGGTGCTGCTCGAGGTCTGTGACGTGGTGGACGCGGCCGTGCCGGTGGTACCCCTCGCCGACGATGTGCTCTCCTCGGCTGAGGCGGCACCTGCGCCCGCCACCACCGCCACCCCGATCCCGAGAGCTACCGCCAACCCACCGACGCGACCCACGTACCCCCCTGCACCCATGGGGTACATCCAACCTCGATCAGCGGGCCGGCCGGGCGCGTTCGGACATTTCTTACCGAAGAGTCAGTTAGGGGTCGGACAACGGTGCGGAATTCGTGCCCAGCTCCTGGAATGGCGCGTGATTCCGCAGCTGTCCCCGGCCCCTATGTGACGGCCATACCGGAAGCGCACGCCACGAAACCCCGGCGCAGAGCCGGGGTTTCGGGCTCGGGTCGACGTGCCGGGGTGACCCGCGACATCGGCAGGACTATTCCGGGGAGTCCGAGGAATCCGAGGAATCCGAGGAATCCGCCGCCAAGTCGTTGCGCGGTCGGCTTTGCGCCGGCTCCGACGCGCCGGTGCCGCCGGCCTCGGCTTTCGTCTCGTCCTGGATCGCGGTCTGCGCCTCGGCCCTGGCCAGATCCTTGACCTGCTCGATCTCGGTTTTGGCCTGGTCGTCCGCCTCGGCCGGTTCGTCAAGCGAACCGCTTTCGACGGTCACAGCATCTGCGTCGCTGCCTGCCGCTGCTGAGCCGGGAGTCGGCACCTGGGCCGCTCCGCTGTCAACGTCCCGGACCTCCGGCTCGGACTCGACACCGGCCGCCAGGGTCTGCGACACCACCGCCGGAACCTCCGACACCGAGCGCAGTTGCCTGGCCTGGACGGCCTTGACATCATTGCGGCTGTACGCCTTGTCGATCTTGGCCTTCAGCTCGGCCTCGCGTGGCGCGAGGAACGGCAGCATCAGCACCAGCGGCAGCCGCTGAGCGGGAACCAGGTAGTGAGTCGTGGTGCCGCCCAGGGCGTTGACGTCGACGGTGATGTTGCCGGCCGGCACCTTCGACAGGTCGGCCAGCGCGGACGGCACATGCATGAAGATCGACCCGGCGATGGCATTCATCACGGCCAGCGTGTTCCACCAGCGGTCCGGGAAGTCGGACATGCCGTCGTACTCACCGGTCACGACCACGACGTCGTAGGCGGTCTGCGGGGCCGGCTGATAGGTGTACTCGAACCGGGAGTTGTACTTGGCCTTGTCGATGATCTTCTGCCGGCTCGAGTCGGCCACCAGCACGAAGGTGATCTGATCCCTGCCCGGCGCGGCGGCGTCGGCAGCCAACGCCCGCAACACCTCGTTGACCACCAGCGCGCCACCGGAAAGCCCGACGACAGTGACCTTTTCACCGTTGAGGATGTTGCCGTCGGCGTCTCTGTTCAGCCTCTCCAGCGCGGCCTTGATCTCGGCATTGAGATTCACGGTGCCCTCATTGATCGAGGCACCGAGGGTCTTGCCGACACGGGGCGAGAACGGCGCCGCCTGAGCCGGCCAGAGCACACTGACGCGCTCCTGGCCCTTGAATGCGCCGCCCAGAAGCGGAGCCATCAAGATATCCGGCATGCTCGGCTGGCCGATTCCGCCGACGAAGAGTGCGGAGCTGGCGGCTCCACCGGCTGTGGCAGCAGACAGCGCGACGGCCACCGAAGCAAATGCTGCACCGCAGACGATTCCGGCTCTGCGAAAGTTGGTGTTCATGACAACCCCCAATTGTGTTGCGTTCTGTTTGTGTCGGCCTTTTGGGGCTCAACATCAGAGTATGGCCGCACAATGCGCATTTCTAGCAAATATTTTAGGGCTCTCCTAATAGCGGATCTAGCAATCCCCAAATACATTGCTGGCACCCAACGCTGCGGTCGCAGAACGGACAATGCTCGTTCGCGGTACGCTCGGCCTGCCCACGTTGTCTCGCACGGGCTCGGCACCTACTAAAGTGCTTTGAACTGCAATCTAATCGGCAGAGCGGGTTGCGAACCGCCTCCTGAAGAGGGCGCAATGCACTAGCGCACTGAGACGCAATATTGATCTTGTGATGTTTGCCTAAATGAAAATTGGGCTAATTTTTATTCCTGAGTGTCTGCTCTTATGGCAAAGGTCCTGCAAAGTTATGACCAAAGTCCCTAGTGCGCCATGATTTCGGGTTTGATGGTCATTCGAGCGGCCTACCCAGGCGACCGACAGCGCCCGAGCAGAGACTCCCCGGTGGTGCCACTGGCAAACACGTTGGCTTTGACTCAGGCGGTTATCCGCCGATGATCTGCACGATCAACAGCACGGCCACCGCGGCGAACACCAGGACGAAGGCCACGATGGCGATGATCCCTATGACATTGCGCGGGTTCAGGTTTCGACCCGCGGTCGGGTCAGCGTTGGCAGTCGCTTTGGTCTGAGCCGAGTCAGGCGGGGTGTCGCCCGGACTGACACCTCCGCCCTGCTCCCCGCTGGGGGTGTTCATGGGATCAGGGTCTGGGGGTGTGGCAGTCATTGCCTCTTCGCCCGACGTTTGGCCGTCTCGACGTCGCTGAGCTCGTCCAGCCGCTCGGCATCGCGGTGCGCCGCGCCGGCGGAACCCCGCTTGTCGGCGGCGTCGTCGAGCTTGTCCTGCGCGGCCGACATCTTCGCTTCTTCCACCGCCCTGCTGCGGTCCGCGGCGCTCCATCGCGCCTTCTCGACCGCAGCGACCCTCTGCTCGGCTTCGCCGTCGACGTACTCTTGCGCCTGTTGGGCCCGCACCGCGGCCTGCTCGGCCACCTGCTGCTTGCGCTGCTCGGCCGTATGCCGAGCTTCCGCGATGTGCTGCTGGGCCTCCTCGCGGGCCTGTTCGGGCGCGTCGGCCGCGTGCTCGCGCCGTCGTACGAGATTGTCCACAGCCCGCTGCTGCTGCGCAGCGGCGAGGTCGTCGAGTCGAGCGGCCTCGCCCAGCACCGCGGCCTTCTCGATGCGGTCTAGGCCGCCGGCCTCGAGGTCAGCGTCGCGCAGCAAGCTGCCGGCCGCCGCGTCGACTGCCCCGAGCGCACGTTCGAGGAACAGCCGCTGCCGCGCCTCGGCGTCCAGCCGAGACAGCACCTGCCGCTCGATCAGGTGCAGCGGAGTCCGGGCCAGCCGGTACTGCAGGCGCAGAACGGCAAGCGGTAGATCGGTGATTCTCATCGTCAACTCCTGTAATGGCAGATCAGGGGGTGGGGTCGATGTTCTCCGCCCGGCTCCGCAGCCGATCAGCGTGGGCTTCGATACGTGCCGCGTCTTCGGCGGCGTCGTTGTAGTCGTCGATCGCTTCACCGTATTCAGCGCTGGCAGAGCGAATTTCGGACCGCTCCTGGGCCTTTTCCTGTTCGGCCTGACGTTGCACGCCAACCTCGAAGCTGGTCTGCTCGCGGGCCGCGTCCCGGTGGGCGGCCTGCTGGGCTGCCTGCCTGTCGGCGAGCTGCTCGCTGCGGATCTCGGCCTTGGCCTCGGCGGCATCCACCTGCGCCTGGCGGCGCTGCTCGGCACCCTCCACCTTGGCTTGGCCGGCCTCGGCTCGCGCCCGCGCAGCCTCGGCGTCGGCCTCCGCGGCCAACTGACTGGCCGCGCGGCGCTGCTTGCCCTGCTTCTGCTCCAACTGCCCTTCTGCGGTGAGCGAGTCGTTACCGGTGACCGCGCCCGCCCATTCCTTGGCCTTGCCCTTGACGGACTCGACAAAGCTCTTGCGCGTTTCGGCAGACTTGTCCTCGCTGTTCAACTGCTCCTCCTTCTGCATCGGCCCCAAGGACTTACCCGCTGCAGAGGGGGATAAACGATCTAGCGGACCGCGCCGTTGACCGCGGGCTGGTCGATCATGCCGCGCTCGACACCCCACATCGTCGCGATGGCCCGGTACTCCCCGCTGTCCATCAGGTGTTCCAGGGCCAACCGCAGGGACTCGCTGAGTTCTGAACCCTTGTGCACCGGCCAGCCGTAGGGCTTGGAGTCGAACACGTCCCCGGCCGGCACCAGTGCACCGCGACTGAGTTTGATCGCAAAGCCGGTGACCGGGGAGTCGGCCGACATCGCGTCGACCTCGCCGGCGACCAATGCCGCAGTCACCTCATCCTGGCTGGCGAACACCACCATCTCGATCGGCGCCATCCCCGCCGCGGTGCACTGACCGCTCTTGGCGGGGAGTTCGTCGGTTTCCTGCAAAGTCCCTTGCGCCACACCAACTCTCGATCCACACGCCGACGCGGGCCCCAGCGAGGTGCCGGGTCGGCGCGCCCACTGGGTACCGGCTTGGAGGTAGGTGACGAAGTCGACGAGCCGTTCGCGCTGACGGGTGTCGGTGATCGAGGACATACCCACGTTGAAGGTGCCGTCGACGACCATCGGCAGAATCGTCTCGAACGCAGTGACCCGATAGTCGGGTACCAATCCCAGAACCCGCGCGACCGCATTCATCAGGTCGACGTCGAAGCCGACGAGCTGTCCGTCGGCGTTTTTGAACTCCATCGGCGCGTAGGGCACGTTCACCCCGATGACCAACCGACCGGTGTCGCGGATGTCGTCGGGCACCGTCGCCGCGACCGAATCTACGGCGCCATCGGGCAGCGTTGCGAGAGAACGTGATCCGTCATCCCACGGCGCCCACTGCCACACACCGACTGCCGCTACCACCAGGACCACCAGCGCTGCCGCCGCGGCGGCCAGCGCCTTCTTCGGCAGCGCGCGCTCCGAGCGGGCGGCGTGGCGCGACGCGCTGCCGGCACGGCGCACCGGGGCATTAAGCGCCCGGCGGGCAGCGGCGGCCAGCTCCCCGGCCGACTGGTAACGCTTGGCTGCCTGCTTGGCCATCCCCTTGGCGATCACTGCGTCGAACGCGGCCAGACGCGGGTCGACATCGGAGGGCCGCGGCACCGCGGTGACCATGTGTCCGGCGATCTGCTGCTCCAGGCTGTCGGCGGGATACGGCCGCGCGCCCGTCAGGCATTCGTAGAGCACGCAGGTCAACGCGTAGATGTCGCTGCGGTGGTCGACCGTGCCGCCCTCGAACCGTTCCGGTGCCATATAGGCCAAGGTGCCCAGCGTGCTGCCCGCGGTGGTGAGTCCCTGTTCGCCGGCGGTACGGGCCAGCCCGAAGTCGATCAGGTAGACGAAGTCGCGGCCGGTGATCAAGATGTTCGACGGTTTGATGTCGCGGTGGATCAACCCGGAGCTGTGCGCGGCATCGAGCGCGTGAGCGACCTGCTCGACCACGGTGACCGCGAACGCCGCCCCGAGTGGCTTCTCGGTGTCGTGCAACATGGTCCCGAGATTGCGGCCCTCGATCAGCCGCATGTCCAGATAGAGCCGGCCGTCGATCTCACCGAAACCGTGGATCGGCACGACATGCGGGTCGTTGAGACCGGCGGCGGCCTGCGACTCACGACGAAAGCGCGCCTGAAACGTCTCGTCTGCTGCCATGTGGTGCGGCAGCACCTTCAACGCGACGGTGCGATCGGTCTTGGTGTCGTAGGCCTGGTACACCTCCCCCATCCCGCCCTGGCCGATCAGCTTGTGGAGCCGATAGTGCCCGAATGGTGTCGCATTCACCGGTGCTCTCCTCGGCTGCGGCCAATCGGTGTGTCGATTGAAGCTAAGTCAATGTTTGCCCTGTGCTGCCCGGGCGCATGTAAACGGCTTTGGTCACGTTGCCCGATGTGCGCAGGCCGGTGCAGTTCATGACCGCCAGTGGTTCTTGGGTGCTGCATTTTTACCACGTCGTAGGCCGATGTGAGAGCCAGGGATGTGGTTTCGTGCCCGGTCGGGCGGTGGGGGTCCTACGGTGAAGCATGGCCGCGATCGAGATCTCGCACCCGCCCGGTGTCATCCTGCGCACGCTCAACCCGGTGTTGCGGCGCGTCCTGCGAACGCCGCTGGGCGGCCGGCTCACCGAGTTGATGGTCGTGAGCTTCCGCGGCCGCAAGTCCGGCCGGCAGTTCGAGGTCCCGGTCAGCGCGCACCATCTCGACGGCGACCTCTACGTCGTGCTGGAGGCGCAGTGGAAGCACAACTTCCGCGACGGCGCCGACGCCGAGGTCACCTATCAGGGTCAGACGACGCCCATGACGGGCGTCCTGATCACCGACCGCGCCGCAGTCACCGACGTCGCGCACCGCTTGACCGCGAGCTACGGCGCGAAGAAGGCGCAACGCATGATGGGCCTGAAGTTCGCCGACGGCCGGGTGCCGACGCAGCAGGAATGGACCGAGGCCGTCGACCGGCTGGGCATCGCGGCCGTGAAGCTGACTCCGAAAGCCTGACTCACAGCAGCCGGGGCAGACGGTCGGCGATGGTGAACGTCGCGCCGGTATGCACCGGCGCTCCCGGCGTCGACACGTAAGGCACGACGCGGAAGTCGGCTCGCACATCGTCGGCGCTGATGCGGGTGCGGACATACCCGCGTCGATTGCTGAAGTATCGGACATGCGGGTTCTCGGGCAGGATCGCCTCGATGTCGGCGCGGGTGTCCGATCCGTCCCCGCCCGAGGAGATCGACGTCGTCACCAATTCCGTTGCCACACTTGGCGACGATACATCGCCCGTGCGCTGGTGAACCTCGGCGGCCCAATGCGAATGCACGTCGCCGGTGAGCACGACCGCGTTGCGCACCGGTGAGTTCAGCAACCCGGCCACGACCCGTTCCCGGCCGGCGACGTAACCGTCCCAGGCATCCGGATTGAACCCGCGCCCGGCGCCGGGCGTCAGGTCGATCTGTGCAAAGAAGACCTGCTGGCCCAACAGGTCCCACCGCGCCCGTGACTGTCGAAAACCGTTGAGCAGCCATTGTTCCTGCGCCGCACCGAGCAACGAGCCGGCGGGATCGAAGCGCTGCGAGCAGTCGCTGCGATACGCATCATTACAGGGCTGGTCGGTGCGGTTCTGGCGGGTGTCAAGCATGTGGAATGACGCCAGGGCGCCCCAGTCCACGCGACGGTGTAGCGCCATTGCGATACCGTGCGGACGTGCTGAGCCGCGCAACGGCATGTTCTCGTAGTAGGCCTGTAATGCCGCAGCGCGGCGTCCCAGGAAGTCGGGCTGCGGCCGTGCCGGCACCTCGCCGGCCCAGTTGTCGTCGAGCTCGTGATCGTCGAAGACGACCAGCCACGGCGCCGCGGCGTGCGCGGCCTGCAGATCGGGATCTGTCTTGTACTGGGCATAGCGCTGCCGATAGTTGGCCAACGACACGGTCTCGGCACCCACGTGGCGGCGGATCGCACCATCGCGTGCGGCGTTCTCGTAGTGGTAGTCACCCAGGTGCAGGACCAGATCCGGGGCGTCCTCGGCAAGTCGGCGATAGGCGGTGAACCAGCCCTGCTCGTAGTTCGAGCACGACGCGAAGCACATCGTCATCGGTGCGAGCGAACCCGGCGGCGGCGCCGTCCGGGTGCGCCCGGCGGGCGAGAGGAAACCCTGGGCCCGGAAGCGGTAGAAGTACTCTGCGCCGGGCCGCAGCCCGGTGACTTCGACGTGCACACTGTGACCCCACTGCGGCGTCGCGGCCACGACGCCGCGCTGTTCGATCCACGCGAACCGCTCGTCGGCGGCGATCTCCCACTCCACGTCGACCGGTCGCGCCGGCAGTCCGCCGTCCTCGGCGAGCGGCTCGGGCGCCAGGCGCGTCCACAACACCATCCCGTCGGCGGTCGGTTCCCCTGATGCCACGCCGAGCGTGAACGGGTCGGCCCGAACGGGGCCGCGTGGGTGATCAGTGCGGAATGCAGCCAGCGGGACGATCGAGAGTCCGAGTGCCCCTTTGAGCACCGTACGGCGGGAAACCGGCACGGCGCAGTGTCAGACGGTCACCTTGCTTGCCGGTGACGCGCAAGCGTCAGGTGTCCAACCAGCGCCGGAACAGCGCGGCCGGCGGGTTCAGGCAGGCCTACGGGGTGTAGTCGTATTGCGGCTCGTGGAACCGGTTGATGACCGGAATCCGCTCGATGATCCGATCCCGCAGCCGGGGCTGCCCCGGAGCGGTCGGCAGCGGCGGCGGGGCCGCCTGAACCGGCGGAGGCGGCGGGACATATGCAGGCGCCGGGGCCGGCGGGAGGTAGTTCGGTGGCGGCGGGGGCGGCACGTAGGCCGGGGCCGGCGGAGGCACGTTCACCGGCGGTGGCGGTGCGAGGGGCTCCTGATACACCGGGGGCGGGGCCTGCGGCGCAGGGGGCGGCGCGGCCGGGGGCTCGGCGATCTCGATGGCCACCGGCTCGGCCACCGCGGGCGGCGGAGGCTCGGCCGGCGGGGCCGGTTCGGGCTGCGCCGGCTCGGCTGTTTCAGCGGGTGCTGCCGGTGCCGGCTTCGGCGACGGAGCGGCTTCGCGGGCCGGTGGCTCCACCGCACGGGCCAATTGCTCGGTATCTGGGGTGAAGTTCATGCCCAGCGCCAGCGACAGCGACACCACGAACGTCACCACGGCCGCCGAAAGCACACCGGCCAAGGCGGCCGTCGGGGTCAGGCTGCGCCGCCGGGGCGCGGATTCGGCGTCGAGCAGCGCCACCGCCGACGCCGCGGCCAATGCTGCGCCTCGGGCCAGCGCCAGCTCCGCTTCGTCGGCCGAGATCACCGGGACCTCGACGCGGTCCCGCAACGCCGACACCACCCCGGCGACGTCACCGGAACCGAGGACGAACACCGCGTCCGGATCCAGGCCCTCGACCTCGACCAGTGCGGTCGGGTCGACCCGGTCCGCGGTGACGGCCTCCGGTGTGACCGACGCCACCACCGAGGTGCCGGGTTCTGTCACGCAGACAACCACCCGGTTGCAGCCGGAGAGGTCGGCGATGCCGCGGGTGAGCGCCTCGGCGGCCTCGATGTCGGACACCGCAATCACGTTCTCGACGCCCCGGTCGGTCAGCACCTGCCAGATCGCGCTGACCAGTGCTTCGGCGTCGGTTGTCCAGGTAAGCCCGATGGCGTCGACACGACGCGGCAGTGCACCCTCGAAAAGCGCGTTGACCAGTGCGTCTGCATCGAGGCCCTGCTGCGGGTCGACCGGGAGGGAACCCCGGTCCAGCGGGGCCCCGTCATGGTCGGCGCCTTCGACGAGCACCCAGCGCAACGATGACGACGTCATCGACAAGCCGAGTACAAGGTCCATGAACAAACTTCCGATCTGGTTGCGACTAACCGCCGACCCTACCGCGAGTACTTCTGCCGACCCAAGCTCGGCGACTACGCTGCATGCGGTGGCAACGCTATTCGAAGTCCGGCGCGAGGACATCCGGCGGCACCGTTGGACCACCACCCAGCACGAACTCATCCCCGGCGCGGTGCGGGTCGGTATCGACCTGTTCGCACTGACCGCCAACAACGTCACCTATGCGACCTTCGGGGACGCGATGGGCTACTGGCAGCACTTCCCCACCGGCGACCCGGCCACCGGCGCCATCCCGACGTGGGGCTTCGGCACCGTCACACAGTCACGCTGCGGCGGAGTGGACGTCGGTGAGCGTTTCTACGGCTACTTCCCGATCGCCGATGAGGTGATCCTGCATCCCGACGACGTCTCCACCGCAGGCTTCACCGACGGCGCAGAACACCGGCGCTCACTGCCGGCGGTGTATGCGCGCTACGAGCGGTGCACCTCCGATGCCAGCTACGTCGCCGAACGAGAGCCACAGCAGGCGCTGCTGCGTCCGCTGTTTTCCACGTCGTTCCTGATCGACGACTTCCTCTATGACAACGGATATTTCGGCGCCGACACCGTGGTGCTCTCCAGTGCCTCCAGCAAGACCGCCTACGGCACCGCGTTCTGCCTGTCGCAACGCCGCGTTAGCGATCGGGTGCCCGTGGTGGGACTGACCTCACCGGCCAATACCGACTTTACCCGGGCGCTGGGCTGCTACGACGACGTCCTCACCTACGACGCGATCAGCTCGCTGCCCGAAACACCCTCGGTTTACGTCGATTTCAGCGGCGACAGCACGGTTCGTTCGGCCGTACACCGGCGGCTGGCTGATCACCTGGCCTATGACTGCGCGGTCGGCGTCACCCACTGGGATGCCGAAGGGCCCACCTTCTCGGCCGACGCGTTGCCAGGACCGGCGCCGGCGTTGTTCTTCGCGCCCGACCAGGCCACCAAACGCGCCGAGGAGTGGGGAACTGCGGGCCTGCGGGAGCGGTTGGCCGTCGCGTGGACAGCGTTCATGGCTCCGGTCACCCGACCCGACGCGCCCTGGCTGACGGTGGTGTACGGACAGGGCCGCGCAGCCGTCGAAGACTGTTACACAACGCTTCTGGACGGCCGCATCCCGGCCCGTGAGGGCCACGTGCTCTCGGTGTGACGTGGCCTGATTCAGGCCGCGTCGCTGCGGTCGGACCGCGATTGCTCGGCGGTGCTGCGGCGCTGCGGGCGTTCCCCCTCTGCGTTGCGCCGTTGCGGTTCGGTGGCCTTCGAGGTCACCTTCGCCGCGCGGACGTTGTCAGCGGCCGGCTCCGATGTGTCGTCAGCCAGCTGCCGGCGGGTTGACCAGAGATCCTCATCGTCGGCCGGCGCCTCACTGTCGTCAGCCACCGGCGTGGGCGTTGATTGCGGTTGCGGCGCGGGCGTTTCCACCGTCGCCGCCTCGGGCGGCGGAGCCGGGGCGCGCGGCCGCAGTGGCTTGAACATCCAGGACCGCGTCGGCTTGCTGTAATCGCTTCGGTCGTAAGCAGTTTCGATGAATGCGCGCAGCGGAGCGTCCAGCGCGGCGATCGCCGAGGCCGGCAGGAACGACTGCAGCGGCATCAGCAACGGCACCGGGTAGGTCCGGATCACGTAGTAGGCGGTGTTGGAGGCCGCGTCGAACTGGTAGTAGTCGCTGCCCGCAGCGCGGGCATCTTCGAGATCCTGCGCGGTCAGCTCCCACTGTGTCTGACCGTGAACCCATGCGATACCCAGCAACGCATTGGCCACCGCCACCGGATTCCAGAGATAGGCCGGGAAATCGGACCAGCCGTCGTACTGCCGGGTGACGTCGATGGTGAAGTCCCCGTTGACCGGTGTCGCGCCGCCGAACGACACATCGATCAGCGGTACCTTCAGGCCCTTGAAACGTTGCAGCAGACCACCGTTGGCGCGGCCCGGGTTGGCGACCAGAACGTAGGTGTTGCCACTGTTGTCGCCCTTGTAGATCGACGCGGCTACCGCGCCCTGGGAGAACCCGAAGATGACATCACCGGCGGCCGGGTGCTGTCCGGTCAGCAAGTCCACGCCCTGGGCCACCGACTTGTCGAAGGTCAGGTCGCGAAATCCGCCGCGGGAGAACGGCCGGAATCCCGCGTTGTAGGGCACCTTGTGATACGGCTGCTCGGGGCCGGAGGCGCCGGCACCGACGAGCACCTCGTCGATGAAGTCGACGAACTCCTGGTCGGTCGGGACGGTGCCGATGTTGGTACCCCGCAGATAGTGCAGCGCGGCCATCAGGTCCGGGCTGGTCGCCAGTGTCGGTGTCACGCCCAACACCGCGGCACCGGCCACCGCCAATGCGGCGACGCCGATCGCCGGTCGGGATGCCGCCTTCTTCTGTCGTGACAACTTCTGAGCGCGGTGCTTGCCCATCCCGGTCCCCTCCCCACCAACGACCCGCTGTCCGAGCCGTGGCGAGTATACGACGCGCAATTAGCTGAGAGCGCCGAAACGGCGGGTTGAACGGGCGCACCGCAGAGCCGCCGCGCGCTCCTGACGTCGCGTGGTCAACATGGTCGGCGGGTCTTCCGCCCGGCAGTGAGCGAGCCCGGCGACACCGCCCTCGGCGATCATGATCACCGGTCATCGCGTTCGCGGCCGGCAGCGCGGGCACACTTTGCGCCGGCGTGTGCACACACTTCCGGTGACGATTTGCTGACCGGGACCGCGAAACCGCAGTGGCGGCCCGGCTGCCGCCCTACAGTTTGCCCAGCACCGCTGCAGCACGGGGAGGCGTCATGGGGGAAACCAGGAAAGCCGAGCGGTCGGCAAGCGGGTACGCGCGTCACATCGGTCGCGTCGGCGGGCTGGCCTTCGCACTCGGCATCGGGGCGGCGGTCCTGACCGGTCAGGCGGTGGCTTCGGCTGACACCGGGGACACCGGCGCCGCTGCGTCGTCGTCGCAGTCCCGCGCCGAACGCGGGCCGGCTGCGCGCTCGGAATCGGCGTCGACAGCGAGCAGACGCAGCGCCCGCCACAGTGACGCCGGGTCGCGACCCGAGCCGACACCGTCTCGCACCGAGCGGGCCGTCGCCGTCGACGACACCGTGGACGACGACGGCACCGCGGCCGACGACAAGATGGCTGCTCAGGCCGATGCCGCAGACTCGATCACCGCCCACCGGGTGGCCCGTACCGAGGCGCGGCGCGCCACGTCGACCGGCGCAGAGAGCTCGGCCATCGGGGCCGCGGTGCAGACCGCCGCACCGACACCGTGGCAGCGGCTGTTCGCCAACACGACACCGACGCTGTCGCACCGACCGAGCGAGAACACCGTCGTCGACGGGGTGATCCAGGGCAGTCTGCACCCCGACGACCCGGACTCGACCCGGTTGCGCTTCACCGCGACCCGACCGGCGCACGGCACCGTGAAGATCAGCTCTGACGGGACGTTTGCCTACACACCGGGGCCCACCTACACCGGCCAGGACCGGTTCACCGTCACCGTCAGCGACCATCTCAGCGGTTTCCACATCCACGGCTCGGCCGGACTGCTCCATCTGTTGACCTTCGGTCTGCTGGGCGCCAGCGGGCACCGCAGCAGCCAGACCGTGTTCATCGGATTCGAACGCGCCACCGTCGTCGGCGGTCTCAATCAGCCGGTGGACTTCCGGTTCCTCGACGACGGCCGGATCATCGTCGCCGAGAAGGGCGGCGCCATCCGGTGGGTCGAAAACGGCGTGGTGCGCCCGCAACCGGTGGCGACCCTGGCGGTCAGCACGCTGGGTGAGCGTGGCATCAGCGGGCTGGAGATCGACCCCGACTTCAACACCAACGGCTACCTCTATGTCGCCTACACCACCACCAACCTCTTCAACCAACTGTCCCGGCTGACCGTCGTCAACGACTCGGTTGCACCCGACTCGGAGCTGGTGTTGCTGCGCTCCACTGATGTGTCGGCGGTCAATCACCATGGGGGCGCCCTCGGGTTCGGCGCCGACGGCAAGCTCTACTGGGGTGTCGGCGACAACGCCAAACCGTCGAATGCCCAGGACCTCACCAGCATCCACGGCAAGATCCTGCGATTGAACCCGGACGGCAGCACGCCATCGGACAATCCGGTGCTGGGCCCTGGCGCGTTACCGCAGATCTTCGCCTACGGCCTGCGCAACCCGTTCCGGTTGACGTTCACACCGGGCGGCCAGCTGCTGGTCGCCGACGTGGGACAGGCGTCGTGGGAAGAACTGAACCTGGTGACCGCCGGCGGCAACTATGGCTGGCCCGGCGCGGAAGGGATGTGCACGAGCAACTGCGCCAACGTGATCGACCCGATCTACACCTACCCGCGCGGAACGGGGGCGGCCATCACGTCGGTGCTGGTCTACAACGGCTCCACGTTCGGATCGGACTATCACGACAAGGTGTTCATCGCAGATTTGGTGCAGGGCTGGATCCGGGTGTTGACCTGCACGCCGGAGTTCACTCAGTGCGGTGACCCGAAGAACTTCGACCTGCAGGCGGGGGCGACGGTGGTGTTGCGCGAGGGTCCCGACGGCAACATCTACCAACTGGTGTACGGGCCGGGCGCGCTGGTGCGCATCTCACCGGTCGGAGAATCGGTGGCGCTCTGACTTCCGGGCAAGGCTGTGGATCTGGTGGCCCCGGACACCGATAGGTCGACAAGACTTCGTGCTGCATTTACCGGCAGCGGGGTACTCACGGTCGGCAAGGCGGCACAGATGCGCTGCAGGCAGCGTTCGTGCACCTGCTGTTCAACCTGTTCGCGACCACGCTCATCTTCGGCATACCCGTGCTACGGACGCTGCCGTTGCGCGGCGCCACCTGGCTGGGGGCACTGGCCGGCGAGCGCAAGGTGTACGCGGTGGCTTGGGTGCTCGGCGTCTTCGTGGCACTGCCGCTCGGACCCTGCTGTGATCTGCGCGCCGACAGTGCGCTCAGCGCGTCCGCAAGCGCGACATGGCACTCCACACGCACCCTCGCGAGACGTGTCAGGACCGGCGACCCCGGGACGCGATCTCGACGCGGGCGAACACTGCGGTCAGCACCGCCAGCACCGCCGCCGGGGCCAGCAGCCACAGCCAGCGTTGACTCCACCACTGGGTGTCAGGTTCGGCCGGCAACGTCGCCCCCGTGGCCTCATAGATCCACACCACCACCAGATAGGCGGACATGTGCCAGACGAACACGGTCATCGCGACCGCGTTGACCGCCACCACCGGCCGCCACCAGGCCGGCCGCTGCAGCACCCGCTGCGCGGGCGGCGTCAGCACCGCCAGCAGTCCCAACTGGAACAGTGCCAGCGCCGCGATGGCGGCCGTGGTCGGGAAGATGTTCGACTCCGGTGCGCCGACGGTGGCCACCATCGATCGCGGATAGTCCGCCAGCGACGTGATCGCCGTCAGTGCGGCCAAGCCCGCTACCGCGATGGCGATCCGAACGACCAACGGGCGCCGGCCCAGTTTCCAGCCCCGCCACGCGTAGCCCAGTTGGTGACAGAAGATCCACACCACGGCCGCCGTCGTCCACGCCGCCCAGGTGGTGTCGACGCGACGCTCGAGCACGGTGCCCGCGGCCATCAGCACCACCAGCGCGGCCAGCGTGGCCGCCCCCGCGCGGGCGTGCAACGCCGAGGTCAGCGGCACCAACGCGATCATCGCTGCGTAGACGCCGAGGAACCACAGCGGCACCAGGTAGCCGGGAAACCACTCCCAGATCCAGCGGTGCTCGCCGGGCAGCGCCGCCGCAACACCCTCGAAGGCCAGCCAGACCGCCGCCCACGCGGCCGCCGGATACAGCAGCCGGCGTAACCGGTCACCGACGAACTGCCAGGCCGACGTGCCGGCGTCGCGGGCCCGCTCCAGGGCGGCCAGGTTGGCGTACCCGCCGACCACGAAGAACAACGGCATGACCTGCAGCACCCAGGTGGCCAGCCAGGCGCCGGGCACCTCGTGGATGGGGTTGGGCATCACCAGGCTGCCGTCGGCGCTGCGATGGGTGATGGAGAGCACCCAGTGCCACAGGATCACCACCACGATGCACAGCGCACGTGCCGCGTCGACGACGCGGTCGCGGGAATCCGGGGTGGCCTCGACGAGTCGGTTCAGCGTGCGTACGGGCGCCGTTGCGGCCCTGCGCCACTCCACCGGCGCCTCCTCGACTCGTCACTGGCTGTCCTGGTCAACGCTACCGGCGAGCCGCGACCACCCGATTCGCCTCAACCGTCGGCGACGAGCTTCAGCCGGCATCGCAGCCCGAAGTGATCGGAGGGGAACACTCGGGGCAGCGTCGGCGAGACGGGCTCGGTGCCGAGCATCTCGATCTGGCTCGGTACCCAGCGGGCACCTTTGAGCAGCACCCTGTCGAACCGCTGCTGCCGGGGCTTCTTCTTGGTGTCCCGCAACATCGGATTCGTCGACGAGTTCTCGGTGTAGCCGGGTTCGCCCGGACGCAGGACGGGCCAGACGTCGCGATAGGCCGGTGCGATCCAGCGGTCCTCGCCGTCGCGCATGTTGAAGTCCCCGAGGATCAGCGCGTCCTCGGCCGACACCGCACCGAAGACCCGGCGCAGTTGCCAGGCACGCAGCCAGCCGCCGTCCTTGCCACTTTCCAAGTGGACCGAACAGATGCGCAGCGCACGGTCGCTGATCGCGACGTCGGCGCAGAGGTAGCTGCGCCGACGTCGGCTGGGCAGCCGGCGCGACGATGCCGCGGTGAGGGGTAGCCGGGACAGCATCAACATCCCGTAGCCGGCGACCCTGCCGCCGACCACCCCGATACACCGATATCCCTCGCGCACCCACTGCTGGCCCAGCAGCACGGTCTGCGCGGGGGCCGTGACCTCTTGGAACACCATGACATCGGGCGGGTTCTGCGCCAACAGCGCGGCCACCGCGCGGTGACGCTGCTCGGCGAACGACGACTTGTTCCAGATGTTGAAGGTCACCACGGTCAGTTCGTCAGCGTCGACGCCGGTCCCGTCGACTCCCGCGTCGACCCACTCACCGAGCTCGGCATCGAAACGTCGGACCACCAATCGCTGACGACCCCACGGAAGCCGAATCACTGCGGTGACATCAGGCGTGCAGTCGCGGTCACGCTGGCGATGATGTCAGACGTGCCAAGCTCAGTTGTGGGTATAGCGAATTCATGATCATGCCGCTCCGCCGCGCCGCCACCGTCGCCGCCACCGTCATTCTGCTCGCCGCGTGTGCGGCCGAACCGGCCTCACCGGCCGATCCGACCGCGCCGACCGATCCGACCTCGCCTGCCGAGACATCCGCCGAGGCACCCAGCGACGTCGTCACCGATCTCGACGCGCCGTGGGGTATCGCCTTCCTCCCCGACGACACCGCGTTGATCGCCGAACGGGACAGCGCGACGATTCAGCACATGACCGAGCCGGGTGTCGTCACACCGGTCGGCGAGATCGCCGATGTGGTGTCACTCAGCGAGGGCGGTCTGCTGGGCCTGGCGACCGCCGGTTCGACCGTCTACGCCTACATCACCACCGCCACCGACAACCGGGTGGTGACCATGCAGTTCGACGGCACCTCGTTGAGCCCGCAGACACCCCTGTTCACCGGGATTCCGGCCGGCACCATCCACAACGGCGGCCGCATAGCGTTCGGGCCCGACGGCATGCTCTACATCGCCACCGGCGAGATCGGTGATCCGCCACTTGCACAGGACCCGGAGTCACTGGGCGGCAAGATCCTGCGCATCAACCCCGACGGGTCGGTGCCGGCCGACAACCCGGACCCGGCCTCACCGGTGTACTCGCTCGGCCACCGCAACGTGCAGGGCCTGGCATGGGATGCCGCCGGGCGCCTGTGGGTCAGCGAATACGGCGCCCGCGACTGGGACGAGCTCAACCTCATCGAACCCGGCGGCAACTACGGCTGGCCGACGGTCGAGGGCCGCGCCGGTCGCGAAGGGCTGATCGACCCGGTGGTGCAGTGGCGGCCTGACGAGGCGTCGCCGTCAGGTCTGGCGTTCTACAACGGCTCGCTGTGGATGGCCGCGCTGCGCGGACAGCGACTGATCGAGATCCCGGTGAGCGCCGACGGCACCGTGGGTGAGCCGGCAGCGTGGTTCGCCGGCGAGTTCGGACGATTGCGCACCGTGGTGGAGGCTCCCGACGGGGCGCTGTGGTTCACCACGTCCAACCGCGACGGCCGCGGCGATCCTCGCGCTGGCGACGACCGGATCCTGGCTTTCCGGCCCTAGGCGCCCCGAACGAAATCAGGCCCGGTGAACCGGGCCTGATCAGCGTGGCAGGTACAGGATTCGAACCTGTGTAGGCGTAAGCCGACGGATTTACAGTCCGCTCCCATTGGCCGCTCGGGCAACCTGCCTGGGTGACGCGCGTGCACTGCACAGCGCGCACAGCAGGATACAACGAGGACCGGCCCCCGACACAAACCAGCGGGTGGGGGGCGGTGTGGGCGGGCTGCGCCGCGACGGCCAAGATGGAGTCAAGTCCGGACAGCACCGAAGGAGGAACGATTCCAATGGCGGATTCATCGTTCGACGTCGTCAGCAAGGTCGACCGCCAGGAGGTCGACAACGCGCTCAACCAGGCCGCCAAGGAACTGGCCACCCGCTTCGATTTCCGCGGCACCGACACCACCATCGCCTGGAAAGGCGAGGAGGCCATCGAGATCGTCTCCTCTACCGAGGAACGGGTGAAGGCCGCCGTCGACGTCTTCAAAGAGAAGCTGGTGCGCCGCGACATCTCGATGAAGGCCTTCGACGCCGGCGACCCGCAGGCCTCCGGCAAGACCTACAAGGTCAGCGGCACCCTCAAGCAGGGCATCGACAGCGAGAACGCCAAGAAGATCACCAAGCTGATCCGCGACGAGGGCCCCAAGGGCGTCAAGGCGCAGATCCAGGGCGACGAGATCCGCGTCAGCTCCAAAAAGCGCGACGATCTCCAGGCCGTCATCGCTCTGCTCAAGGGCGCCGACCTCGAGGTTGCGCTGCAGTTCGTCAACTACCGCTGACGGCGCCTGGACAGTCAGCGCAGCTCGCCGGTGATGTCGACGGCACCTTCCTCGCCGTGCTCGCCGGTGTTGCGGCACTGCCCGTAGATCTTCAGCGACCCATATCCGGGGTCTAGGGCGCGCGGTCCGACCGTCGCGGTCACCCCGTCACGGTTCAACGTGGTGCCGTGAACCAGCTGCCCCTCCGGCGCCCCGGCGCTCCAGCCCTGAGCTACCAACGCGTCGCGGATCTGGGTGTACACCGGCTGCGGGTCGGCCGGCAGCCGGAATGTCACCTCGACCCGGCCCTGGAACGGGGGCTCGCCCTGGTCGTTGCACGAGCCGAACGAGAATCCGCCCGTCACGTCGTCGAGGCTCACGGCCCGCACCACCGCGACCGCGGGTTCGACCACCTCGGCCTTGGCCTGTCCGTCGGACAGCGCATTCTCCGGTGAGTCGAACGGATTATCTTGTGCAGGAACGGATTCTGACATACCACAACCTCCAATGGTGAAGACGGTCAGCATCGTGATCAACAGTCGGCGAGTCAGCACAGGTCGTCCTAGATCGGATTGTCGTAGGTGTGGTCGGAGGTCACCGATCGGTTGGGACGACCGGCTTCGGGATCGAGCACAGCGGGCCCGACCGGGATGTCGGTGTGGGGCAACGGGATGTCGCCCAGCGGGGTGGGAATGCGGTCGGGAGTGCTGAGGGTGTGCGGCACCCGCTCGCCGGCCAACATCCCCAAGTCACCCAACGCATCTCCGTGTCCGGTCGCAATCGCAGTCGCGCTGTACAACGATTCGCTGCCCATCGTGTAGTAGTACGAGTGGTCGTTGAAGTCCATCATGTCCCCGCCGGGCACCTCGGCCCGGAATCGGACAGCGCCGAACGACTCGGCAGCAGCGTCATTTCCCAGACCGATCCCGGTTCCGAGTCGATCGGCCAGTGGCCCGTTGAGGACATCGGCGGCCGCCCCGCTCGCGCCGATCCAGCCGACCGGGTCGGTCGAGGCGTTGCCGACGTAGACCTGCCCGCCCTGCAGATCGAAGTCGGCCGCGCTGCGCGCCAGATCAGTTCCCGGACAACCCAACAGCACCGCGTTGGTGGCCTGCATCCCACTCCCGGCGAAGGCATCGGCCACGGTGGTCGACCCATAGGAATGGCCCAGGACGGTGATGGTCGGCGCATCCGCCCCGGAGTGCGTCACGTGCAGGCTGTTGACATCGCCGGCCAGCAGTTCACCCCCGGCGCGCGCCAGCATCGGGTTGGCGATCCTGGGATCGGCGAAGCTGTCGGGGGCGTCGTAACCCATCCACATCAGCACGGCGTTCTGCGCGCTCGGGTCGGCCATGTTCATCTGGTCGACCAGGTTGATCCCATCGTTGCGACCACTGTTGAGCCAGCCCGAACTCAGGCTGCTGCCGGTGCCCGGCACGATGACGCCGATGTTGTCGGCGGTGTCGGGGTTGCCCAGCGCGATGGCTGCGGTTCCCTCACCGCCGTAGGCCAACGGGTCGTAGCCGAACAGGTACACCGGCCGCGGACGGTTCGGGTTGTCACCGCCGCCCTGATGGTCCAGGCCCGCTTTGGCTTTCACGGCGTTCTGATACGCCGTGACATCGGACGCATTCAAGCCGTAGCGTTCGGGGGCCTCGGTGACCTGCTCGGTGCTCACGCCGTTGCTTTGGGCGGCCTGCTCGACGCGGGCGATGTCGCGTTGCATCGCGGTGCGGTTGGCCGCGTCGCGCACGTCGACGGGCACGCCGTCCAGGTTGCCCAACACGCCGGGTGCATTGTCGGTGAGCAGTTGCCGGTCACTATCGGACAACGCGTGCCACCACTGGTTGACCTCGTCGGCCGACGCGCCCGCGGGCGGCAACGTCGGCACCGGTGCGCCCGGCGGGTTGTGCGGGGCCGCCCCGCCCGCAGCGGTGCGCAGGGTCCCGGCGGTGGTCGCGTCGATATCGGAGAACAACTGCAGCAGCCGGTTGAGGATGGCGGTGAAGCCCGGTTCGAAGTGCTTGAGCAGCGGCGGGAACAGCGGCGCGCGGGCGCGGCCGTCGTCGCCGACCGTCCAGCCCGTCGCCCGCAGCGCGGCGACCAGGCCCAGCAGCCCGTCGCGGGTGCTGCCGAGTTGCGCGCCTCCGGTGGCCAGCGCGTCCTGCATCGCGTGCAGTCGCGCTCGCAATTGCGCCTGCGCGGTGAGGTCGCGCTCGGCGCGGGCGATGGCCGCGTCACTGGCTGCGCCCTGCCAGGCCGCGCGCAGCTGCGCCAACGCCCGACGCTGCGCCGCGATGACGGAGTCGAGCTCGTTGAGCACACCCGCGAGCCGGACGGCGGCGGCGGTCAGTGCCTGCGGGTCGGAGGCTTCCACCGTCGACAGCGTGACCGACACCCGCGACCCCCTCAGCAAAGTCGTGTCTCATTATGCCCACTGCGCCCAGCCGGTTTGCACACCAATCGGTCGACGCTCGCCAAACCTGCCCTGCCCGCCGGTCCGCCACTTTAATGTGATCTTCCATGGCACCTACGCAACGCGAAGCCAACGTCGTGGTCCTCGGAGGGGGCTCCTGGGGCACCACCGTCGCCTCGATCTGCGCCCGACGCGGACCGACCCTGCAGTGGGTGCGTTCAGAGGACACCGCGCGCGACATCAACGACAACCATCGCAACTCCAAATACCTTGGCGACGAAGTCGAATTGGCGCACACGCTGCGCGCCACCACCGATTTCTGCGAGGCCGCCGAGTGCGCCGACGTCATCGTGATGGGCGTTCCGTCGCACGGCTTCCGGGGAGTGCTGACCGAGCTGGCGACCTATCTACGTCCGTGGGTGCCGGTGGTGTCGCTGGTCAAAGGGCTCGAACAGGGCACCAACTACCGGATGAGCCAGATCGTCGCCGAGATCCTCCCCGGTCATCCCGCCGGGATTCTGGCCGGCCCCAACATCGCGCGCGAGGTCGCCGAGGGTTACGCCGCGGCCGCGGTCCTGGCGATGCCCGACCAATATCTGGCGGCCAATCTGGCACAGCTGTTCCGCACCAAAAGGTTCCGCACCTACACCACCGACGACGTGGTCGGTGTGGAGATGGCCGGCGCGTTGAAGAACGTCTACGCCATTGCCGTGGGAATGGGGTATTCGCTGGGCATCGGCGAGAACACCCGCGCGATGGTGATGGCCCGCGCAGTGGCCGAGATGTCCAAACTCGGTGTCGCGATGGGCGGCAACCGTGACACCTTCGCCGGACTGGCCGGCATGGGCGACCTGATCGTCACCTGCACCTCTCAGCGCAGCCGCAATCGCCACGTGGGCGAGCAACTGGGCCAGGGCAAGACGATCGAGGAGATCATCGCGGCGATGAACCAGGTCGCCGAGGGCGTCAAGGCCGCCAGCGTGATCATGGAGTTTGCCGACAAATACGGCATCTCCATGCCCATCGCGCGCGAGGTCGACGGTGTGGTCAACCACGGATCCACGGTGGAACAGGCCTATCGGGGACTGGTGGCCGAAAAACCCGGGCACGAGGTACACGGGTCGGGGTTCTGACCCGATCTAGTTGAAGAACGGGTTGGTGCCCTCAGGGCGGGCCAGCAGCGGGTTGACCGGGTTGACCACCCAGGTGGCGGTGGGGCTGACCACGAAACCCGACTGATTGCGGCTGTCGACGCATGCCGTGGTCACGCCGTCGGTGCCGCAGCTGACCGTGCCGAAGCTCAGCCGGGTGTTGGGCTCCAGCGCGTTGACCGGCCCGGGGTACATCGGCACCGGAGCTGAAGCGAAGCCGGGCACCCCACCGGTCGTGCCGCTGACCAGGTTCGCACCTCGCGGCGCACCGGGCAGCGGACCGTTACAGCCATAGCTTCCGGAACGCTGAAGCATGCACACCAGCTCGCCGACACCGAACGCATACGCCGTGCCCTCGTAGACCGCGAAGTCCTGCGGGTTCACCGGCGGATACACATTGACGTTCGGTGCGGGCGGTGGCGGCGGAGGCGGTGCGGGTTGAGCCGCGGCGAGCGGAGCGTGCAGGGCAGCGGCCGCTGCGAGGCCCGCAGCGCTGATCAGGAGTCGGGTCAGCACGTTCACAGCTTATGTGTCGTCGGCGCGGCCGGCAGTGTTTCAATTTCTCGGCTCAGCCTCGGTGTTTCAATTTCTCGGCTCGGCCTCGGTGTTTCAATTTCTCGGCTCAGCCTCGGTGTTTCAATTTCTCGGCTCGGCCTCGGGGGCTCAGCGGTGCGGGCCGGCCATCGCCTCCAGCCGCGCGATCCGGTCGGCGATCGGCGGGTGCGTCGAGAACAGCTGACCGATCTTCTCGCCGGACCGGAACGGATTGGCGATCATCAGGTGGGCCTGATCGGCCAGCTGCGGCTCCGGCGGCAACGGCGCGCGCTCGACACCGACGCTGATCTTGCGCAGTGCGTTGGCCAGTGCCAGCGGGTCACCGGTCAGCTCCGCACCGGACTGGTCGGCCTGGTACTCCCGCGAGCGCGACACCGCCATCCGGATGACCATCGCCGCGATCGGCCCCAGCAACGAAACCAGAAGGATCGCAAAAGGATTGGCACCACCCTGCCGGTTGCCGCCGAACATGCTGGCAAAAAACGCCAGGTTGGCCAGCGCGGTGATCACCGACGCCATCGCACCGGCGACACACGAGATCAGGATGTCGCGGTTGTAGACGTGGCTCAGCTCGTGGCCCAGCACGGCGCGCAACTCGCGTTCGCTGAGCAGCTGCAAGATGCCGGTGGTGCAACACACTGCGGCGTTGCGGGGGTTGCGGCCGGTGGCGAACGCGTTCGGTGCGGCGGTGTCGCTGATGTAGAGCCGGGGCATCGGCTGGCGTGCGGTGGTGGCGAGCTCACGCACGATCCGGTACATCGCCGGCGCCTGCATCTCGCTGACCGGCTGGGCGTGCATGGCCTTGAGCGCGAGCTTGTCGCTGTTGAAGTACACGTAGGCGTTCATGCCGATGGCGAACAGCACCGCCAGGAACATGATGTTGCGCCCGAACAGCGCGCCCACCCCGACGATCAGACCGGAGAACAGCACCAGCAACAGGAACGTCTTGGCCCTGTTGGCATGCGGATGCCAGGTCATCGCGGATCGCCTCCTTCAACAACGTGCCGGCCTGCAAGGGTCATCGCATACCCAACGCGCGTAGCGCCCGCCCGGGTTCCGCGATCGTCAGCCGTCTCGGCTGATGGTGTAGTCGACCAGCGAGGCCAGCGCATCCCGGCCCGGACCGTCGGGCAGGTGAGCCAGCTCCTGCTCGGCCTGGCGGGCGTACTCGGCCACCGTCTCCTTGGCCCGGCGGATACCGTCGGACGCGCGCAGCAGTCGCAGCGCCTCGGCGATGTCGTCGTCGTTGTCGATCGGTGCCACCAGCAGCTCGCGCAGCCGGTCGGCGCCGGGACCGGACTCGCGCAACGCGTAGAGCACCGGCAGTGTGTGCACGCCTTCGCGCAGGTCAGTGCCGGGCACCTTGCCCGACTCGTCGGGATCGCTGTCGATGTCGATGATGTCGTCTGAAATCTGGAACGCCGTCCCGACGATCGCCCCGATCCGGCTCAGCCGCTCGATCTGCTCGTCGTCGGCGCCGGAGAACGTCGCACCGAACCGGCCCGAGGCCGCGATCAGACAGGCCGTCTTCTCGTGGACCACCTTCAGGTAGTGCTCCACCGAGTCGACGTGGTCGGCCGCCCCCCGCGTCTCTCGCATCTGGCCGGTGACCAGCAGCGCAAAGGTGTCGGCGATAATGCGCACCGCATCCGGGCCGAGCCTGCTGACCAGGCGCGATGCGGTGGCGAACAGGTAGTCGCCGGCCAGGATCGCGATGTTGTTGCCCCAGCGGGCGTTGGCGCTGGAGGCTCCGCGGCGCATCTGGGCCTCGTCCATCACATCGTCGTGGTACAGCGTGGCCAGGTGCACCAGCTCGATGACCGCCCCGGCAACGGTGACCTGCCAGGAGTCGGGCTCGGGGCCCAGCTGCGCGGACAGCACCGTGAACAGCGGACGGAACCGCTTACCGCCCGCCTCGAACAGGTGCTGCACCGCTTCGGCCATCAGCACGTCGGCCTTGCCCAGCTCCTCGGACATCAACGCTTCGATCCGGGCCACCCCGTCGCGAACCTCCCGGGCGAACTCGGCATCCCCGAAGTCCACTCCTGCCACCACGTTCGCCGGTGTCCTCACACTGCCAACATACTGGGAACCATGGACACACCGGCGACCAGTAGTGCGGCCGACGTCGTCGTGGTCGGGGCCGGACCGGCCGGTTCAGCAGCGGCGGCCTGGGCCGCCCGCGCCGGTTATGACGTGTTGGTGATCGACTCCGCGGAGTTCCCCCGCGACAAGGCCTGCGGCGATGGGCTGACTCCCCGGGCGATCGCCGAGATGCGCCGGCTGGGGCTCGGTTCGTGGCTGGACGGCCGGATCGCCCACCGGGGTCTGCGGATGTCGGGATTCGGCGCCGACGTGGAGGTGCCCTGGCCCGGACGCTCGTTTCCGCCGTCGAGCAGCGCGGTGGCGCGTACCGAGCTCGACGACCGGATCCGCCTGGTCGCCGTCGACGACGGCGCCAAGATGAAGCTCGGCGTCAAAGCCGTCGGAGTCGAGCGCGTCCCCGGCGGGCGGGTGTCGGCGGTGGTGCTGGACTCCGGGGAGGCGATCCGCTGCGGACATCTGATCGTCGCCGACGGGGCGCGTTCGACGCTGGGCCGGAAGCTGGGCCGGCAGTGGCACAAGGAGACCGTCTACGGAGTGGCGGTCCGCGGCTACATCGCGACACCGCGCAGCGACGAGCCCTGGATCACCTCGCACCTGGAGCTGCGCTCGCCCGACGGCGAGGTGTTGCCCGGTTACGGCTGGATCTTCCCGTTGGGCAACGGCGAGGTGAACATCGGCGTCGGCGCGCTGGCCACCGCCAAGCGGCCCGCCGAGGCCGGGCTGCGGCCGCTGCTGAACTACTACACCGGGCTGCGCCGCGACGAGTGGGGCTTCGACGGTGACCCGCGGGCCGCGCTGTCGGCGCTGCTGCCGATGGGCGGCGCAGTGTCGGGCGTGGCCGGACCGAACTGGATGCTGATCGGCGACGCCGCGGCATGTGTGAACCCGCTCAACGGCGAGGGCATCGACTACGGGCTCGAGACCGGCCGGCTGGCCGTGGAACTGCTCGGGTCAGGCAGCTATGAAACGGCATGGCCGGCGGTGTTGCACGAGCACTACGCGCGCGGTTTTTCGATGGCGCGCCGGCTGGCGCTGCTGCTGACCTTCCCCCGGTTTCTGCCGCTGGCGGGACCGCTGGCGATGCGCTCGTCGGTGTTGATGACGATCGCGGTGCGGGTGATGGGCAACTTCGTCACCGACGAGGACGAGGACGCGGTGGCCCGGCTGTGGCGGGGCGCCGGTGCGCTGTCGCAGCGGCTCGATGCCCGCCGCCCGTTCTCGTGACGAACGTCTACCGGGCCCCGATGCGGTCACGCCGCGATGACGTCGACCCGCAGCTGGCGCTCGAACGCGCGCATGCGCACCGGTTGTGCGGATTCGGCCGGCACGGGCACGGCGACTCGTTGCCGCGTCGGGTGCAACGGCTGGCCGCGGTGCCCGACGGATCACTGGTGTGGACCCGTGACGGCGACGGCTGGTACTGGCTGGGCCGCATCGACGGACCGTATTTCTATGATGCCGACGGTGAAAGTGTCGACCTCGTACATGTGCGGCCCTGCACCTGGAGGACCGAGCCGGTGGCCGAATCACGTTGTCCGGCAGCGGTGGTCAAGACCTTCCACCGGGGCGGCCGCAACTTCCAGCAGATTCACCACCCGCACGTCGGGCAGGAGTCGGAATCGCTCTGGGAGCGCCGATAGTTCACGGCCGCCGCGGTCGGGTCACACGCACTCGGCCAGCGCGTCCTGATTCTCGCCGGCCGGTCCGAGCGTGGCGTGTACACGCAGCCGTCCATCGCGCAGGCCGATGCTGGCACACACGATCGCGCAGTCGCGGGTATCCACCCGAGCGGCGATGATCGGCGAGCGTTGCATGAGACCCAGACCGGTCTCGATCGCGTGCGCTGCGGCGACCTCGTCGGCTGAATCGGCGGGCGCGTGGCGCCGCACGATGGACCACAGCACCTGCTCGACGGCCGTGCGGGTGGCGCCATCAGGCAGGTCGGCGCGCTCCCACGCGCGCTGAGCGGTCCGCACTGCGTGGCAATCATGGTGGCCGAGCACCACGATCAGCGGCACGTTCAGACTCTGCACCGCGAACTCCAGCGTGGCCAGCACACCGGTGTCGATGACGTGTCCCCAGGTGCTGACGTCGAGCAGGGCACCTGCGCCCTGACCGAACACCGCGGTGCTCGGCACCGCCGAATCAGCACACCGGAAGACTGCTGCAGCCGTTGTGCCGCAGGCCAACTCGCCCGTCACGCGCAACGGGCCGGAACTCTCTCCGCCTGCACGCAGCCGTTGCCAAGCGGTCATCGGATCAATCATCATCATCGGGATTCCTCTCAGGTGGTGGGTGTTGGGCTGAAGTACTCAGGGCGACTGACGTAGGTCTCGGTCACGAACATCACCCCCGATGTCGCGTCGAGGAGCTGGCGCAGGCCGGCCAGCAGCGCCTCGGCCCGGGCGTCGGGGACCACGGTGATGACGAGCTCCAGTGCGGCCTGCTGGTTGAACAGCAGCCGGCCCTGGTGGTAACCGTGGTGGCCCAGTCCGGACACCCCGGACAAGCTGGTGAAGCCGGTGGCACCGACGCTTCGGATCAGGTCGCGCACCGCGGGTGCCTCCTGGCCCGGGACCACGACCTCGACCTTGGTCATCTTGGTCAGTGCCGACAATGTGGACGTCATCGGATCATCTCCTTCTCGGTGATCGGTTCGGGGTCTGCGGCCTCGGTCCAGGTACGCCAGCCCGCGCGGGTCCAGCGCTGCCAACCGGCCGTGCTGTCCTCGCGGGCCGCCACGGCGACCCAATCGTTGCCGAACATTCTCTGCAGTAACGGGTTTCGTTCGACGACCGTGTCGATACGGTCCAGCGGCGCCTGGATCACAGCCAGCAGACGTTGCGGTTCGTGGACCAATCGTTCGCCCTCGGCCAGCGATTGCCACGGCAGCCCCAGGCGCAGGTCGCCGTCATGGCCGGACAACACCCCGGCGGTGCCGACGACGTTGTGAATCGTCTTGCTGCCCGCCCCGAACGCCGCGGGTGCGACGGTGGAGAAGTAGTACTGGCAATTGATCCATTGCGCCACCACCAGCGGCGCGGTCAGTATCGTTTCCAGCGCGGTGCCGTCGGCATCGGTCGCCGCGTCGTAGGAGTGCAGGAAAGCCCGGCGCTGCAGGTCGATTCCGCGGGTCACCGAACGAGGGGCGACGATGAAGGCCGCGTTGCCCGCCAGGCCCCATTCCGGATACACCTGCGCCCAGTCCGCGGAGCGGGTTGCGACGTGGCGCGCCGTGCGTTTCGGTGACCTCGGTCTGCGGGCGCCCGGCAGCGTCGCGCACCGTTCGGCGGCCAGCGCGGCGCCGGCGGTGGCCAGGTCGGCTTCCAGGCGCTCCAGTTGGCCCCGGTGAGTGGGCGGCACCAGGTGCCGGTCGAGCACCACCACCCGGTCGGTGGCGGTGTCGTGTTGAGCAGCGACGAACACCGTGCGCTGCGGGATGTCGATGCCGCAGCCGCGCAAGGCGTCCCGCACGTCGGCTTGGTTGAGTATCGTCGCGGCGGTGCGAGCGTTGGGACCACCGGCTTGTCCGCCACACGCTCCGCAGTCCAGGGAGGCCTGATACGGGTTGTTCTCGGTGGTGCTGCCGTGCGCGCAGAACACGACCAGCGTGCCGAAGTCGCGGGTCAGTCCCATGGTGGTCAGCGCCGCCTCGGCGAACAGCGCCCGCTCAGCCAACGGGATGGCGTCACAGGCGAGTTGCGTCGGCGCGGGCGGGGCCACAAGGTCGCGTAGCCGTCGGCGCACGCCGGTGCTGGTGGCCGGAACCAGCGTTTTGGCGGCCGCCCACGGCGCGGCGACCCAACCGGCAGCTTCGGCCAGCGTGAACGGCGCCGCCATCGAGTCCTTGGCGGCATGGAAAGCCGTCTCGGCGCCGGCCAGGCAGGTCAGGCCGGTGATGCGCCGCGACGCCAGTCCGGCCGCCTCAGGCGCCGGATGCTCGGTGATGTCGTGGGCCGGGGCGATCAGGACCGGGCACAGGTCGGCGGGCTGCCCACCCAGCAGGTCGGTGAAGCGGATCGCGACCGCGAAGAACCCGGCGAAGCCGAAGGTTTGGTGGCCCGCGCCGGTCTCCAGATGCCGGCGCAACCCTTCGGACCGAGTGTCGATACAGGTGACCACCTGAATGTCGGCAGGTGAAGCAGACTGCGGCGTAGCGGGTTCCAACGTTTCCAGTAGCCGATCGCGGTAGTTTCCTTCGAATGCGTTTTGCCACAGCGACTCTCGCGCTGTCACCGGTAGCACTGTCAGCACCCGCGCGGCGGTGGACAGTTCGGCTTCGCTCACCCCACCCAGTCCCCATCGTGTCACCAGATGGGCGGCCCGCTCACGGGCTGACGGCAGTGCCGGCGGCTCTGTCACCGGCGCCGCGACCTGCTGCAGGTCGGGCAGCAGCGCCGACTCATAGCTGAGGCGTACCGCGGCGTACTGGGTCAGGTCGATGTCGATGCGCCGGCCGGTGCACCACTGGATGTGGGCGGCCCAACCGGGAAGCCTGGTCAGATGAGCCTGCAGGTAGGCGATTCGCGCGTCCTGGTCTACCGCGGCACTCTCCAGCGCCGCCAGCACCGCGTCCTCGGGGCGTTGGGGTGCTTCACGCAACGCAGCCCGGGCGGCGCGGGGCAATCGCCGGTCGCGGTGGGCCAGTTCCCGCCAGGCCGCATAAAAGCCCCGGTCTCGCCCGGGCATCGGCCAGGTCGCGCCACCGAAGAAGGCGGTGCACCACTTGGCGGTGTGGGCGTCGATGACGTCGGCCACCGTCGGGGCAGACTGCTCCGAGCGAGTCATGTTGCGACGCAAAGGCGGTGGTGCCGGAACTCCCTCGACCAGGTCGGCGCGCACGAGTTCGACCGCACTGAGAGTGCGTGGACCCAGTTGCAGGCGTGGCTCCTGGGCCAGGTTCGGGTAGCGCCGTTGCAGCACCCGATCGAGGTCGCTGTCGGTGATCCGGCCCTGCCGATACAGTGCCCGAAACTGGTCTTCGCTCAACGTGCCGCGGACCCCGTACAGATCGGCGGCGCGGCGCAGCGCCTGTTCGAAGGGCATCGCTTCCAGTCCGGCCAGCGGGTTGACCGCGATGAACGTCGAGAGTGGATAGTGCGTCGGCAGGACCCGCGCGGCCACTCCGATGTCGCTGCGCACCTGCGCGCGCGCTGATTCGACCGCAGCGGTCGATTCGGTGGTCATGGACGAACTCCCCTCATCGGTGGGTTGGGATAGCCGGCGACAAGTGCGTGGGCGTAGAGCGCTCGGTGCAGTCCCGGCCGGGTCTTCGACCACCGCAGCACCGAGAAGCCCGCCAGCATCAGCACGGCCGCGGCGACGATCGTCGTCACCGCTCGTGCCGACAGTGTCTCGGCCGGTAGCGCCGGGGCGAGGTAATCGGTGAGCGAGCTGACCACCGCCAGGTACGCGATGGCGGTCGGCAGAGCCACCAGCGCGGCGCTGAGCAGGGCGAACGTGTGCGCCCGTCGGGTCAGCCAGCCCCACGTCGCGGCTGCACCGGTCACCCAGGCGAACAGCAGCAATGCCATCCCGGAGCCGTGTTCGGTGACACCGGGCACCACCAGCGCGCCGGCGCTCAGCGCGGTGAGCGGTAGCAGCACCGCTGCGGCCAGATTGGTCGCGCGGGTGTGTCCGGACTGTTGCGGTGCCGTCGGCACCGATGCGGCGCGGCGGCGGTACGCGACTGCCGAGCCCGACCCCAGGAACAGCGTCGCCTTGTAGCAGCCGTGGGCCACCAGGTGGACGACCGCGGCCGCCCAGAGGCCGAGGCCGACGGTGAAGGTCATGAAGCCCATCTGGGCCATTGTCGAATATGCCAGTGCCCCTTTGACATCCGGCTTTACCAGCGAGATCACCGAGGCGTAGGCCATGGTTGCCGCCCCGGCGATCAGGGTGACCACCACGGCGACTCCGACGGTGCTGAGCGGACTCAGGCGGATGAGCAGGATGCCGCCGGCGTTGACGACACCGGCGTGCAGGAGCGCCGACACCGGAGTGGGAGCAGCCAGCGTGGCCGGAAGCCAGCGATGGAAGGGAATCTGAGCCGAGCGTGACAGTGCAGCGCACACCACCAGGACGGCCACCACCGCGGCCTGCGGTCCCCCGAGTTCCTGGACAGCCAGTCCGTCGAGGGTGACGTTGCCGGCCCGGGCGGTGATGACACCGACCGCCGCCCACAGCGCGGCATCGCCGATCAGGAACGCGACCACGGTGCGGCGGACACCCTCTCGGGCCGGAGGCAACTGCCAGTAGGTGGCCAGCAGCAGGCACAAAGCGACTCCAGCCAGCGTCCAGGCCAGCGCCAGGGTGACCAGGGTGGCCGCCAGTGCCAGCGCCGCCGAGGCTGCCGTGAGCATGCCGGCCCCCGCGGTGAACCAGTATCGGCGCGAGTCACCCGCGAGGTAACGGGACCCGAATGCCTGCACCACGGTGCTGATGCCGAAGACCAGCAGCAACAGCGCCACCGAAAGCTCATCGGCGGCAAGGCTGATCGGCCATCCATCGAGGGCGGTGACACCGCGGCCCCCGAGGATCCCGGCGGCCAGGCCGACCGCCGTCACGAACCCGGCCCCTGATGCCAGCACGCCGAGGCGGCCGAGTAGATCGGCGCCGCGGCCGCGAAGTCCGAAAGCGGTCAGGCCGACCAGCATGGGCGCGGCCACCACTGCGATCAGCACCGTCGCATCGCTCAACATACGAAGCACAGTACGTGTTTCTATATTCGTGAGTCAACCCTCGCATTTATAACGATTCGGGTATACGCTTCCGGATCGACGGACCCCATCGGGACAGGAGAGCCTTCCATGAGTGATGTTGTCGTCGTTCCTATTTGGGGATGGACCGTGTTGATGGTCGCCATCGTGGCGATGCTGGCCGTCGACCTTTTCCTGCATCGGGACAACCATGTCATCGAATTTCGGGAAGCCGCGACCTGGTCGACGATCTGGATCGCCGCCGGACTGGGTTTCGGTGTGCTGCTGTGGTGGATCTACGGAGGTGAGGTGGCCGGAACGTACTACGCCGGCTACCTGATAGAGAAGGCGCTGTCGGTCGACAACGTGTTCGTGTTCGCACTGATCTTCAGCTACTTCGCCGTCCCCGATCGCTACCAGCACAAAGTGCTGTTCTGGGGCGTCATCGGCGCACTACTGATGCGGCTGGTCTTCATCTTCGTCGGGGTCGAACTGTTGACCGCCTTCTTCTGGACCGCGTACCTGTTCGGCGCGTTCCTGATCTATACCAGCTACAAGATGGCGTTCAGGCGCGACGACGAGATACACCCCGAACGCATGCTCCTGGTGCGTCTGGTCCAGCGGCTGATTCCCACCGACCCCCGTTACCACGGCGAGCGCCTGTTCGTCCGGATCGACGGAAAACGCATGGCAACAATGCTTTTCGTGGCGCTGGTGGCGATCGAGGGCAGCGACCTGATCTTCGCCATCGACTCGGTGGCCGCAGTCCTGGCGATCACCACCAGCACCTTCCTCGTGTGGACGGCCAACGCCTTCGCCGTACTGGGGCTGCGCAGCCTGTACTTCTGCTTGGCCGGCCTGTTACGGCGATTCATCTACCTGCACTACGGGCTGGCGTTCCTGTTGTTCTTCGCCGGGGCGAAGCTGATTCTATCCGAAACCCCGGTCGGCAAGCTCCCGATCCCGCTGACCCTGTCGGTCATCGTGGTGACCCTGGCCACCTCCATCGTCACCAGCATGCTGGCCACCCGTAACACCCGTCCCGGCGCCGACGAGCCGCCACGCAGCGACGCGGTGCGTCCGCACGACTGAAGAACAAGACGTGAATCACAAAGTATGATCGAAGCCGCTATGGTTGCGGCGAAACAGAGGAACACACCGAAGCAGACGACGACCGGTACCCGCACCAGAAAAGCGGCGCCGGCCAAGAAATCCGCGCACGACGGCGCCACCTCCGGGGGGCCGCCACGAGGGTGGACCTTCCTGACCAACCACGCCCACGCGCTGCTGTGTCTGGCGCAGGGCGAGTCGCTGACCGCCCGCGAGTTGAGCCTGCGCATCGGCATCACCGAGCGTTCGGTACAGGCCATCCTGGCCGACCTGATCGCCGACGGCTATCTGGAGAAGTCCAAGGTCGGACGGCGCAACAGCTACACGGTCAATCCGAAGGGCCGGCTGCGCCACCCCCTGGAGGCCGCCCACACCGTCGGTGATCTCATCGATGCGCTGACCTGAGGGGGAAGAGCGTCAGGCTTTGACCGCAGCGTGCAGCGCCACGATTCCGCCGCTGAGGTTGCGCCACCGCACCTGCGACCAGCCGGCCGCCGCGATCCGCCCGGCCAGCGCCGGCTGATCGGGCCATGCCCGGATCGACTCCGCCAGGTAGACATAGGCGTCCGGGTTCGACGACACCGCGCGAGCCATCCTGGGCAGCGCCTGCATCAGGTACTCCTTGTACACCGTGGCGAACAGCCCGTTGGTCGGTGTGGAGAACTCACACACCACCAGCCGTCCGCCCGGTCGGGTCACCCGCGCCATCTCCCGCAGGCCCGCTGAATGATCGACCACGTTACGCAGCCCGAAACTGATCGTGACCGCGTCGAAGACACCGTCACCGAACGGCAGCCGGGTTGCGTCCCCGGCGACCTTCGGGACGTCACGCGCCGCGCCGGCGCCGAGCATCCCGACCGAGAAGTCCGCCGCCACACACCACGCGCCGGAACCGGCCAGCTCCACCGTCGACACCGCGGTGCCGGCGGCCAGGTCGAGCACCTTGTCCCCCGGCCCGATCCGCAACGCCTGCCGGGTCGCCCGGCGCCAAAACCTGTCCTGCCCCAGCGACAGCACGGTGTTGGTCAGGTCGTAGCGGCGCGCCACCCCGTCGAACATCGACGCGACCTCGTGGGGGTCCTTCTCCAGCGACGCGCGGTTCATGCGGTCAAAGCTACCGGGGACCCTCCCCGCTCACGCCACCTGGCGGCCCCGGGTCCCGACCACGGTCTCGTAGTGGGTCAGCAGCTGGTCGCAGATCAGCGGCCAGGTGCGGCCGATCACGCTGCGCCGGGCGGCCACCGCGTAGCGTGGCCGCTCGGCCAGCAGATGCCCGACGGCTGCGGGCAGCCGCCGTTCGAACTCCGCCACCGGCAGCAACAGACCGGTGTGCATCGGCGTCACCAGGTCGCGCGGACCGCCGGCATCTGGTGCGACGACCGGCAGGCCCGAGGCCATGGCCTCCTGCACCGTCTGGCAGAACGTCTCATGCTCGCCAGGATGGACGAATACGTCCATGCTGGCATAGGCGCTCGCCAATTGGGGGCCGTACAGCGCACCGGTGAAAACGGCTGCCGGAAGCCGCTTCTGGAGTTTGGCCCGATCAACTCCGTCACCGACGACGACAAGCTGCACATCGTCGGTGAGCGCCGCCAGCCGTTCCACGTGTTTCTCCGGAGCCAACCGGCCGACGAACCCGACGATCGGCTTGCCCTGCGGCGACCAGGCCCCGCGCAGTTCCTCGTCGCGTGCCGAAGGCGCGAAGCCGGTGATGTCGACCCCTCTCGCCCAGCGATACACCCGCGAGACACCATGGGAAGCAAGGTCTTCCATGGCCGAAGTGGACGGCGCCAAAGTCCGGTCGGCGTGGTTGTGCAACCGGCGCGTCCACGCCCAGGCGGCGCGGGACAATACGCCCACGCCATAACTCTGCGCGAAACCTGCCACGTCGGTCTGGAAGACCGCGACGGACGGCACACCCAGACGCCGCGCCGCGTGTACCCCGCCCCACCCCAGCAGTGCCGGTGAGGCCAGATGCACGACATCGGGATCGAAACCGCGCAGTACACCGACCATCCGCGGCCACGGGATTCCCAGCGGCAACGAGGTGACTCGGGGGAACATCCGCGAAGGCACCCGGTGGACCCGGATACCGTCGTGCACCCGGTCGGCCGCCGGCTGCCCGGGCGGCGTGTCGGGTGCGATGACCATCACCTCATGCCCCGTGCGGCGCAAGTGCTCGATGACCCGCAGCACCGAGTTGGTGACGCCGTTGACGTTGGGGAGGAAGGACTCTGCAACGATCGCAACGCGCACACCGCGACGGTGACACCACCACCTGTCCGGCAGGTTGCCGACAGGGATATGTCGCGAGAACTGTGCCAACCGGCGATCCGACCGTCAGGATGGTCGCATGCGTCGCACTCGCTTTCTGATCCTGATCTCGGCGTTGTGCCTGGTGATCGGCGCTGTCGGCTGCACTCGGCAGCTTCCGGGCAGCGCTGTCGCGTCGGCGGTCACCGCGCCGGTGACGATCTCCGAGGATGGCTACGGCATCGTCGCCGGTTTCGACGACGCTGAAGCCCACGTGGAGATCTACACCGAGCCGCAGTGCACCCACTGCGCCGACCTGCAACGCGATTTCGGCGACGAACTGGCCTACTACATCGCCGTGGGCGCCCTGCGCGTGACCTACCGGCCGCTGATCTTCCTCGACGAGGATTACGACGGCTACTCGGCCACCGTGGCCAACGCCATGTTCGTCGCCGCCATACCCGTCGGTGACCAGGCCACCACCGGCGCGCAGTTCCAGCGCTTCGTCGGCGCGTTGTGGGCCAATCAGGACACCGGTGGTCAACCCTTCAGCGGAACCGAACTGCGCGATATGGCGCGCGGCGCCGGTCTGCCCGAGGCGGTGGCGGCCCGCATCGCCGACGGCACCGAGGGTGTCGACGTCATCGACATGGATGATGCCAACTTCGCTTTCCTGTTCGACGTCGACCCGTACGAAGCCGGCACCCCGACGGTCTTCGACATCGACGCCGATCGCAAGCTCGACATCTACGACGACGACTGGCTCGACGAGCTCGTCAACTCCTGATCGGCATCGAGGCGCCGCTGGATCAGCGCGGTGGCGGCCAGCGCGGCGCCGGCGATGATCCAGCCGACCACCGCGATGGAACCGGCCGGGATGATCGCCAGCGATGCATCGCGGTCGCGCACTCGGACCAGGTCGGGGTCGTTGACGTCATACTCGACGTAGATGCGCATACCGTTCTCCAGCTCGGAGGGATAGAGCACCCCCAGCTCGGGACGATAGGTCACCCGGTCGGGGGTGACGAACTCGATCGTGGAACGGCGCGGGCCGGCGTCGAGGACATTGGCCTCGGCCACCCCGAGGTGGTTCTCGATCTGACTGTCGTTGCGCCACGCCCCGAGGATCAGCAGCACCGACTGCAGCGTCACCAGACAGGCCATCACCACGATGCCGATCCGGATACGCCGCAGGATCCGGCCCTTGCGGGTCTCCCCCGGCTCACCGTAGAGGTGCGGAATGATGGTCTGGCGCAGGGCTTTCAGGCGCCGGATCAGCTCCGAGACTGCGCTCACAGGGCAGCCTTGATCGACGCGTGCAACGCCCGCAGCGACGACCGGTCAGCTTTGACCTCCAGCACCCGCATGCCGTCGAACGGTTCGTCGAGCGCGTCGGCCAGTTGCGCGGCCTCGATCTGCCGGCTCTCGACGTGATAGGCCCGGCACAACGCGCCCACGTCCACGTCGTGCGGGGTGCCGAAGATCCGCGAGGACACATCGGAGAAGCGCGGATCACCCTGTTCGAGCAGCTCGAAGATGCCGCCGCCGTTGTCGTTGGACACCACGATCGTCAGCTGTCGCGGAGTCGGCTCGGTGGGGCCGATCAGCAGACCCGAGCTGTCGTGGACGAACGTCAGGTCGCCGATCAGCGCGACGGTGCGCCCGCCGCTGCGGTCGTGGGCCAGCGCGGCGCCGATCGCCGTCGACACCGTGCCGTCGATGCCCGCAACGCCCCGGTTGGAGCGCACCCGGACCTCGGCGGTGTTGAAACCCACCAACGCGATATCCCGGACCGGGTTCGACGCACCGAGTACCAGCTGATCACCGGGCCGCACCGCGTCGGCGACCGCGGCGGCCACGTGTAGACCGGTCGTCAACGGGTGTGTGGCCAGTTGACCGCGGACCGCGTCGATGGCATGCCGGTGCGCGTCGGCACACCGACGTAGCCAATCCGGTGACGGCGCACCCGCCGTGACTGCGCGGGTGCCGGTGGCTTGCGAGTTGCCCGACACGTCGGGCCAGCGCGGCCCCGTCGTCAACGCGAACACCGGCACCGACGGATCGGCCAGCAGCGCCGAGACCGGACGGTGCAGTGTCGGGCGTCCCAGCATGATGACCTGCTTCGGCCGAATCAGACTCAGCGCCAACGGGTGTAGCGGAGTCTGCGCATACGGGGCGGTGGGTTCGGCAACGGTCGGCAGATGGGCCAGGTTCGGGTGCACACCGGCGCCATGACCGGCGATCACGACGGTGTCGGGGGTGAGGTCGATGTCCAGCGGCTGATCGAAACTCACCGGCGGGGTGTAGGTCCATGGTTTGCCGTCGGGACGACCTTGCGGCACGTAGGGCACCGCGGGCTCCGCCGCACCGGGCACCAGAGGTTCCCGCAGCGGGATGTCGAACTGCACCGGTCCGGCGTTGGCCGACCGAGAACCTGTGGCGGCCACCAGAACCCGGCACGTGGCCGACCGCCACTGAGCGTTGAGCGAGGTGAGGTCAGCGGCCGCCCCGGCCGGGTCGGGGGCCAGCCCCAGACTGATGTTGGCGCGCACCTGAGTGCCGAAGTACCCCAGCTGCTCGAAGGTCTGATTGGCGCCCGTACCCAGCAGCTCGTAGGGTCGGTTGGCCGACAGCACGATCAGCGGCACCCGTGCGTAGTTGGCCTCCACCACGGCCGGACCCAGGTTCGCCACCGCTGTGCCCGACGTCATCGCCACGCACACCGGGGCCCGCTCGGCGACCGCCAGCCCGATGGCCAGGAAACCGGCGGTGCGCTCGTCGATGCGCACGTGCAGCCGCAACCGGCCGGCGCGGTCGGCGTCGTGCAGCGCAAATGCCAGCGGCGCGTTGCGTGACCCGGGGCACAACACGACATCGCGGACACCGCCGCGGATCAGTTCGTCGACGACCACGCGGGCCTGCGTCGTCGAAGGGTTCACCTCTACAGACTATCGGCGAAGAATTCGAGGATCGCGGTGTTGACGACCTCGGGCTTCTCGATGAAGCCGAGATGGCCGGTGGCAGGGATCTCCAGGAAGCGGGCGTTGGGCATCGCGTTGGCGACCTCACGACCGAGGTGGGACGGCAGCAGCACGTCGTCCTCGAAGCCGATCACCAGAGCCGGGGTCTGGATGTGTTGATAGGCCGGCAGGCGGCTGCTCTCCGGCGAGACGGCCATCTGCGCGCGCAGCCCGGGAGTGGGCTTCTGCGGCCACATGGTGAACATGTCGATCCAGTCGCGCACCGCATTGTCGTCATTGAGGGTTTTCGGCGAAAAGCTTTCCAGCAGGCGTAATCTCGCGTCGTACTCCGGTGGTAGCTGCACGCCGGATTCGAGCAGCGCCCGCTCGGCCTGCCCGAAAAAGGTGCGGGTGCGGTCGTGGCGGCCGCGGGTGGCCATCAACACCGCCGAGTGGACCAGTTCCGGACGAACCACCATCAGCTCCTGGGCGATGAAGGAGCCCATCGAGACGCCGACGATGCGCACCGGCGCCAAGCTGAGCGCCTCGATCAGGCCGACGACGTCGCCGACCATGGTCTCGGTGGTGAAGCCTTCGGCGTTCTCGGTGGCGCCGATGCCGCGGTTGTCGAAGGTCACACAGCGGTAGCCGGCGCGGGTGAACACCGGAACCTGGTGCAGGTGCCAGGTCCGGCCCGCACCGCCGCGACCGGCGATGAACAGCACCGGCTCCCCCGAGCCGCGGTCGTCAAAAGCCAGATTCACCCCGCCGACGCTACTGCCTCGCGATTTCGGCGCGCTGACGCACCCTCAGCGTCGCTTGGCGCGCCGAAATCGCGCCGGAGGGAACCCGGAAGTGGATCAGTGGCGTCCAAAACGCATGCTCTCTGACTACCTGCGCAAGCAGGACGGCGTGATCACACTGCAGCAGGCCCGCCAAGCGGGCGTGAGCAGACGCTCGGTCCAGCGCCGAGTGGAATCCGGCCGGTGGCGCCGATGCACTCCCGGGGTGTACTTCGTCGACGACCGGCCATTCACCGACGCCGCCCGGGTGCGGGCAGCGGTATGGGGGTACGGGGCGCTGTCGGCGGCCAGCGGACTGACCGCGGCCTGGTGGCATGGCCTGACCCGGTTCCTTCCCGACGAACTCGAGGTGACCGTCCCACGCGACAGCCACGGCCGCCGTCGCCCCGACATCCGGGTGCGGCGCCGCAACCTCGCCGCCGCCGACATCGTCGAGGTCAACGGCGTGCGTCTCACCGCTCTGCCACTGACCGTTGTCGAAGCTGCGGCCAAACGGCGCGACGGCGCCAAGCTGATGGACAACGCATTGCAGCGGCACGTCGACACCGCGAGCCTGTGGCGTGCGCATCTGCGCAACAAGGGCCGCTACGGGTCACCCCGCGCCCGGATCTTGCTGCAAGCTGCCGATAGCGGCGCGCGCTCCGAGGCAGAGCGGATCCTGCACCAGCTCCTCCGGGGCGCGGGATTCACCGGCTGGAAGGCGAACTACCGGGTCGCCGGCTACCGGGTGGACGTGGGGTTCCCGGGACCCAAGGTGGCGGTCGAGGTGGACGGCTTCGCGTTCCACAGTGGCGCCGACGAGTTCCAGATCGATCGCGTGCGCCAGAACGAGATCGTGACGCAGGGATGGCAGGTGCTGCGGTTCACCTGGCTGGACCTCACTGAGTACCCCGAGCGCGTCATCACCGTCCTCCGCGCCGCGATTTCGGCGCGCTGACGCACCCTCAGCGTCGCTTGGCGCGCCGAGATCGCACGGAACGGACTGCGGCATCCCACAGCAGGCCGGTCGAGGCGGCCAGCGCGGCGGGTTTGACCAGCTCGCGACCCATCATCGCGGTGGCGGTGGCTTTGGTCGACACCGAGGCTTTCGACATGTGCCCGCTGTCGTACGGCGGCTGCGGGTCGTACTCCATCGACAACTGGATGGCCTTGGCCTTGGCCTCCCCACCGATCTGACCGGCCAGCCACAGCCCCAGGTCGATGCCTGCCGATACCCCTGCGCACGTGACCGTCTTGTCGTCGGCAGCCACGACGCGCTCGTCGTCGACGGGGATGGCCCCGAAGGTGCGCAGCATCGACAGCGCCGCCCAGTGCGATGTGGCCCGCTTGCCGTCCAGCAGGCCGGCGGCAGCCAGGATCAGCGCCCCGGAGCACACCGAGGCCGTCCAGGTCGTCGTGGCGTGGGCGGTGCGCACCCAGTCGAGCACCTTGGAATCGCGAGCGTGCTCCATCGTCGAGAAGCCCCCGGGAACCAGCATCACGTCCGGCGACGGGGTTTCCTCGAACGTGTGTGTGGCGCCGACGAGCAGCACCGCGGAGTCGGCCGCGATCGGCCCCGGCTCGTGCCAGACGAACCGGACCTCGGCGCCGGGCAGATAGCGCAGCGACTCGTAGGGACCGATGAAGTCCAGCGCAGTGAAACCGGGGTAGAGCAGGACGGCGATCTGCATGGTGATTCTCCTCAGGCGAAGGTCTTGCGGTATCGGTCGGGGGAAATTCCGAGACGGCGAACAAAGTTGCGCCGCAACGTTTCTGCGCTGCCGAATCCGCAGCGGGCGGCGATCACGCTCAGGGTGTCGTCGGTTTCTTCGAGCTGACGGCGTGCGGCGTCGGTGCGAATCCGTTCGACGTAGGCGCCCGGCGGTTCACCGACCTCGTCGGTGAACACCCGGGTGAAGTGGCGCGGGCTCATCGCGGCCCGCGCGGCCAGCTCGGCGACGCTGTGCGAGCCGCCGGGATCGGCCTCGATGGCCTCCTGCGCATCACGTACCGGGGTGCGCCGGGCACGCGGCATCCACACCGGCGCGGCGAACTGGGTCTGCCCGCCGGGGCGGCGCAGGTACATCACCAGATACCTGGCGACGGTCTGCGCCGCCTCGGTACCGTGATCGTCCTCGACCAACGACAGCGCCAGATCCAGTCCCGCGGTCACGCCCGCGGCGGTCCACACCTTGGCCGAGCTGCGGACGAAGATCGGATCCGGGTTGACCGTCACATGCGGGAACTCGGTGGCCAGCTGCGCCGCATAGGCCCAGTGGGTGGTGGCCACACACCCGTCGAGCAGCCCGGCCTCGGCGGCCAGCACGGCACCGGTGCATACGCTGACCACCCGGCGCGCGGTGCGGGCCACCGCAGAAATCCAATCGACCAGTTCCTCGTCGTGGCGGGCGGCGTGGGTGCCGATGCCACCCGGGAGCACCACGGTGTCTACCGGCTCGGCCGGGTCCGGCAGCGGTTCGGCGACCAGGGTCAGCCCCGTGCCGGTACTGACCGGCCGGCCGGCGGCCGACACCACCCGCACGTCGTAGCCGTCGGCACCGGTCGCAGCCAGGTACGCCGACGCTCCGGTGAACACCTCGAACGGCCCGACCATGTCGAGGGCCTGCACCCCGGCAAACCCTACGACGAGCACGGTGCGGACCATGCACTCAGTGTCGAGCGCAACCACCGATGTCGTCTAGGCCATGCATCCCACAGATCAGGACAACCGGGGGTGGCCACCCTGCCCACCGGTCGCGGGAATTTGCCAGTGCCCTACAGTAAAAGCGCGGTGTGGGTGCGGCGGGAGTCGCCCGTCCCCCGCTCTGCGGGGAACGGCGCAGCTACGACTTCGCCCCCGATACCGCGGACGACGTGCGCATTCCTCGTGTGATGGCAGGATCAGCGCACGCGTGACCCCTTTCCCGAGAGCGTGCGCCCGCAACGGGAACAGAAAGGTCTCATGTCTTCCACGACCACCCAGGCCAATGCAGAACTGCGGTTGCGTGAACAGAACTATGGTGACGATCCCTTAGCTGATCGCGACACCGATCTCTATCGCGGCGAGTACGTCATGAGCTTTGTGGAGAAGTGGGACGAACTCATCGACTGGGATGCTCGAGCCCAGTCCGAGGGCCGATTCTTCATCGACGTGCTGCGCGCCCGCGACAAGAAGAGCGTGATCGACGTGGCCACCGGGACCGGCTTTCACTCGGTGCGCCTGACCGAAGCCGGCTTCGACGTCACCAGCGCCGACGGGTCGGCCGCGATGCTGGCCAAGGCGTTCGAGAACGGCAAGAAGCGCGGGCTGATCCTCAAGAGCGTCCAGGCCGACTGGCGCCAGCTCAACAAGAGCATCCAGGGCAAATACGACGCCATCATCTGCCTGGGCAACTCGTTCACCCATCTGCACGACGAGCAGGACCGTCGCCGCGCGCTGGCCGAGTTCTACGCCGCGCTGCGCCACGACGGCATCCTGATCCTCGACCAGCGCAACTACGACGAGATGCTCGATCACGGCTTCTCCTCGAAGCACAAGTACTACTACTGCGGTGAGCAGGTCACCGCGGAACCGGAGCACGTCGACGACGGCCTGGCCCGGTTCAAGTACACCTTTCCCGACGGGTCGGAATACACACTCAACATGTTCCCGCTGCGCAAGAACTATGTGCGGCGGCTGATCCGGGAGGCCGGCTTCGAGCGAGTCCGCACCTACGGCGACTTCCAGGAGACCTACCAGGAGAACGAGCCGGACTTCTTCGTCCACGTCGCCGAGAAGTCGGTGGACGACCTGGAATCCGACGATGCCGCCGCCGAGGCCGCCGAGGCCTACTACGACAGCGACGACGCCGACAACTTCTACTCGCTGATCTGGGGCGGCGAGGACATCCACGTGGGGTGCTACGAGAACACCACCGACATCGGCTCTGCCGGCGTGGACACGGTGGACCGGATGTCCGGGCTGCTGTCGACGCTGAGCGCCGAGGCCATGGTGGTCGACCTGGGCGCCGGCTACGGCGGTTCGGCGCGGCGCCTGGCCAGCGTGCACGGCTGCAAGGTCACCTGCGTCAACATCTCCCAGACCCAGAACGACACCAACCGGACCAAGAACCGCCAGTGCGGGCTGGACCGCCAAATCCACGTCATCCACGGAAGTTTCGACGACGTGCCGATGCCGCCGGAAAGCGCCGACGTCATCTGGTCGCAGGACGCGTTCCTGCACGCCCCGGACCGGCGCAAGGTTCTCCAGGAAGCCTTCCGGCTGCTCAAGCCCGGCGGTGAGCTGGTGTTCACCGATCCGATGCAAGCCGACGATGTTCCCGAGGGTGTGCTGGCGCCGGTGTATGACCGGCTCAACCTGCGCGACCTGGGGTCCATGCGGTTCTACCGGGAGGCCGCGCTGGCCATCGGGTTCGAGGTGCTCGACCAGGTCGACTTGGTGGGCAATCTGCGCACCCATTACGACCGGGTGCGACAGGAGCTGGAATCGCGGCGCGGCGAGCTCGAGCAGAAGTCTTCGCCGGAGTATCTCGACAAGATGGTGGTCGGGCTGCGCAATTGGGTCGAGGCCGCAGACCGCGGTCACCTCGCGTGGGGAATTCAGCGGTTCCGCAAGCCACTCTGAGTGGATTGCAGCGGGAAACACTCGGTGACGCGGTCGATCCACCACTGACGACGCTGGGCTGAGGCCGTCAGCGCGGCGAGGCGGGCCGGATCCGGAACCACTGTCGTGACCGGCAGATACCCGTCGACCGGCGTCAGCGCCGCGGCGACATCCTCGACGAACAGGCTGCCGGTGCCCAGGCCACAGGCGTGGCCGAGCTCGGGCAGCGCACCGGCTGCCCGCAGTCCGGTGCCGATGCCGACCGCCGAATCCAGCGCGCTGGACACCACCACCGGGATGTCTATCGCGGCGGCGATGTCGAGCATCGCGGCCACCCCGCCCAGCGGCGCGACCTTGAGCACCGCCACGTCGGCCGCGCCGCTGCGCACCACATGCAGCGGGTCGGATGCTTTGCGGATGCTCTCGTCGGCGGCGATCGGCACGTCGATGCGCCGCCGTACCTCGGCCAGCTCGGCCACCGTGCGACACGGCTGCTCGAGATACTCCAGGAGGCCGTCGGCGGTCAACGCCTGAGCGGCCGTAACGGCCTCGTCGACGGTCCAGCCGCCGTTGGCATCGACACGCACCGTCGGCACCAGGGCACGGACCGCGTTGACCCGGGCGACGTCGTCGGCCAGCGATTGGCCGGCTTCGGCGACCTTGACCTTGGCGGTGCGCGCTCCCGGAAAGCGGGCCACGATGTCGGGCACGTCGGCGGCCGGCACCGCCGGCACCGTCGCGTTGACCGGGATCCGGTCACGCCGGGTCGGGGGCAGCGGCCGGTAGGCTGCCGCGATTCCGGACGCCAGCCAGTGCGCGGCCTCGGCCGGCTCGTACTCGAGGAACGCGCCGAACTCACCCCAGCCCTGCGGGCCGTCGATCAGCGCGACCTCGCGAACGGTGATGCCGCGGAAGCGAACCCGCATCGGCAGCGACACCACATGCAGTCGGTCCAGGACATCGGACAGCTCCACCACGAGCTAGACCGTGGCGCGGTCGCGGCCGTCCCAATGTGGTTTGCGCAGTTCCTTTTTCAGGATCTTGCCGGTGGGGTTACGGGGCAGCTCGTCGACGATGTCGACGCTCTTCGGGCACTTGTAGCCCGCCAATCGCTCACGGGCGAACGCGATGAGGTCCTTCTCGGCGACCTCCGTATCGGTCACCACAACGGCCTTGACCACCTCGCCCCACTTCTCGTCGGGCACCCCGATCACCGCGACATCGACCACGGCCTCGTGCTCGGCCAGCACCCGCTCCACCTCGATCGAGTAGATGTTCTCGCCGCCGGAGATGATCATGTCCTTGAGCCGGTCCTCGACGAAGATGTAACCGTCCTCGTCGACGCGGCCGATGTCGCCGGTACGGAACCAACCATCCTCGGTGACCGCCTCCGCAGTGGCGTCAGGCTTGTTGTGGTAGCCCTTCATCAACTGCGCTGTGCGAAACCATAATTCACCCTGCTCGTTGGTGGGCACCTCCTCCAGGGTGTCCGGGTCGACGACGCGCACCTCGGCGTTGTTGGTCAGCCGCCCGGCGCTCTGCAGCCGCTCGGGCCGCTCGTCGGTGCGGTGATCCTCGGGCAGCAGACGGCTGATCACACCGCAGACCTCGGTCAGACCGTAAACCTGGATGAAATCGGTGTCCGGCCAAGCCTTCAACGCCTGACGCAGCAAAGGCAGCGGCATGGGTGAAGCGCCGTAGCCGAACGTCTTGAGTGCGGCGAAGAGTTTGACCGCGTCCGGCCCGGCGTCGAGCACCTTGGCCAGCACGGCCGGCACCAGGAAGGTCCGGTTGGCGCCCTTGAGGATCGCCCCGGCCAGCGCGCCACCGTCGACCTCGCGGGTCATCACACTCGGCACGCCGTCATGGATACCGAACTGCACATATGACGATCCGCCGACGTGGAACAGCGGCATCGACACCATGCTCTTGTCACCCTCGTCGAAGGTGAAGCCATCGTGGTTGTTGACGATATGGGCGATCAGGTTGCTCTGCGTCAACTGCACGCCCTTGGGCCGGCCGGTCGTGCCCGACGAGTACATGATGATGGCGACGTCCTCCGGGTCGACGTCGTCGCTGCGCTCGACCGGGGTAGCCGACGCGAGCAGGGTCTCGTACTCGTCGTCGCCCTCCGGTGTGACGGTGATGATCTGATCGATACCGGAGAGCTTGTCGGCGATCCGATCGATCACCGGCTTGAACTCCGCACCGACGATCAAGAGTTTGGCACCGGAGTCGTTGAGCACGTAGTCGAGTTCGTCGGCCGCGAGCCGGAAGTTGATGATCGCGGTGGCCGCGCCCAGCGAGGCCGCGGCGAAGGTCAGCTCCACGCACGCGGGGTGGTTCATGTCCAGGAAGGACACCACGTCTCCGCGCCCGATCCCGCGTTCCTTCAGCGCTCCGGCCAGCCGACGGACACGGTCGTTCCACTGCGCCCAGGTCCAGTTGCGGTCCAGGTAGTCCATGGCCTCGGCGTCAGGTTTGGTCGCGGCCCAATGCGTGAGGCGGTCATCGAGAAAGCGGGGTTCGGGCAGTTCAGCCATGGTCAAAGGGTGCCACCTCGCCGCAATGTGTTCGACAATTTCGTCCAAACCTCCTGCTCATCGGTACTCAGTGGACCAGCGGGGCCAGGTGGGCCCGGGCATAGTCGGCAACGGCGGTGTCCTCGCCGACGTCCAAGACGGGTGTGCTGACCTGCACCAGGGATGCTGCCAGCCGGATGTGGATCTCGGCGACGGCCAGCAGTGCGTCATCGGGCATCGTCGCGCCGGCGGCCCGCAATGCCTTGGCCATCGCGGTGGCCGCACTGATCAGGAACTGCCGCGCCTCGTCGGCCATGTTCGCGGTGGTGGTGAAATCCCGGTCGAGTTGCAGGAAACGGCGCATCACCGGTTCACCGGTCAGCAATCGCACGCCCTCCCGGAACGCCGCCACCGACGCCTCCTGCGGACCCCCGTCGATCGTGACGGTCTGCAGCCGCGCCATCGCGAAGTCGAAAGTCTGCCTACCCAATTCGGTGACCAACGCGTCCCTGGTCGGAAACCGGCGGTACAGCGTGCTGCGGCTGACGCCGGCCTGACGGGCGACGACGTCCATGCTGAGTCGCCCCACCCCGACCATGGCGACCTCTTCGGCGGCAGCCTTGAGGATCGCCGACTCCTGCTCGGTCCGGCTGCCGGTGGTGCGCCGGGCCATCAGGGCCGGCCCGCGGGGCAGCGGCCGGCCGGCGGTGCGAACGAGTCCAGCGCCACCGACCGATGGAGGTGCACCAGCTTCTCGTACTCGATCCGATTGCGGGCCAGCGGAATCAGCAGGAGTCGATCGGGCAGCGTCCGCCAGGCCAACTGCAGAAGGCCGGTGTAAAGCGTGAACTCGCGGTCATGGCGGGACCGCCAGTGGAATCCGGTCAGCTCCCGGATGCCCGGATGCAGGATGCCGAACGAGCAGATCTTGACCACCCGGCCGGCGAACGGGCGAAGCGCCAGCCAGGGCGGGGTGAGCACAGCGCGCAGAGCCGGCGGTAGCACCAGCGTGGGTAGCGGCAGCCGGGTCAGGTCGGCGGTGACGCGGCGCAGGAACGGATTGGTGGCCAGCTCCTCGCGCACCATGGTCTCGTAGTACTCGGACGCCTCGGTGTAGGTGGCGGGCAGCTTCGCATTCTTTCCGGGCAGCTCCAACGAGCGGAACGCCTCGAGCAGCTGCTGGTAGGCGGCCTCCCGTTCGGCGTCATTGAGAGTGATCCCGGTGCACGGGGTGAACGAATTCAGCACGATGAACAGGCCGCTGACCGCGATCCAGTTCCACAGCTTGGGATCCAGCGCGCTGTAGCGCACGTCGGCGAAGTCCCCGGCGCCCGTGCCCCGGACCTCGCGGTGCATGGTTTTGAGCCGTTCACCCTCGACAGCGCGATCGTGCGCATCACCCCAGATGGCCAGGAACGCTGAGAACCCGCTGCGCACACCGCGATCAGTGAAGTTGTCGGCGAACCGGCCGGTCTTGTCCACTGCGGCGGCCACCGGCACCAGCGCGACCTCGTCGAAGGCCGCTGCCCCGAAGAAGCCGCCGAACACACTGCCGGAGTGCTTGCGGAACTCGCGCATCACCCACAGGCGCAGCGGGGGCGCGGCGATCTGCGCAGTGTTGTTGCTGCCTATCGCCACCATGGCGCCTCCCGGTTGCCGATGACACAAAGACTACATTTTTGTGTCAACATGTCAACAACCGGGTCAGGCTCCTGCGCAGACGCCGGAATCTCGTATCACGCCGCCGTACACGTTCGCGGTCGCGGTGTTGGCGTTGATCTGCCCCGCCGGGACTTCGCGGGCGATCTTGTCGCTGATCTGGGTGAGTTGGTACCAGAGCCGGTAAATCGAATCCCCGTGGAACAACGGTGAATACTCGCTCTGGTCGGGATAGTTGACGATGAACAGAGTGTCTGCGCGCGGCTGGAGAAATGCCGCCGACTGGTTCAAATTGGCCGCGACGACGTTCGCAGCGGCCTGGACGGCTGGGTCGGCCCAGTCGTCACGTCGCTCGGCCAGAAACCTCTGAAAACCGAAGGCCTGGTTGATCAGTTCGTCGTACTGGGCGTTGAACCACTGACAGGACTCGCGTTGGGCGGTGACCTGTTCGGGCGTGACCCGGTTCTGCCACAGGTTGTAGGGCCACACGGTGTAGTTGGGTGACCAGCTCGACGGGTACGGAACGAAGACCGGCATCGTCGCTGCATCGGAGTCATTCTCGGGCTGGGCGCCACCCGGTGCGGCAGCGATCACGGGCAGACACAGCACGGCCATGGCCACGATCAACCGACGAAACATCGCTACAGCCCACCGAATTCGGGACGCAGTACCGGCGACAGCGCCGACAGCGGGATCCGGGCCTGTACCGTGCCACCGTCCATGAACCACTGCAGGGCGCCCGGCGAGAAGTTGATGGGCGAATCGCGCCCCACGGGGTAGTCCGGCATGTAGAGGATCAGCTCGTCGGGGGTCAGCGCCCACGCTCTGTATCCCCCCGAATACACCTTGTCCGGCGTCCAGCGTTCCGGGATGAACGGATAGGTTCCCGGTTGGTGCGGCGGCGGTGCGGCATCGAGGGCAGCGACGATGAACGGCGCACCGAGGCGCGGGATCTCGGCCAGGTGATCGACGCCTGGTTTGAACAGATCGGCCAGTTGCACCTGCCGCCCGCCGGCGAAGGTGAAGGTCCGGTACGCGTCGCTGATGATGGGCGCGTTCGGATGGGCCAAGGCGTCGGTACCGACGGTTCCCGAGTACATCTCGTGGAAGACGGCCGTCATCGCCTCGCCGTGCTGAAAGATCTGGAAATGTTGCTCCCCGAAGCTGTCCTGGACCATCGCCTTGGCCGCGTTGCGCCAGTTGTTCATCAGATTGGTCAGGTATTCCCGGATGACGGGGTTCTGCACGAGATCGCCGGGCAGCGCCATCTTGATGTCTCGGACGGCTTTGCGGTCCGAGATCACCGACGTCGTACAGAATTGCCCGTCCCACTGACCGCCCAGCTCATCACAGAACGAGGGTGCTGATGCCGACGCGGGCGATGCGGTGACGCACACCGCCGTGGCCAACACGGCGACCGCGCTCCTGCGAATGAACCGGAGCACGATTACCGCAGCTCGACTTTGCTTGCCAGCCAACGTCCGTCGACGTCCTGCATGGTCATCTTGATTCTGCTGCGGTCGATCCGCGGGTCGGGCACAGCGGTGTTGGACACCGACTGGTCGACGAACAGCAGGACCACGACTTCGTTCTTCGCCGCCGATTCGACAGCCGATTCGGTGACGATGCCGTGGGCGGTGGCCTTGTTGTCGATGAGCAACTGGCGCAGTTCGGCACTGGACTGGGAATACATGTCTTTGAACTCCCCGGTGGCACCGGCGAGGACCTGATTGAAGTTCTCGTCGACGTTGGCCGAGTCGATGCTCGTCAGCACCTGCGCGTAATCCACAGCGGCATTGCGCGCCGCGGCGGCGGCATCGGCGACTTGGCGCTGCTGCCAAAGCTGCCATCCGAGCACCCCGGAGGTGGCGAAGCCGGCGAAGATCAGCAGCGCCACCGCGCCGATTGCGGCGCGGCGACGCCACGGCGGCCGGCCGGCGTCGGTCGCCTTGTCAGATCCCGTCGCGGACTCGGCGACATCAGATCCCGTCGCGGACTCGGCGACATCAGATCCCGTCGCGGACTCGGCGACATCAGGTTCCTCCGCGGACTCGGCGACATCAGGTTCCTCCGCGGCCTTGTCGTCGTCGCGTTCTCGATCGGTCATGACAGTCAATTTCATCTCCTGAAGGCGCTGTTGTCGAGGTCGGTCATCGGGGCGGTTCGATCGGCAGCGTCGGACCGCCGTACTCCGTCGGAAGGGTGTAGCGCCCCCTGGGCGTCGGATCTGCGGTGCGCCCCAGATCTGCTCCCGCCGGCGGGCCTGCCCCGTCGTCGCCGGCCGGACGCGGAGCGTTCTTGGCTCCGCGGACCAGCACTCCGGGGTGGTCGTCACGGCAGTAGGTGTAGAGGTAAGGCTCCGGGAAATCCGCCGCAGACGGAGGCATCCGGGGGGTTCCGTAGTCACAGGCGTAGCGCGGGTAGATGTCGGCGGTGGTCCATAACCCGTTGGTGTGCATCGCGCTGCCGATGGCGTCCAGAACCGATGTCCGATAATCCGGGAACAACGCGTTGAGCGCCGGGACCCGTAGGTACACCATCTGGGAGGTACTGGCCAGGTTTCCCAGCAACTGCACCATCGTGTCGGAGTTGTCGGTGAACAGGTTGTCCACCGAGGACAGCGTGCCGGGTGTCCGCTCGGTCAGGGTGCGGAAGCCTTCGCGCATTCTGCTCACCCCGGCAAGGGTCTCATCGAGGTTCGCCGAGGCGACCCCGATGCCCTCGTTCTTGTCGGCCGCGAGTGTGAGCACCACGCGGCTGGTGCGCAACATGCTGGTGGTCTCGGGCAGCACCGAGTCCAGCGTCGACAACAGGAACGTGCCACCGTCGATGATGTCGGCGAGCTTCTGCGGTCCGGCCGCACTCAAGCTGAGTTCGTGCTTGATCAGTTCGAGTTTGTCGGAGTCGACCTGCCGCAACGCTCCGTCGGCGTTGGCGAGCAGATCGGCCAGACTCACCGGGACGGTGGTGTCACGTTGTGCGACAACACTTCCCTCACCCAGATAAGGGCCTTCGTCGTTGTCGGCGACGAAGTCGAGGTACTGCTCACCGGCCGGGGACAGCCCGGAGACCCGGACCTGGCTGGACGCCGGGACCGCGACCGTCGAATCGACCCGGACCACGGCGTTCACCCCCGCGGGGGTGATGTCGAGCCGATCCACCCGGCCGATCGGTACTCCGCGCATCGTGACGTTCTGATTCGGCAGCAGCCCGGCGGACTCCGGCAGTGCCACCGTCACCTGATAGCTGGACGCGACCGGATTGACCTGCAGCGCACCGAGGAACAGGTATGCGGTCGCCACGACGAAGGTCAGCACCAACGCGCCGGCCGACAACCAGGCCCGGCGGCGGTGACCGGCCCGGACCACCCCGACCACACGGTCGGCGACGGCGCCGATCATTGCGGTGCCTCGGCAGGCAGCAGCGGCGCGGGGCCAGGGGCCGGGGCTGCGGGGACAGCCGGACCCGGTATCCCGGGCCCCGGAGGCGCCTGCGACGCGGGGGTCGGCGGCGGTACCCATATCGACGCCGGCGGCGCCTGCGGGCCCGGCGGCGGCTCCGCGGTGCCTGGCACGGTGACGATCTGCCCGGGCTCGGTCGGGCTGGGCAGGACCGGCAGCTGCGGTACCCCCGGCCCCTTGCCGACGATCCGCTCCTGTAACCGGAAAAGCGTGTACTGGATAGAGCCGACCAGCTGGTGCCAGTTGTAGCGCTTGGGTCCGTGCAGGCCGGGATCGCCGGTGAACCCGATGTCAGGGATCGACCCGAGGACCAACCGGTCGATGCTGGCGCGCACCGCAATGGCGTTACTGGTCGAGGACTTGATCAGCGGGGGCATCAGCCGGTTCAGCGAATACAGTGTCGCATCGGGTTCGAGCACCACGTCATTCCAGGCATCGGCGATCGTGTTGGCATCAGCGATGACGCTGCGACCACTGGTGTCGGTGCCGGCGATCGAAGGGAACTTGCGTAGCTGATCGGAGGTGTCACCGAGCTGGACCACCAGTTCGGCGATCTGATCGGTGTGCGCGGCCAGCGTGGTGGTGGCCGGCCCGGCCGCCTCCATCAGCTCACCGAGAGCATCGTTCTTGGCGTCGAGCTGGCCGACCAACCGCGACGTCTCGGTCATCGCTGTGGAGATCTGCTCGGAACGCGCATTGAGGGTTCCCAGCGTGTTGTTCGTCTTTCGGATCAGGTCGCCGAACGCCTGGCCCTGGTCACCGGTCGCCTTGCCCAGACCGTTGATGATGTTGGTGAAGTTGCGTACCGCTCCACCGTTGACCAGAATCGCCGCCGAACTGAGCACCGACTCCACAGTGGCTGCGGCCGCGGTGGATTCGATTCCGATGGTGTCGCCGTCTCCGAGCAGCGGTCCGCCGGCCGGCGCGTCGCTGGGCGGGCGGATCGAGACGAACACGTCGCCCAACGGGGTGGCGGAGCGCAACTCGGCAGTACTGCCCTGCGGCAGCTGCACGCCCTCCTGGATCCGCAGCGTTGTCACCGCCGTGTAGTTGCGGGCCACCATCGACTCCAGCTGGCCGATGTCGGCACCGCCGAGCCGGACCTTCGCCATCGCCGGCAGATTGAGCGCGTTGGAGAACACGGCGGTCAGCGTGTATCCCCCCGACCCCCCCGTCGGGGCCGGCAGCGGCAGACTCGCCAATCCTTCGGTGGCACAGCCCGACACCGGCAGTGCTGCGACCAACATGGTCGCCAAAATCGTTCTCGCCCGGCCCGCCATCACTTCTGCCCCATCGCCGCGAGTCCATCGAGGACATAGCTCAACCCGAAGTCCGGACCGAAGTCCTGCAGAGTCCCAGTGCTACAACCGAGCTGACGCAGGCCCATCATGTTGCACATCTCTTTGACGGTCTGGGTGTCGAACAGCACCTTGTCGATGAGCAGATGGACCCGTACCGAACCGTTGGTCCGGTCAATCGCGTTGTAGATGTTGTCCAGCGTCAGCGGAGCCACGTCGAGGAACTCGGCGAGGTCGCGCTGATGGTCCACCGCGGTCGTCAGCGCAGTATCGCCGCTGGCGACGATGTCTTTGACCGCGTCCCGGTGGGTGTCGAGCACCTCGCCCAACTGATCGATCACGTCGTTGATCTTCCGGCCGGTGCTGCCGGTCCCGAAGTTCTCATCGGCGAGCACCTGGCTCAGCTGCCGGATGCTGGAACCGAACTCACGCAGCGTGGCGTCGTTGTCGGCTGCCGCTTCGAACAACGTGCTGACGTTACGGATGATCGCGGTCAGCTGATCGCGGGTGACCGCACCGCGATTGGAGCTGAGCCGCAGCGCATTCGACAGTTCACCGAGAGCGTCCTTCATCTGCTGACCGTTGCCGTCGACGATGGCAGCACTGGCATCGACCACATCGCCGATCGGTCCGTTGCCCTTACCGTCTCCACGCAGCGAAGTGGACAGCTTGTCGAGCACGTCGAGAACCTGCGCGAACTCCACCGGGGTCCGGGTGCGATGCAGCCCGATCGTATCGTTGTTCTGCAGCGTCGGCCCGTCCCCCCGATAGGGCGGCGTCAGCTCGATCTGCCGGTCGGTCAGGATCGAGTTCGATATGGTCACCGCCTGCGCATCGGCCGGCACCGGGACGTCGCCGTCGACGGTGAATTCGACCTCGACATATCCACCCTTGGGCACGATCTTGGTGACCTTGCCCACCGGCATCCCCAGCACCGCAACCGTGTTGCCTTCGTAAAGCCCGGCCGCACTGTCGAACTGCGCGGTGACCGAGATGGTATTGAGCCGGTCTGATGCGTAGGAGATCCCCACCGCGGCGATCACGACGACGATGACACCGATGACGGCGATCAGCGTCATGACTTTCGTCCGCGCGCTCATCACTTGCAGTTCTTCAGGTACTGGATCATCTCGAACTGTTTGGCACGACCACTGATCGCGCACATCCACGAATCGATGAGCAGCCCATTGGCGACGTTGAAGTCGACCGCATTCCCGCTGCCGGTGGCATTGGCCAGACCGCGCAGCGCGACCGGGGCCGTCTGCAGGATGCTGCGGACCAGATCGTCGTGCTGGCCGAGCATGCCGGACAGCTCGCGGACGTCGACCAATAGCGCTTCCAGCTCGGCACGGTCGTCGATGACGAGATCACTGAGCATCTGGACGAGGTTGGTGATCGCGTCCATCATCGCGTGAAACGAGGCGCGGCGGACGACGAACTCGCCGACCAGATCGTTGCCCTGCCGCACCATGCTGGCGATATTGGCTTGTTGACGTCGCAGCGTGGTGCTGACCACCTCGGTGGTCTCCAACAACGCGCCGAGTTGGTCGCGGCGATCGGCGATGATCGTCGAGAGGGTATGGGTGTTCTGCATCGCCTGCGGCACGATCGCCGGCAGGCCCTGCAGCTGCTGCCCCAAGACGCTCAGCGACTCGGCAAACTTGTCGGAGTCGACTTGTTCGTAGGTGGTGGCGACATCGGTCAGAGCTTCCTGTAGGTCGTATGGAACCTCGGTGTGCGCCAGGTCGAACCGGGCGTCGGGCAGCGATCCCTCGCCGGCGGGCTGCAGCGCGAGGTACCGCGAACCCAGAATGGTGGTGACCTTGATGATCGCCCGCGAATCTTGGCCGAGTGCAACGTCATTGCGCACCGTGAAGCGCGCCTCGACATGATCGCCGGCCAGTTTCATCGACGTCACCTCGCCGACCGGGATACCGGCGACGGTGACCGGGTTGCCCGGCTGTAGCGCCGCGGCCTGCAGGAACTGCGCGGTGAAATGTCGGTAGCCGACATCGGCCGCCCTGACCAGCAGCAGCGCCGCGACCAGCACAGCCACCACCGCGACCGCGATGATCCCGAGCCCGAGCTTGCTGCGCTCCTCCAGCGGTCGCCGGCGAACCCTCTGAGTTTCAGCCATTGGCCATGTTCCTGCACTTGGGGGTGTATCTGGCTTTGTTGCCCGGTGTCGCGGCGTCCACGATGATCGGCGTGACGTCGTTGAGGCCGGGGAAGAAACCGGTGGCATTGAGATCACACCCGTAGGCGTTGGCGTACGCCCCGTCACCGGTGATCCGGGCAAATCCCTTGAGCAACAGCGGCAAATTGCCGCCGGTGAATGCCAGCTGCGGTTCGATGCTCACCAGGTGCTGAGCGAAACCCGGCTCGCGTTGCACCAGTTCGTTCAGTGACGGGTACACCTCATCGGTGATCTCCGAGAGCTGGGTCATCACCCTCGCCAGCGATCCGGTCGAGGCCACCAGCGCGGGACGCTGTCGATCGAAGGTCGACACCACCGACTGCACCTCGGTCACGACCTGGTCGAGACTGTCGTTGTGCTGAGCCAGGTTGGCCATCACGGTGTTCAGATCGGTGATCACCGCACCGAGTTCCTCGTCGCGACCGGCGAACGATTCGGTCAACTCAGACGTCTGGTTGACCAAGGCGAAGATCGCGGATTCGTCACCCTGCAGCGACTCGATGACACCCCGGGTGAGATTGTCGGCATCGCGCGGATTGAGCAAACTGAACAACGGTTCATAGCCGTTGAGCAGCGTCGTCACGTCGAAGGACGGGTCGGAGCGTTCGAGCGGGATCACACTGTCGGGCGGCAGCGGTCCCGGATCGCCGGTTCGTCCTAGCGACAGGCCGAGATAGCGTTGCCCGACGATGTTCTGGTAGGTCACCGACGCCACCGTGGTACCGAGCACCTGCTGGTCGCTCTGCACGACGAACGAGACCTTCGCCAGATCGCCCTGCAGCTCGATCTTTTCGACACGACCGACCCGTACACCGGCCATCCGCACATCGTCACCCTCGCGAAGGCCGAACACGTCGGTGAACATCGCCGCGTACGGCACTGTGGGTCCCGCGACGTCACGGCGCAGGGTGACATAGACCAACCACGTCAACGTCATCGCCACGGCCATGAAGAGCGACAGCCCCACCAGCGCACCGCGGTAATTCATCGGGTCTCCTCGCTGTTCTCCGAGATCGACACCGTGGTGCCGCGCGCCACCGGGCCGAGCAACAGCTGAGTCGCCACGGTGGCCGGCCGTCCGGTGACGACGCCGAGCAGGTCACGTTCTTGGTTACTGCCCACAGGTCCCACATTGCCGCCGAAGGACGCCGGTGCGGCCGGTGGACCCGGCGCCGGCGGCCGGGGCGGCATGTGCGGGGGCCGCGGCGCCACCGGTGCCAGCGGCGACAACGGCACCGGCGGCTGTGGCGTCGGAACCAGGTCCGGGTTGGCGGTGCCAGGCACCGGTGCCGACGGGCTCATCCACGGCGGCAGCGCCGGGTTCGGATCGGCCAGGTTCGGATACGGGTTCACCAGCGGCGGTCCGACGGCGATCAGGTTGCCGTTCGGTCCGATCTCGGTGCCCGCCGGTGGTGCCAGATCCGGTGGCGGCTGGTAATTCTGCGGCAACAGCTGATCGGGCAACGACGCGCGCGTCGGGACCAGCGGCGCGGTGAAGCAACTCGGCCCCTTCAGCCCGGCGTACTGCGGGCAATCGGCCCTGGTGTAGCTGTAGCTCGGGGTGAACGACAGATTCACCCGCATGTTGCCGATGTCCTGCTCGTGAATCCACACCTCGTCGAAGAACTTGTCCGACAGGCCGTTGAGCTTCACGAAAGCGGGCAACCAGTGGTGCGAGGTGTTGGCCAGCGAACCGATCACCGGGGTCAGCTCGGTGGTGATCTGTACCAGGCGGTCGGTGTGGTTGTGCAGCGCCGTGTGGGTGGTCCCCACCGTGTGGATGCCCCCGTTGACCAGCGAGGTCAACTGAGCGTCCTGTTCGACCAGCGTGCGCATCGGCTGGACTGCCTGGTGCAGCGCGTCGACGAGATCGGGTGCGGTCTGTGCCAGACCGCGAGTCGCCTCGACCAGTGCCGACACCGTGGTCGGACCCGGTTCGGTGGCGATGATCTGGTCGAGTTCGTCGACCATCCGATTCAACTGCGCACCACTGGTCAACAATTCGGTACGACGGCCCTGGGTGGCTGCGTTGACCGCAGCAAGAATGCCGATCGTGTGGTCCTCACGGCCTCGGCCGGTCGCGGCGAGGATGTCGCGCAACTTGCTGATCGTGGTCTGAAACAGCACGGTCGGAAGCTCGGTGTCCTCCGGGATGACCGCACCGGCCTCGATCGGCGCGCCGGCGCTCGTGCCGCCGGGGTCCACGAGTTGCACCGAGGACACCGCGAAGACGTTGCTGGGCACCACCCGTGCGGTCACCCCGGCCGGGATCGAGCCGGCGTATTCGCGTTTGAGATCGATGTGGACGAAGTTGGGGTCGCCGTGCGCTGCCGGGGTGACGCCGGTGACCGCACCGACGAGCACACCGTGATACTTCACGTCGGAGCGCTGCGGCAGACCGTCACCGACGTTGACCATCGCGGCCATCACCCGGATCACCGGCTCCAGGCGTCCGGTCGACTTGACCAACAGTGTTGCGGTGACCAACGCGACGACGACCAGCAGAGCCAGACCGCTGCCCAGAAGCTGCCGGTCGGTGGGACCGCGCCCGTCCATTTCAAAGGAGTTCGCCATTCAGCCCCCGAACCTCGCCCCGGCGTCCACCGACCACAGCGCCATGGTGAGCAGCATGTTCACCATGATCACGACGGTGATACTGGCGCGCATGGCGTGCCCGGCGGCGACCCCGACCCCGACCGGTCCGCCGCTGGCGTAGAACCCGTAGTAGCACTGGACCGTCGACGCGATCCAGACGAAGATGACGGTCTTGATCACCGAATAAACGATGTCCTGGCCGGACAACATCAGCGTGAAATAGTGCAGGTAGGACCCGGTCGAGCCGCCGCTGATGATCTGGACGACGATCTGGGTGGTCAGGTAGCTCACGGCCAGGCAGGCGACGTAGAGCGGGATGACCGCGATCACCGAGGCCATCAATCGCGTCGTCACCAGGTACGGAATAGGCCGGATACCAAGGGATTCCAGCGCATCGATCTCCTCGGCGATGCGCATCGAGCCCAGCTGCGCGGTGAACCGGCACCCCGCCTGGGTGGCGAAGGCCAGCGACGCCGCGATCGGCGCCAGCTCTCTGGTGTTGACCAGCGACGAGATGATCCCCGTCGCCGGTCCCAGCCCGAGAAGGTCGAGAAAGTTGTAGCCCTCGATCCCGACCAGCGCGCCGACGGTGATGCCGAGCACGACAGCGACCCCGGCGGTTCCACCGCCGACAACCAACGAGCCGTTGCCCCAAGCGATGTCGGAGAGCAGCCGGACGAACTCTTTGCGGTAGTGCCGGAACGCCACCGGAATCCCGGCGAGGGCACGGACGAAGAACACCAGCATGTGCCCGAGCCGGATGATCGGTGCCGTCGTCGCGCGGTACGCGCGCCGCACCCCGCCGAGCACGGCCGGGGAGAATGTCGAGGCCGCGATGGTTTACAGGCCGACCCGGGGGAACATCATGATGTAGAGCTGGCTGATCCCGACGTTGACCACCATGAGCACCAGAATGGACTCCACGACAGCCGCGTTGACCGAGTTCGCCACTCCGGTCGGCCCGCCTTGGGTGGACAGACCTTTCTGGCAGGCCACCACGGCCACGATCGCGCCGAAGATCACCGCCTTGACCAGTGCGACGACCATGTCGCCGGTCGTGGTGAAGGAGGCGAAGGTGGCCACGAAGCTGCCCGGCGCACCGTTCTGGAAGTACACGTTGAACAGATAGCTGGCCAAGAAGCCCACGAAGCACACCACACCGGTCAGCGCCACGCCGATCATGATCGCGGCAGCGAAGCGCGGCACCACCAACCGCCGGATCACCGAGACGCCCATGACTTCCATCGCGTCGGTCTCCTCGCGCATCTTGCGGGAGCCCAGGTCTGCAGTGATCGCTGACCCGACGGCGGCGGCCATCAGGATCGCGGCCACCAGTGACGCGGCCTGACGGATCACCGCCAACCCGCTGGCCGCCCCGGCCAACGACGTCGCACCGACCTGCCCGGCCAGCAGCGCGAACTGGATCGACAACGTCACCCCGATCGGCAACGCCACCAACACCGTTGGCAGTACAGAGGTGCCTGCCATGAACGCGCCCTGCCGGATGAACTCCTGCCATTGGAATCGTCCGGTGAACAGATCGATGAAGAAGTACTGCAGCGTGCGCACGCCCAGGACGAACTGATCTCCGACGGTACCCAGCGACGCCATCGGATGGCGGCGCACATAACCGCCGGCCCAGTCCCCGATGGCATGTACGGAGTCATCCTGACGGACCGGTTGATCTCTCATAGTCATACCTGAAATCCACTCCGCCACAGCGCATCCCGACACCAGCGCGATGAGGCGCCGTCGCGCCTGCGGTCAGCCCAGGCGCATGACTGGCTCGTTCCACGCCTTCCGATTTCGGCCACCGTCCGCTGACGCAACTCAGTCCTCGATGGTCGACATACCGTATGACCGTCTCGCGGATTGCGTCAAGGTTTCGCGAATCTTTCATTAACTTATTAGGTACCGGCCGGTGACCGTGTTGCGATTGACGCACTCGTAGATTTCAGTGCGGATCGGAAACGGGTTCTTCGAGCAGAAGCTTGCGCATGAACGCGGTGATGATCGACCGGGCCGAGTCGGTGTCGACATCGGCCATCATCGGTCCGATGTCGACGACGAGTCCGAACGCTGCCTGCACAGCGAATCTGGACTCAACCTCGGACCGGTCCGGGCACGCCGCGACCACCTGACGCGCCCACGCCTCCACGGTGGCGCGTTGGATGTTGTGCAACGTGGCGCGGTCTTCGGGCGGGACGTTGATCCGCTCCGCGTAATACACATAGGCCAGCTCGGGCACGGCGAGAAAGCGCCACACGTAGGCGGCGATCAGCCGCTCGATCGCCGCGCGGGCATCTGGTGCGGTGGCCAGAATGGTGCTCGCGTCCCCGGAGACCCGGTCGGCGGCGCGCCGGTAGATGGCGGTCAGGAGCGCGCTTTTGCCGCTGAAGAAGCGGTAGATGCTCGACGCCGGCAGACCGATCGCCGAGGCGATGTCGTCCATTCCGGTCTCACGGTATCCGTGCTCGTGGAACAGCCGCAGCGCCGCGGCAAGGGTCAACTCGTACTCGCCGGCCGCGTCGAGTGGGCGGCCGCGGGGCTCTCTGCGCTCGTCATCGGCGGCCCACGGCGGTAGGTGAACATCACGCAGTCGGCGCGCCAGGTCGGCCAGCAACCGACGAATTTCGTCGGCCGGAAGCTTGGTCCGGTGGTCTGTGATGCTCGCGATCACACTGAGCACCGACGCTGAGAGCACCCACCGCTGCCGACTGCCCAGTTCGGGGTGCAACTGCGCCAGCGGCCGCTGCAGGCGGCGGTTGACCATCTTGAGTTGCTCGTTGATCACGGCCTGGTCGGGCTCCCGAAGATAGCGGGCCTCCCACCGGTACAGCCCCCCGCTGGCACGATTCTTGATCGAGGTGTCGATCAGCGCACCGACGATCCGCTCCCAGAGTTGCGCGGGCTGGGAGTCAGAGTCGGCGTCGACGAACGCAGTGGCGGCGACCTGCTGCTCACCCAGCCCCAGGACCGCCGCGCGGAACAAGTCGTACTTGCCCGAATAATGCCGATACAGCGATGCGGCCGTAACGCCCACGCGCGAGGCGATGTCCTCCATACTTACTGCGTGGTAACCAAGCTCGCTGAACGCTTCCGCCGACGCTCGAGCGATCTGTTGTTTGCGGTCTTTGGGGCGTCTGCGGTCGGCGCGGACGACCGCAGTCGATGCCATGTCGCCACCCTAACGCGCCGAAAACCGTCGCGAGAAGAGTCCACATTTTTCCCGAACCGCCATTTACTTATTGGTGCTCTCGGATAGCCTTGGCGCCGCCGCACGAATCAGCGTCTCGGTACTGCGGCAACCTCACGCGCAGCCAACGCGCGCGGCACCCAGGAGATCTCGCACATGGCGTTGAACTGTTTTCGGCCGCGGACCGGACCGCTCGGCGAGCGCGTCGGCTGAGCCCCGTGGCCGAAGACAACGAGGAACGGCGCTGGCGGCGATTCCTGCGCTCCTATCGAACCGGTGGCAGCGCAGCGACTTTCGTGGACCGGGCGCTGTTGGTCGCGCTGCTCTACACCGTGGCGGGCGTGATCTACACCGCTGCGAACATCCCGTTGCTGGGCAGGCTGGAGTCGCTGTTCAACCCGCAGTTCACCGTCTTCGCCGACCTGATCGCCGTGGCCGCTTCTGTTGCATTGTGGCCGATCCTGCTGGCCAGCGCACTGCTGTGCGATACCGCCGGATGCGGGGTGCTGTGAGCCGACTGGGCGCGAGTTGACGGCAATTCCGCCCGGACCCTTCTGCTGGAATTGGAACACGTTCTAGTCTGTAGCCATGACTCTTGTCGATGCCTCCTCGCCCGAGCGCTCGTCGGACCCGATGCTCCGCCACTTCCTGCACTCCGGACACCTCACCGTCGGCGCGTTGAAGCGACACAAGGACCGGCCGGTGCTGTTCCTCGGCGACACCACGATGACCGGTGGTGAGCTCGCCGACCGCATCAGCCAGTACATTCAGGCGTTCGAGGCGCTCGGCGCCGGGACCGGGGCAGCCGTCGGCCTGCTGTCGCTGAACCGGCCCGAGGTGCTGATGATCATCGGCGCCGGACAGACCCAGGGTTACCGGCGCACCGCTCTGCATCCGCTCGGCTCCCTGGACGACCACGCCTACGTGCTGTCCGATGCCGAGGTGACGTCGCTGATCATCGACCCCAACCCGATGTTCGTCGAGCGTGCGCTGGGGTTGGTGGCCAAGGTGCCGTCGCTCAAGCAGGTACTGACCATCGGGCCGGTGCCCCCCGAGCTCGCCGACAGTGACGTCACCGCCGTCGACCTGACCGCCGAGGCCGCCAAGTACCCGGCCAAGCAGCTGGTCGCCGCGGACCTGCCCGCCGACCACGTCGGCGGTCTGACCTACACCGGCGGCACCACCGGCAAGCCCAAGGGCGTCATCGGCACCACGCAGTCGATCACCACGATGACCACGGTGCAGCTCGCCGAGTGGGAGTGGCCGGAGAACCCACGCTTCCTGATGTGCACGCCGCTCTCGCACGCCGGAGCAGCCTTCTTCACTCCGGTGATCGTCAAGGGCGGCGAACTGCGGGTCATGACGAAGTTCGACCCGGCCGAGGTGCTGAAGGTCATTGAGGAACAGAAAATCACCGCGACGATGCTGGTGCCCTCGATGATCTACGCGCTGATGGATCATCCGGATTCCCACACCCGCGATCTGTCATCGCTGGAGACCGTCTACTACGGCGCCTCGGCGATGAACCCGGTGCGCCTGGCGGAGGCGATCCGCCGTTTCGGCCCGATCTTCGCGCAGTACTACGGCCAGTCCGAGGCGCCGATGGTGATCACTTACCTGTCCAAGAAGGACCACGACGAGAAGCGGCTGACGTCGTGCGGCCGCCCGACGCTGTTTGCCCGGGTCGCGCTGCTGGATCCCGACGGCAACCCGGTGCCGCAGGGCGAAGTGGGTGAGATCTGTGTGTCGGGCCCACTGCTGTCGGGCGGATACTGGAACCTGCCCGAAGCCACCGCCGAGACCTTCCGGGACGGCTGGATGCACACCGGCGACCTGGCCCGTGAAGACGAAGACGGCTTCTACTACATCGTCGACCGCACCAAGGACATGATCGTCACCGGCGGGTTCAACGTCTTCCCCCGCGAAGTCGAAGATGTTGTGGCCGAACACCCTTCGGTGGCCCAAGTGTGTGTCATCGGCACCCCCGACGAGAAGTGGGGTGAGGCGGTGACCGCCGTGGTGGTGCTGCGGCCCGACGCCGAGCGCTCCGAGGAAGCCGTGGCCACCATGATCACCGAGATCCAGGCCTCGGTGAAGGATCGCAAGGGTTCGGTGCACGTGCCCAAGCAGGTCGTCGTCACCGACTCGGTGCCGATCACCGCGCTGGGCAAGCCGGACAAGAAGGCGGTGCGGGCACAGTTCTGGGAGGGCTCGGGGCGTTCCGTCGGCTGAGCCGGGCTGAGCCGGGCTGAGCCCGGGCCGCCCAATGTTCGGTTTATGACGGCGCTACCCGGCGGACGCGTCAGAATGCGTACACTCGGCGCCGGTGTCGGCCGGGCGCCGACAGGCGGGGCGCAACCGCTAGGTGTGGCCGTTCCGGGCACAATCACCGAATGCGGACCTACCCGGGTGATCATCTCGGCCTTGACTTCCCCGCCGATGCCGTCTCCCTGGACGAGACCGGGCCTGAGTTCCTCACCGCGGCGTTTCGCCGCGCAGGTGTCTTGGACGACGACGCCGCGGTCATCGCCCTCGACAGCCTGACCGAGTTCGGTGGCGGCAGCACCGGTCGCAAGGCACTGCTCACGGTCTCCTATCGGGGTGCGCACCGTCTGCCGCGGGAGCTGTTCGTCAAGTTCTCCCGCGACTTCGACGACCCGGCACGCGACCTGGGCCGCACTCAGATGGCGTTGGAGGTCCGTTTCGCGTTGCTGACGCGCGCGGCCCGGTTCCCGATCGCCGTACCGCGCTGCCTGTTCGCCGACTACCACGCGGAATCCGGTACCGGGATCCTGATCACCGATCGGATTGCGTTCGGCAGTAACGGGATCGAACAGCAGCATGCCAAGTGCGCCGACTACGCCATGCCGGAACCACTGCAGCACTACGAGGCACTGCTGGGCGCGCTGGGCCGGCTCGCCGGCAGCGACAAGGCGGGACTGCTGGGCGCGGGCTCGGCCTTCAGCGTCGACATACGCCGGCTCTCCGTCGGCGACCGGAGGCTCTACTCCGCCGATCAATTGCACCGGCGCGTCGACCTGCTGGGTGAACTCGCCGCCCGCCGGCCGGGCCTTCTACCGGCCGATATCGTTGCACCACAGTTTATTTCGTGCCTGCACCACGATGTGGAGATCATCGCACGCCGTGTCGACGCGCTGTGGGACAGGTTGGCCGCCGACACCGACCATGTCGCGCTGTGCCACTGGAACGCCAACGTCGACAACGCCTGGTTCTGGCGCGCGGGAGACCAGCTCCAATGCGGTTTGCTCGACTGGGGATGTGTGGGGCGGATGAACCTCGCGATGGCCATCTGGGGTGCGCTGTGCAGCGCCGAAACCAGCATGTGGGACAAGCACTTCGAACATCTGCTGCGACACTTCGCCGACGAGTACGCCGCCGCGGGCGGCCCGCGACTCGACACGTCCGCGGTGCACGACCACGTGCTGGCCTACGTCGCGATCATGGGGACGACCTGGCTACTCGACGTGCCCGGCTTTCTGCTCAACGCGCTGCCCGAACCCGTCACCGACCGCTTCGACCCGGCAATCACCGAATCTGAACAGATCCGCAGCCGGCTGTTGATGATGACGAACTTCCTGAACCTGTGGGCGAAGTCCGATGCCAGCGCAGTACTCGACGAGGGGTAACTGGCACCATAGGTGGCGTGGATGACGTGCAGGCGGTGCTGTTCGACTTTTCCGGGACGTTGTTCCGATTGGAGGAGGACACGAGCTGGTTCACCGGCATGACCCTCGACTCCGAGGAAGACCGCGAGATCGATGGCCACGTCCAGGCCGAACTGATGCGCCGGCTGACCGCCCCGACCGGCCGATCGGTGGCGATGACACCCGCAGCGCTGCAAGCGTGGGTGAACCGGGATCTCGCTCCGCACCTGCACAGGGAGGCCTACCTGCATGTGCTGGCCCAGTCAGGACTGGCCCGTCATCATGCCGAAGCGCTCTACTCCAAGGTGATCGACCCCGCCTGCTGGTCGTCCTACCCCGACACCGCTGCGGTGCTCGACGGGCTGCACCGCCGTGACATCAAGACCGCCGTGGTGTCCAACATCGCGTTCGACATCCGGCCGGCCTTCCAGGCTCTGGGGATTGCCGAGGCCGTCGACGAATTTGTGCTGTCGTTTGAAGTGGGCGCAGTCAAACCCGACCCGGCGATCTTCCAGACCGCACTGGACCGGCTCGGCGTGCCGGCGCGGCACGCCCTGATGGTCGGCGACAGCGATGAGGCCGACGGCGGCGCACGAGCGGTGGGATGCCGGTTCGCACTCGTCGACCCGCTGCCCACCACGCAGCGCTCGGACGGACTACGTGCCGCGCTCAGCGCCCACGGCCTAGATCTGCCAGCGTAACTTCGACGGTATGGCAAGCGATCGCATTCGGCCGCCGTGGTGGCTCAAGTACGTCAACAAGGCGATGATCCTGCTCAACCGGACCGGCCTGCTCACCGACGGGCCGGTCGTCCTGACCGTCACAGGCCGCAAATCCGGGCAACCGCGGTCCACGCCGATCACCCCGTTCGAGGTCGACGGCCACCGCTACGTCGTGGGTGGTCTGCCCGGCTCGGACTGGGTGCGTAATGCACAGGCCAACCCCGATGCCGAGCTGAGATCGGGTAAACGGCGCGAACACGTCCGGCTTGTCGAGCTGCCCGTCGAGCAGGCCCGACCGCTGCTACGGCAGTTCCCGGTGCTGGTGCCCACCGGCGTGAGCTTCATGAAGAACGCCGGGTTGGTCACCGGCCCTCATCCCGATGAGTTCGAAACGCTGGCCGGGCGCTGCCCGGTGTTCCGCTTCGATACCGTGACCTCGTGACCGAGGCTGCGAGCAACCCGTTCGACCCGAGCCGGTGGGAGCCGGTGTCCGGCTTCGATGACCTGACCGACATCACCTATCACCGCGCCGTCGACCAGCCGACGGTGCGTGTCGCGTTCGACCGGCCCGAGGTGCGCAACGCGTTTCGCCCGCACACCGTCGACGAGCTCTACCGCGTGCTCGACCACGCGCGGATGTCCTCCGATGTCGGGGTCATTCTGCTGACCGGCAATGGACCGTCACCCAAGGACGGTGGCTGGGCATTCTGCTCCGGCGGCGACCAGCGCATCCGGGGACGCTCGGGCTACCAGTACGCGTCGGGTGAGACCGCCGAGACCGTGGACCCCGCGCGCGCCGGGCGGCTGCACATCCTGGAGGTGCAGCGCCTGATCCGGTTCATGCCCAAGCCGGTGATCTGCCTGGTCAACGGATGGGCCGCGGGCGGCGGGCACTCGCTGCACGTGGTGTGCGATCTGACGCTGGCCAGCCGCGAGCACGCCCGCTTCAAACAGACTGACGCCGATGTCGGCTCGTTCGACGGCGGCTACGGCTCGGCCTACCTGGCGCGCCAGGCCGGGCAGAAGTTCGCCCGCGAGATCTTCTTCCTGGGTCGCGCCTACACAGCCGAGCAGATGCACGCGATGGGCGCGGTCAACGAGGTGGTCGAGCACGCTGATCTGGAGAACGTTGCGCTGCAGTGGGCTTGGGAGATCAACGGCAAATCTCCGCAGGCCATCCGGATGCTCAAGTACGCATTCAACCTGCTCGACGACGGCCTGGTCGGACAGCAACTGTTCGCTGGGGAAGCCACCCGGCTGGCGTACATGACCGACGAGGCCGTCGAGGGCCGCGACGCGTTCCTGGAGAAGCGCGACCCGGACTGGTCACCGTTTCCCCGCTACTTCTGATGCGATTTCGGCGCGTTTTGCGACACCTGGCGTCGTTTTCCGCGCCGAAATCACGAGAGGACGAGACGTGAGCAGGAACCCGCTGCGGCGGCTGGCCGACCAGATGCTGTTGACCAGCATGCGGCCCCCGCTACTGCCCACACTGCTGCAGTACCGACCCGCCCACCAGGCCGTCGACCTCGCCGGCAAGCGGATCCTGCTGACCGGCGCATCGTCGGGTATCGGTGAAGCGGCGGCTGCGAAACTGGCCAGGCGCGGGGCGACTGTCGTCGTCGTGGCGCGCCGCCGAGAACTGCTCGACGCGCTCGTCGCGGGTATCACCGACGCCGGCGGTACCGCCCACGCCCGCCCCTGCGACCTGTCCGACCTCGACGCCATAGATCGTCTCGTCGCGACCGTCGAGGAGGAGTTCGGCGGCGTCGACATCCTGATCAACAACGCCGGTCGCTCGATCCGCCGGCCGCTGACCGAATCGCTGGAACGCTGGCATGACGTCGAACGCACCATGACGCTGAACTACTACGGCCCGCTGCGGCTGATCCGCGGACTGGCCCCCGGCATGCTCGACCGGGGAGACGGCCACATCATCAACGTGTCCACCTGGGGAGTCAAGACCGAATCGCCGCCGCTGTTCGGTGTGTACAACGCGTCCAAGGCGGCCCTGTCCTCGATCAGTCGGATCATCGAGACCGAATGGGCCGATCGGGGTGTGCACGCCACGACGCTGTACTACCCCCTGGTCAAAACGCCGATGATCGCGCCGACCCGGGCCTATGACGGGTTGCCCGGGCTGTCGGCCGACGAAGCGGCCGGCTGGATGGTCACCGCCGCGCGGCATCGGCCCGTCCACATCGCCCCGCGCATCGCCGTCACCGCCCACGCAATCAACAGCATCGCCCCGGCCGCCGTCGACTCCATCATGAAGCGCCAGCGGGTGCAGCCGAAAGACCGATGATCCAGACCGTCGCCGACATCATCCGGGTCCACGGCCGCCGGCGACCCGAGGCGCCGGCGCTGATCGTCGACGACCAGGTCATCACGTTCGGTGACCTCGACACCCGCTCCAGCCGCGCCGCGCAGGCCTTCGCCGCGGCCGGCATCGGTCCCGGTGACCGGGTCGCGTTCGTCGAGAAGAACGGCGCCGAGTTCTTCGACGTCGTGTTCGGTCTGGCCAAGCTCGGCGCTGTCGGCGTGCCGGTGAACTGGCGGTTGGCCGCACCGGAGATTCGCCACATCCTGCGCGACAGTGGCGCGGTGGCGGTCGTTGTCGGCGCCGACTTCTTCGACCATCTCGAGGCCATCGAAGACGACATCGAAGCCACCGTGCTGGCCCTAGGTGCCCACCCCCGCTGGCCCGACTTCACCAAATGGGTGGCCGGTCATCCCGCGGTCGACCCCGGCGTGCGCACCGCCGCCGACGATCTGGTGTTCCTGATGTACACCTCCGGAACCACCGGGCGCCCCAAGGGCGTGATGCTCAGCAACGCCAACTATGTCTGCAAGACCGGCGGTGTCGCGGCGGGGCCATGGCAGCTGAGCTCCGACGCGATCAGCCTGGCGGTGATGCCGCTGTTCCATATGGCCGGGTCCGGGTGGGTGTTCGCCGGGCTGTGGGAAGGCGCGGCCACGGTGGTGTTGCGCGACGTCGTGCCCGCGCAGATCCTCGATGCGGTCGTGCGCCACCGCGTCACCAACATGCTGCTGGTTCCGTCGGTCATCGCGTCACTGCTGGATACCCCTGGTGTCCGCAGCGCCGACTTCTCGGCGCTGCGGGTGATCGTCTACGGCGCGTCCCCGATCAGCGACGACGTGCTGCTGCGCGGTATCGACCGGTTCGGCGGCATCTTCGCGCAGGTGTACG